>CAXBJY010000024.1:0-66560 GCA_963976285.1 uncultured Gammaproteobacteria bacterium
CGCCGGCACAAACAGGCTCGGGTACAACACGACACCGCGCTGCCCGAGCTGGTGCCGGAAATCGTCGAGCACATCCTTGAGCAGATTCGATACGGTTAACGTATTCGCGCCGTACTGACCGATGATCATCATGACGACCGCGGGCTTGCCGCCGATTTGCGCCGCCCCGAAGCCGGGTTCTCCGGCAAACCGGATCCGCGCTATGTCGCCGAGCATCACGACGCCGCGCTCATCGTCGCGAATGACGAGCCGTTCGAAGCTATCCGGGGTCTGTGGCAGACCGGCGAACGTGACGGAAAAGCGTTGATTGTCGTCCTCGATGAAACCAAGCCTCGCCACCCCGGTTGCCCCGCGCAGGGCCGCGGTGACGTCGCCAATACCAAGCGCGACGGCGCGCAGGCGTTCCGGTAGCAGCTGCACCTGCAGCGAACGCACGGCGCCGCCAAACACATTGACGTCGGCAACGCCGGGAACGCTGAGCAGGCGCGGGACGATGATGGCATCGACGATGTCGCGTAACGCCATTGGATCGAGATCCTCGGCGCGCACACCGATCGTGCGCACCGTGGCCGACGACGATGTGAGCGGGACCGCGACGGGCGTCGCGACGGTCGGCGGCAGGGCCGCGGCAGCCACCGCGAGGCGTTCGGCAACGAACTGGCGATTGCGATAGATGTCCGTATCGTCGCGGAATACCGCGGTGACTATCGACAGCCCTTCGATCGATTCCGAGCGCACGTGATCGAGACCAACGAGACCGGTCAGCGCGTTCTCGAGCACGCGGCTTACGCGCACTTCCACCGCATTCGCCGACAGGCCCGGCGCTTCCGTTTGCACGATCACGGCTTTCGGCGAGAACTCCGGAAAAATGTCGAGCCCGGCACGCGACAATTGCACCGCGCCGTAGGCTGTCATGAGCATGGCGAGCGCGGCGACGAGGCCACGGTACCGAATCGACACACGTACGAGCGTCGCTAGCATGGCCCGCGCTCCGGGTGACGATCGTTAATCGTCATCTTCGTCGGGAATCGACCAGCGAAACTCCTCGCCCAGCAGGCTCGTCGCACCGGTGACGACAACCCGGGGCATGGCCTGCGCGCCCGCTTCGATCAGCACCGCGTCCGCGTCCGTCGCGGAGACCTGGACGCGGCGACGTTCGAACACACCGGGCTCGAGTTCAGCATAGATCCAGCGTGACCCGGCATGCCAAATGAGCGCGCGACGCGGCACCCGCAGCACGTCAAATGCGGCGTCCGGATTGCTCACCCAGATGCTCACCCGCATGCCGCTGCGCAAGCCGGGATCCGTCGCGGCGACGAGATAGGACGTTCCGAGCGGTGTGCGGCTGCGCGCGTCGGGCCCGATCCAGGTTGCCGCAACCGCATCTGCGCGGACGCCGGAACGCCCGACAAAAACCGGGCTATTGACCGCCGCCGGCCGCCGCACGGGCACGCTGATGATGTAGTACTCGCCAGTCAGCAGCGCGTCGAAAACGGGGTCGTCCTGCGCGACGATGCGGGCACCGAATTCCGCGCCCCATTGCAATATCGCGGTCTGGCGGGCTGAGTCGAGCGCGAATCGGGCGCGGCGTTGCGCGGCGACGAAATCCGTGAGTTGTCGCTGCTCGCGCGCGAGCGCAACCGTATCGATCGCAAGCCCCTGTTCGCGCATCGCGGTGAGGCGCTCAATCAGGGCCCGCTGCCCATCGACCATCGCGGCCGCCGCAGCGTACGCGGCACGACTCGCTTCGAACGTGTTGCGCGCGGCAAGGATCGCGGCGCTGTCGAGCGTCTCGCCAAACTCGAGGTGTTCGGCCACGTGGTGCTCGATCGCCGGCGCACTGACGGCGATACCAAAACGCCCGAGCGTGTCCGAATCGAGCTGCACGCGCGTGCGGCCGTCAACCACTTCGACGAGCGTACCGCGCGCGCCGGCATCGTCGTCATCATCGTCGTCGTCTCCGGCCTGCGCGCCAAGCGCGAACGACGCTAACAACAGGCCGGCCAGCACGGAGCAGCGCCGGAGGCGGCGTCTGCGTTTCACGAATTGATCCATCGTCCGGACTCCGCGCGGGTGCTCGGGGCAGCCGCTGTGCTGCCCGTCAGGGCGAACAGCTTATTTCGCCGCGTTCTCCGCGGCTTCCCGCGCGGCGAATTCAGCCTGTTGTTCCGCCGACGCGGGTGCCTGATTTTGCTGCTTCCAGTCCTCGTAGGGCATGCCGTAGATCAACTCCCGCGCGGCGTCGTAATCGAGCGCGACGCCCCTGGCGTCGGCTTCCGCGAGGTACCATTTCGACAGGCAGTTGCGGCAGAACCCGGCGAGATTCATCAGGTCGATATTCTGTACCTCGGTATGTTCGCGCAGGTAGTCACGCAAGCGGCGAAACGTCGCCGCCTCGAGTTCGAGTTGAGTCTGTTCGTCCATTGCTGATCTCCGGTTGTTGTACACGGGCAGTACCCCGCAGGGGTTCCTCTGCAAGGCGGCGTGTGCTGGCGTAGTATAGCGTCCTGTACCGGCATGTTCCGCACCATCAGGGAGTTCGCCAGTTGTCATGAACCTTGCCAAGCCGTTCAGTATTGTCGTGGTCGGTGGGGGTGCCGGCGGTCTCGAACTCGTCACCACGCTCGGCGACCGCTACGCCAGCCGCGACGACGTTGCCGTGACACTCGTCGACGTCAACCATGCGCACCTGTGGAAGCCGCTGCTGCACGAAGTTGCCGCGGGTACGCTCAATTCCAACGAAGACGAGCTGAGTTACCTGGCCCAGTCGCACTGGCACCATTTTAATTTTCGCCTCGGCGCACTCGCGGGGGTCGATCGCACGACGAAAACGCTCACGATCGCTCCGTCCACCGATGCCACCGGAAACGAATACATTCCCGCCCGGACACTGTCCTACGACCTGCTCGTCCTTGCCATCGGCAGCGTGACCAACGATTTCGGCACTCCCGGTGTCGCCGAACACTGTTTCTTTCTCGACGGTCGGGCGCAGGCCGACAGATTTCATCAGCGACTCGTGCACAACTGCTATGCCGCGAATGCCCAGACGGAACCGCTGCGCGAGGGCCAGCTGCACATCGCGATTGCCGGTGCCGGCGCTACCGGGGTCGAACTCGCCGCCGAACTGCATCATTCCGTACGCGCGCTCGTCGGGTTTGGCCTCGATCGCATCGATCCGCAGCGCGACGTGCGGATACACCTGATCGAAGGCGCGGATCGGATCCTGCCCGGACTGACGGAACGAATCTCCTCATCGACGCAACACGCGCTCGAACAGATCGGCGTCGAGATTCACACCGGTGAGCGGGTCGCGAGCGCCGACGCGGGCGGATTTACCACGCTTTCCGGCAAACGGATTCCCGCGGAAACGAAAGTCTGGGCGGCCGGCATCAAGGGCCCGCGCGTGCTCGCGGAGTGCGACGGCCTCGAGGTTAACGCCGCGAATCAGCTCGTGGTCCGCCAGACGCTGCAAACCACGCGCGACGATACGATTTTCGCGCTGGGCGATTGCGCGGCCTGTCGTCTTGCCCCGGGCAGCGAAGCGTTCGTCCCGCCCCGGGCCCAGGCGGCTCACCAGCAGGCCGCCACCGTGGCGAAAGCAATCAGCAGTATTCTCGCGAACAAACCGCCGCCGACATATACGTACAAGGATTTCGGCTCACTGATCAACCTGAGTCGCCACAGCACCGTCGGTTCGCTGATGGGCAATCTGTTCGGGCGCCAGTCCGGTTCACTCGCCATCGAAGGGTGGTTCGCGCGCATGGCCTACCTGTCGCTGTACAAGATGCACCAGATAGCCGTGCAGGGAGTTATCCGGACCTGTCTGCTGACGGTTGCGAACGTGCTCACACGACATTCGAAGCCGCGACTGAAACTGCACTGAGCGGCGCAAACCCGCGGCCGCTTCATCCGGGGGCACAACCGCCGTAAACGCGGCGGCGATCAGTCCTGGTGCAGGTTGTACTTCTTCATCCGGTAACGCATCGCCATGCGCGTAATCCCGAGTTCGCGCGCCGCCGCCGAAACATTACTTGCGCAGCGTTCCAGCGCGGATTCGATCAGCAGGCGTTCCGCCTCATCAAGCGTCAAGCCAGTGAGATCGGACGGCGGCTCGGCCGACGAACCGGAATCGGCAGAACGCGGTAACAGCAAATCATTGGCGCCAATCTGTCCGTCGGTGCACAGCAAGCTCGCACGTTCGATGACATGCCTGAGTTCGCGTACGTTGCCGGGCCAGGCATAGGCCGACAATGACGCGCGGGCGTCGGCACTGAACTGAACGTCCGCAATGCCGTAGTGCTGCGCCGTGTGCTCGGCGAAAGCGTCGGCGAGTAACAGCACATCGTCACCGCGATCGCGTAACGGCGGCAGTTCGAGCGTTAGCACATTGAGCCGGAAGTACAGATCGGAACGCAGCGTTCCGTCGTTCACCATCGTCGTGACATCGCGATTCGTCGCCGCGATGAACCAGGCCTCGATCGGACGTTCGCGGCTACTGCCAACCCGACGCAAACGACGACGCTCGAGCACGGCGAGGAGTTTGCCCTGCAGATCGAGCGGCAGTTCGGCGATCTCATCGAGGAACACGACGCCGTCCTCGGCCATTTCTATGAGCCCCGTGCGTTCCGCGTGCGCGTTCGTGAACGCGCCTTTTTCGTGGCCGAACAATTCCGCCTCGATCAAATCTTTCGGCAGTGAGGCACAGTCGACGTGGACGAACGGTTTCGCGTGGCGACCCGAGCGGGCGTGGAGTGCGCGCGCCGTGACGTCTTTCCCGGTACCGGTCTCGCCCGTGATCAATACCGTCGGCGGCGGTGCGCTGCCCGTATCACCGAGTGCGGCGATGCGCGTAATCTGCGCGCGCAATTGCTCGATAGCCGGCGAACGCCCGATTATCTCGACCGCATCGCCAACGCGAGCCTCGCGCGCCCGCGAATAGGCGAGTTGCGTCGTCAGACGTTCCGTTGCGAGGACTTTGCGCACCGCGATGAGTAATTCGTCGAGATCGACGGGTTTTTTCAAATAGTCGGCGGCCGACAACTTCATCGCGTTCACGGCATCGTCGATTTCGCCATAAGCCGTCATCACGATGACCGGAACCCCGAGACCGAATTCACTGCGCAGGCGCTCGAGGAAATCGAGCCCGGAACCATCGGGCAATCGCATGTCGAGCAGCAACAAATCCGGTGCCGCCTCGCGGATCGCCGCCTCGGCATCGGCAAGTGAGGCGACCGCATCGCAAACGTACCCGTCACGGCTCAGGCGACGCGCCACGGCCTTGGCGAAAATCACCTCGTCTTCGACCACGAGTACGCGGGTTGCCGTCGCCGCGATCGTTTCGCTGAGGTCCGTTTGTTCCGGCGTATTCATGCGGCGATTATGGCCTAAGATTCGCGGTCGTTCAGCGCGCCGGGCGCGCGTGCCGTCAGGGTCACGCGGGTGCCGACTCCGGGGTCGCTGTCGAACTCGATTTCCCAACCGTGCGCCTTGCAGATTTTGAATGCGACGGGGATGCCAAGGCCGGTGCCGCGCTTCTTCGTCGTCGGGCCCGGTTCGAGCCCGGTTGGCTCCGGTTTGAACGCCAGGCCGCCTGCCTGATCACGGATGCCGAGCCGGACCTGCGTGCCGCTCTCGATGGACAACGCGATTTCCGCACCGGCCGGACTTGCTTCGACGGCATTCGTCAGCAGGGCGTACAGCGCCTGCTCCATCAGATCGGGATCGACGTCGACATTGACCGCGGGGTCCCACGGCGCCCGGGTCAGGGTGAGGCGCTTCTCCTCGAGCCGGGGTTTCAGCAGCCGGACGGTAGCGTCGAACAGCGCCGCGGCGGATACCTGTCGCGTCTGCGGAGTCAACGGATGGAGATAGGACACGAGCGCGCTCACCCAGCGCTCGAGGCGATCGACCGTCTCGATGATCGCTTCCCTGCTTTCGCGTACTTCGCCGTCGGCACCGTCATCCTCGAGCAATTGCGCACTCGCCCGGATCGACGCCAGCGGATTGCGGATATTATGCGCAACTACCGGTACCAGCGCGCCCAGCGCGGCCTGCCGCTCGCTGTCGACGAGCGCGTCGCGGCTGCGCTCGAGTTCGCCCGCCATGTCGCGAATGCCGCGCGTAATTTCCCCGACCTCCGAGACGCCGCCCGGATCCGGAATCGCGGCAAGTTCCGCGACGTCATGACTGCGCAACGCGCCAACGACGGACTGCACCGGGCGCACGAATCCGCGCTGCACGCTGGACCGCGAAATCAGCAGCAGCATGATCGCCACGAGGATCGGAACCGGGATCAGGAACGGCGCGAAGCGGGTCCACAGCGCGACTTTCTCGGCCTGGTCCGCGAGTTGCTGATTGATAAGCCCGCGCAGGTTCGTAAACGCCGAATCGAAGTCGGCCACCAGCGCCTGTTCGTAACGCGGGTCCAGCAAGCGGCTGCGGATCATCCGGTTGAGCACGTACGGATCATCGAAGATCGCGTTCATGTCGACCTGGATCGTACTGTAGGCCTCCTGCAGCGCCTGCACGGCGTAAGCCTCGGCGCGTGACCGCGAGTTCTGGCGCAATGCATTGAACCGCGCCTTGATCGATTTCGTGTAGGTCTCGTAGACCGCCTCGGCGTCGGGGTCGTCGCGCAGTTTCGCCAGCATGGCTTCCTTGACCTGCCGAAACAGGTCCGACCGGATCTCCTGGGCGCTGTGCGCGAGTCCATTGAGGCGCAGGGATTCGGCTGAAGTCTGGTGCCAGAAGTACGCCGAGACGCCACCGAGGCCACCGGCCACGGCGACGAGGACGAAGAACGCGAGTTCGTGGCTGAACAGCAGCCGGCGCAGCGATTGGGATCCGGTTGGTGGCATCACGCTGAAATTATAGTTCGGCGGATTGCCCCACCTGCGGCGATGGGGATGGTTGTACACAACCACTGCAGCGGTTGATGGCAACCGGATAGCCGGCGGCAGCGCCAACCGGGTTCGTGCCGCGTTCGGCGAAAAAATGATAACTGTTTGATTTTTATATCGTTATTTTTCCGACGCGCAACGACAGCGAAGTGGCACGGCAGTTGCAGCTGTCCAAGCAAGCTAAACAACATAACGAGGAGTACGACATGGCATGGGAAACCCCGAGTTTCGACGACATTCGCTTCGGTTTTGAAGTAACGATGTACATCAACAACCGCTGAAGCCGGATTGATGTCGTAAAAAAGGGGGCCCTGCCCCCTTTTTTTGTGCCCGCAGCACGTCAATATCACGTCCGGGCTTCCTACCACGGTAATATCCGGCGCAAAATGCCTTCATCGCGGTCGAACAGATGCGAGACCGCGCCGGCGACGTGCAAGCCGATCAACAGCAAGAACAGTACGGAACTCATCACATGGATTTCCGTAAAGAACTCATTCAGTGGCGGATCACGCCAGCCCCACGCCGGTAACGGCACCCCGAACACCTTCGTCGAGTAACCGCTGAACGACGAGGACAGGTAGCCACTCACGGGTTGCAGGAACAGCAAAAAATAAAACAGCAGATGCACACTGCGCGCGAGTGTGACGCGCCAGCGTGGCATCGATTCGGGGTACGGTGGCGGACGATGGAACACACGCCATCCGATACGTACGAGCGCGAGCGCGAGAACCGTCAGGCCGATCGATTTATGCAGCGCAAAGCTGTAAGTTCGATCGGGGCCACGTGGCAGGTCCACCATACTCCAGCCAATCGCAAACAGGGCAAACACGAGCAACGCTATCAACCAATGCAACAGCATTGCGGTGTAGGTATATCTCGTTGTCTCGTTCGAACGCATAAATTCCGCCAGTGTTTGCCCCGATCGACACGCGCCGGCAGCAGTCGTTAATTGTATCACTTCGCGCCTGCCACGCCGCGCCTGGCACGTGATCCGAAGCCCTGAACCCCGGCCGCCTTGTGCTAGAATCGCCGCGCTGCGGGAGCGATAAAAACACGCATCATGACAACGTCATTGCGTGCTGTG
This sequence comes from uncultured Gammaproteobacteria bacterium, assembly GCA_963976285.1. Taxonomy (GTDB): domain Bacteria; phylum Pseudomonadota; class Gammaproteobacteria; genus UBA11873. The sequence goes on from CAXBJY010000024.1 coordinate 7,984, forward strand.
CGCAGGCTTAATCAGGGGGACGAAGATTAATTTCCGGTCAGGTGAATTCAGCGCGGCGCATGAGCAAAGAATCGGCGCGGCGGGACACGGACGGCTGCGCATGCCCACGGGTTCGTGGGCTCACTGCTTGTTGCTCGCCGCGAGCACGTTCGTCGCGCTGGTACTGTGTAGCGGACCCGCGGTGGCGGACGGGATTGATGACGTCGGCGACGTCGTACCGCACATAGAAATCGATAAGTCCGAGCGCGTGCTGCGGATAAAATTCAGCGACCAGGTTTATCGCCAGTTCCCCGTTGCCGTTGGTCGCGGCGGGCCGGGCGACAAACAACTCACCGGCGACAATCGTACGCCGGTCGGGATCTACCGGGTCGTGGGCTTCAACGACAGTAGCCGCTTTCATCTGTTCATGCGCCTGAACTATCCCAACGTGAAAGACGCTTTTTACGGTCTCAAGAACAAACGAATCACGCGCTACGAGTTCGACCGCATCATCAATTCTCTGCGTCTCGGCGAACTGCCGCCGCAAAATACGGCGCTCGGTGGCGCCATCGGCATCCACGGGATCGGTGAAGAAACCGAGAAAACCCTGCGCATTCACTCGAAGGTAGACTGGACCGAGGGGTGCATCGCACTCACGAACGCGGAAATCGCCGAATTGCGCGCGTATGTCACGATCGGCACGGAAGTCGTGATCAAGGAATGAGGCATCACCACATGCTCCGCCACGTCGCACTTGTCATCGTCGCGGTCATCACGACCGCGGCCTGCTCGCCGTCACCGTCCGCGACGCCCCGCAGCGATGCGCTGATAGAGCGCGCGCGCACGGACAAGGCATTCGACGATGTCGTATTTGAGCTCGAATTTGCCATCACTGAGCGCAACTTTCGCATCACGGGCCGAAACACGATAGGCAAGGGCCTGCGCGAGCGCGGGTATGACGATTTCCCGGATGTCGAGGTCATTCATTTCTGCAACCTCGAGTACGCGCGCGAGGTCCTCGAAATCGACCCCGGCTACGTCGCCCAGATGCCGTGCCGGATTGCGGTACACAGCGCTCCCGAGGGCACCGTCATCAGTCTGATCCTGCTGCCCGAGGATCATGCGGACGCGAGGATCAATGCTTTCGCCCGCCGGATGAATGCTATATTGCGGGAAATCGTCGAATTCGTTCTGGAACAGGACGCCGCTGCCGAAAAATGAGATTACAGGAACACCCCCACTACCTGCTGTTGGTCTGGCTCATTGTCTCCGGCTTAATCGTTTTCGGGGTCACCGTTTCCTGGGGCGAGGGCCTCGTCGCAATGCTGGTCGACGGTGACCGCAGCCGAATCAGCCTCATCATCGGCTTGCTGTATTTCATCGGCACCCTCCACTGTGCCTCCCGCGTCGTGTTTCTTTCCGGGGAACTGAACCAGGCGGCCGTGATCGCCGGACAGATCGCCGCTGAAAGGGGTCGCGCGAGCGTCCGGGCCAGCGGCGGGCAACTCAGCGTCGGTGACCGGATCCTGCCCCGCTGCGTCATGACGAACTACCTCGTCGATTTAATGAATGCGCACCACGAAACGCTCGATAACGAAACGCCGACAGAAAAATCGAATCTCACCGAAGCACTCGCGGAACGGCTCAAGGGCGCCCACGAAATGGGCTGGTTCGTCGTCGATATCCTGCTGAAACTCGGTCTCGTCGGCACCATCATCGGCTTCATCCTGATGCTCGGCTCGGTCGCGAATACGGCCTCGCTCGACGTCAACACGATGCAGAAAGTGCTGCGCCAAATGAGCAGCGGCATGGGTACGGCTTTGTTCACGACCCTCGCCGGCCTGATTGGCAGTATCCTGCTCGGACTCCAGTACCTGCTGCTGGACAAGGGCTCCGACGAATTGATTCACCGCGTGATCCGGGTGGCGGAAATTGACGTCAAACCAAGTCTGAAAGCCGCAGGGAATCGTTGATCGTGGCCTTGTTCGGATCGAACCCGAGCCGCAGAAACACGTCCGATCCGTTTACCGATCTTTTGTTCAACGCACTGCTCGGATTCACATTCCTGTTCCTCATCGCAATCATGTTCATGAACCCGGTGGCGAAAAAGGGCATCATCGACCCGAAAGCGGAATACATCATCACAATAGCCTGGCCCGACAACAGCCCCGACGATGTCGACACCTGGGTCGAAGACCCGAACGGCAACCTGATCTGGTTCCGCAATCGCGAAGCAGGCCTCGTGCACCTGGACCGCGACGATCGCGGACAGGTAAACGATACGATCAACGTCAACGGCGAAGAAATTCAAAATCCCCTGAACCAGGAAGTCGTTACGATTCGCGGGGTCGTACCCGGTGAGTACGTCGTGAATGTTCATTACTATGCAACGGAGACCCAGCTGCCGCTGCCCGTGACGGTAAAAGTATCGAAGGTCAACCCGGCGCTGGAGATCGTGTACTACGGGGATACCCTGCTGGAGAAGAAAGGTGACGAGAAAACCGCGGTGCGGTTCGTGATCGACAAATCCGGCAAGGTCTCCCAGATCAGCCATATCAGCAAAAGCCTAGTCGTTTTCGGATAGCGGAGTACCCATCGTGATTATGTTGAGCCAGGCCGGATTGATAGCAGCTTACGTGCTGGTCGCGCTGTTACTTATCGGCGTCACCCTTTACACGTCGTTCTCTTGGCGCCTCAAGGCGCTGCTCGTCGTTGCGGTATCCGCGTTCTATATCGTCACCTATCAGTCGTTTCCACCACTGATGGGCTGGCCAACCGACGCCGAATTACCGAAGCGTTTCAATCTTGTCGCCATTTTCGTCCAGGAACCGGAAAAGACAACCGGGGATCCGGGCGAGATCTTCCTGTGGCTGACGGATTTGGAACAAGGTCCCGCCCGCAATGAACCACGCGCCTATCGCGTGCCGTTCAATGGCGACCTGCACGCGAAAGTCGTCGAAGCCGGCACGAAAATGCGGAAAGGCCTGCCGCAACTCGGCGAGTTGGTCGATGAAAACCTCGGGCCGAATGCACGTCCGACGGATGAAAGTCGCGGCGGCCAGAAAACCGTCGATATCGAATTTTTCGATCTCCCCGATCCGCTGTTCCCCGAAAAATAATTTGTCGCCGGTTGCAGCGTGGGGGCTCCTCGTGAGCAGCTTATGAAACTTTCGGGAACCGCAAACGACATCGCCGGTGGCCGTTGGGCCATTGCGTTACTGCTCGTCTGCCTCGCCGGCGCAGTACCGGCGGCGACGCTGACGGAGCATCTCGACATCGAATGCCGCCAGCCGGAACCGCTGCGCCTGACGTGTGACTATCGCACGCTTTCCGGCGAGAACCTTACCGCCGCGGCAGCGGAGTACGCCGGCATCATCAGCACCGGCGAACTCGTCTCCGCACAAGCGGAAGCGTCAACCACCGCGATCCTGTTCCTCGTCGACACGAGTGACCCCGCGCGTGCCGCGACGGTGGCAAAGAACCGGGAACACATCCGCAAGATCATCGACGTTGCTAAGCCGCGGCAGAGCTTCGGTATCGCCACGTTTGATTCCGACCTCGACGTGCTGTGCGGCATCCCCTGTGCAGACACGGACCTGAACGACAGTCTCGACGCGCTCGTCGCGAAAGGTCGTACGACGGAACTGTATCGCAACGTACTCGGCGCGATAAAAGTGCTCAAGGCCGTCCCCGCCGATCGCCACCTGCTCGTGTTGATGTCTGACGGTCAGGCCGAGGATCTCGCGTACCACCACGAGGACGTGGTCGCGGCAGCGCGGCGGGAAAAAGTCGTGATTTCCAGCATCGGCTACCCGCGCTCTGTCGCGCAGTCAATCGCGTTACAAACACTGCGCCGTCTCAGCGAAGAGACCGGCGGCCTGTATTCACCGGCAAGCCACATCGACAACGAAATTCCGCCGGCATTCTTTTCCCGGCTCGTCGGCACGATCGAGAGCGGTGGCCGCGTCACGTTCGACCTCGGCGTATTCGAAGCCGGCGATGCGCACGGCCCGATCGACGTCTCGCTGGCGTTTCAGACGGTCGAGCGGAATTTTCTCGTCCTCGTGCCGGTCAAGATGCCGGCGGCACCGGCTGCGCCCGCGCCGATCGGGGCGGCCCCGGCGCCGGCACTGACGACCGCGGCGCCACCACGGGAGCCGGTTGCGAACGCGACGCCGGTCCCGGCCGAGTTCGGCAATACCGCCTGGAACTGGTTCTGGTACGGCTTGCCGGCAATGATTTTTTCCGTGATCCTCGCCATCGCGGTCCTGTACGCATCGATCGCCAGACGACGTCGCGAGGAAAAGCGCCAGCAGGCGATCGAGCAATCGACCACTCACGCCTTTCTCGTGTCGACCACGAATGAAAACCGCCGTTACCGGATCGACCATACGCCGTGGCGAATTGGTCGTAGCCGCAATACGGAACTGCCGCTCGACGATACGTCCGTATCGCGTCTGCACGGCGAGATCCGGCGTGACGCGCTGGGTCAGTTCACGATCCAGGATCTGGATTCACTCAATGGCGTGTTCGTGAACGGGCAACCCATCGACATGGCACATCTTGACGAGGGCGATCGGGTCGAGATCGGTGATGTCGGATTCATTTTCACGTTTCACGACGAGGATTACGCGCGCCAGGAGCCGACCGTGCTCGTGCGCACGATTTCGCCGTCGTAAGCGTGCCGGTGACGGCGGGCTCAGGGGCTGGTGCCGGTGGTCTGCCCGCCGCCCGGCACCCGCTGCCAGACGATGCGCAGACCGCTCTCGCCCGCCACCGCGGCATAAGGTTCACAGACACAAAATCCGCCCACGGCCGCGAGTTCCCCGTCAACGTACACGAGCGGCGTATCGGCTCGCTGCCACGGCGGCACACCCCATTGCTGGAATAAATGCTTCAGCGTGTGCCGGTGCCCGCGACCGGGCAAGCGACAGCGCTCCCCGCCCGTGCGAAAGCGCACGCTGACCGTCCTTCCGGCCAGCGCCGCAAGCGCAATACCTTCACCCTGCGCCGTAACCGCACGCAGTTCACCCCAGGCGAGACGCAATGGCGTCGCCACGTCCCATTCACGCGGCGTGAGATCGATGTCGGCCCGCGTCCATCCGGCATACAGGCAGCCCCGATAACGCCGCACCTGCGCGCCCTTGTAAGCAACGAGCGGGTTTGCATCCGCGCGCGCGAATACCATCCGTTGGATCTCGGCGAGATGGACGGCGTCGGGCACGGGCAGACCTTCGCGTTCGAGCCAGCGCCGCAATACCCAGCTCAGAAGCCCGGGCCGGGTGTCCGTTATCGCTGCAAGCACAAGGCCCCCGTGCGCAGCGTGCGTTGACTCGCCGAGCGCGCTGTCCGCGCCAGCGCGTAACCCGGCCGCCGCCTCGGCCTGCAACTCGGCGGCCTGCGCAATCCGGTTCACGGCTCCTGGCCAGCGGGCCTGTAAAACCGGCAGCACGTGGTGGCGTACGTAATTCCGATCGAACGCCGGATCGGCGTTACTCGGGTCATCGGACCATGCCAGTTCGTGGGCCCGCGCGTAGTCTTCGATGTCGCTGCGCGTAACCGACAGCAGTGGCCGCAACAGCTGCCCGCGACCCAGCGCGCGCGTCGCCGGCATCCCCATGAGCCCTTCCGGTCCCGCGCCCCGCATCAAGCGCATCAACACGGTTTCCGCGAGGTCATCGCGGTGGTGGGCCATCACGACGACATCGCCAGGTGCGACGGCGTCAGCGAACGCGGCATAACGCATTTCGCGCGCCCACTGTTCGATGCCCGAACCGGATACCGGTGGGTCGCCGGCAATGCGGACCTCGCAGGTGACCCCGAGTGCACGCGCGCGTTCGCAGCACGCGACCGCCCATTCGTGGCTTTGCGGGTGCAGACGATGGTCGATATGGATAGCGCTGAGCGTCGTCGGTGCGATGTGCGCGTACGTAACGAGCGCGTGCAGGAGGACGGTCGAATCCAGGCCGCCACTGTAAGCGACTATCCGCCGCGCCGACGGTGCAAATGCACCTGACGCGCGCGTCGCATCAATGACTTTGTCGGCCCCGGACATCCTGCTCATCCGACCGGTCCGCTCGACCGTTCATTCGCCGCCGCCGTGCCCGTCGCAAACGCAGCGCGCGCACATCAGCCCGGTACGCGCGATTATTTTTCGACAAAATGCCCGAAATTCTCGAAGCGCGCCCGCCGGCGCAGGACCAACGTGTCCGGGTCGAGAGCCATCAACTCCGCGAGCGTCGATGAAAGCTGCCGGCGCAGGGACTCCGTTGCCCCCGCGAAGTCCCGATGCGCGCCACCGAGCGGTTCCTCGATGATCGCATCGATAAGCCCGAGCGCGAACAGGCGCTCGCTCGTGACCCCCATGGCAGCCGCCGCTTCGGCCGCCTTGTCCGCACTTTTCCACAAAATCGACGCACAGCCTTCCGGTGAAATGACCGCGTAGGTCGCGTACTGCAGCATGTAGACGCGATCGGCGACCCCGATCGCGAGCGCGCCGCCGGATCCCCCCTCCCCGATTATCGTCGTGATGATCGGCGTCTTCAGGCTCGCCATTTCCAGCAGGTTGCGTGCAATGGCCTCGCTTTGACCACGCTCTTCCGCGCCGATGCCCGGATACGCGCCCGGGGTATCGACAAACGTGAACACGGGCAGGCGAAACCGCTCCGCGAGCGCCATAACGCGCGCCGCTTTGCGATAACCTTCGGGTCGCGGCATACCGAAATTGCGGTGCAGGTTTTCTTTCGTGTTGCGGCCTTTTTGATGCCCGATGAACGCGGCCCCGATGCCGTCGAAACGCCCGATGCCGGCAACGATCGCCGGGTCGTCACTGAATAAACGGTCGCCGTGGAGTTCATCGATGTCATCGAAAAGGCGCTCGACGTAATCGAGCGTGAACGGCCGTTGCGGGTGACGCGCGAGGCGCGATATTTGCCACGGTGTCAGCGACGAAAAAATGTCGCGTGTCAATTCGTTCGAGCGTTCGCCGAGGCGGGCGATTTCCTCGGAAATATTGACTTCGGAGTCGTGACCGATCTGGCGCAAATCTTCAATTTTCGCCTCGAGTTCCGCGATCGGTTGCTCGAAGTCGAGAAACTTCAGATTGATCTGTTGTGGTTCGATGGCTTCCTCGGCCATTACAGCTTCCTTTCGCGGTACGCGCCTGGTCGGGCGTACATCAGTATTCGATTCGAACGGTATTGTCGCCGAATTGCTGCGCGAAGTGTTCGAGCAGGGAATCGGACACGGCAACGCGCCACTCATCGGACAATCGCAGGCGCGCACGTGCGCACGCGTTTGCGTACTCTACCGTCACCGGGCAGCCGCCCGGTCCATACGTCGATAGCGTGCGCTTCAGCTCGGCAAGCTTACCGTTTTCAAACGTCGAGTCCAAACTGATCAACAGCGAACTTGCGTATTCATTGCGTGCATCGTCGAGTCCGAGCACCTTGTCCGCCTTGATCGAATGTTCGCCGCTGTATTCGTCGACCGCACAGTCCCCGATGACGACGCAAACGCGGTCGACGACGATACGATCGAGACATTCCTCGAGCACCTTGCTGAAAATCGTGACTTCGGCGCGCGCCGTCTTGTCGTCCAGCGTAACGATGGCCATTTGCCCGCGCCGGCTCTTGACCATGCGTACGCTGACAATCAGACCGACGATGCGGCGCGCTTTGCCGGGTTTCAGATCCGCGAGCCGGCACGTCGACAATCCGCTGATCTCCGTGTCGTAGCGATCAATCGGGTGTCCGCTCAGATACAGACCGAGCGTTTCTTTTTCCCACGTGAGCAATTCCTTGTCCGGCCACTCTTCCATTGCCGCGGCGCGCTGCCACGCCTCGGCGTCAACCGTGCCGGTCGCCGGACTTTCCTCGCCGAGGCCGAACAGGTCGCTCTGGCCTACCGCGGCGGCTTTCGCCTGCTGTTCCGAGATCTGGATTGCGTGGCTCGCGATCGATGCGAGACCGCGCCGGCTGACCCCCATGCAATCCAGTGCGCCGGCCTTGATCAGCGCTTCGAGCGCGCGTCGATTCAGCTTGCGCGCATCGTTGCGGCAACATAAGTCGAAAATGTCCCGGTACTCGCCGTTCGCCGTACGCTCTTCGACGACGGCCCGGATGACCGCCTCGCCGAGACCCTTGACCGCACCGAGTCCGTAATAGATCGCCTGGTCATTGGCGACCGTGAAACGGAAATCGCACGTGTTGATATTCGGCCGCGCGACCTCAATACCGATGACCCGGCATTCTTCGATGAGACGCACCACCTTGTCCGTCGAATCCATGTCCGAGGACAGCACCGCCGCCATGAACGCGGCGGGATAATGCGCCTTCAGCCAGGCCGTCTGGTAGGCAACGAGCGCGTAAGCAGCCGAGTGCGATTTATTGAAGCCATAGCCGGCGAATTTTTCCATCAGATCGAAAATCTGGGTCGCCGCGCCCGGATCGATGCTGTTCGCGGCGCAACCGTCGAGGAATGCCTGGCGCTGCTTCGCCATTTCCTCCGGTTTCTTTTTGCCCATCGCGCGACGCAGAAGATCCGCCGCGCCGAGCGTATAGCCACCGAGGACCTGCGCGATCTGCATCACCTGCTCCTGATACAGGATCACGCCATGAGTGGGTCTCAGGATCGGCTCGAGTCGCGGGTCGAGGTATTTCACCGAAGCGCGGCCATGCTTGCGATCGATGTAATCGTCCACCATGCCGGACTGCAGCGGACCGGGGCGGAACAAGGCGACGAGCGCGATCAGATCTTCGAACCGATCCGGGCGCAAACGCTTGATCAGCTCTTTCATCCCGCGGGATTCGAGCTGGAATACCGCCGTGGTTTGCGCATCCTGGATCAGCCTGAACGTTGCCGGATCGTCGAGTTTCAGGTGCGCGATATCAAGCGGCGCCTCCGTCCCGTCGCGCCTCGCCGCGTTAATGTTCTGGATCGCCCAATCGATGATCGTGAGCGTTCTCAGACCGAGAAAGTCGAACTTCACGAGACCGACCGTCTCGACGTCACCCATGTCGAGCTGCGTGACGGTGGTCTGCGCGCCCTGCTCACAATACAGCGGCATGAAGTCCGTCAGGGTCGACGGCGCGATCACAACGCCGCCGGCATGTTTACCCGCGTTTCTCGCCAGACCCTCGAGCCTGAGAGCAAGATCGATAATCCCGCGGACCTCGTCTTCTTCGTCGTAGCGTTGCTGCAGCAGCGGTTCTTCTTTCAACGCGCGCTCGAGCGTCATGCTCGGATCGAACGGGATCAGTTTCGCCAGCTGGTCGACGAATCCATACGGGACGCTCAGGACCCGACCGACGTCGCGCACGACGGCTTTCGCGGCCATCGTGCCGTACGTGATGATCTGCGCCACCTTGTCACGCCCGTAGCGTTCGGCCACGTAGTCGATGACTTCATCGCGCCGGTCCATGCAGAAATCGACGTCGAAATCCGGCATCGACACGCGTTCCGGGTTCAGGAAGCGCTCGAACAGCAAGTCGTAATCGAGCGGATCGAGCTCAGTGATCCCGAGCGCGTACGCCGCAAGCGAACCGGCACCGGAACCACGCCCCGGACCAACCGGGATGTGCTGGTTCTTCGCCCACTGGATGAAGTCCGCGACGATAAGAAAATACCCGGAGAAGCCCATAGAGATAATGACCCCTAGTTCTTCTTCGAGACGATCGGCGTACGCGCGCATTTCGTTCTCATCCGGCGCTGCACCGGTCGTGCGCGTCAATGCCTCGATGCGGGCGGTGAGCCCGGCCTGCGTTTGTTCACGCAGCACTTCGTCGACGTTCGCGTCTTTCGGCACGGGAAAGTTCGGCAGATGATACGTCCCGATCTCGATATCCATGCTGCAACGCTGCGCAATGGCGACGGTGTTCTCAATCGCCTGCGGCACGTCCGCGAACAGGGCCATCATTTCTTCCGGCGACCGCAGATACTGCTCCGCCGTATAGCGACGTTGCCGCCGCGGGTCGGACAAGGTCCGCCCGTCGTGGATGCACACTCTCGCTTCGTGCGCCTCGAACTCCTCGGGCTGGAGAAAGCGCACGTCGTTCGTCGCCACTACCGGGGTCAGCGTCGCTTCCGCCAGGTCCAGAACACGTTCGTTGTAGCCCGCTTCGTTATCGCGGCCGGTACGCGAGATCTCGAGATAAAACGCATCGCCGAGCAGGTCGCGCCAGTAATGCAGTAATTCGTCCGCGCGCGCGACGTTACCGTCGATCAGCGCTGCACCGATGTCACCATGGATGCCGCCCGAGAGCACGATCAACCCGCTCGTCGTCTCCGGGGTCAGCCACTCATAGTTCAGCGCCGGTACGCCGCGCGACTGGCCTTCGAGATAGCTGCGCGTGATCAGCGCGGACAGCTGACGGTAGCCGACTTCGTTGCGACAAAGATAAACATTACGGGTGCGCGTACCACCGTTGTCGGGTGTTTCGATCCACAGATCCGCACCAATGATTGGTTTAATTCCGCGGCGGCGCGCGGACTGGTAGAACTTCACGAGCGAAAAAAGATTCGTCTGATCGGTCACCGCAACCGCCGGCATGCCGAGTTCGTGTACGCGTCGCGCGAGATCGGGCAGACGGATCAGCCCGTCGACGAGCGAGAACTCCGAGTGGACATGCAGATGGACGAAATCGTTCATGTGTCGCGATATGTGCGCAGGGATTCGCGAACCGGCGCGAAAGATCGCCGGTGTTCCGACGTCGGCCCGTGCGTGTTCAGTGCCAGCCGGTGCGCCCGGGTCGGATAGCCTTTGTGCCGATCGAATCCGTACTCCGGATAGCGTTCGTGCATTTCCAGCATTATGCGGTCGCGTGTGACTTTCGCGATGATCGACGCGGCGCTGATGCTCGGCACGGATCCGTCACCGCCGATCACCGCTTCTACCGGCATCAGCAGGTCCGGACAACGGTTGCCGTCGACGAGCACACTGGCCGGCCGACAACCCAGCGCGTCGACCGCGCGTCGCATCGCCAGCATCGTCGCGTGGAGAATATTCAATTCATCGATCTCCCGGCTGTCCGCCTGGCCCACACCGATCGCAATGGCGTCGCGGTGTAAGGATTCGAACGCGGCGTCGCGTTGCCGGCCGGTCATCTTCTTCGAGTCCCGCAAGCCGTCGACGGCCCGCGCCGGGTCGAGAATTACCGCGGCGGCGACTACCGGTCCGGCCAGCGGACCGCGGCCTGCTTCATCAACACCTGCAATGAACACCCGTTCGCCCCCTATCCCTGTGCCAGCGCCAGCACGTGTGCCGCCGCTTCGGTCGCCGCGTCGCGCTTGAGCAAGCGGTGCTGCAAAGCGCACTGCCGCACGTAATTTTCCACCTTCCCGGCGCTCGTGAGCCAATCCACGAGGGCCTGGGCGAGCCTTTCGGGACGGGCCGCCGCCTGCACGAATTCCGGAACCATCTGGCTACCGGCGAGTATATTCGGCATCGCGATATACGGCACCTGAACCATACGCTTCATGATGAAGTACGACAACGGCGCGAGTTTATAGGCGACGACGAGCGGGGTTTTCGCAAACAGACCTTCCATCGTCACGGTACCGGAGGCCACGAGCGCGGCATCGCTGGCCCGCAGGACCGCGTGCGCGGCGCCGGTGACAACTTGGAGCGGCAGCGACGGAACCCGCGCCGCCGCGCGCTCCACAATGTATGCCGCCGCATCACGGTTCAGCGCATTGGCGATGAATACGGTATCGCCGAGTTGCGCATGGACAAGTGCGGCACTGTCGAGAAACAGATCCACGTGACGCGATAGTTCCTGTCGGCGACTGCCAGGCATGATCGCGACGACACGCGCACCCGGATCCACGCCGAGTTCTTCCCGCGCGCGCATCGACTCGCGCGCCAGCGGGAACTGATCCGCGACCGGATGGCCGACAAACGCAGTCGGTACGCCGTGTTGCATGAAAAATTCCACTTCGAACGGGAACAGCGCAAGCAGCAAATCGACGTTCCGGGCGAGTTTCGCCGCGCGACCGGGACGCCAGGCCCAGGTTTGCGGTGCCACGTAGTGCACAGTCTTCACCCCACGCCGGCGCAGACGGGCTTCGATGTTCATCACGAAATCCGGTACGTCGATGCCGATGAAGACGTCGGGCTTCGCATCGGCGTAAAACTCGTAGATCCGTTCACGTAATCGCCGCAGGCGGGGGTATTGGCGTACGACCTCGACGAGCCCCATAACCGAAAGTTCATCAACCGTAGCAATCGCTTCGCAGCCTGCCTCCGTCATTCGGGGTCCTGCCATCGCGGTAATGCGAATATCGCTTTCGCGCTTGCGTAACGCGGTGATCAGCGCGCCACCAAGCTGGTCACCGGACGACTCCCCGGCGACTATTCCTATGTGGAGCATACCCGTCCGCGCTCGTTTCGACGCCGTTGCGGCGCGGACCTCAGCGGACGATACCGCGTTCCGAACACTCGATGAACTCGACGAACTGCAGTACCTGGGGGGGGTTCTTCGGATTGTCGACAAGCTTCGCCAGTGCTTCGTTCAAACCGAGTCCTTCCCGGTAGAGGGTCTTGTAGGCGCGTTTTACGTCCGCGATCACTTCGGCATCGATTCCACGGCGTTTCAGGCCTTCGCGATTCACCGCCCGGGCGCGCGCGGTATTCCCCTCCACCATGACGAACGGCGGCACGTCCTTGACGATAATCGCCGCGATCGCGGAGAACGATCCCTCGCCCATGCGGCAAAACTGGTGAACCCCGGTGAAGCCGCCAAGGATAACGTAATCGTGAATTTCCACGTGTCCGGCGAGCGTCGAATTGTTTGCGAATATCGTGTGATTCCCGACGTGACAGTCGTGGGCGATGTGGCAGTACGCCATGATCCAGTTGTCACTGCCGAGCGTCGTGCGGCCGCCGCCGTGGGGCGTTCCACGGTTGATGCTGCAGTACTCCCGAATCACGTTGTTGTCGCCGATTTCGAGTGTCGAGTCGACGACGGGTTCGAATTTTTTGTCCTGCGGATCATCACCGATGGAACAAAACTGGTAGATCTTGTTGTTCCTGCCAATCCGCGTTGGACCGCGCAGCACGACGTGCGGGCCTATCCAGCAGCCGTCGCCAATTTCCACTCCCGCGCCTATCGTCGTCCAGGGACCGATCGTGACGTTGGCGCCAATCTTCGCTTCCGGATGGATTATCGCGCTCGCATCTATCAAGTACCGCCCTCCATTTCCGTGGTCATGAACTCGGCACTGGACACAAGTTCGTCATCGACGTGGGCCGTGGCTTCGAAGCGGTAGATCCCGCGCAACTGGCGCGTGAGTCGTGCCCGCATGATCAGTTGATCACCCGGCGCAACCGGCCGTTTGAAGCGGGCCTTGTCGATGCCGACGAGGTAGTAGACGGCGTCGTTCTTTTTTTGCGACTTGTGGGAGTAGAAAGCGAGCACCCCGGTCGCCTGCGCCATCGCTTCAAGTATCAGCACGCCCGGCATCACGGGATGCTCGGGGAAATGCCCCTGAAAAAACGGCTCGTTGATCGTGACGTTCTTCACTGCCTTGATCGAGTCGAAAGCCTCACACTCGAGGACCCGGTCGATCAGAAGGAAAGGGTATCGGTGCGGCAGCATCTCGAGAATATCCGCCAACGTTATATCGCTCATTGAGCCTGCTCTCCCTCGTCAACCATGCTGTTCCCCCCGTGTGCGGAGGCCCCGGAACTATACAGTACGCCGCGGCTTTGCGGTCAGCCTGCCGACGCGTCGCCACCACGTTGCACTGCGCTCCACGGGCCACCCTGACGAGTAACTTACACCCGGTTCCGGCAGCGACTTCGTCACCATGCTGGTCGCGGTGATGCGCACATGCTCCGCGATCACGACACCCTCGTTGATCCGTACGCCGCCGCCGATGAGGCAGCCCTGGCCGATCGTCGCTTCACCGGCGACGGCCGTGTGCGCCGCGATCGCCACGTGTTCACCCACCATGCATCCATGACCGAGGTGTACGTGATTATCAATCTTCGTTCCGCCCCGCACGGTTGTATGTCCGATAGCGCCCCGGTCTATCGTCGTGCTGCTGCCGATGTCGACGTCATCGCCGATTTCGACGCTGCCGAAATCCGGCAATTTCAGCCACCGTTCGCCACTGCGTACGTAGGTAAACGCGTCGCCACCGATGGTACTGTTCGCTCCAATCCGAACGCGGTTTCCGAGCGTCGCGGCGCCGAGTATCGCAACGTTGGCACCGATATCACAGAAACTGCCGATGCGCGCCCCGTCCTCAATTACGCAGCCCGCGGCAATGCGCGTATGGGCGCCAATCGTGACGGCGCGGCCGATTGAAACCCCGCTTGCAACGACGGCCGAACGATCGACCGCTTCATGATCCTGTACGCGGCGTGTGCGCGCATCGCTGAGCCGCGACCGCGGTGGTAGCCAGCGCGAGGCTTGTGCGCACGCGACGAGCACATCGGTAACGATAATCGGGACCGCAATACGGCAGCATTCGGCAAACCGGCGTTCCACGAGCACGGCGCTCGCGGATGTCGTCGCCAGCACGTTGCGCAGGCGCTGGTGCGGCACGAAGCTGAGGTCGCCGGCGCGCGCGGAGCCTGGCGGGGCCAGACCGGAAAGCGAGAGTTCGACGGGTCCCGGCGATTCGGCTCGCAAACGTCGTACGACTTGCTCGAGGCGCAGTGCCACGGCGGGCCAGAATCCCCCCTCGAATTTAAGCGAACGGTGCAACGCCCCACCACCGGGGCCGTCGCCCTTCTCGCGATTACTTCTTCAGGTGATCGATCACCGTTTGCGTAATGTCGACCGCCTTGCTTGCGTATATCACACCTTCGCCAAGTACGAGATCGTATTTCTCTTTTTGCGCCACTTCGCGGATCGCTTCGACAATGTCGCGCTGAATCTTGCCAAACTCTTCGTTGCGACGGAAATTGACGTCTTCACGAAATTCGTCCTGATCACGCTTGAGTTCGCGGCGCTTGTTGACGATATCGCGCTCGAGTCGCGAACGCTCCGTTTCGCTCATGATCGCGCCGTCCTTGACCATGCGATCCTCGAGGCCTTTCAGCGACTTCTGCGCGGCTACGAGTTCACGATCGCGGGTAGAAAATTCCTTTTCCAGTTTTTTTCTGGCGACATCGGCCTGCGGTGCCGCTTCGAGCACGCCTACCGCGTTGACGACGCCGATTTTGTAGTCCGCAGCAGTCGCATCGACCCCGACCAGGCTGGCGGCAACAAACGACAGAATTAAAAGACGCTTAAATATAGTTTTCAATGCTCTCTCTCCGTACCGGGGCGAACAGTTTCAGGCTCCGGCTCAAAATAATACTTTGTTCGTCGCTAAACGGACGGCGCTTAAAACGACGTCCCGAACGTGAATTGAAACTTCTGAATTTCATCGCCGTCCTGGTCATTAAACGGCTGCGCAATACTAACCGATAATAATCCGAACGGGGACAACCACACGCCGGAAAGCCCTGCCGAGACGCGCAGATCGCTTGCTTCCAGTTTCTCGTCGGGTCCGAACACGTTGCCGGCATCGACAAATCCGGTGAGACGGATCGACTTGAAATCCGCGAGGAACGGTACCGGAATAATCACTTCGGCATTACCGACGATCATGCGGTCCCCGCCGAGCGCCCGGCCGTAAATGTCTTCCGGCCCGAGCGAGTTTTCCTCAAAGCCGCGCACGGTTCGCGGCCCACCGGCGTAGAAGTTCTCGAAAAACGGCAATTCGCTCGTTTCGCCGTATGAATCGCCGAATCCGATGCGGCCTTTGAGCAGCAGCGTGTAGTTCCTGATCAGCGGGATGAACACGCGTGAGTCGTAGTCGACTTTCCAGTAACGCAGATCGCCGCCGGGGACCGCGCCCTCGAGCCGGATTCGTTGCAGCGTACCGCGGGTCGGGAAAATCGACGCGTTGCGCGTGTCATACGAAAATGCCGTGCTCATCCGGATGACGTCGAACTTGTTGCCTTCGTTGACGATGAAGAATGCGATCCGCGGGTCGAGGTTGAACAGCGGCGTGTCGATCGTCGTTGATTCGTAATCGCCCGAAAATGAGATGAAGTTGTACTCCGACACCGGTACCCCGAACGATACACCGCCGGAGTAAATCTCCGATTTGAACTCGGTCGTGTTGCTGCTGCTGCCGGAATCGGTTTTCTGGTACGACACGTTGAAGCCCCGACTGATGCCGTCGATCGTCCAGTAGGGGTTGATGTAGCCGAGGCGGAAAATCTGGTTCACCTCGCTGTTGTTAAACGCGAAGCTGACGCTCTTGCCGCTGCCGAGGAAGTTGTCCTGGGTAACGTTCGTGTTGAAGATGAGGCCCTGCGACTGCGAGAAACCGAGACCCAGCAGCAGGTTGCCCGACGGTCGCTCCTTCACCGCGAAATTCACATCCACCTGGTCCGTCGATCCGGCAACGGCCGGCGTTTCGACGTTCACTTCCTCGAAGAAGCCGAGTCGCTGCAGTCGCACTTTCGAGCGCTCAACCTGCGATGTCGAGATCCAGCCGCCTTCGAGCTGGCGCATCTCGCGCCGCAGCACTTCATCCCGGGTCTTGCTGTTGCCATAGAAGCTGACGCGTCGCACGTACACGCGTTGTCCGGGGTCGACGAAGTAGGACACGGAAACCGTCTTGTCCTCGTCGTCCGCCTTCGGGATCGGATTGACGTTCGCGAATGCGTAGCCCTCGTCGCCGAGGCGCTCGGTCAGATTCTTCGCGGTCTGTTCCATCGCCTTGCGCGAGAAAATCATCCCCTTGCGGGTCAGCACGATGTCGAACAATTCGTCCGGCTCAACGATCAGCTTACCCGCGAGTTTTACGTCGGAGATCGTATAGCGGTCGCCTTCGGAGATGTTGATCGTGATATAGACGTCGGCCTTGTCCGGCGTGATCGAAACCTGGGTGGAGTCGACGTTGAAATAAATGTAGCCGTTGTCAACATATCTGGAGCGCAGGTTTTCGAGGTCGCCCTGAAGTTTCTGTTTCGAGTACTGGTCGTCTTTCGTAAACCAGCTCGTCCACGTCGGTGTGGTCAGGTCGAAACCTTTCAGCAACTGCTTATCGGAATAAACCGTGTTGCCGACGATGTTGATTTCCTTGATTCGGGCGGCCTGCCCTTCGGAGATAATGAAGTGAACGTTGACGCTGCTGTCGTCGAGTTGCTCGATTTCAGAGGTGATGCGGACCCCGTACTTGCCGTGGGCGTAGTACTGCCGCTGCAATTCCTGTTTGACCTTGTCGAGTTTCGCTTCGTTGAAAACTTCACCTTTCGAAAACCCGACGTCGCCGAGACCTTCGAGGAGGTTGTCGGTTTTCAGGGCCTTGTTGCCTTCGAACGTGATGTCGGCGATTGATTCGCGCTCATCGACGATGACGACGAGGATGTCGTCCTTGCGCTCGAGCCGGACATCCCGGAACAGCCCGGTCTTGAACAGGGCGCGAACTGCATCGCGGGATTTCTGGTCGTCGACCGTGTCGCCGACCGTGATGGTCAGGTAATTGAAAACCGTTCCGGGAGAAATACGCCTTAATCCCTGAACCTGGATATCGTCGACAATGAATGACTCGATTGCCGACGCTGCGCCCGCGGCTGCAAGCAGCAAACATCCCAAGGCCCAGCGCTTCAACAGCGAAATGTGCATAAATTTATTATTGATACCCGGGAATCTTCGCAACACCCGCCGGCGCCGCAGCTTGCGGCCGTTCCATCCGTTCGATTTCCGCGCAATCGCCCGCTACCGCAAACCGGTATGCGCGCAATTGGGCTAACGAGCGAATGGTCCCTGTCTGTTAAGCGACAGTTCCGGACCTGTTCAAAGATTCCGTGTTCTACCTATCACCAGCTACATCATTCGCATGATGTCGTTAAATACCGCCAATCCCATCAGACCGAGTAGTAAAACAAACCCAATCTGCTGTCCGAATATCTGCACTGTTTCGGGCACGGGCCGGCGCGTGACGAATTCTAACAGGTAATACAATAAGTGTCCGCCATCGAGAAGCGGAATCGGTAATAAATTCAATATGCCCAGAGAGATGCTCACGAGTCCGAGAAAATCCAGAAAGCGCGACAAACCGAGTTTCGCCGACTGCCCGGCAAACTGCGCGATGCTGATCGGGCCGCTGAGGTTTTCAACCGAGGCCTCGCCGACGATCATCTTGCGCATGAATTTCAGCGTTGTCCCCACAACCTCGCCGGTGCGTTCGAACGATCGCGGTATCGCGGCGAAGAAACCGTAACGTTCGATACCCATCGCCGGTGGCGCTACGCCGGAGACGTCGACCTCGGCACCGATGCGGCCGATCCGTTGCCCGTCATCAACGACTGCATCGGGAGTCATGCTCAGGTTCATGCGCGTACCGTCACGCAGGATACCGACGTCGATCGCCTGCAGCGGACGCGCGCGGATCACTTCGACCCAGGCATGCCAGTCGTCGATCGGTACGCCGTCCGCGGAGATGATCCGATCGCCCGCCTGCAGGCCCGCGAGCGCGGCAGGTCCCTCGCTGACGACCCGGGCGATCAACGCCGGAATCGGTGCCCTGTAAGGTTCGAAGCCCACCTTGCTGAAAAATTCGCCACGGCTCAGGTCGTCGACGGAGACCGTGTCGAGATTCAGGACCGCGTCGCGCTCGCGTCCGTCTGCATCCGCCACCGTCAATACGATCGCGCCGTCGTCAAGGATTGCCGAGACCGACGAACGGAAAACGTTGTCCCAGGTCGGCGCGCTGGCGCCGTTGATCCGCGTGATGACTTCACCACTGCGCAGTCCCGCGGTGTCCGCAAGCGAATTCGGCGTGATCGTGCCGACGATCGGGGTCGCACCGGTCACGCCCACCATGTACATGAGCCAATAGGCAAACAGTGCGAAAGCGAAATTGGCGAGCGGGCCGGCTGCGACAATCGCCACGCGGTCACGCAGACTTTGGTTGTTGAACGCGCGGTGCTTCAGCGCATCGGGAACATCGCCTTCGCGCTCGTCGAGCATTTTTACATAACCGCCGAGCGGTACGGCCGCGATCACGAACTCGGTGGCATCCGGCCCGCGGCGTGTCGACCACAGTGGCCGGCCGAAACCGACAGAGAATCGCAGTATCTTGACCCCTGCCCTGCGCGCCACCCAGTAATGGCCGAACTCGTGGATCGTAACGAGCAGGCCGAGCGCAATGATGAAGGAAATCAGGGTCTGCAGTAGTGCCATCAAGTCACCTGCTGGCTCAGTTGTTCATCGATGAAACGCCGCGCCGCGGCGTCGTCTTCGAGCACGATGTCGAGCGTGTCGGCCGGACGGTTCGGCACCTGTTCCAGCGCGTGTTCGATGAGCTTCGGAATCATCGTAAACGGGATCCGCTCCGCCAAAAATGCCGCCACCGCTTCTTCGTTTGCCGCATTGAGGATTGCCGTCGCAGTCCCGCCCGCATCCATCGCCTCGCGCGCGAGGCGCAGGCACGGAAACCGTACATCATCGGGCGGTTCGAAATCGAGTTGTTTGACGCTGAACAGGTCCAGAGGTTCAACCCCGGAGTCACAGCGCGCCGGCCAGCCGAGCGCATAGGCGATCGGCGTGCGCATGTCCGGGTTACCGAGCTGGGCAAGCACGGAGCCGTCGATATAATCGACCATCGAATGGATCACACTTTGCGGGTGAATCACGACCGTGACCCGATCGTGCGTCGTGTGGAACAGCCAGCAGGCTTCGATGATTTCGAGCCCCTTGTTCATCATCGTTGCCGAATCAACGGAAATCTTGCGACCCATGACCCAGTTCGGGTGGGCGCAAGCCTCGCCGGGGGTCACGTTATCGAGATCGTCGAGCGCGCGCGTTCGAAACGGTCCGCCGGAGGCCGTCAACAGGATACGACGCACGCCGACGGGCTCGAGTCCGTCACTGAAACGTGCCGGCATGCACTGGAATATCGCGTTGTGCTCGCTGTCGATCGGCAACAACTCGGCGCCGTTCGACGTCACCGCGTCCATGAACAACTGCCCCGACATGACGAGGGCCTCCTTGTTCGCGAGCATGACGCGCTTGCCCGCGCGCGCCGCCGCAATACTCGGCAGCAGACCGGCCGCGCCGACGATCCCCGCCATGACGGCGTCCGTCTCGGGCAGGCTCGCGACGTGTTCAAGCCCACCCACCCCGGCGAGGACCTCGGTCCCGAGCCCGGCGTTGCGAATCCGGACCGCGAGGCGTTCAGCGCTGTCATCGTCGGCCATGACCGCATAGCGCGGTTGCCAGCGTTCGCACTGTGCGTACAGATCGTCGACGTTGCGGTTTGCGGTCAGCGCGACGATTTCCGTTTCCGGGCGGTGATTGGCCACGACGTCGAGCGTGTTGACCCCGATCGTCCCGGTCGAGCCGAGTATCGTCAGACCTCTCACAGGCGGCTCACCCAGAAATACAGGCCCGCTGCGAACACCGGCGCGGCCGCCACGAGCCCGTCGATCCGATCCATTACCCCACCGTGTCCCGGCAAAATTCTGCCGGTGTCTTTCAGACCCACGTGCCTTTTCAACATACTCACGAACAAATCCCCGACGACTGACGCCACTATGGTAAACAATCCGGTCACGATAAACCCGATCTGCGCGGACGTCGAAAAAACCATCCAGGCACTCGCGCCGAGCGCGACGGCGGCGCCGAATCCGAGGCCGCCGGCGACGCCTTCCCAGGTTTTGCCCGGGCTCACGTGCAGCGCCAGACGGCGCCGCCCCCAGCGTTTGCCGACGAAATAGGCGGCGGCGTCGGCGGTCCAGATCAACAGAAACAGGACGAGCAGCATCGCGGGATCGTTGCGCACGAGCCACACGACGGCGGACCACGCGGGAAGCAGTACGACGCCGCCGACAAGCGGGTTTGTCGCCACGGCGATGCCACCGCCGAGCCGCTGGCGTTGCGCGGCCACGACGAAACCGGCGGCCGCGACCCACCACACGAGCCCGGTTAGCAACAACGGCGCGAACAGGTTACCCGCAGCGTTCCATTGCCATATCGCAACGGCGGCCACAGCGACGATGAACGTGTAAATCGCGCGGGCACCGGTGTGCGTCCACCCGAGCAGGCGCGAACACTCCCACGCGCCAGCGACAAGAAACGCGCCGAGAATCAGCGCGGTCAGAACCGGGGGAAAGAAAAACAGGCCCGTAACGACGAGCGTCGCGAGCACGAGTGCGGTGAGAATTCTCGTTTTTAGCAAGACAATCTCCGCGAGACGCCCGCTGCGCTAGGCGTGTCGACGCTGCAAGCGCCGCTAACCGGTCGAGGTCGTTGGCATTTTCGCCACCTCGACCTGGTCTCCGGTCATACCGAACCGCCGTTGACGGGACCCGTAGCTGGCCAGCGCACGGTCGAATTCCGCCACGTCGAAATCCGGCCACAGACAATCCGTGAAGTACAACTCGGTGTAGGCGAGTTGCCACAACAGGTAGTTGCTGATCCGTTGTTCGCCACCCGAGCGGATGAACAGATCCGGCTCGGGCAGATGGCGCAGGCACAGGTTTGCGGCGATCGTGCTCTCATCGATGTCGGCCGCAGCCAGTTCACCGGCGGCAACCGCGGCCGCGATCTTGCGCGTCGCCTGGGTCATATCCCAGCGACCGCCGTAATTCGCTGCAATCACGAGCGTCAATGCGCTATTGCCGCTCGTCGATTCCTCAGCGTGCTCGATACGGCGCTGCAATTTGCGCGGGAATTGCGTCCGATCGCCGATCACCTGCAGCGAGACGCCGTTTTCGCTGAGCTTTTCGACTTCCTGTTCCAGCGCGACGGAAAACAATTCCATCAGCAGGCTCACTTCAGTCGGCGGACGGCGCCAGTTTTCGCTGCTGAACGCAAACAGCGTGAGCGCGCCGACGCCAAGTTCGGCGCAACGTTGAACGATTACACGTACGTTCTCGACCCCGGCGCGGTGCCCGGCAATGCGCGGTAACTGGCGCTGGTTCGCCCAGCGGCCGTTGCCGTCCATAATGATGGCGACATGGCGGGGCAGTACGGTGTCGGATGAGTCGCTCATGCGGCGCTGGCGCGCATCAGATTTCCAGCAACTCGCGTTCTTTCTCGGCGAGAATCTCGTCGATTTTCTCGACCCGCCCGTCCGTCGCTTTTTGCACCTGGTCCTCGGCCTTGCGTTTGTCGTCCTCGGAAATCTCTTTCGCCTTGACGAGATCCTTCAGGCTCGAAATCGCATCGCGACGGATATTGCGCACCGCGATCCGGGAATTTTCCGCTTCGGCCTTCGTAACCTTGATCAAATCGCGGCGTCGCTCTTCGGACAGGGGGGGCAGCGGAATCCGCATGACCGTGCCGGAAGTGTTCGGGTTGAGGCCCAGATCGGATTCCAGGATGGCTTTTTCTATCGTCTTCACCATCGACTTGTCCCACGCGGTGACCGCGAGCGTGCGGGCGTCTTCTACCGTGACGTTCGCGGCCTGCGTCAACGGCGTCTGCGCGCCGTAGTAGTCGACGGTAATATGGTCGAGCAGGCTTGGATGGGCACGTCCGGTGCGAATCTTCGTCAATTCCTGCCGAAATGCCTCGATCGTTTTGTCCATACGCACGCCGGCGTCGGCAACAATTTCTTTGATCATGCAGATTCCTCTTGCGTCGTCACGAGCGTCCCGACATCCTCACCCAGGGCCGCGCGGACGAACGATCCCGGATGTGTCATATCGACCACGCGCAGCGGCATGTTGTTGTCCCGGCACAATACGATCGCGGTTGCGTCCATAACGCCGAGCTTGCGCGTCAGCACATCGTCATAGTCGAGCCGATCATATCTCACGGCATCTTTGACAATCGCCGGATCAGCCGAATAGACCCCATCGACCTTCGTTGCCTTGATCAGCAGATCGGCGCCGATCTCGATCGCCCTCAGGCTTGCTGCCGAGTCCGTGGTGAAAAACGGGTTGCCGGTACCGGCGGCGAGAATGACCACCCGGCCCTTCTCGAGATGCCGGATCGCCCGGCGACGGATGTAGTCCTCACAAACCTCGTAGATCTTGATCGCCGACATGACCCGCGCGTGCAGGCCGATACGCTCGAGTCCATCCTGGATTGCGAGCGCATTGATCACCGTCGCGAGCATGCCCATCTGGTCCGCCGATACCCGGTCCATGCCTTTTGCCGCAAGACCGGCACCGCGAAAAATGTTGCCACCGCCGATGACGATAGAGACCTGAACGCTGGCTTCAATGAGGTCCTTGATTTCCGCCGCGATCCGGTTGAGCACGGCAGGGTCGACGCCATACTGCTCATTGCCCATGAGAGCCTCGCCGCTCAGCTTGATCAGCACACGTCGGTAACCGTGAGCGTTTGTTTCCAAGCCTAGGATTCTCCGTTGCCGTCCTTGGATGCCGCGCGTGCCTGCGCCATGACCTCTTCGGCGAAATTATCCGTTTTCTTTTCGATCCCCGCGCCGACTTCGTAGCGCATGAAGCCGTTTACTTTCGCATTCCGGCCCTTGAGCAGCTTACCGACGGTCGTGTCGGGATCCTTGACGAACGGCTGCCCGGTAAGCGTGACTTCGGCGATGAACTTACGGATCCGCCCCGAGACCATTTTCTCGATAATGTCGGCCGGCTTACCGCTCTGCTCGGCCTGCGCGGTCTGGATTTCCTTTTCCTTTTCGATCAATTCCGCCGGCACGTCCGTCTCGGCGACGCACAGCGGATTGCTCGCCGCGATGTGCATGGCGATGTCTTTCGCCAGGTTCTCATCGCCCCCGGCCACCTCGGCCAGCACACCGATCCGGTTGCCATGCAGGTAGGCAGCCAGTTCGCCGCCGGCCGCTTCGATAACCGCGAAACGACGTACTGAAATGTTCTCGCCAATTTTTGCGACGAGCTGGGTGCGGGCTTCCTCTACGGTGTCGCTCGCGCCGGAGAGCTTCAGATTGCTCAGCGCGTCGACGTCGGCAGGGCGCTCGGCCAGTATCGTCTCGGCGACCCCGCTTGCGAACGCCTTGAAATTATCATCGTTCGCGACAAAATCGGTTTCGCTGTTGACCTCGACGATAACCCCGTTACTGCCATCGACGAGTGCGATGATGGCACCTTCCGCGGCGATCCGCCCGGCCTTCTTCGCCGCTTTCGCGGCGCCGGACTTGCGCAGGTGGTCGAGTGCGGCTTCGACATCGCCGTCTGTTTCCACGAGAGCTTTCTTGCATTCCATCATCGCGGCGCCGGAACGCTCGCGAACTTCCTTCACCATTGCGGCGGTAACTTGCATTGTTGCGGTTTCCTTAAATCTCTGTCCGGACGGGTGGCGAGCGCCACCCGTCGGTCACGCCTGGGTGTCAGGCTGGTCTTCAGCTTGCCGGGGTTTGGACTGCAGGCGCAGGTTCCCCATCTTCAGCAGCGTCGGTCGTTTCCGGCGCAGCCGCGGCTTCGGCTTCAGGCGCTGCGGCTTCAGGCGCTGCGGCTTCAGGCGCGGCGGCCTCGGTCGCTTCGGGCTCCGCCGCTTCGGCGGCGGGCTCTTCGAGTTCGACGAACTCGTCCTGCGAACCCGCAGCCGGGTCGGCTACGGCCAGGCGCGCATCGAGGACGGCATCGGCCATCGCTTTCACGTACAGATTGATCGAGCGGATCGCGTCATCGTTGCCCGGAATGATGTAATCACATCCGTCGGGCGAATTGTTCGTGTCGACCACGGCGACGACCGGGATATTGAGCTTCTTTGCTTCAGCGATTGCGATTTTCTCGTGGCCCACGTCGATCACGAACAGCGCATCGGGCAGCCCGTCCATGTCCTTGATCCCCGACAGGCTGCTGTTCAGTTTGTCCAGTTCGCGGCGCAGGGTCAGGCCTTCCTTCTTCGTGATGCGTTCCAGGCCGCCCTGCTCGATCAGGGTTTCCAGTTCTTTCAGGCGGCGGATCGATTGCTTGACGGTTTTGAAATTCGTCAGCATGCCGCCGAGCCAGCGGCGGTTGACGAACGGCATGCCGCAGCGCGTTGCTTCGCGCTCGACCGCTTCCTGCGCCGCACGTTTCGTGCCGACGAACAGAATGCGGCCACGCTTCGCGGCGAGGCGGCCGACGAAATTCAGTGATTCTTCGAACAAAGGCAAAGTTTGCTCGAGATTGATAATATGGATCTTGTTGCGTTCGCCGAAAATGTAAGGTGCCATCTTCGGATGCCAGAAACGGGTTTGGTGTCCGAAATGAACACCCGCTTCCAGCATCTGGCGCATACTGACGTCAGACATTGGGTCGTACTCCTATTTAGGGGTTTGGCCTCCACATACCCCATACGCCGATCCGTCGATCCTTTCGACAGACACCCCGGCGCATGTGTCGGCATGTGTGCGGATTAATATTGATTGCCCGTAGGGCGCGCGCTTTATACCATAGAACCATTGTTGCAACAATGACTTGACGCTAAAGGAAAACATGCCGGTTACGATTAAAAACGCGGAACAAATCGAGAAAATGCGGGTTGCGGGGCGCCTCGCGGCCGAGGTTCTCGAGGTTGTCTCCCCCCGGGTCGTACCAGGCGTCACCACCGATGAACTCGATGCGTTCTGCCACGAGTACATCGTCGGCCACCAGGCTGCGATCCCGGCGCCGCTCAACTACCACGGCTTTCCGAAGTCGATTTGCACGTCGGTCAACCACGTCGTGTGCCACGGCATTCCGAGCGGCAAGGCCCTGAAGGACGGTGATGTCGTGAATATCGACATCACCGTGATCAAGGACGGTTTTCACGGCGATACGAGCAAGATGTTCTTCGTCGGCGAGCCTTCGGTCAAGGCGAAACGGCTCGTCGAGACCGCCTACGAATGCCTGCGGATCGGGATCGACATCGTCGCGCCGGGCGTGCGTCTCGGGGATATCGGTGCGGCGATACAGCGACACGCCGAGTCGCGAAAATACTCCATCGTCCGCGAATACTGCGGTCATGGCATCGGGGAAGGTTTCCATGAAGAACCCCAGGTGCTGCACTACGGCACGCCGGGAACCGGCTACCTGCTCGAAGCCGGGATGACATTTACGATTGAACCGATGGTGAACGCGGGCAAGCGACATGTAAAAGTGCTGCCGGACGAATGGACCGTCGTCACGAAGGACCGCAGCCTGTCTGCGCAATGGGAGCACACCGTGCTCGTTACGGATACCGGCTGTGAAGTGTTGACTGCACGAACTGATGAACAATTCAGTAATTGATCCCGCGCCCGGCATGATGTCGTCGGTGGTCGACGTCATGCGCGGTGAACTCGATGCGCTCGGCCGGCAGCAGGGCTCGACGGTTCGTGGCAAGGAAATAGCCACCTATCGCGCCTATCTCGCGAAGGTTCAGGACGAGTGTGAAAAGCGATTCAACGCCGGCGGCAACGTACGCGCTGTTGTCCGGCTACGCGCGGATCTCGTCGACGTACTGCTGCGCCACTTGTGGGACCTGTCGAATCTTGCGCATACCGAACACGCGTTGCTCGCGGTCGGCGGCTACGGACGCATCCAGTTGCACCCGCATTCCGACGTCGACATTGCTATTCTGCTTGGCCGCAAGCTGGAAAAATCGCTGCAACCGGAGCTCGAGGCCTGGATCAGGACACTGTTCGATGTCGGGCTCGAAATCGGTCAAAGCGTCCGCACGGTGAAGGAATCGGTCCAGGCGGCCCGCAACGACATCACCGTTATGACGACGTTGATGGAGGCACGTACGCTGTGTGGCCCGGAGGCGTTACTCACGAAGCTCCGGCAGGCACTTGCGCCGTCCAGGGTCTGGCCGCTCGATAAATTCTATGCCGCGAAGCTCGACGAACAGGTCAAGCGCCATGCGAAATGTAACGACGCTTTGCAGGAACTCGAACCGAATATCAAGGAAAGCCCCGGAGGACTGCGCGATATTCAGGTGATCACCTGGGTAGCAAACCGACACTTCGAATCCACCGGTCCGCGCGGTCTCGTGAAATTGGGATTCATTACGGAGCAGGAAGGTGCGGCGCTGCTGGCCTGCGAAGCATTTCTGTGGCGAATTCGCTGTGCCCTGCATTTCAAAGCGGGACGGCGGGTGGACCGACTGTCGTTCGATTATCAAAAATCAGTCGCGTTGACGCTCGGGTACGAAGACGACGGTACGAATCACGCCGTTGAACATTTCATGAAGGACTACTACCGCACCGTGCGCGAAGTCAGTGTCCTCAATGAAATGCTCCTGAACCTTTTTCGCGAGACGCTGCTGGAGAATCCGCGCAAGGGCCGGGTCGTCCCGCTGAACCGGCGGTTTCAGGTGCGCAATAACGCCATCGAAATTGCGAATCCCGATGTGTTTTCACGCTCCCCCACCTCGTTGCTGGAAATATTTCTGCTCCTGCAGCGAAACGCTGAAATCACCGGGATACGCGCCGCGACAATTCGTGAACTGCGGCGCAACCTGCATCGGATCAACGAAAATTTTCGCGGCGATCTGCGCGCGCGCAGCCTGTTCATGGAAATCATGCGTCAGCCGGAACGGGTCGGCAACGAACTTCAGCGCATGCATCGATACGGGGTGCTCAGCGCTTACCTGCCCGCGTTTGCCGCCGTCGAAGGTTTGATGCAGTTTGATTTGTTTCACATCTACACGGTGGACGAGCACACCCTGTTCGTCGTGCTGAACATGCGTTATTTCTCGTTCCCGCGCAACGACGCGGATTGTTCGCCGTTGATGCAGGAAGTGATCGCAAAGCTCCCGAAACTGGAGCTGCTTTACATCGCCGGGTTGTTCCACGATATCGCGAAAGGTCGCGGCGGTGATCACTCCGCACTCGGTGCCGAAGACGCGGTCACGTTCTGCCAAAGCCACGGCCTCAGTATCGTCGATACCCACCTCGTCGCGTGGCTCGTGCGCAACCACCTCGTCATGTCGTCAACCGCGCAACGCAAGGATATTTACGATATCGAGGTGATCAAGGAGTTCGCGAAACACGTCGGTGATCAGAAGCATCTGAACTATCTCTTCCTCCTGACGATCGCGGATATTCGCGGTACGAACCCGGAATTGTGGACGAGCTGGAAAGAATCACTGCTCAACGAACTCTATACCGCGACCCGCCGCGTTCTGTTACGCGGCGACAGTCCGCCGCCCAACAAGGACGAACTCGTGCGCTCGACACGCCGCGAAGCCCGCAAACGTCTCGCGACCCGGGGCTTGCAGGAGCATGAGATCAACATGCTGTGGGATTCGCTCAGCGACAATTATTTTTTCCGTCATCGCCCGGAAGAGGTCGCGTGGCATACGGAGATGATCCTGTCGACCGATCACGAAGATCTCCCGATCGTCTCGATCCGCACGTTCGACGCGCGCGGCGGAAGCGCGGTGTTTGTCTATGAGCGCGACACCGACGGCCTGTTCGCGATTACGACCGCGGCGCTCGACAAACTGCGGCTCGACGTCCTCGATGCGCGCATCATTACTTCGCAAGCCGGCTATACGATCGACACCTACACCGTTATCGAGACGCATACCGGCGAGGCGCTGAAAGACCCAGCCCGGATCCAGGAAGTGTGCAGCAAAATCCGCGGTGCGATACGCAACGGCGAGATCGTGCAAAAATCACCGACCCAGGCCGACACGAAAATACTGAAACATTTCAGCATCGAACCGACCGTGGAATTCGACCACGACAAGGTGCACAACTGCACGGTGATGGAAGTGATTGCGACGGACCAACCGGGATTGTTGTCAAAGATCGGTTATGCGTTGCAGCAGTGCGATGTGCGTCTGCACGATGCGCGCATCGCGACGTTCGGCGCACGAGCCGAGGATTACTTCTACATTACCGATCGCGAAAACCGCCGCCTCGGATCCGGTAAACGAATCGCGCAATTACGCCAGGCGGTGCTCGATGAACTCAACGACTGACCGTCGCGCGACGCCGGTGGCGACGACCTCCTCTCCACTGCCGGAGGCCCCGCCCGGGGATGAACGCGAACTGCTCGAGCGCGCGAACGAACTCGCCGGGAAATCGCTCGGCGATCTCGCCGCGCGCGCCGGGGTCCCCGTTCCCGACAATCTGCATCGCGCAAAAGGCTGGGTCGGAGAATTGCTCGAGCTGCTGCTCGGCGCAACCGCGCAGTCGCGCCCGGTGCCGGATTTCGAAGCGCTCGGCATAGAACTGAAGACGTTGCCACTGAACGCGCGACAACAACCGCAGGAATCAACGTTCGTCTCTGCCGTCCCGCTGGCCGATGTGACCGGCCTGCAATGGTCGAACTCACCGGTGCGGGCAAAACTCGCCTGTGTGCTGTGGATCCCGGTCGAGGCGGCGCGTGAGATTCCGCTGGAACGGCGTCGGATCGGATCGCCGATCCTGTGGCGCCCGTCCCCGCAGGAGGACGCCATCCTGCGCGCCGATTGGGAAGAGCATATTGAACACATTGCGCTCGGACGACTCGAAGAGCTCGACGCGCGCATGGGCACGTACCTGCAGGTGCGCCCGAAAGCGTTCACCCGCGACGATCGCACGGCGACGTTTGGCGCGGACGGCGCGCCGGTCACATCATTACCACGGGGCTTTTATCTGCGTACCGCACTGACGCGAAAAATTCTCGCCCGGACCCTGCACCGTGATTGACCCGAAGCAGTCCGCGACGCCGCACTCACCGTGGCAATTCTGCGTTGCGCCGATGATGCAGTACACGGATCGGCACTTTCGCATGCTCGCCCGAATCCTGTCGGTGAACGCGCGGCTATACACGGAAATGGTCGTCTGTGATGCGCTGATCTATGGTGATGCGGAGCGCTTCCTGCGTCATTCGCCGGCCGAACACCCGGTTGCCTTGCAACTCGGGGGCAGCGACCCCGCGCTGCTTGCGCAGGCGGCAAAGCTCGGCGAGGCCGCCGGGTATTGCGAAATCAACCTGAATGTCGGGTGCCCGAGTGACCGGGTCCAGTCCGGGAAGTTCGGCGCCTGTCTCATGGCGGAGCCGGCGCTCGTGGCCGCCTGCGTCGAGGCGATGCAGCAGGCGGTGGACGTTCCCGTCACGGTGAAAACCCGGATCGGGATCGATCGCAGCGACTCCTACGATGAACTGCTCGGCTTCGTCGCGACGCTCGACGCGGCAGGCTGCGAAGTCCTGATCGTGCACGCGCGCAAAGCGTGGCTCGATGGCCTGAGTCCGCGGGAGAACCGCGAAATCCCGCCACTGCGCTACGACGTCGTACACCGCCTGAAAGCCGACTTTCCGCACCTCACTATCGTCATCAATGGCGGTCTCGAGACGCTCGACAATGCCGCGGAGACTGGTCGCCCGGTCGACGGGGTCATGCTCGGTCGCGCGGCATATGAGAATCCCTTCCTGCTGGCGGGTGTCGACCGGGCGTTTTTCGGCAGCGACTCACCGCCACAGGATCGATTTACGGTGTTCAACCGCTATTGCGCTTATGCCGAACAGGAACTGGCGGCGGGTACTTACCTGCGACATCTTGCGAAGCCGCTGCACTACCTGTTTCAGGGCCAACCCGGCGCGCGTCAGTGGCGCCGTTATCTGAGTGAGCGGTGTAACCCGACCGCCGCGGGAATCGATGAACTCGTCGGCGCCGTGAAGTGCGTCGAGCGTGCAGGCGCCGTACCAACGGCGCCTAATTCGAACGCGGCAGCGTAACTTCAAACGCGACGCCACGCGCATCTTCAAGGTTGTACGCGCGGATCCGGCCACCATGAAATTCCGCCACGAGGCGTGCGATGAACAGGCCCAGACCCAGATGCGGCTCGTTGTCGGTGCGAGCTTCGCGCAATGACACCATCGAATTGAAAATCTGCTTCTGCATCGCGGACGGCAGGACGCTGCCGTAATTCACCACCGTAAGAGCGATTGCGTCACGTGATTCCGCGAGTTTGATCACGATGGGCTCAGCGGGCGAACCAAAGCTGACGGCGTTGCTCACGAGCTTGTCGAGCAACTGCGCTACCAGGTCGTCCGACCCCTTGATGATGAACTCGCCGGGGCCCGACTTGAGCTCAAACCGGCGCTCGCCATAGGCCGCCCGGTAGCCATCGACACAACCCGTGACGAGATCCAGCAGGTCGATGCGCGCGACTTCCGCGCTCGCCACGGACTGCTCGAGTCGTGACGCCTCGCTCAGGCGGGACACGAGGGAATGCAGCCTCTCCATCCCTTCGCGGGCGCGCTCCAGGTACGGACCTTCCGCCGCGCCGTCCGGCAGGGCATCGAGGTTCTGTAACGACGAAGAGACAACCGCAAGCGGTGTCCGCAGTTCATGCGACAGCTTCGCCGCCATACTTTCGAGATAGGCGTTGTACTCCGCGAGGCGTTCGAGCATTGCCGAATAGCTACGCGACAGATCGCCGAGTTCGTCATTCGCGGTGCTTTGGGAAATCGATCCGATCACCCGACCATAGGGATCGATTGCCTGTTCAGCCTGGTCGCGCAGCCTGCCGATACGAAACGACAACCTGCTCGCGTACAACAGCAAAATCAACGACACCCCGAGGAAAACGGCGATCGACTGATTGAACAGCGAGGCCATGGCATCGCGCTGCAAAGTCTGGATACTGTTCGTCGTCTCTTCGACCACGATCGCACCAATCAACTCGTTGCCGGCACGCACCGGATGGGCCGCCGATACGATGACCGCGCGTTCGTCCGGGGACGAGCGCCAGCGCGTGGCCGATTCACCGTTGAGTGCCCGCAGGACTTCCGCGCCGCGCAACCGCGATGCGGATTTCAGGTCGTCCTCGAACGAATCGTTCGCGCTCGGCAGGACCCACGTGTACAGAAAATTTATCGCACCGCGTTTCGACTCGCTTGCGAGGCTGCCACCGCTCGCGAGCACCTGGCCGGAACGATTGATGATCCAGATCCGGCGACCCTTCTTCAGCCCGACCCGTGCGATCATGCGCTGCAGTTGCCCGGAAGTTCGTAACAGCGCGTTCGGCAGGACGTCATGCGTTCCGCGCACGCTGGCGATGGTTCGTGACGGTCGGGATGGCGCATCCTTGTCGTGCACAACCACCCCGAGGGCATTGCCGGCAAACGCGAGCGGCAAGCGTAGTTCAACCACGTAACCCGTGGCGGTCTCGCGCCATTCACCAAGCACGTTCGTTACCGGATGGCGGGTTTCACTGAAATCCCAGTTTTCCGTAATGCTGTACGCCGTGATCGGGCCGGGTCCGGCGGTGCCGAGAAAAATACGTCGTGGACTACCATTCGTGCCCGGTAACAGGAGTTCCACCGTATCCGCGGCCTCCGGGCCGAAACTGCCCGCTTCCTGATAGACACGCACATCATCGGATATCTCGATCAGCAGGTTCAGATACTGGCCGTGTTCACCCACGACCAGTTCGAAGCCTTCCCCGGCGGCAGCACCCGGGGATACCCCGGACGACGTCGTGAACCGATCGGACCACAGGCGGTAGTTCGCCCAGTCGTCGGTATAGCCATCGATATGCGGCGGGTAGCCCAGCGCATGTACGAACAGGGGATACGTCGCGCTGTGATCGTCGTCCGTGGAACGGAACAGGTTCGTTTGGTCCTGCAGCGAAATCGCCAGCGCGCCCGCGACCGCCAGCAGCGCGTCCTCGAGGCTGCTTTGCAGGTAGCGCTCCGTTTCCCGCAAATACTGAAATCCGACGTACGGGATGCTCAGCATCGCCACGGATAACAGCAACAGCTTCAGACGGATCGTGATCCTCGGCATCGTGAAACTCAGCCGGACTTCGCCCGCGACGTCCAGCGGTAGCCCATTCCATAGACCGTCTCGATACAGTCGAAAGACGGATCGAGCGCGTGGAACTTTTTGCGGATCCGCTTGATATGCGACGTGACCGTCGTGTCATCGACGACGACGTTCGCATCCTGCATCAGTTGCTCGCGCGTTTTCACGTGCCCCGGGATCTTCGTCAGTGCATTGACGATCCAGAATTCGGTCAGGGTCAGATCGACCGCCTGCCCGCGCCAGCGGGCCGCGACCCGGTCCGGATCGACCGTGAGTTCTCCGCAGGTCCGTTCGTGACGTTGATCGGTCGGATCAGCGAGCGCTTCGACACGCCGGAACAAGGCGCTGATACGCGCGGCAATCTGTGGCAAGGACACGTCCTTCGTCAGGTAATCGTCGGCGCCGAGGCGCAACCCGGCGATTGCGTCGTAGTCGCTGTCGCGCGCGGTGAGAAAAATAATCGGCAGCTTGCGACTCATGACCCGCAGTTCGCGACACATCTCGAAGCCGGCGTCGATTTCGTCGGCAAGGGCAATGTCGAGCAGCACGAGATCGGGCACCCGTGCCCGGAACGCATTCATCGCATCTTCGCGGTTCGCAAACGTCTGTACGCGGTATCCCTGGCGCCGCAACGCATCAGCGTAATTGTTCCTGATTGGGGCATCATCTTCGACGATGGCAACAGTACGCGACATCAGCGGCCTCTCCATGGTTCGGTTGCGAGCGCGGCTACTTTAGCCGAAGCGGGTGCAGGTTCCGGCCCGATTGCGGCATTTTCCATATTTTCGCCCGAATTCAGCCCCGGATTGGCCGCTTGCCGACATGTCAGCGCATATCGGATCGCTTTAATCAGGGTTACGGCGCCGCCATCGAGCGCGCGAACCACCTGCGATAGAGGAGATTTTCATGTCGAAGATAAAACCCCGAATACGCTTGCTGCTGCTTTCCGCCGCGGCTTACACGAGTTTCGCCTGTGCTGACGGGCCGTGGCCCGCAACGGCCGCCCTGGCTTCAGGCCTGCCGTCCGCGGCCACGGTCGGCAGTGTCCTGTTCGATAGCGATAGCACACACATCAATCAGGCGCTGTGGCCGATGCTGCGCACAACGGCCGCGCTCGCCCGCTTGCGCACCGATCTCGTCATCGAACTCGACGGTTACGCGGACGTGCGCGGTTCGCGTAATCACAATCTCACGCTCAGCGCGAAGCGGGTCGAATCCGTGGCCGCGTTCCTGATCCGTCAGGGTGTCGATCCGGCACGAATAAAAACGAACTTTTATGGCGAAACCCGCGCCGGCGCCAATATCAGGGATCGTGCCGGGCAACTGTACGACCGGCGCGTTTCGGTCACGGTAACAACCGCAAACGGGTCGACATGAGCGCCGGTAGCCCGGCACGGATTTTCCGGCCCGACCCCAGGACTGTTATCCAGGGCTCAGTGTCCTGTCTCACGCTGGGCGCTGCCGTCGGCGCCGTCGTGGCCACGGGCCTGTTCGCGTGCGTCGCGATAGTGGTGTGGTGCAGCGCGCTGTGACGACGTTCCGTCTCCTCCCGGCCGCTCCCCGCGGCCTTGCGGCCCGAGCCGTGCGCGCGCCTGCCCGCGCCCGGTTCGTGGCCGGTTTTTCTGTTACGAATCGTACACTCCGGATCATTCCATGTATCTGC
Source organism: uncultured Gammaproteobacteria bacterium (assembly GCA_963976285.1). GTDB lineage: Bacteria > Pseudomonadota > Gammaproteobacteria > UBA11873. The sequence goes on from CAXBJY010000024.1 coordinate 42,274, forward strand.
GCCTGAAACACCACTGCCCGAGCGGCATTGCCGGATCCCGACAGCGCCGCGACGGCGGGCCCACGCTGCCTGCACTGCGCGACGAACTACTCGAGCGTCATTACGCCGCGTTCGACTGGCAACATGGCGGTCCGCCCGGGCCAATCAAGTTCATCGACCTGCATCAGCTGGAACTCGCCGCTCACCTCGCCCGTGCCGGTGACGAGCGCGCCGGTACGATGGTGAAACGCTACGTTCGCGGCATCGAATGCCTCGTCTCACAACCGGAAACCGGCGCCGCGCACTACGCTACGGGGCCGGCGTGGAATTCCCCATGCGGGTCCCGCACCCTTGCCGGACAGGCAGTCGTCATTCAGGCACTCGTCATCGCGGGCCGACACGCGCGTTCATGTGCCCACGTGCGGGTCGTGACGCAGCTCGCGCGGTTCGTCGCGACGCACTGGGCGGAAATCAAGCACGGCACGGTCCGGCCCGCCGGTGGTGCCATCGGGCGGGCCAGAATCTGCGAACGTGCATGGTACGTATCCGCCATCGGCGCATTTGCCGAACTCTATGACAACCGCCCGCTGCGTGCCGCCGCGCTTGCCCGTTTCGACCGTCTGGCTAGCGAATTGTGCGGCGCAAACGCAGAATTCCGTCCACCGACACACTGCCTCACGCTCGCCGACCGGATCGCAATCGCCGCCACTGCGAGTGAATTCCGCACCGCGACCGGTGGCGAAGCGTTCATGCGATACGCCCGCCGGCTGCTGATTGCAGGCGCATCCCGCCACGCTCACCCCGCTGGCGGCTGGATTCAGGCGTACCGCGACGGTGCGCCCCCCGATCTCGACTGCAGTATCGAGCTCGTGCGCAGCGCCGACGCACTACGCGACCGCGCTCACCCCGAACTCGCCCGCATCGCCATCGAAGGGAAACGCGCATTGTTCAATCCGGAATTGGCCCTCGCACGGATGCCGGAAAGCGGCTTGTTGCTGCTGCTCACGGATGCCACCGGGAACCCGCTGCCACGACGCCTCGCCGCCCCGGCCGGGCATCGAACTGCCCGATTTGCCGGGAATTGGCACGAATTGTTAGTCAATACTCGAAAATAATTGTAGAATCGTCGCTAAGTGACCGAAGGGTATGGGTTTATCCTGCATCTTGAATCGTCGATTCCGGTACCGTGGGGCGGTAGCTTACAATCGTCGGCAAGCGACATTATCGTTAGCGATCTTTTACCCCAGTAAAACTACACGGACATCTTAATGGACTTCGAACAAGCCAGATTCAACATGGTCGAACAGCAAATCCGAACCTGGGACGTGCTGGACCAACACGTACTCGACTCCATCAGCGCGATCCCGCGCGACGAATTCGTACCCGAGGCCTACCGCAACCTCGCCTATTCCGATACCGAGATCCCCCTCGGGTACGGCGAAGCGATGATGACACCGAAGCTCGAAGCGCGCGTCGTGCAATCGCTCAATCTTACCGGTTCGGACCGCGTACTCGAAATTGGTACCGGGAGCGGCTACCTCGCCGCGTTGATGGCACATAACTGCGCCCAGGTTACGACGGTAGAACTGCATGCCACGTTGCTCGAGTCCGCGCACCAGCGCCTCGAGGAACATGGCATCACGAACGTCGAATGTATCGAAGGCGACGGCATTGACGGCTGGAAACCGCGCGAACCGTTCGAGGCCATCGCGGTGACCGGTTCGCTGGCCGTGGCCCGCCCGGGAATCGAGCGGCAACTCACGATCGGCGGACGTCTGTTCATGGTCGTCGGCTCCGAACCTGCCATGGAAGCCCTGCTCGTTACCCGGGTCGGCGAAGACGAATTCACGACGGAATCATTGTTCGAAACGGTGCTGAAACCGCTCGTCGGCGGCGAAGGCGCGCCGAAATTCAAATTCTGACGCCCCGATAGAAATCTGTGCTCATGAATTCCACGATGCCAACACGTTCCCGTACCACTCCCGTGCAGTTACGCACGCGAATCGCCGCTCCGCTCATCATGATTACGCTGTTTGCGACGTCGGCGGGAGCCGCCGATCTCGCCGCGGTGCTCGACCAGGCGATCACAACCGACCCGGAGTACCGTGAAGCACAGGCGAATGCCCTCGCCGTAGCGGAAGGCGTGCCGCAGGCGAAAGCCTCGGCGTTCCTGCCGGAAATTCAACTCAACGGCACGCTGGGTCGCGTGCGCCAGGACATTACGCTTGTCGACTCGTTCGGACAGGACGGTGTCGTCTACTACTGGGGCAAACAGTACCGCGCGACGCTGACACAACCGGTCATTCGATTCGACCGCTACATTGCGCTCGGCCAGGCCGACAAGCGACTGCAGCAGGCTCGTTACGAACTGGACGCCGCCCGTCAGGCGCTTATCGTCCGCGTCGCCGAACGTTATTTCGACGTCCTTGCCGCACAGGACAATCTCGATTTCGCGACCGCCGAAAAGCAATCATTGCAGGGCCAGCTGGAGCAGGCGCAACAGCGCTTCGAAGTCGGCTTGATCGCGATTACTGACGTGCAGGAAGCGCAGGCAGGCTTCGACCGCGCGATTGCCAACGAAATCGTCGCAGAGAACGAACTCGACAACGCGCGCGAAGCGTTACGCGAAACAACGGAAGTGTACTACGACAAACTTGCGCGCCTCGGCGAAGGCATCAACCTCGAGCCGCCCGATCCAACCGACATCGATACCTGGACCGAAACGGCAATCGAACAGAATCTCGAGGTGGCCGCAGCACGTATTGCTTCGGATATCGCGTTTGAGGAAATCAAGGTTCAGCGCGCCGGCCACTACCCGACTCTGGATTTGAACGGCACCCACAGCTACAACGAACAAGGCGGGCGCTTCGGCTCCAGTGAAACCCACCAGAGCGACATCACGCTGGAACTCAACGTCCCGTTCTATGAAGGTGGCAGTGTCGTTTCGCGCACGCGCCAGGCACGCCATGAGTACACCGCAGCGCTCGAACGACTCGAACAGGCGCGGCGTTCGGTGTTCCGCGAAACACGCCAGGCCTACCTTGGCGTGATCGCGCAAATCAGCACCGTCAAGGCGTTGAGTCAGGCCGTGTTATCGTCCGAAACCGCCGTTGATTCGACAACGGCCGGATTCGAGGTAGGCACACGGACTGCCGTTGACGTCGTCGATGCCCAACGCGAGCTGTTTCAGGCCAAGCGTGACTTTTCCCGCGCGCGCTACGATTACATCGTTGATGTACTGCGGCTAAAACAGGCCGCGGGTACGCTCGTGGCGGAAGATTTGAATATTGCCAACAGCTGGCTGATTAATTAGCGTCGAATCCGGCGATCCGGGAGCCTGTACGGCCCCGGCGTTGCCAGCCCCCCAACAGAACAGTAGAGGAGCCTGCCATGACCAATGGGACGAAAGCCGCTGTGCAGCAGAAATGCGACGTCGAAAACAGCCTGCTACTGATCATCGACATTCAGACGAAGCTCGGGCAGGCGATGCCGACAAAGGTGTTGAACCGCGTGATATCCAACACGTCGCTGCTGTCGCGCGCGGCCGAACTGCTCGACGTTCCCGTGCTCGTAACGGAACAGTATCCACAGGGCCTCGGGCCTACCATAACGGATATCAGTGATGCCCTGCCGGCGACCGCGGTTACGCTCGACAAAACTGCGTTCAGTAGCGCTGCCGCACAGGGATTTGACGACGTCCTCGAACGCGCAAACCGGAAGCAAATCATTATTGTCGGGATGGAATCACACATCTGCGTGCTGCAGTCCGCGCTTGATCTGCTAAGCACGGGATACGATGTGTACGTCGTCGAAGATGCCGTCTGCTCGCGACGGCTCGAAAACTACCAGAATGCGCTCGACCGACTGCGCCAGGCCGGGGTCGGTATCATAAGCGCGGAGTCAGCCATATTTGAATGGCTCGTTCATTCACGTCACGAACACTTCAAAGCCATCTCCGCTCTGTTGCGGTGATCGAGTCGGCAGCGTGCCGCCGCAAACCGGCGTCGCCGGTCGCACAGATGCCGATAGTTGCGAGTTGACCTAGTTGACCGTGTAGTCGCGGCTCCGCATGCAGGCACTGTAAGCACGGTTATATTCGGCAACCCGATCCTGGCGTTCGAGGTACATCTGATCGGCCTGCGCCTGCTGCTGTTGCTGGTAATACTGCTGCTGCTGTCGCTGTTGCTCGTACTGATTCGGCGACGGTTGACGCGAACTGCTGCTGGATCGTGATACGGCGCCGAACACCGTCGATGCTAATGCGCCGATAGCCGCGCCCTGACCGGCATCACCGGCAATCGCGCCGCCGGCAGCACCCAGGGCCGCGCCGGTTGCCGCGTCACCCACGAGACCACCACCTTCGAAAAAACCACCGTCACCGATACCAAGGAAACCGCGGCTTCTGGGTTGGGGTCGCTGGTAGTCACTGTAACCCGGATTCGGCGGCGGCAGCGGCGCCGCGGCCTGTCGAGCCGGCAGCGGGGGCGCGGTCGTCGGATCGAACCCGGTCTGGCTGACGGACCATTGGTGACATTCGAAGCGATCGCGGGATTGCTGCTCCTCGGACTGTCCGAGGTTCGGATACGCGAACACCTGCGCCGGTGAAGAGGCGCTCCAGATGACGCAGAAAAACCCTGCCATTACAGCACCGCGCTTACTCCAGTTTTGCATCGTACTCGTCTCCGCTGCCGTTTGTCGGGCGGTTCGTGCCGCGCCCTGTCGTTCGGATTATAACCGGATCGATCGCATAGTTTCGATTTCCGATCACGCACGAAGTTCGCAATTTTCTGCGTCGGGATCCCCGCTGACAGCCGACACTAGACGGTGTTCCCGGCGTCCGGTTTCAGGGTCGCAGCAATCGCCCGGACGAGTCTTTGCGCCGCGCCACGATTGTCGAGCACGATGCTGCGACCCGCTGCGCCCGCCCGGTCGCGAACCTCGCCGTCGGCGAGCCAGCGCTCCACCGCATGCACGAAACCATTCACGTCATCGACCTGCACGAGCGCTCCGCCCCCGCTCAGCATGTGGACGATTTCCGCGAAATTGTACGTGTGCGCGCCGACCACGACCGGGACCCCGAGAGCCGCGGGTTCGAGTACATTGTGCCCACCGCGCGGAACGAGTGAACCGCCGACGAAAGCCACGTCCGCAGCCGCATAAAACGCCGGCAATTCGCCCATCGTATCAATAACGTAAACCTGCACCGCCGGTGTACAGGCCTGTCCCGAACTGTGTCGCACTACGGTGAAGCCCGCCCGTTGGCATAATTCCACGACCGCATCGAAACGCTCCGGGTGCCTTGGCGCGATCAGCAACAACAAATCCGCGCGGGTTTCGAGCAAGCGTGCGTACGCTTCCAGTAACAACGGCTCCTCGCCGTCGCGCGTGCTTCCGGCCATGAGTACCCCGCGATTGACCCCGAGGAAACGCCGGATTGCCTCACCCGACTCGACCACACTCGGCGGCAATTCGATATCAAATTTGAGACTGCCGGTGACGACAACGGCATCGCGTCGCGCGCCCAGGGCGATGAAACGCTCCGCGTCGTCCGCCCCCTGAACGGCGATACACCTGATCGTACGCAACACCGGGCTCATGACCCGCGCAAAGCGCGCGTAGCGCACCGCTGATCGGGCTGACAGGCGCGCATTGGCAACGATGACCGGCACGTCGTTTGCCGCACAGCCACGCAGTAAATGCGGCCACAATTCCGTTTCCATCAAAATCAGCACGCGCGGATCGATCCGGCGCAGATAACGCCGCACAACCCAGGGCAGATCATAGGGAAAATAGCGGTGCTCGACCGACGAACCGAAACGCTGCCGTACGGTGGCGGCACCGGTTGCCGTGGTCGTCGTCACGAGAAGCGGAACGTCGGGATGCTGTTCCAGCAGATAGTCAATGACCGGCCCCGCCGCAATCGCCTCGCCGACGGATACCGCATGAATCCAGACCGGCCGGCCGCGCTTGCCGAAGTTCGGCAGCCCGTGACCAAAGCGCTCGCGCCAGCGCTGCCGCGAGTCCGGATCGCGCATTCCCCGAACGAATAATCGTACCAGCAACAAAGGTACGAGCAGCGTGAATGCCGCCGTGTAGATAAAGATCAAGCGTTCAGCCAGTCGAGATAATCGCGCACACCCGCGTCCACCGGTCTGAACGGCGCCGGGTACCCGGCATTGCGCAGCTTTGTCAGATCCGCCTCGGTAAAGCTCTGGTAGGCGCCTTTCAGTTTGTCCGGGAACGGGATGTACTCGATTTCGCCGCGACCGTGCCATGCGAGCACGGCTCCGGCGACATCGTTGAACGTTTGTGCCCGACCGCTGCCGCAGTTGAACACCCCGGAAACTTCCGGATGCTCCGCGAACCACAACGTGACCGCGACAGCGTCGTCCACAAATACGAAATCGCGGCGCTGCTCCCCGTCGGCATAGCCATCACAGCCCTCGAACAAGCGCACGCTGCCGGTTTCGAGCAACTGGCGGTTCAGATGGTAGGCGACACTTGCCATGCTTCCCTTGTGCTGTTCCCGTGGCCCGTAGACGTTGAAATAGCGCAAGCCCACGGTCTGCGGACGACCGCCCAGGTGGTTTGCACAGACATAGCGGTCGAGCAGACATTTGGAGTATCCGTACACGTTCAGCGGCTTTTCGTTTTCCGCGGCTTCGGAGAACGCCGACGCACCACCGTAGATCGCGGCGCTCGAAGCGTAGACGACAGGGATCGCGGCACGCGCGCACCACTGGAGCAATTCGCGTGAGTACGCGTAATTCAAATCCATCATGAGCCGACCATCCCATTCCGTCGTCGTGGAACAGGCCCCGAGGTGGTAGACGCGTTCGATCGTGAACGCGGGGTCACGCTCGAACAGGCGACGGAATTCCGTCAAATCGAGATAATCCGCGATCCTTGCCGTTGCGATGTTTGCGAACTTGTGGCCGTCCGTCAGATCGTCGACCACGATAATGTCGTCGCGGCCCTGGCCGTTCAATGCGTGCACGAGGTTGCTGCCAATGAAGCCGGCGCCGCCGGTAACAATGATCATCCGCTTGCCGCTCCGGGGTCGCCGGCCAGGTGTGCAACGACTCTTGACGTCGATAAGCCGTCGATCAACGGCAATGTCAGTACTTCCCCGCCCGCACGAAGTACGTGATCCCCGCCGGCGATGTCAGTCACCGCGTAGTCGCCGCCTTTGACCAGCACGTGCGGATTCACCCGCCGGACGAGTTCCGCTGGCGTGTCCGTGTCAAAACGAACGACCCAATCGACGGCACCAAGTGCGGCCAGAACGGCCATACGATCCGCGAGCTTATGCACCGGTCGTCCGACGCCCTTGAGTCGTGTAACCGATGCATCGGAATTCACCGCGACGAGCAATCTTGTGCCGAGCGCTTTCGCCTGATTCAGATAGCTCACATGGCCGGCGTGAAGAATATCGAAGCAGCCGTTTGTCATCACGATGCGTTCACCGGATTCACGCGCGGCCTGGATTACGGACTCCAGTAATTCATCCGCAAGTATCGCGCCCGTCGTCGAACGGCTCCTTGGCCCCGCAAATAGCTGCGCGATCTCGCTCATACTGACGGTTGCCGTACCGGATTTTCCAACCGCGATCCCGGCGGCCGTGTTCGCGAGCCGCACCGCATCGTCGAGTTCCATGCCACCGGCGAGCGCCGTTGCCAGGGCAGCGCACACCGTGTCCCCGGCGCCGGTTACATCAAAAACGTCGCGGGCATCCGCGCGAAGAACGAGCGGCGCCTCGCCTTCGCGAACGAGCACCATGCCGCGCTCGCCCCGGGTAATCAACAGTGCCGCCAGCGCGTGTTGACGACACAGGTTCCGCGCTCGCTCGACGATATCCGCATCGTCGCGGCAACGGCCGACGCAGGCCTCGAATTCCGTGTAGTTCGGCGTCACCAGGGTCGCGCCCGAGTAGCGCTCGTAGTCGTTGGATTTCGGATCAACGATGACGGGTTTGCCAGCTTCGCGGGCGATACCGATCAGGGATTGGCTGTCGCGAAGCAGTCCTTTGCCGTAGTCGGACAGGACGACAACGTTCGCGGCCGCAAGGCCGGTGCGAAACACCGCTTCGAGTTCCGTGTCCGCATATGCCGCATCGTCGGATTCGAAATCCAGGCGCAACAATTGCTGATGCTGGCTCATTACACGAAGCTTGACTGTCGTCTCCATCGATGCGTCACGAATGAACGCAACATCGATTCCGAGCGAGCGGCACAGTTCCTCGAGTCGATCGGCACCCCGATCCGCGCCGACCCCACCGATGAGCGCGGCGTGCGCACCCATTGCCGCGACGTTTGCCGCGACATTTGCCGCGCCACCAACGCGCTCGGTTTCCTCGCGCACTTTCACCACCGGCACCGGAGCTTCCGGAGATATGCGCCGGGTCGCGCCTGCCCAGTAGCGATCGAGCATGACATCTCCGACGACGAGCACTTTTCCGTGGGCAAGCGATTTTAGCGGCGTAGTCATGATGATCGATGTGCTTGTAGAATTGTGCTCGGCTGACAACCGTATCGGTAAGGACGCATCGGAACTTTGTCGCCGATCCTATCACTAAGCACACTAGAAGCGGTCTCAAAAATAAGTAGCGTTGCGTTGAGTCCTGAAATCGGTGGTGACAAGGCGCCGTGCGCAGGCAATGGTGGTTCCATTTTCAAGCACGGCAACGCGGTCAGCGCCGATTTCAGGGCAAGCCCTCCGGGCCGGGGGCCATTTTTGCGCACTCCGGCGTTACTCATCGCTTATTTAGCCAGGCTAAACTACGTTCTTCGCGCCCTGGATTGCGTAAAAATGACTCCCGGCGCGACGCTACTAATTTTTGAGACCGCTTCTACTAATCAGCGACGACATTCCAACGATATGCTGCGAATTATTGCCTGCCTCTTGTGCGCGTGCGCGGTCGCCACGAACTCGTGGGCGGAGTCCGGTTACGATGCGACTTACACCCTGACGCTTGGCCCAATCACCGTCGGCGAGATGCAACGCAGGTATCGTATCGACGAAAGCGGGAATTACCGCTTCGAGTCGGATATCCGCGCCACGGGACTCGCTTCGTTCATGCGTTCCGATGAGTTGCGTGAAGTCAGCACCGGAACATTTCGCGACGACCGATTCCTGCCGGAACACTACACCTATGAGCGCAAGAACAAACGCAAGCCACGGTCGATCGCGACCACGTTCGATCGCAGCGCGGGAACATCGGAAACGATCTACAACGGTAAAACGCTGACAAGCGATCACGGGAAACCGGTGCTGGACAAGCTCGTGTACCAGGCGCAAATCATGCACGATCTCGCGCTGGGCAAGGCGACCTTGCATTATCGCGTTACGGACCGCGGCCACGACAAGGTCTATGAGCCGGTTACAGCAGGGACGGAAATCGTTGAAACCGACGCGGGAAGTTATGAGGCGGTGAAGGTTGTACGCGAAAACACGAATAACAAAAAACGCACGATTTTCTGGTGCGCCAGGGAACTCGACTACTTACCCGTAAAGGTCGCGCATCGGGAGAAGAACGGTAACGAAACGATAGTTACCCTGAAGACGCTGACGAAGTACCCCTGATGGTATTCGTGCAATGAATACCCGGGGCGAATCGGGCTGAAAAACTTCAGCCCGCGATTCAGGGGCGCAGCGTTTTCTGGAGAGCCTGAGCCTCTTCGCGTGACGGAAACAATGAATCGTCAGACAGAATCGCATCGAGGTGTTCGAGCGCCTGCTGCTTGTCCCCCGTTGCCGCCAGCGCGCTGGCCAGGTGGAAGCGGATATCCGCGTTTTTCGCATCTCCCGCGATAGCCCTTTGCAGTAATTCCAGCGCTTGCTCCGTTTGTCCGGCCCGATACAGTATCCAGCCGTAGGTATCGCTGATTTCGGCACGCGACGGGGCAAGCTCATGCGCCCGTTTCGCATACTCAAGTGCCCGCGGGTCGTCGCGTTCAGAGTAAAGCCACGCGAGATTGTTCAGTGCCACGATACTTTCCGGCGCGGATTCGAGCACCTTCTCGTAGTTTGCGACCGCCGTATCGGTCTTGCCCTCTTCGAGATCCGCGGTCGCCTTGACAATGCGCACGCTCGCGTCGTTCGGGTTTGTGGTCAGCCATTCGTCCAGCAGCCCGGAACCTTCTCCGCCAAGACGACGTTTCACAGCGTTGAATTTCAATAATGACTGCGAAGTTGCCTTGAGTTCGTGCGATTTTTCGTACGCCTTGAGCGCCTCCGCCAGTGAATCTTCCGCGTAATGCACGTCCCCGAGCAAATCAAAACCTTCGGCCGCGAAGTTTTCATCCCGGGACAATGCGTCCGCCACTTTGCGCGCCTCGTCGAACTCACGTTGCTGCAGATGTAACCGCGCCATTGCGACACGCGGCTTGGGTGAATCCGGCGAAAGATCAATCAGCTGCTGCAGCGTATCCCTTAATGAGCCGATGTCTCCGCTCATTTCCTGAGCGCGCGCCTTCAGTTCAAGCGGTTCCGCCGCCATCGGGAACCGTTCGATGAGAGCGTCGATCGCCGGCCCGGCTTCCTTGGCCTCACCGGCAAACAATTTCAGCGTTGCGAATTCGAACTGTGCCGCCGGTACGTATGGGCCCACCCGGAACGCTTCTTCGGCGTAGCGCTGTGCCTTTTCCACCTCGCCGTTCTGGCGAAAATGCCGCGACAGGAACACACGCGGCTCAATCGCGTCGGGATTGTGCTCCGCGGCCTGGATCCATAATTTTGTCGCGCCTTGCTGATCGCCTTCCCGTTGCCTGACGACGGCGAGGTAGAGCAGCGCCTGGGCTTGATTCGGATCCTGATCGAGAACCTTCTGCAACACGGCGACAGCCTGCGGATTATCGCCATCCTTGATAGCAAGTCGCGCGAGATTGAAATAAGCCGGGAAAAATGCCGGTTCCAGCTTGACCGCCGCTTCGAAATCCTCGCGCGCGGACGCGTCGTCTCCGAGTGCAGCGTGCAAATAACCGCGAAGGTTCCTGACGATCGCCGTATCAGGGTTGGCCTCGACGAGTTCATCAGCAATTGCGGAGGCGCGATCGTCTTGCTTCAGCGCGGCATGACCGAACGTCTGCAATACTGCTGCAAGCATGAAGCCCGGGTCTTCCTCGCGGATCTCGGCGAGTTCTTGCAGCGCCTGTTCGAATTTGCCGGCGCGCATACGGCTGAACGCCAGCTGCGTTCGGATCGGTATCGATTTCGGATCCAGTTCGAGGGCGCGCTTCAGCGATTCTGTGCCCTGCTCGACTTTGCCGTGCCGCAGATAGGCCGTGCCGAGCAGCGCGAGCAGATTGGGGTCCGTGTAATCGGCGATTTCTACGTTCTCGAGGTTGCCGAGCCCCGTATCAAGATGGCCCGCGGCAAGCTGAATCGCGCCCCGCATGCGCTGGTATTCCTCATTGCCCGGATCTATCGCGAGCAAGCGTTCGACATACTCGGAGGCCTGGGTGAACTCGCCCGCTTCGTAATGAATTGTGGCTGCTTGCAAAAGCGTCGGGCGATGGTCCGGTATGACCACGAGAATCTGCCGCAAATAACGTAATGCGGCGTTGTTCTGACCCCGTTGTCGGGCAATGACCGCGCGCAGGAAGACCGCGCGCGGATCCTCATTTGATACGTCACCGATCGCATCGAGATCCGCGATCGCCCCGTCGATGTCTTCGAGCGCCACACGTGCACTGGCACGCTGCAGCAGTGCAATCGGGCTGCCCGGCACAATCTTGAGCGCACTCGTATACGATTCGACCGCATCCTGAAAGTTTTTGTCGTGCCGATCGAGCTCACCTTTCAGGATCCAGATATCGAAATCGTCCTGCGTCAATTTGAGCGCCGCATCCACCTCGGCGCGCGCTGCCGCCGGTTCGCCGAGACCAACTGCTGCGCTGACCGCAGCGCGACGCGCTTCGATATTGTTCGGTTCGATTTCCAGCGCCCGTTCGAAAGCAGTCCGTGCTTCCTCAAAGCGGCCGACCGCAAGGTCGAGCAATCCCTGCAGGGTTAACCATTGCGGGTCACTGTCATCGCTGTTGAGCGCGAGTTCCGTAGCGGCCTCGTCCATTTCGCCGGCGAGAATCAGCGCCCTTGCGATCGCCTGATTCAACTCGTCAGACTGTCCGCCGAGCGAACGGGCGCGACGAAGCTCTTTCAGGGCCGCGGACGCGTCCCGGACCTCGAGGTAGGCGCGACCGAGTGCTTCCCTCGCATCCGCATCGTCAGGCGCACCCTGCACCGCGTTTTTCAATTCAATAACGGCGCTGGCGACGTCGCCACTGCGCAGGAGTTCCTTGCCGTGCGCGAGCGCCTCGGCAGGGTCCAGCGAATCCGAGCAGCCGACCGTTATCGCGGCTAGCGCCAGTACCACCAGGATGGCTCGCGGACATTTCATCGTCGCACGATGCGCCACGCCGACCCCACTCACCCCTTCAGTCCGGATCATATTGAACTTCCGTTTGCTAGCCCTGATTCCCGCCGAGCATGCGGATGAGTTCCCTGGCGGGCGCGTATCCGCCTATCGACTCCCCCGTGTCGGAATAGACCGCAGGCGTACCCCGTACGCCCATCGTTTCGCCCAGGCGGTACTGCGCTTCGACCGGGTTCGGACAGGTGGCTACGTGCAGCGTTTTGCCGGCCTTCGACGCGGTCAGCGCCTCACGTCGATCTTTCGAACACCACACAGCTACGGCCTTGTCATAGGATTCGCTACCGATGCCGGTGCGCGGGTAGGCCAGGTAACGAACGGCGATCCCGGCGGCATTCAACGCGCCGACCTCGAGATGCAGTTTCCTGCAATATCCGCAGTCGATATCCGTATAGACGTAAATTGCTCTTTTCGTCTCACCGGCCGGTGCAAATTCGATCATAGAGTCCACGCCGATTTCGGCGAACGCTTCCATGCGCGCCGCCCCACGGCGCTTTGCAGTGACATTGTCGAGCGTTTTCAGGTCGAATACATCGCCCTTGAATATGAACTGGCCATCCTCGCTGATGTACAGCACCGTCGGGCCCAACATGACTTCGTAAACCCCTGCAATGGGGCCCGGCGCGATTGCCGTCACTTCCACATCGGGAAGCACGCGGGCGACCGCCGCGGTCAATCGTTGTTCCGGCCCGGAGTCAGCACTTGCCCCCGTAGCCCCCATGAACAGGGCTGTCACCAGGGCTATTGTGCGTATGGTCATAGGTATTCCTCGATTATTGGGGACAGATCTCGCCGGCGAGCCGGTGATTGTAAAAGCATACGAAACCTAAAACCATGATCCGTAATGCGTAATTGACTCAATAGCGCCCACAGTGTTCCACTTGATTGTATCGGACAGTCGGCCGCACACTATAGTTTCGCGTTCAGCTCAGCCCGCATTCTCCCCTGGATAAATGACATTATTCCAACGCAGACTACCAAGGCCGGAGCAGTGCCCATGAACTCCATTACCCCGGGTCCGCTCGAGGGGCAGGCACTCGGGAAATATCAGGTCCTGACGACGATTGGGCGTGGCAACATGGCGACGGTCTACCTCGGCCAGGATCCGTTCATCGATCGGCCGGTCGCGATCAAGGTGGCGTTCGACGAGTACGTCCAGTCAGACGAAACCGGCCCGCTCTACCGCCGCATGTTCTTCAACGAAGCGCAAGCGGCCGGCATGCTCAAACACCCGAACATCACGGCAATATTCGACGCGGGAGTCGATCAGGATCGCTATTACATCGTCATGGAATACATCCACGGCGGCACGACCCTCGACACGTTTACGAGCGCCGAAAACCTGCTCAGCATCAAGAACGTGACTGACATTCTGTACCAGTGCGCAATGGGGCTGGACTATGCGCATGGCAAGGGGGTGATTCACCGCGACATCAAACCCCGAAACATCCTGATCACCGACGAGCTCGAAGCCAAGATTACGGACTTCGGGGTCGCCGTCGTGCCGCATTTGCAGGAGGGCCAGTCCGCCGAACATGCCGGCTCTCCGCTCTATATGGCGCCGGAACAACTGCGGCTCGAAGAAGCCACCACGCAGAGCGATCTGTTTGCGCTAGGGGTTGTCGCCTACGAACTGCTCACCGGCAAACATCCGTTCGAAGAGAGAAATCTCGAAGCGATACGACACCGCATCCAGGACCGGCCGCCCACACCGATACTCGAACTGCGCGCCGATATACCGGAAATTTATCAGCGCATCATTAACCGTGCGCTGGCAAAGAATCGCGAACACCGATACAGGACGGGCGCCGACATGGCCGGCGATTTGACGCTGATCTACGACTTCATCCGCCACGCAGACGGCCAGCCTACGCAGCAGGAGAAATTCAGCCGGGTGCAGAAACTCGAGTTTTTCAGCGAGTTCCCCGACACCGAAATGTGGGAGATCATCAACGCCGGGGACTGGATTTCGATCGAACAGGGCGAGCCTATCATTCGCGAAGGCGAAGAAGACCCCTCGTTTTATGTGCTCGTCGATGGCGAGGTCGCCGTGCGAAAATCGGCTCAGGAAATTGTTAAACTCGGCCCGGGCGATTGTTTCGGTGAAATGGGCATAGTCGCCGGCCGGCGACGAACCGCGACTATCGACGCCGTGACCGGGGTGACGGTACTGAAAGTGCGCAGTTCCGTGATTGAACGTGCGTCGATCAACTGCCAACTGCGTTTCCAGCGCAAGTTTCTGCATACGCTCATTGAACGTCTCGAGTACACGACCGAACGCGTGGTCGATAATCCACTCTAACGGCCCGGATCCCCGGGGTCTTCACACCTAACGGACGAGCACCGCTTGAACACGACGATCGACGAAATACACCCCGGCCGGGCCATCCGGCTCGACGATATAATCCGGCTGTTGATTCGACGTGGCGTGATCTCTGCGGAGACGGCGAAGCAGGCAAGCGAGACGATCCGCGCCGACGACAAGCGCCACCCCCTGATTAAGCTCGGCGAACTCAAACTCGTCGACCAGACGAACCCCCGTTCCCGCCTCAACACCGAAGCACTGACCCGCCACATTGCCGCGGCCTGCAATATGGATTACGTGCGGATCGACCCGCTGAAGATTGATGTCGAGACCGTCACCGGCCTTGTCTCGCAGGCGTACGCGACCCGGTTCCAGTTCCTGCCCCTGGAAGTCAATCCGAGCGTTGTAACCATCGCAACTTCCGAGCCCTACGTGCGGGAATGGGAAACCGAACTGGCGCCCATCCTGAAACGCGATATCCGCCGCGTGCTGGCGAACCCGGCGGATATCGCAAAATACCTGAAAGAGCTCTACGGGGTGAGCCGCTCCCTGTTCGGCGCCGCGAACAAGATTGCCAAAGACAATGCGATTACGCTCGGCGATTTTGAACAACTGACGGAGCTTGGCCGGGTTGGCGAGGTCGACGCGAACGATCGCCACGTCGTACACCTCGTTGACTGGCTGCTGCAGTACGCTTTCGATCAACGCGCGAGCGATATCCATATCGAACCCCGTCGGGTGGAAGGCAATATCCGTTTCCGTATCGACGGCGTATTGCACATCGTCCACCAGCTCGCGCCGCCCATCATGGCGGCAATCGTAAGCCGTCTGAAATCACTCGGACGCATGGATGTCGCCGACAAACGCCGGCCTCAGGACGGCCGGATAAAAACGAAGTCGCCAAGCGGGCGCGAAGTCGAGTTGCGGCTCTCGACAATGCCGACGACGTTTGGTGAAAAACTCGTATTGCGAATTTTCAACCCCGAAAAGCTGACCCAGCCGTTCAGCGCATTGGGTTTCACGCAGCACGACGAACGCCTGTGGCGCGAAATGACCGCGCAGCCGCACGGCATCATCCTCGTGACCGGCCCGACCGGCTCGGGCAAGACAACGACGCTGTATTCGGCACTGAAACAAATCGCCCGGCCGGAGATCAATGTCTGCACGATCGAAGACCCGATCGAAATGGTTGAACCGGCGTTCAATCAGATGCAGGTGCAGCCGGCGATCGAGCTCGACTTCGCGGCCGGCGTGAGAACACTGATGCGACAGGATCCCGACACCATCATGATCGGCGAGATCCGGGACCGCGAAACCGCCGACGTCGCGGCGCAGGCCGCACTGACCGGGCACCTCGTGTTGTCGACACTGCATACGAACGATGCCCCGTCAGCGATCACCCGACTGATGGACATTGGCGTCCCGAGTTATCTGATCAGCGCCACGCTGCTGGGGGTCGTCGCGCAACGCCTGGTCCGTACGTTATGCGAACACTGTAAAACTCCAGGCGCACCGATTGCCGAGGTCTGGCAATCCTTCATCGGGCATCGTCGACTCGAATCCCAACCCGACTTCCATCGCGCGGCAGGCTGTGACGAATGTCGGCAAACCGGATACGCGGGCCGCGAAGGGCTGTACGAAATCCTCACGGTTTCAAGCGAACTCAGCCAGATTATCCAGCCGGACGTTCAGGCCCAAACACTGCGCAGACAAGCGCTTCGGGACGGAATGCACCCGTTGCGCTGGGCCGGGGCGCAAAAAGTAGCCATCGGGCGGACAACGCTCGAAGAGGTGCTCAGCGTAGTACCCGCGAGCGCGGACGACGCATAACCCGCAGAGATGCTCTAACCGCGCGGATGATGCTGCGCGTGCAGGTCCTTGAGCCGTTGCGCGGCGACATGAGTGTAGATTTGCGTCGTCGAGATGTCGCTGTGCCCCAACAACATCTGCACGACCCTCAGATCGGCACCATGATTGAGAAGGTGGGTCGCGAACGCGTGTCTGAGCGTGTGCGGAGACAGACTGGCATCGATACCGGCGCGGCGCGCGTATTTCTTGATCGCGTACCAGAACGCCTGGCGGGTCATCGCGCCGCCACGCGTGGACGGGAATACGACGTCGCTCATCCGTCGCTTGACGAGTTCGCCGCGAGCTTCGTGGAGATAACGCGCAAGCCAGGCCTGGGCAGTCTCACCGAACGGGACGAGGCGCTCCTTGCCCCCCTTCCCGGTTACGCGCACCACGCCCTGCTGCTGATTAATCTCCGATAAGGTCATACCAACGAGTTCCGAGACCCGCAGCCCCGTTGCATAGAGAATTTCCAGCATCGTGCGATCGCGCAGACCGATAACGGATTGCGTGTGCGGTGCGTGCAGCAGATTCTCGACGTCGGCTTCACTGAGCGCCCGCGGCAGGCGGCGTCCGAGGCGCGGTGCTTTCAGTGCCGCGGTCGGATCCGTCGTGCGGATATTTTCGCGATGCAGGAACCGGTAAAAGCGCCGCAGTGCCGAGAGCCGCCGCGATACCGTGCGCGGCGAGCGAGTAACGAATTCACTCATGTATCCGAGCAGATCGGCTTCGCTGGCGCTGAGCAGGTCAACCGCGCGGGCGGCGAGAAAATTGCGCACGGATGTGAGATCGGAACGATAGGCCGACAGTGTGTTGTCGCTCAGACCAAACTCGACCCACAGATGATCGAGAAAGCGTTCGATAGTGTCGTCCTCAGTGGATCGTTCGGAAGACGCCCGACCACGCATAGTACCGACCCCTCTCTGTTACGGTCTGAGCGCGGTTGTTCCGCGCACTGCATTTCAGCATACTTTAGCGTGGTGGCCCCGGCCTCTCCAGGCCAGCAACGACTCAGCTACCGCGTTTCATAGCCAGCGCAGAGGAAATATTAATGTTGGAATCGTGGTTTGGTGACAAGAGCAAAAATGACACGGCGGCTACGCGGACTGCGCAGGAACAGGCGGAAGTGGATGATGAAACACGTAAGCTCGCCCTGTACCACTACGACACGTGCTGGTTTTGCGGTCGCGTACGCGGCGCAATCGAACGCCTGAACCTGCACATCGAACTGCGTAATATCCACGCCGATCCCGGGCATCACGAAACGTTGATGCGCGAGGGTGGTTCGGGAATGGTGCCGTGTCTGCGGATCGAGAACGACAATGGCGGCGTGGAATGGCTGTATGAATCAGCCGATATTATTGCTTACCTGCAACGCCGGTTTTGTTAGCACGCGCCACGGCGGGCCGCCGTCTTTGGGTGATGACTCGGGGCGGACGCCGTACCGGAGGTGCCGGTACGGCTGGAACGACTAGCGTCGGATTTTTTCCTTGATCCGGGCTGCCTTGCCGCGACGATCACGCATATAGTAGAGCTTCGCACGGCGGACCGCACCGCGACGCTTCACTTCAATGCTGCCGATCAGCGGGCTGTAGGTCTGAAACACACGCTCGACCCCTTCGCCGTGAGAAATTTTTCGCACCGTAAATGCCGAATTAAGACCGCGATTCCTCTTCGCAATCACGACGCCTTCGAATGCCTGGAGGCGCTCGCGGTTGCCTTCTTTCACTTTGACCTGAACGACGACGGTGTCGCCGGGGCCAAACGCGGGCACATCGCGCTGCATCTGCTCGGCTTCTAGTTCTTCGATTATGTTCGGCATCTTTCCATTCCAGTTGTGGGTGAAGCACCCTTTGAAGGCGCGCGATTGTACCGCATTCTCACCGGAAATTAAGCCCCATCGCACTAATTGTCGTCACGATCGGGTGTCGTCGGCACCGATCCGGGATATTCCTGCCTCTCGGCCGCGCTGAGCGGCGCGTTCTCGAGCAAATCCGGTCGCCTGAGCGCGGTTCTGCGGATGCTCTCGCGACGTCGCCACCGCGCGATCTCGGCATGATTGCCGCTCAACAGTACCGCCGGCACCGCTTGTCCATCGACGACTTCCGGACGCGTGTATTGCGGGTATTCGAGCAGATTGTCCGAAAACGAGTCGGCCCCCGAAGACAACGCACTGCCGAGCGCGCCCGGCAGCAGCCGGACGACCGCATCGATAATCGCCATCGCCGCAATTTCTCCCCCGCTGAGGACAAAATCACCGAGGGAAATTTCGACATCGACGTCGCGCTCGACGATTCGCTCGTCGATACCTTCATAACGGCCGGCGATGAGTATCAGGTCGCGCTGATGCGTCAGTTCCTCGATCAGCGCCTGGTCGAGTCGGCGCCCCTGGGGCGACAGGTACGCCACGCATGGATGCGTCGCTGCGCCGTCCCGTGCCTCACGAATGGCGGCTCTCAGCGGCGGTACCGTCATCACCATTCCCGGTCCCCCACCGTACGGGGAATCATCGACATTCCCGCGTCCGTCAGGCGTGAACGCCCGCGGATCGATTGAGTTGATCGTGGCCAGGCCACGTTCACACGCGCGGCGCACGATACCTACTTCGGCAAACGCCTGAATGAGTTCGGGAAACAGGCTGATGACCGTGAACCGACGGCAGGACTCAGTCATCGACATGCCAGTCCACGAGAATCCGCCCGTCGTCGAGATCGACCTCATCGACGTAAACACCGCGAACGTACGGAATGAGTCGCTTGCGATCGCCCTCGACGACGAGGACGTCGTTCGCTCCGGTATCGAGCAATTGCACGACGCGACCGAGTTCCGCGCCTTCCCGATTGGCGACTTGCAGTCCGACGAGGTCGTGCCAGTAATACTCACCGGGTTCGTTCGGTGGCAGCAATTCCCGCACGATGCCAATGTCGCGACCAACAGTCGCAACCGCCGCGTCGCGGTCGGTAACGTCTTCAAGACAGGCGATGATGCTATTGCCCTGCCGGCGGCTCTCGGCAACGGCATGGCTGCGCCATCCGGAGGGCGTTGCAATATCCCAGCGCCGATAAGCGAGGATATTGTCACGCGGGCGCGTGTAGGAGTGAATTTTGACCCAGCCGCGGGTACCGAAAACCCCGCTGATTCTACCGAGAATAATGCGGTCGGGATCCGGCACGACGGCGTTGATACCGCTTACCTTGCCGCGGGGCCGGCGGTTCGCGCGCGATCGTCCGCAACGACTCGTCGCGGTACCGGGATCCTGCCGGTCGGTTCGCCGGCCGGCGCGGTCGCACTGGGGCAGCGCGTCAGCAGGTACGCCACCCCCCGCAAGTGCTTACGCAGCGGTCGCCGCCGCCGCCGTGTTCTGTTTAACGAGCTTTTTGACGCGTGGTGAAGCTTGCGCACCCACTGACAACCAGTACGCGTAGCGTTCGTCATCGATACGGAACCCTTCTTCGTTACCGGTCGCGATCGGATTGAAAAATCCGAGACGCTCGATATGATTGCCGTCGCGTTTGTCACGACTGTTGGCCACCACGACGTGGAAAAACGGACGGGCTTTGGCACCGCCACGCGCGAGTCTAATCGTTACCATTGAATTGCCTTAAGTTTTGAGTCGGCCACCACGGATTTCCGCATCGCCAAAGGGCGCGTATTGTAAGGTAAATCCGGCGTTTAGTTAAGTCCTGAATCGCGGCATCGAGAGCCCTGTACGCCATCGTTCAGCGCGTCAGGACGTCCGCGCCGAAACGATGATTTTCATTACTCCGATTACCCCTGAATTCCGGGTAATTTGCTACGATCCGCCGCGTCCATGGAATCTGAATCAGAAAAAACGCGGCTCCGCCGCGCGCTCATTGCCGCCAGGGAAAACAAGCCGGGGGCGCAGAAACGGCTGCACAGCGAACTCATCTGCAGAACTGTACTGGCTTTTTCACCGCCACCCGCGAGCATTTTCGTCTACGTCTCACTCGCCGACGAAGTCGATACCCGCATGTTGATAGACGCGTATATCGCTCGCGGCACCATTGTTATGGTTCCGCGTATCGTCGCGGGCGGTGAAATGCGTGCGGTGAAGTTTCCCGGATGGCAGGAAATGACAGCGGGGCCGCTCGGGATCCTCGCGCCGCGCTCCGAGCGCGCTTACGCCGGGCCGGTCGCGAGCGCCATCGTGCCGGGGGTCGGCTTCACCCACAGCGGGGCGCGGATCGGCTACGGTGCCGGCTACTACGATCGTTGGCTCGCTGCGCATCCGCAAACGACGAAAATTGGCATTGCGTTCGAATGCCAGATCGCCGCGGAGCTGCCGCAGGAGCCCCACGACATGGTTATGGACCGCATCGTCACCGAGCGACGGGTGTACCCCGCTGCGGCCACGTGAGTCCGCGCGGGTTATCTCGCCCGGAATCTATTCCTCGTCGACGGCCTTCATACTGAGCCGTACCCGCCCCTGCTTGTCGATCTCGAGGACCTTCACCTTGACGGTATCGCCCTCGGACAGCTTGTCGCTGACATTCTCGACCCGTTCATGCGATATCTGTGATATGTGTACGAGTCCGTCCTTGCCCGGCAGAATATTCACGAACGCACCGAAATCCATGAGCTTCTGTACTTTACCCTCATAGATCGTTCCCACTTCGACATCAGCCGTAATGGCCTCGACCCGACGCAGGGCCTCATTACCGGCCGCACTGTCAACCGATGCGATCTTGACCGTACCGTCGTCGGTAATGTCGATCGTCGTACCGGTTTCTTCCGTAATCTGACGGATCGTCGCGCCGCCCTTGCCGATCACGTCGCGAATTTTGTCCGGGTCTATCTTGATCGAGATGATGCGCGGCGCGTGCTCCGACATTTCTTCACGATGACTGTTCAGGACCGCATTCATTTCACCGAGGATGTGCTGCCGTCCGGCTTTTGCCTGCGTCAGCGCGGCTTCCATGATTTCCTTCGTGATCCCGTCGATCTTGATATCCATCTGCAGCGCGGTCACGCCGGCGGCCGTTCCGGCCACCTTGAAATCCATGTCGCCGAGATGATCTTCATCGCCCATGATGTCTGAAAGAACGACGAATTTATCGCCTTCCTTGATCAAACCCATCGCAATGCCCGCCACCGGCGCGGCGATCGGAACGCCCGCATCCATCAGCGCGAGACTTGTGCCGCACACCGACGCCATCGAACTCGATCCGTTCGATTCCGTAATTTCGGAGACTACCCGCAGCACATACGGGAATTCATCCATGTCCGGAAGCACTGCCTGGATGCCGCGTTTCGCCAGACGGCCGTGGCCAATTTCGCGACGCTTCGGGGAACCGACACGGCCGGTTTCACCAACGCAGTACGGCGGAAAGTTGTAGTGCAGCATGAACGGTTCGCGACGCTCGCCTTCGATGGCGTCGATAATCTGCGAATCGCGCATCGTCCCGAGGGTGGTGACGACGATCGCCTGCGTCTCGCCACGGGTGAACAGCGCGGAACCATGCGTGCGCGGCAAAATCCCTACTTCGACGGAAATGTCCCGAATATCGGCGGCACTACGGCCATCGATACGCGGGTTACCGGCGACGACCGAACCGCGCACGATATCGTGCTCGAGTTCTTCGATCGCGTCGCTGACGTCCTCAGCGGTCCACGCGACGGTTTCGTCCGCCGTCAATGCTTCTGCCGCCTGTGCACGGACTTCGCTCAGCGCGTCACGGCGTTGCAGTTTGTCGACAATACCGTAAGCATTTTTAATCGCATCACTGCATTGCGTCCTGACGGCTTCGTGGAGGCCTTCGACCGGCGTTGGCGCCTGCCAGTCCCACTGTTCCGTCCCGGTTTTCGCGACGAGTTCGTTAATCGCGTTGATAGCGACCTGCATTTGTTCATGCCCGTACATGACGGCGCCGAGCATCACGTCTTCGGACAGCTGGTTTGCTTCGGATTCCACCATGAGTACCGATGTCGCGGTTCCTGCTACGACGAGGTTCAGTGCCGAGTCGTCGAGGGCACCGAAACTGGGATTGAGCACATACTCATCGTTGACATAACCGACTCGCGCCGCGCCGATCGGACCCTTGAACGGGAGACCCGAAATACTCATTGCAGCCGACGATGCAATCAGGGCGACAATGTCCGGATCCACGGCCGGATCGAGCGACATCACGGTGCAGACGATCTGGACATCCTTGCGGAAGCCCTGCGGGAATAACGGACGAATCGGGCGGTCGATCAGGCGCGACGTGAGGGTTTCCTTTTCCGTTGGCCGGCCCTCGCGTTTGAAGAAGCCGCCGGGAATCTTGCCAGCCGCGTATGTGCGTTCCTGGTAGTCAACCGTCAACGGGAAGAAATAAGGATTGTCCTTCGCGTTGCGATTGCCGACGACATTGGCCATGACAACCGTGTCGCCCATCGTCGCGATGACGGAACCTGAGGCCTGCTTCGCGACTTTTGCCGTCTCGAGACTGACCGTGCGATCCCCGTACTGAAATGAAACTGTAATCGGCGCCATACTTGCTTACGTAATCGTTTGAGATGAAATAAAAAAAAACCGGGTGCCGAATTTCGTTCGTGCCCCGGTGTGATATTTGAGAGTCGGCGGTCTTACTTCCTGAGTCCCAGACGGGAGATCAGGGTGCGGTAGCGTTCTACGTCGTTCGCCTTGAGATAGTCGAGCATCTTCCGCCGTCGGTTGACCATGCGCAGCAGGCCCTGGCGTGAATGGTTGTCGTGTTTGTGCGTTTTGAAATGATCTGACAGATCGTTGATACGCGCCGACAGTAGTGCAACCTGTACTTCGGGCGAACCCGTATCGGTACCACTTGTCTGGTAGTCCGAAATGACCGCACTTTTCTGTTCGTTCGTTAAAGCCATGCAGCGACTCTCCTGGTTTCAGCTCTTGGCCGGTTTCAAAGCCCGCGTATTCTAACCGCGAGACTCCCCGGTCACAAGGAATTTCGGTGATAAATCATGATTTTGCGCCCCGGCCGAACGGCGTCAGCGCATCATCCTTCGCGGCGCGATGCGGCCGTCGTCCAAAACGGTGCCAACGCCGATAAATCCGCGCCCGGATCGGTACAGTCGAACGTACCCGGCACGCGGCGCATCGGCCACCCGGACCGCCTGCCCGCGGGTGACGGAGAATGCGCCCTCGTCGCTCAGATGGACGTCCGGCAGGTCAACGAGCGCCGTGTCCGGCGGTATCAGCAGCGCGTCGAATTCCGCATCCGGTACGGCGCGTTCCCGCAGCGCCTGGATGTCGGCCAGCGTCGTCGCGTCGGCCAGTGCGAACGGACCGCTGCGCAAGCGGCGCAATGCGCTGATATGTGCCCCGCAGCCCAGCGCCTTGCCGATATCCTCGGCGAGCGTACGAATATACGTCCCCTTCGTACAGTCCACTTCAATCGTGAGGTGTTCCCCCGCCAGGTGCTTTCTTTCGAGCCGCTTTATCGTCACCGTTCTCGGGTCGCGTTCGATTTCGATGCCCTTGTGGGCAAGTTTGTACAGACGCTTGCCGTCGCGTTTCAATGCCGAATGCATCGGCGGGACCTGCTGGATTTCACCGCGAAAGGCTTCGAGCGCGTCGTCGATCCGTGCCTCGTCGATCCCCGCGACCGGACACTCGCGGGTAATTTGCCCCTCCGCGTCACCGGTATTTGTTTCGATCCCGAGGCGCACGTCCGCAAGGTAGCTCTTGTCCGCGTCGAGCAAAAACGCGCTGATTTTCGTTGCTTCACCGAAGCA
>CAXBJY010000025.1:0-65630 GCA_963976285.1 uncultured Gammaproteobacteria bacterium
CCGGACGATCGAATCCGAGGCGGTTGAATTCGCTGCTGATGAGCTCCGGATCGGCGTGATCGACTTTGTTGACCACGATCGTCACCGGTATCCCGGATTTTCTCACGACCGCCGCGATATGTTCGTCTTCGCTGTTCAGGCCGTCCTTGCCGTCGACGACGAGCAGAATCGCGTCGCTGTCACCGATGACGCTGAGCGCCTGCTCCGATACGCGGGCATTGATGTCGAGTTTCGCACCGCTGTCGATGCCGCCGGTATCGGCAACGAGATAAGCGGCGGAACCGACCTTGCCGAGCCCGACGTTGATATCACGGGTGACCCCGGCAACGTCGGCGACGAGCGCGTCGCGCGAGCGCGTGAGGCGGTTGAACAGCGTCGATTTGCCGACGTTCGGCCGGCCGACTATCGTGACGACCGGCTTTGATGCTGTGCGCGGAACGTCGCTCACGGGCCGGTGGCCGCCGTTACAGGTCGTCTGATTGATCGGCGGCCGCCTTTCGCCCGGGGCGGTAGGCGGCGAGCACGCCGGACGAACTGAACGCAACGAGAATGTCGTCGATCGTCTTTGCGGGCACGAGTATTCGCGTATCGTCGAGACGCGTACGGTAGACGAAATCGCCCGTTTCGCGGTCGAGCCAGTGCAGGTAGCCCTCGAGGTCACCAATCACGACGTAATCGCCGATCACGGCCGGACCCGATACCTGCCGGGCTTTCAGCGCCTGCTGTTTCCAGATCGACGTACCGCTGCTGCGCTCGAGACCCCAGACGTACCCGAGCGCATCGGTGACATAAACGCGCTCATCGTCGGCGGCCACATTCGAGTAAGACGAGATTTCGCGGCTCCACTCCAGCTGGCCGCTGATCAGTGAAACCGCGGCTACGCTGGCCTGGAACGTCGCCACGTACGCGGTGTCGTCGAGGATCGTCGGCTCGGCGTCGACGTCGACCATGCGTTCGAGATCGGAACGCCCGCTCGACACCGCGAGCTGGGTCTCCCATTGTTGCTTGCCGGTGGCGAGGTCGAGCGCAACGAGGCGGCCATTATCAAACCCGGCGATTACCGAACCCGCGTAAATGACCGGTGCGCCGGTGCCGCGCAGCGTGAGTACGGGGATCGTGCGGTCATATACCCATTTGCGCTTGCCGGTTTCCGCAAACAGCCCGAACAGTTTGCCGTCGCCCGTACGGACGACGACCGTACCGCCGGCGGAGCGCGGTGCCGCGAGGACTTCGCTCGACACCGTTGTCAGCCATTTCCGTTCGCCGGTTTCGGCGTCGAAAGCCACGACTTCGGCATCGGACGTTCCCACGTACACATTGCCGTCGCCGGCACCGGGGCCACCCGATATGCGCAAATGCTTGTCGCGTTCCGACCAGATCTCGTCGCCCGTCTGGCTATCGAGTGCGATCACGCGGCCGTCACGGTCGGCGGTGAATATCCGGTCTTCGTAGGGCGCGGGGATCAGCTGGATGAATAAATTTTCGACCCCCTTACCGTAGCGGTCCGACCACAACCGTTCCACCTTGATGGTGGGGTCGAAGTCGACGAGCTCGGCAGGCGGGATAGAGTTGTCCGTTTCCTTCGCGATGAGGTTACTGACCGAATCCTTTACTCCTGCGCAGGCGCTGAGGCCGCACAGCGCGATCGCGATGCCGACGAGGCGAAATGTGTTTGTCATTTGCCGCTTACCGGTTCGCGAGCGCAAGATTGTCGATCTTCATTTGCAGCGATTCACCACTGCTGCCGCGCTTTTGCGCGTCGTTTAGCGCGGCGCTGTACAGCGCGCGTGCCGCCGCCGTTTCGCCCTGCGCGAGCAGGACGTCGCCGCGGATTTCGAGGAACTCGTCAGCGAACGCCGGATCGATCGCCGCGATTGCCGCCGCCGCCGCGTCGACATCGCCCTCGGCGAGGTGAATCTGCGCGAGCCGGCTCAGTGCGACCGGCTTGATCTTGCCGTCCGCGGAATTGTCCACCACCCACTGCAGTCGTGCCTTCGCCTCATCGAGCTGCCGCACATCGACAGCGAGTTTCGCCAGCACAAGGGCGCTCAGACGCGCATACGTCGACTTCGGATAGCCCTTGATAATCGCTTCGCCCGCTTCGGTGGCCTCGTCACTGGCACCGGCGGATGCGATCGCGAGCAGGTGTTCGTAGTTGATCGACGCCGCCTGGCCTTCGGCGATCCGCGCCGACTCCCAGTAGCGGTAGCCGAACAGGCCTCCGAGGCCGAGGATCAGGCCGAAAATGATCGCCTTGCCGTTCTCCTGCCACCATTTCTTGATCTTCTCGATCTGTTCGGTTTCTGTCGTATAAGCGTCCAAAGCCTTTTTCTCCCCCGCGAGCCGAAGCTCGAGCTGATGCTGGTGTCTGGTTTGTCGTGCCGGTGCCGGTCGTGCCGGGCCCGGTAATCAGTGCATTACGCCCTGCAGCGCCGTGATCGCGGACGCGCGCGCTATCGTCTGTTGTTGCGAATCCGCGCGCAACGGCTTCAGGGTTACCGTACCTTCCCGGTACTCGTCGTCGCCGATGATCAACGCTGCCTGTGCGCCCGAGCGATCCGCTTTTTTCATCTGCGACTTCATACTGCCGCCGCCACAGTGGCACAAGACCCGCCACGCGGGTTGCGCATCGCGGACGGACTCCGCGAGTCCGAACGCGTCGGCGATGTAACGCTCGTCGGTGACGATGACGTAGACATCGGCGTCCGGGTCGGCGGCGCGTTCGAGGCGTTCGCGCGCGAGTTCGATAAGCCGTTCGAGACCCATGGCACAGCCGATTGCCGGGGTCGGCTTGCCGCCAAGCAACTCGACGAGACCATCATAGCGACCACCCGCACAGACCGTGCCCTGGGCACCGAGGTCGTTCGTGATCCATTCAAAGACGGTATTGGAGTAGTAGTCGAGACCACGCACGAGGTGCGGGTTTACCTCGAACGCGATCCCCGCGTGATCGAGGATTGCACACAGCTGATCGAAGTGTCGTCGTGATTCGTCGTCGAGGTGTGCATCGAGTGCCGGTGCCTGCGCGATGAGATCCTTCATCGCCGGGTTCTTGCTGTCGAGGATCCGCATTGGATTGCGCTCGAGCCGGTTCACGCTGTCGTCGTCGAGCGCGTCACGGTGGGCACGGAAATATTCGCGCAGAACGTCACGATAGTGATGGCGGCTGGCGAGCGTTCCGAGTGTATTCAGTTCGAGGCGTAGCCCGGGCAACTCGAGTTCGGTCCACATCCGCGCCGTCATCATGATCAGTTCGGCGTCGATATCCGGGCCGGGCAGCCCGAATGCCTCGACCCCAATCTGGTGAAATTGTCGGTAGCGGCCCTTCTGCGGCCGTTCGTGGCGAAACATCGGTCCCACGTACCACAATTTGCGCGCCTGCTGGAGCAAGCCGTTTTGCAGCGCCGCGCGGACGCAGCCGGCCGTACCCTCCGGTCGCAGGGTCAGGCTGTCACCGTTACGGTCGGCGAACGTGTACATCTCTTTCTGCACGATATCCGTGACATCGCCGATAGAGCGTTCGAACACCCCGGTATGTTCCATGATCGGTAGCCGGATCTCGCGGTAGCCGTACGCGGCAAGTACCGCCTGCAGCAGCGACTGCGCGCGTTGCCACGTTGTGGAATCCGGCGGCACGATATCGTTCATGCCTTTTATAGACTGGAGTTTCATGGCGACGCCGCCTCACCGGCATTATTCTTCGTGCCAAGTTCTAGTTGCGCGACGCCCTGGCGGGCATACGGGCGCAGATCGACGAGCTCGCCGTCGAAGCGCAGGCTTATCGAATCGGTGTTACCGAGGATCAGGCGGAAGTACGGCTGATCAGCCAATTCAACCGTGCGGCCGGCACGGGCCATGCCGAAATACAATCGCGTGTCGTCGCGCGCGTAAATTTCCACCCAGGCCTCGCTGTCGGTTTCTACCGAGAGCGTATGCGTGTCCATCGCCGACGATGCCGGTGCGGGCGCGGCAGCGTCCACGGATTCCGTTGTCGACTCCGAGTCGGTTTCGGCGACCGGTGCCGGTGGCGCGACATTTTGCCAGCCCGGTGTCTCATGTTCGACGATGTCGAAGCTGTAAGGCAGCGGGGTTGCCGCATCGACGTACGGCTCGGCCGGCGATGCCGGAGACTGCAGCGTTTCGCCGTCGCGAAAATTCGCGCGACCCCACAACGCGATCAGGATGACCAGCAGTGCCGCCAGGCCATACGTCACGATTTTGATACTCGTGCTGTTGATGCCTACCTGGTCCGGTGCGCGTGACGAAAAATCCGCGAGCGAGGGCGGTTCGACCGACGTATGTGATTCGTACGCGGCTAATATCGATTCCGAATCGACATTCAGTTCTTTCGCGATCGAGCGGATGTAGCCCTTGACGAACATGGGCGCCGGAAGATTCTCGAAATCGTCGCGCTCCAGCGCCTTGATGACCCTCGTATCGAGCCGCAGGCGAAGCGCGAGATCGGGCGCGCTGATAGATGCGGCTTCGCGCGCCTTTGCCACCATGCGCCCCGGTGATTCGTCCACCGGATGCGTGTGGGTTTCATGCTCGATGTCTTTCGACGACGACATCAGATTTTTTTCGACTCGAGCAGCTGTCGCGTTTCGTCGGAATCCGGGTAATTTTTCTCAAGCTGGAGGCTGTAGCTCGCGATCGCGTCCTTGTCGCCGAGTTCGCGCTCGATCCGTATCCCCAGCCACAGCGACTGCGCCGTGTGGCTGCCGATCTCGAGATAACGCTGCAGGTAGCCTCGCGCCGGCAGGTAGCGTTCGAGTTCATAGCTGATCATCGCCATGCGCAACAAAACCTGCGGTATTCGCGGGTTGATCTGCAGGGCATCGCGGAAATGGGACTCGGCCGTGGCGAGATCGCCGGCCGTCATCGCGCAAATTCCCGCATTGCTGAGTGCGATCTCGGGCGTGCGGTACAGCGGGTTCGCGCGTGCCCGCGCGAACATTTCCTGGCCTTTATCGTACGCACCGTTCTGGCACAGGACCTGTCCGTAGTTATTCAGGAATGCGGAGTTGTCCGGCTCGAGCCGGATCGCCTGCTTGAAATTGCGATCGGCTTTGTCGAACTCGCCAACCCGGTTGTACAACAACCCCAGTGTCGAATACGCCGCGGCGAAGGACGGATCGGCTTCGATCGCGCGTTCGAGTTTGTTCACTGCCTGCTGATTGTCGCCGTCACGCATGTAGGCGATGGCGAGTTTCGTATTCACTTCCGCGATTCGAAGCTGGTCCTCGGCCCCGGATTTCCGGCTCTTCGTCTGCGTGGCACATCCGCCAAGCGTGAGCGAGACCAGCAGCACGGTGGCGACGGCCGTGAATTTCCCTCTCATGACACACTCTCCGAATTCAGTTCCGCGCGTCGTTTCGCGCTTTTCGCCTGGACTTTGCCGACGAGTTGCCCGCAGGCCGCGTCGATGTCGTCGCCACGCGTTTTACGCGTGATCGTGACGATCCCGGCGCGCACGAGTTGCTCGCGGAACGTGTCGATCACCGAGCGCTCGGAGCAGGTGTAACGCGCGCCCGGAAACGGGTTAAACGGAATGAGATTAACCTTGGCGGGAATGCCCTCGAGCAGACGGACGAGGTCTCGTGCCAGGGCGCGGTCATCATTGATCCCTTTAAGCATGACATATTCAAACGTGATTTGTTCATGCGGATTCGCGGACACATAATCACGACACGCTTCCATCAGGTTCGCGATCGGAAACCGCCGGTTGATCGGTACGATCACGTCGCGGATGTCGTCGCGCGGGGCATGCAGCGACACCGCGAGACTCACCGGACAGGTATCCCGCAGCCGGTAGATACCCGGGACGTGGCCGGCGGTGGACAGCGTGACCCGCCGGCGCGCGAGGTTGTACGCGTTGTCATCCATCATCAGGCGCATGGCGCCGACCACGTTGTCGAAATTCAGCAGCGGCTCGCCCATGCCCATCATCACGACATTCGTAATCCGGCGGGTCGTTTTCGGCGTTTGCCCGAGGTGGCGGGCGGCGAGCCACACCTGGCCGATGATTTCACCGATGCCGAGGTTGCGGTTGAAGCCCTGGGTCGCCGTCGCGCAGAACTGACAGTCGAGCGGGCAGCCGACCTGGGAGGAAACGCACAGTGTGCCGCGGTCGTTTTCGGGAATGAAAACCGTTTCGATACTGTTGCCGGAATCGACTTTGAGCAACCACTTGATGGTGCCATCCGCCGACTCCTGCACCGTCACGATCTCCGGGAAACGGATCTCCGTGTCGGTGGCGAGTCGTTCGCGGAACGCTTTGCTCAGGTTCGTCATGTCATCGAAGTCGACGACGCCGAACTGATGGATCCACTTGATGAGTTGCGTCGAGCGGTAGCGGCTTTCGCCGAGCGTGGCCATATAAGCGTTGAGCCCCGTCACGTCGAGGTCGGTGAGATTCATCGGCGCGACGGGTATCACGGGGTTCAGCGCGGGCAGATCGCGGCGTCGTCGAAGAAGAACTTAATCTCGTTCGCGGCCGTTTCCGGAGCGTCGGACCCGTGGACCGCGTTCTCCGAAATGTCCTTGCCGAATTCCGCGCGAATCGTTCCGGGTGCGGCTTCCGCGGGGTTCGTTGCGCCCATCACGTCGCGGTTCACCTTGATCGCATTCTCACCTTCGAGCGCCTGTACCATGATCGGGCCGGAGATCATGAAGTCCACGAGTTCACCGAAAAACGGCCGCTCACGGTGCACGCCGTAGAATTCCTCGGCTTCGGCACGCGACAAATGCACCATCTTCGCCGCCACGATTTTCAGCCCGGCGGCTTCCAGTTTCGCCAGGATTGCGCCAATGTGATTCGCCGCAACGGCACTGGGTTTGACGATGGACAGCGTACGTTCGATAGCCATGAGGGCTTGCTCCTAAAAATAGACACATAAGGTATTGAAAAATCGGCGGTATTATAGAGGCTGCCGAGCGGAAAATCACTTATCCACAGCGCTTTTTTGCACCGCGGCGAAGAAACTCCCGGGGTGCGGATTCTCGTGAACCGCGAGGGTGTCGCCGCCGGGCGCCGAATCCGGCGCCGGGGTCAGTCGTGAGGGGTCAATACAGGCCGGTCTGTAACCGCGCGGCTTCCGACATCATCTCCGGGTTCCAGATGGGATCGAACACGAGTTCGACATGGACGTCCGTCACGTTCGGGACCTGTCGCACCTTGTGTTGCACATCATCGACGAGGAACGGCCCCATGCCGCATCCTGGTGCCGTCAGCGTCATATCGATCTCGACCCGGTTGCCGCCGCCGTCGACGGCTTGCACCTCGCACCGGTAGATCAGGCCAAGCTCGACGATATTGATCGGAATTTCAGGGTCGTAACACGTACTCAGCTGTTCCCACAGCAAACCTTCGTCCACCGTGCCGTCACCGCTCGCCACGCTCTCCTCGGCCGGCATCGACGCCACTTCGAGACCAATCGCGTCGACGTTGTGCGGCGGGATTCGCGCGAGGTTGCCGTTTACGTTCACTGTGACCGAACCGCCGAGCGCCTGTGTCACGTAGACCGCGGTGCCCTCGGTCAGGGTAATCGGCGAGCCTTCCGGGATCAGCACCGCTTCGCAATCGCGTTTCAGGGTGATCGGTTCGTTGAAGTCGTTCGGGTTGCTCATACTCAAACCTTTCGTTTACGCCAGCATCGTGTGCGCGGTGGTTAGCGCGGCAATGAAGCGGTCGATGTCGTCGCGCGTGTTGTAGATGGACAGCGACGCGCGAACCGTACCAGGCAGTCCGAAATGCTGCATCACCGGCATCGCACAGTGATGACCCGTGCGTACCGCGACACCCTGGTTGTCGAGCAGCAAACCGATGTCCTGCGGATGGATGCCGTCGATGTTGAACGACAGTACCGCCGCCTTGTGCCGGGCGGTACCGACAAGTTGCACGCCGTCGATTGCGCCGGTGAGACGTTCCGTCGCGTAGGCGAGCAACTCGTCCTCGTAGGCGATTGCCGCGGCGAAATCGATACCGTCGAGATAGTCGATCGCGGCGCCGAGGCCAATCGCGCCGGCAATATTCGGTGTGCCCGCCTCGAACTTGTACGGCACGTCGTTGTATTCCGTGCCGTCAAACCGGACTTCCCTGATCATGTCGCCGCCACCCTGGTAGGGCGGCAGCGCGTCGAGTAATTCACGTTTCCCGTACAGCGCGCCGATACCCGTTGGCCCGAACAGCTTGTGCCCGGAAAACGCGTATAAATCGCAGCCGAGGGCCTGCACGTCTACCGCGGTATGCGCAACGGCCTGCGCACCGTCGAGCAGGACGATGGCGCCGACGGCGTGTGCGAGCGCGGTCATTTCCCGCGCCGGGTTGATCGTTCCAAGCGCGTTCGAAACATGGCCGAGCGCGGCGATTTTCGTGCGCGGTGACAATCGCGCCTCGAAATCGGACAGCGAGATCTGGCCTGCATCGTCGATCGGTACGACGATCAGTTTTGTCGCGTAGCGTTCGCAGATCATTTGCCACGGCACGATGTTGGAATGGTGTTCGGATTCGAGCACGATGATTTCATCGCCGGCCTCGAGCAGGTGTTGCGCAAGGCACTGCGCGGCGAGGTTGATCGATTCCGTCGTGCCGCGTGTGAACACGATTTCGTCGGCACTCGCGGCATTGAGAAATCGCTGTACCTTGCCGCGCGCAGCCTCGAAAGCGTCGGTTCCGAGCTGGCTCAGCGTATGCACGCCGCGATGAATGTTCGCGTTTTTCGTGCGGTAGTAGTCGTTGATCGTTGCGATGACGAGCTCAGGTTTTTGCGTTGTCGCCGCGTTGTCGAGATAAACGAGCGGGTGGCCATTGACCGTTTCCGTGAGGATCGGAAAATCCGCACGCACGCTCTGCACGTCGAACGTCGGTTCGACACTTTCAGCCCGGGCCCTACTCACGGCCGTCGATCTCATTGATCCCGGTCGCGTGTGTGCGCTCCCTGATCCGCCGTTCGATCCATTCGCGCAACGCGTCGATCGTGATCCCGGCGGCGATATCGGCGGCGAACGCAAACGTGAGTATGCTGCGCGCCGTGTGCCTGTCCACCCCGCGCGAACGGAGATAAAAGTAGGCGTTCTCGTCAAGCTGGCCGACGGTCGCGCCGTGCGCGCATTTGACGTCGTCCGCGTAGATCTCGAGCTCCGGTTTCGTGTCGATTTCGGCACCGTCGGACAGCAGTAAGTTCTTGCTCGACTGCAGCGCTTCGATCTTCTGTGCGTTCTCGGCGACATAAATCTTGCCGTTGAACACGCCACGTCCATTACCGTCGGCGATGCCCTTGTAGTTTTCGCTACTGTGGGTGTTACCGACGAGGTGGCGGATCCGCGTATGGTGGTCGATGTGCTGATGGCCATCGGCCATGAACAAACCGTTCAGCGCGACGCTCGCGCCGTTCCCCGTCAAATCCGCATTGACGTCGATCCGGGTGATGCCGCCACCGAAAGCGAACGAATACGTCTCGACGCGCGCTTCCTGCGTCGCGGTTGCGGTGACATTGCCGATATGGTGCGAACCGGCGTCGTCCGTCTGCACGCGATAATGGGTAATCGTCGAACCGTCGTCGGCTTCGAGCTCCGTCAGCGCGTTCGTCAGGCCGCTCGCGCCCGGCAGGCTGCAATGGGTTTCGACGACGGTGCAGCGGCTGTTGCGTCCCGCGTCGACGATCAGCCGCACGGTCGTGAGTTGTTGCCCGGCGGCGGGCGTATTGATGAAAAGTATGTGTATCGGCGTCGCGCATTCGCAGCCATCTGCGATCGTCATGTGGACGCCGTCGGCCACGAAGGCGGAATTCAGCGCGACGAACGGCGCATCATGCCGCTCGAGGTGGGTCGTAAGGTCGGTCGTCTCGTCGGCCAGCAGATCCGCGAGTCGGTCGATGGCGACGGAATCCGGCAGCTCACGGAGCGTTGACAGCACCTCGCTGTAACGCCCGTCTACGAACACGACGCGTAGCGGCGTGAATACGGGTAAATCGACGCTGTCGAGGTCGAGCGTCGCGGCGGCCGCGGGTTCAGGCCGCGCGGTATAGCTCGTGTCACGAATCGCGCTGATATCCGTGTATTTCCAGTCTTCGACTTTCAGGTTGGGTACACCGGCGACGCTGAATTGCTCGAACGCGCGCTTCCTCGCGTCCGCAAGCTGCGCGTTCGCGGCGCCGGGCAGTTCGCCGGCCAGCGCGTGGAACTGCGCCGCGAGGTTTTCCGCGAACTTGCTCATGCCGCGTCCGCCTCGTCCTTGAGCCAGTCGTAACCCCGCTCTTCGAGTTCGAGCGCGAGTTCGCGATCGCCGGAACGCACGATGCGGCCGTTCGCGAGCACGTGGACGAAATCCGGCACGATGTGGTCGAGCAGGCGCTGGTAATGCGTTACGACAACAAACGAACGTTCGGCATCGCGCAGCAGGTTGACCCCGTGACCCACCGCTTTCAGGGCATCGATATCGAGCCCGGAGTCTGTTTCGTCGAGGATCGCGAGGCTCGGTTCGAGCACGCTCATCTGGAAGACTTCGTTGCGTTTTTTCTCGCCGCCGGAGAAACCCGAGTTCACCGGACGGTTCAGCAGGCTGTCGTCGAGCCCCACTGATTTCGTTTTCGCCTTGACGAGTTTCAGGAAATCGACCGCGCTCAGTTCTTCTTCGCCACGGTACTTGCGAATACCGTTCAGCGCCGCTTTCAGCATGTAAACGTTGTTCACGCCGGGGATTTCGACCGGGTACTGGAACGCGAGGAACACGCCCTCGCCCGCGCGCTCTTCGGGCGCGAGTTCGAGCAGATTCCTGCCCTTGTAGGTCACCGAGCCGCCGGTAATGTCATAACCGTCACGACCCGCGATAACATGCGCGAGCGTGCTTTTGCCGGAACCGTTCGGGCCCATGATGGCATGAACTTCACCCGGTTTGACGGTGAGATTCAGGCCTTTGAGGATTGGCTTGTTCTCTACGGAGACTTGCAGGTCACTAATTTCGAGCATGGCAATTCCAGGTTGATTCGTGGTGCGGCCTTGATCAGCCGATCGAGTTTTCGAGCGAGATACTCAGGAGTTTCTGCGCCTCGACGGCGAACTCCATCGGCAGTTCCTTGAACACCTCGCGGCAGAATCCGTTCACGATCATGTTGATCGCGTCTTCGTCGCGGATCCCGCGCTGGCGCAGGTAGAACAGCTGGTCGTCGCTGATCTTCGAGGTCGACGCCTCGTGTTCGACCTGCGCGGTCGTATTTTTCACTTCGACGTAGGGAAATGTATGCGCGCCGGAGCGGTCGCCGATCAGCAGCGAGTCGCACTGCGTGTAGTTGCGTGCATTGGCGGCGCTTTTCGCAACCCGCACGAGTCCGCGGTAGGCGTTCTGACCGTGGTCGGCGGAAATCCCTTTCGAAATAATCGTGCTGCGCGTGTTGCGGCCGAGATGGATCATCTTCGTGCCGGTATCCGCCTGCTGGAAATTACGCGCCAGCGCGACGGAGTAGAACTCACCGACGGAATTATCGCCTTTGAGAATGCAGCTTGGGTACTTCCAGGTTATCGCCGAGCCGGTTTCCACCTGGGTCCACGAGATCTTCGAATTATTGCCGCGGCAGTCGCCGCGCTTCGTCACGAAGTTGTAGATGCCGCCCTTGCCGTCCTGATCTCCGGGATACCAGTTCTGCACCGTCGAGTATTTGATCTCGGCGTCGTCGAGCGCGATGAGTTCGACTACCGCGGCGTGCAGCTGATTCTCGTCGCGCATTGGCGCGGTGCAGCCTTCGAGGTAACTGACGTGGCTGCCGGAGTCGGCGATGATCAGTGTGCGTTCGAACTGACCCGTATTCATCGCATTGATGCGGAAGTACGTCGACAGCTCCATCGGGCAGCGCGTGTTCTTCGGGATATAGACGAACGAACCATCGGTAAATACGGCGGAATTCAGCGCGGCAAAGTAGTTGTCGGCGACCGGAACGACCGTACTCAGGTATTTTTTGACGAGTTCCGGATGGTTGATCACGGCCTCGGAAAACGAGCAAAAAATCACCCCGGCCTCGGCGAGCTTTTCCTTGAACGTCGTATGCACGGAAACGCTGTCGAATACCATATCGACCGCCACCCCGGCGAGCATTTTCTGTTCTTCGAGCGGGATACCGAGCTTTTCATACGTTGCCAGCAGTTCCGGATCGACTTCGTCGAGGCTCTTCGGCATGTCGTCCTGGGACTTCGGCGCGGAGTAATACGAGATCGCCTGCAGATCGATCGGCGGATAATGCACGTGGGCCCAATCCGGCTCGGTCATTTTCTGAAAGCGTTCGAAGGCTTTAAGGCGCCACTCGAGCATCCACTCGGGCTCGCGCTTTTTCTTCGAAATGAATTCGATCAC
Organism: uncultured Gammaproteobacteria bacterium; assembly: GCA_963976285.1. Lineage (GTDB taxonomy): Bacteria > Pseudomonadota > Gammaproteobacteria > UBA11873. The sequence goes on from CAXBJY010000025.1 coordinate 12,344, forward strand.
CCCGGCATCGAGTCCCGGCGGGACGCTGTCCTGTTCGATGTCGGTATAAAAACCGGCCTCGTAGCGGCGCTTTACGAAATCGTCGATTTCCTGTGGTTGACTCGACATATTGCTGGGTCCTTTTTATTGGGTCCGCGTGCGGCTACAGGCTGAAGCTCTCGCCGCAGCCGCAGGTTTCTTTCACGTTCGGGTTCTCGAACCGCAGACCTTCGTTCAATCCGTCACGTCCAAAATCGATGTTCGTGCCGTCCACGTACTGCAGACTCATCGGGTCGACGACGATCCGGATCCCGTTCGACTCAAACACGGCATCGGCATCGTTGATCGTCTCCGCGGTCTCGATCACGTACATGTATCCCGAACAACCCGTCGTACGCACACCGAGGCGCAGACTTGCGGTTGCCGGGTCGAGATAGCTTTTTACGTGCCGCGCGGCACGGTCGGTCAGTGTTACAGCCATGGTTTTTACAGCCCTTCCTGAAACGGGGTACCGGTGGTGACATCACGGCGATCGTCCTGCCACTGCCTGATCACCTGAACGCTGCGTCGCGAGACGAGTTCGTCGAGACTGACGTTGTCGAGGAAGTCCCGGATCTGCGTGCTCAGGTCTTCCCATAAATCATGCGTCAGGCAACGTTGTTCGCCCTGGCAGTTGCGCTGCCCGCCGCAACGGGTCGCATCGACGTTTTCGTCGACGGCGTCGATGACATCGGCGACGGATATCAGATCACTCGATTTCACGAGGCTGTAGCCGCCGCCGGGGCCGCGCGTGCCGTCAACGAGGCCGCGCTTGCGCAAGCGGGAAAACAACTGCTCGAGGTATGACTGCGAGATCCCCTGGCGTTCGGCGATTTCCGCCAGCGCAACCGGGCCGTGCTCGTAGTGCAGTGCAAGATCGAGCATCGCAGTGACGGCGTAGCGGCCGCGGGTGGTCAAACGCATAGGGGTGTCCCCGTGATGAAGGCCAATACCAACTAAAATAGTTGGTTATTATGCGCTTAACCTAGCGTTTTAGTCAAGATTTGGCGGCGTCGCTGTCAACGGTCCGTGGCGCGTCGCGAGTGCCCGCGTTTGCCTGCACTTGTCGCAGGGCTTCGCGCACCTCGTCGAGCTGGGTTTCCATCGATTTCGCATGGTCGAGCAGTGAGTCGATTGCCTGCACCATCGGATCGCGCAGATCCCGAACCTGCCCGTAGGCGTCGAACCCGAGCCGCTCGGCGGTTTTTTCCCGCTCCGAAGACGCGGCATCGACGCCGGCCCCGCCGGCGATACGGCCCGGAACCCCGACGACGGTCGCGTTTGCGGGTACCTCTTTCACGACCACGGCGTTCGAGCCGATGCGGCCGTTTTCACCGACGAGGATCGGGCCGAGTACTTTCGCGCCCGCGCCGACGACGACCCCGTTGCCGAGTGTCGGATGTCGCTTGCCTTTCTCCCACGACGTACCGCCGAGCGTGACGCCGTGGTACAGCGTGCAATCATCGCCAATTTCCGCCGTCTCCCCGATCACGACGCCCATGCCGTGGTCGATGAAGAAACGCCGCCCGATCGTCGCTCCGGGATGAATTTCGATCCCGGTCAGGAAACGTCCGAGATGCGACGTCATGCGTGCGAGCCACTTCAGGCCGTGGATCCACAGGTAATGGCTCACCCGGTGTATCAGTACCGCGTGGAGGCCGGGGTAGGCCGTCAATACTTCGAGTGTCGTGCGCGCGGCAGGATCGCGCTCGAACACGCAGTTGATATCTTCTTTCAGCCGCTCGAACATAGTTTGGTCGCCCGCTGCTGGATTTGAGGTAAAATTGCGTGCCCGATTTGGAGCGCGAGAGCGGCACATGGTATGCGAATAGAAGAATCCGAAAAAGCCCACGGTTGGCGGGACGTCATCGCCGGAGTCCTGGCCGCCGGGCTCGGTGTCCAAAGCGAGAAAAACCGCGAACGGGATTTCGAGCACGGGTCACCACGCCAGTTCGCTATCGTCGCGATAATCGCAACGCTCGTGTTCATCGGCCTCGTCTACGCGGCGGTAAAAATCGTACTCAAAGTCGCCGGCGTCTGAGCACGTGGGCGTTACATCGCGCGCAGCTTCTCGAGCTGCGACTGCGTGCGCGCGATCCGATCTTCGAGTTCCGCGCGCCGGGCACGTTCCTTCTCGACCACCGCGGCGGGTGCCTTTTCCACGAACGACGCGTTGTCGAGTTTGCCGCTGATGCGGCCGAAATCCGCGCGCATTTTCTCCAGATCTTTCGCCAGGCGCTGTTTTTCGACCTCGACATCGATCAGATCCGATAACGGGACGAGTACGGTCGTTTCCCCGGCGAGCGCCGTCGCCGCGTCGGCCGAGACCTCGAGCACGCGGTCGATGGACTCGACCCTGGCGAGCTGGCGCACGAACGCGTCATAGGATTCGAGCCACCGGCGTTCTTGTGCCGAGCCGCCCTGGACATTGATCGCCAGCCGGCGATTCGGTTCGATATTGTTGTCGGCACGGATCCGGCGGACACCGAGGATAAACTCCCGCAACCACGCGAAAGCGCGTTCCGCTTCCGCGTCGGCTTCGAGCTGTGCCGGATCCGGATACGGCTGCAGCATGATCGTTTCGCCGCCCCTGCCGAGTACCGGCGCGAGTTTGAGCCAGATTTCATCGGTGATATACGGCATCAGCGGGTGCAGCGCGCGCAACGCGGTTTCGAGCACTTCGACGAGCGTGCGGCGCGTCGTCGCCTGGTCCTGCGGGCTCGCCGACGGGTCGTTCAGTGTGACTTTCGCCAGTTCGATGTACCAGTCGCAGTATTCGTCCCAGATAAACTCGTAGATTGACTGCGCCGAGAGGTCGAAACGGTAGGTTTCGAAACCTTCGCGGATTTGGCCGAGACTCGCGTGCAGGCGCGAGCGGATCCATTTCTCGGCAAAACCGCGCGCTGGCCCGGTTTCGACGGCCGACACGTCGTGGCCGTCGCACATCATCATGACAAAGCGCGCGGCGTTCCAGATCTTGTTGCAAAAATTCCGGTAGCCGCCGACCCGTCCGAGGTCGAAGCGGATATCGCGACCCTGGGTCGCCATCGAGGCAAACGTGAAGCGCAGGGCATCGGTGCCGAAGCTCGCGATGCCGTCGGGGAACTGGCGGCGGGTCGCCGCTTCGATCTTCTCCGCGTCCTGGGGGCGCATGAGGCCGCTCGTGCGCTTCGCGACGAGCGGTTCGAGTTCGATGCCGTCGATCAAATCGAGCGGATCGAGGATATTGCCCTTCGACTTCGACATCTTGTTGCCGTCGGCGTCGCGCACGAGGCCGTGAATGTAAACCTCGCGGAACGGCACGTCGCCCATGAATTTCAGGCCCATCATGATCATCCGCGCAACCCAGAAGAAAATGATGTCAAACCCGGTAACGAGCACGCTCGTCGGGTAATACGTCGCGAGTTCCGGCGTTTCGTCCGGCCAGCCAAGCGTCGAAAAAGGCCACAGCGCGGAGCTGAACCACGTATCCAGCACGTCCTCGTCGCGCTCCAGTACGACGTCATCGCCGATCCCGCCGCGCGCCCGTGCTTCGGCCTCATCGTGGCCGACGTAGATATTGCCGGCTTCGTCGTACCAGGCCGGGATCCGGTGCCCCCACCAGAGTTGGCGCGAGATACACCAGTCCTCGATGTTGCGCATCCATTCGAAGTACGTCTTGCTCCAGTTCTCGGGTACGAAGCGGATATCGCCGTTCTCGACCGCGGCGATCGCGGGTTTCGCCAGCGGCTCGGCGCGCACGAACCACTGGTCCGTCAGGTACGGTTCAACCACGGCGTGCGAGCGATCGCCGCGCGGCACCATCAGTTTGTGGTCGTCGATGCGCGCGAGCAGTTCCTGGCTCTCGAGCTCGGCGATAATGCGTTCGCGTGCCACGTAGCGGTCGAGGCCACGATAGGCATCCGGCGCGTTTTCGTTGATCGTCGCGCTCGGGTCGAAAATATTGATCACGGCGAGATTGTGGCGCTTGCCGACTTCGTAATCGTTGAAATCGTGGGCCGGGGTGATTTTCACGCAACCGGAACCGAACTCCGGATCGACGTACGCATCGGCGATGATGGGGATAAGGCGATCGCACAACGGCAGGCGGATCGACTTGCCGATGATGCGCCGATAGCGCTCGTCTTTCGGATGTACCGCCACGGCGCTGTCGCCGAGCATCGTTTCCGGCCGGGTCGTGGCGACAACCACGTGGCCGGTGCCGTCGGCCAGCGGGTAACGGATGTGCCACAGCTTGCCGTTCTCTTCTTCGGCGACGACTTCGAGATCAGAGATCGCCGTGTGTAACACGGGATCCCAGTTCACGAGTCGTTTGCCGCGATAAATGAGGCCTTCGTCGAACAGGCGGACAAATACTTCCGTGACGGCACGCGACAGATCCTCGTCGAGCGTGAAACGCTCGCGACTCCAGTCCATCGACGCCCCCATGCGGCGCAACTGCTGCGTGATTGTGCCGCCCGATTCGCCTTTCCACTGCCACACGGCATCGACGAATTTTTCGCGGCCTATGTCCACCCGCGAGACGCCATCGGCCGCGAGCCGCCGTTCGACGACCATCTGGGTCGCGATGCCGGCATGGTCGGTGCCACACTGCCACAGGGTCTGCTTGCCCTGCATGCGCCGGTAGCGGATCAGGGCGTCCATCAGGGTGTCCTGGAACGCGTGACCCATGTGCAGCGAACCGGTGACGTTCGGTGGCGGCAGCATGATGCAGTAGGGTTCGCCCGCGCCGTGCGGTTGAAAGTAGCCGGACTGTTCCCAGTGATCGTAGCGGCCGGCTTCAATCTTGTGCGGGTCGTAGGTTTTTTCCATGAGGTTTACTTTCGGTGTCGATTCAGTTGGTTCGGGACGTGCGGCCGGCTGTGGCGCAGCAGGATTCGCGGCCGGCGCGGTTGTGGACGCCGACAGTTCACGTCGCAGATCGGCGACGACGTCGGCACGCAATTCCGCGAAAGCAGCGCGGATATTTTCATTGACGAGTCGCTTCACATCGCCGACGAGCGCGGCGGCTTCCGCCGCCGGGTCGACGACGGGGGCTGGTGGCGGCCCGGTATCGAGTATTTGCCGGGCGATCGGATCCGGGTTCGGCGCCGCGGGACGTGCCGCGGTCACCCGGCGGGTCAGTTTCGGCAGTACCCGTCCGGCTGGCGGACCGTCGGTGGCAGGCGTCACAGCGGGCGATTCGCGGCGCGACTCGAGCAGGGATTCGAGCTGATCGATCGTGTTATCGAGGCTGTCGTCGTCGCGCGGGGTATTGCCGTCGCGTTCCTCAGCCACGTTTCGCGCCCAGTTTGTGCGTGTTCAGGGTGTATCCGCGCTCCTGGTAGTAGCGGTAACGGTCGCGCGCGGCTTCGCGTGATCCCGGATCGGCCCCGCTCGTTTCCATCACCCGCTCGAAACGGCTGAAGAAGGCCGGCACGTCCTCACCGAGGTTTACCAGTACATCGTGCGTCGGCGGCAAGGTGTCGCCGGATCCGAGCGTAATCGGGGTCGATTCCGCGTCCCGATCGTCCACGCGCGCATGCGGAACGAACGCCGTGTCCTTGTAGGTCCACATGAGCGTATCGAGTCGTTCCACGGCGTCGTGATCGCCGCAGCGAACATACACGGCATGCCCCGCGCGCCACGCTTTTTCGGCGAGACGGCAGACGAGTTCGCCATGCTGACCGGGATCCGGATCGTCCATCACGTAAAAATCGACGCGGGTCATGCCGCGGTCACGCGCCTGCCTTACCCGTCGCGCCGTGCAACCCGGTCGCGCAGGTACTGAAACAGCAGGTTAACGGGGCGCCCCGTCGCACCTTTCTTCGCGCCGCTGACCCAGGCCGTGCCGGCGATATCAAGATGCGCCCAGCGGTAGTCTTTCGTAAAGCGTGCAAGAAAACAGGCGGCGGTGATACTGCCGGCCGGGCGCCCGCCGACGTTCGCGATATCGGCGAACGGGCTGTCGATTTGCTGCTGATATTCGTCCCACAGCGGCAGGCGCCAGGCCCGGTCCCCGGTTTCCTGGCCGGCGTTCAGCAGGTCCTCGGCGAGTTCGTCGTCGTTGCCCATGAGCGCGGTGGTTAAATGACCGAGCGCGATGATGCAGGCGCCGGTGAGCGTCGCGATGTCGATCACGACATCCGGTTCGTAGCGCGCGCTGTACGTCAGCGCGTCGCACAGGATCAAGCGACCTTCGGCGTCGGTATTCAGTATTTCGATCGTCTGGCCGGACATGCTCGTGACGATGTCACCGGGTTTCGTTGCCTTGCCGTCCGGCAGGTTCTCGGTGGCGGGAACGACGCCGACGACATTGATCGGCAGCGCCGATTCCGCAAGCGCCTTCATCACGCCGAACACGGTCGCCGCGCCGCACATGTCATATTTCATCTCGTCCATTTGCGGACCCGGCTTCAGCGAAATGCCGCCGGAATCGAACGTGACACCCTTGCCGACGAGCACAACCGGCTTGTCGCCCGCCTTGCCGCCGTCGTATTTCATCGTGATCAGTTTCGCCGGCTGTTCACTGCCGCGCGACACGGACAGCAGGGATCCCATGCCGAGTTTCTCCATCGCCGCCTCGTTCTGGACGTCGACGGTGATCGATTTGAATTGCCGGCCGAGTTCGCGCGCGTGCTCGGCGAGATGCTGCGGGGTGCAGAAATTCGCCGGCGTGTTCGCGAGGTCTTTCGTCAACTGCAGTCCCTTGACGAGCGAATCGCCGATCCGGGCTTCTGCTTCGGCCACCGGGTCGGCGGCGTCGAAATACAGGCCGAGGCGCGCGAAGCGGGCCGGTTTGCGTTTCGGCAGCGTCTTGTACTCGTCAAAGCGATACGCGGCACTCTCGAACGCGGTGATCTGCTGGCGGATCTTCCAGGCTTCATCGCGGCCATCGACGGTGATTTCCGTCAGCGCGGACAGCGCGCTCTTGAGGCCTGCTTCGACGACGGCTGATGCCACCTTCGTGACGAGCTTCATGTATTCCGCGGCGCTGATACCGGCGCGTTTGCCGGCGCCGACGAGCATTACCCGTTCGGCCGTCAAGCCGGTCGCATTCGGTACGAACAGGGTTTCCTCGAGCTTGCCGGTCATATCGCCGCGTTTGACGAGCCGGCTGAGCGCCTGGCGGCTCGTCTTGTCAAGCGCGCCGGCGACGTCACCAAGGTGCTTTCCGCTATATACTGCGACTATGAAGCATGCCGTTTTCTGCTTGCCGGGTGTGCCGTGTTTGATTGAAATATCCATCGTATCCCTCGTGACCATGAGTACCGGATCAGCCGCTGCGAATGCCGGCCGAACCGCGGGCGGGCGCCTGAATGTCGAGGGCGAAAGTGTATTCGTTTGCCATAGGCGGCGCAAAAACGAGCGCTACGCTGAGCAGGGATCTCACCCGTGCGCCTGATCGACCGCTACGTCGCGAGCAATGTCATCGCCTCGACCCTGACGGTGTTGCTGACCCTGCTCGCGATTTTTACGTTTTTCGCGCTGATCGACGAACTCGAAGACGTCGGCCGGGGGTCTTACGGTATCGTCAACGCGCTTATTTTCGTGGCCATGAGCGCGCCCTCGCTGGCCTACGAACTGTTCCCCATGGCGGCGCTGATCGGTTCCCTGCTCGGTCTCGGCACGATGATGCGCAATGGCGAGATCGTGGTCATCCGCTGTGCCGGAGTCTCGAAGTTTCGGGTCGTGGTCTCGGTCATGAAAGCGGGGCTGTTGTTCGTGATCGCGGCCGTGCTCGTCGGCGAGGTGATCGCACCCCCCGCCGAGGCCTTTGCGCGCCAGTATCGCTCGGTTGCCATCAATGACCGCATTACGCTGAAGACGCACAACGGGTTTTGGGCCCGGGACGGCAACAGCTACATCAACATCCGCGAAATTCTGCCGGGTAACCGGATCGAGGACATCTTTATCTACGAGTTCGATGCGAACAGCGAACTCCGGACGAGCACCCATGCGCGGCGCGCGCTTTATGTCGACGGCCGCTGGGTGCTCGAGGACATCGCGCAGACGATCATCTCCGAGACCTCGATCGAGCGCCGCGTTGTCGAGCGCGCGGGTTGGGATTCGCTGCTGCGGCCGGATTTGATTGCGATGATCGCGATCCAGCCGGACAGCCTGTCGCTGTGGACGCTCGTGAAATACATCCGGTTTCTGCGCGACAACGGGCAGACCGCGCGACATTACGAACATGCCCTGTGGGTAAAGCTCGTCTACCCGTTCGCAACCGGAGTGATGGTGTTTCTCGCGATTCCGATGGTATTACGCGCGAGCCGGTCGACGACGGTCGGACAACGCGTGCTCGTCGGGGGCTTGATCGGTCTCGGTTTTCATTTGCTGAACCAGGCGGCGGGCCACCTCGGGATCGTCTACGAGGTGGCGCCGGCGATCAGTGCCGGGGGGCCGGCGCTCGTCATGGGAATCATCGGGATCGTACTGCTCGTGCGCACGACGTAGGCGACGGCGGCTTCAATCCGCGTTGCGCAGATACGTACGGGACAGACGGTCGTGCCAGGTATAACCGTTGCGATCGAACAGTGCCCAGACGTAACCGAGGCCGCAGGCCGCGACGGACACGATGGCGCCGAGGAACCGCAATGCCGTCTGTTGCCAGGTAATCGGACCCGGGCCGGCGCTCGACACGAGCCGGAAGCGCCACGATTTCATGCCCAGCGTCTGGCCCGTCCTGCCCCAGCAGTAACCGAAGTAGGCATAGGCCGTCAGCGCGAGATACAGCGTAAACAACGGATTGCCCGCATCGATCGCGGTCCCGCGGCGCACGACGACGATCACGAGCGTGGCGAAAAACCAGATCGCGAGCAGCGCGAGGCCGTCGTAGACCATCGCGGCGGCGAGGCGCAGCAGCGACGGCGCACGTTCTTTCGGTGTCGGGTCCTGGGTCACGGTGCTATTGTCGTGGGAATTCGCCCGGCAGCCTAGCGCCGGTCGAACCCGGGCCGCGGCGGCAGAGTGCGAAACTGCGACGTATTCGGGCAAAAAGCCCGTCCCGCAGGCGGGCCGGATTTGCGACAATACGCCTACGTATGTAGTCATAGTCCCCGCAAAGGGTGAAAATTGCGCCGAGGTGGCGAACCGGAAAGATGCACAAGTTACTGGCCATATTGCTGTTGCTGTACGGCGTGCTGTCGCACGCGGCCGAGCAAACGGCGCCGGGATTGCTGATCGATGTCGGCGGTTACCGTCTGCATATCGCCTGCGAGGGCTACGGCACACCGACGGTCGTGTTCGATGCCGGCCTCGGCGGTCATGCGTTCGAATGGCGGGCCGTCGTGGAACGCGCGCGCGAATTCACCCGCGTGTGTACGTACGATCGCGCAGGCTACGGCTGGAGCGATAACGGCCCGCTGCCACGCACGAGTTCCGTCATCGCCAATGAGCTCTATTTGTTGCTCACGGCGCTCGATACCGACGGACCGTTCATTCTCGCCGGCCATTCCTACGGCGGTTACAACATGCAGTTGTTCGCGCGCCGTTACCCTTATCTCGTGGCCGGACTCGTGCTCGTCGACTCGTCTCACCCGACCCAGGTAGAGCGCTTCCGGGCGCCGCCGTTCAATCTGAACACCGCGCCGACGACGCGCTGGGGCATGGTGAAGTTCGGCCGCGCACCGCAACCGCATCCGAGCATGCCCGCGGCGCTGAAAAAGCTCGTGCGCGAACAAATGAGTCGCTGGCGCACGCGACGAACGCTCGCGCATGAATTTCTCGGTTTCCGCGACAGTGCGCGCGAACTGCGCGACGCCCAGCACCTCGCGCAGATCCCGGTAATCGTCCTGTCCCGCGGCAAGCGCGTGTGGCCGACCGATACCCGCGGTGACCAGCTCGAACATCTGTGGATGGAAATGCAAACGGAACTCGCCGGGGAAAGTCCTTATGCGGCGCACATTGTTGCCAGCAACAGTGGCCACCAGATCCATCTCGACCAGCCGGGCCTCGTGGCCTACGCGGCGGCGGTACTCACCGACATCCACCGTCTCAGGCACGGTGGTGATCCGGGCGCCGAACGGCAGGTGCTCGGGGTGCGCGAATCCGTCGACTTTGAGGCCGGCATCTGGTTGCGCGATACGCTCGTCGCGTCGCTCGGCGATCACTTGCCGCTAACCGCGGTGGCGCCGTCGGACTCAGGGTCACCGAACTGAAGTATGCGACGCGGGCCCCGGGTACCCGATCACGCGTGCCGTGGCGCTCCCTAGGGGACTCGAACCCCTGTTTTCGCCGTGAGAGGGCGACGTCCTGGGCCACTAGACGAAGGGAGCTTGCGGGCACAGTGCAGGGGGCGATTTCTACACTATTCCATGCCGCGTTGCACCCCCGGATGTCGCAATCGCCACATCTCGCGCGGCACGGAACCCTGCCCTTTCGCGTACCCGACGGGGCCTCGGGTCTGCTCCCGGGGTTGCGGCCCGCACCGGGGCCGGCAACGCCGTGCCATGGCGGCGCGCCCGACATTGCTCATCGCCGATTCAGCAGTGCTAAACTGCCGCCCCTGTGTTGTTGATGGCACAAAACTGACTCCCGGCGCGACCGTGAATAGCGGAATAATCGCCTCTATGATGAGGCCCGACGCGCCGCCAACCAACGGACCCGCATTTGAGTTTTCTAGATTACCTGCTGCCCCGGTCGCGCTCGGCAAAACAATCCAAGGCTCGTAAACAAGGCCCGGCTCAACGCAATGAGCCACGCATCTACTCGCGCGACGAACATTCGGTGTCGCGCAAGGACATCTCCGAAAACGCACTCAAGGTTCTGTATCGCCTGCACAAGGCAGGCTACAAGGCGTTTCTGGTCGGTGGCGGGGTGCGCGATATTCTGCTCGGTATCGAACCGAAGGACTTCGACATCGCGACGGATGCGCATCCGGAAGAGATCCGCGAGTTATTCCGCAACAGCCGCTTGATTGGTCGTCGATTCCGTCTTGCGCACGTACGCTTCGGGCGCGATGTGATCGAGGTCGCAACATTCCGGGCCGGTCACGACGGGGACGCGGACGGTGCCTCGATCGCCGACACCGGGCGTATCCTGCGTGACAACGTGTACGGCGATATCGACGACGACGTCTGGCGCCGCGATTTCACCGTGAACGCGCTGTACTACAACATCGCGGATTATTCCGTCGTGGATTACGTTGGCGGGGTCGAAGACATTCGCGCCCGCCGCCTGCGCCTGATCGGCGATCCGGCGCAACGTTACCCCGAGGATCCGGTGCGCATGTTGCGTGCGATCCGCTTCGCCGCGAAGCTCGACCTCGAAATCGACGCCGCGACCCGCAAGGCGTTCGTTGATTACGGCGACCAGCTCGACGCAATCGCGCCGGCACGCCTGTTCGATGAAGCACTCAAAATGCTGCATTCCGGCCACGGGCTCGCGACGTTCGAAGCGCTACGCGAATCCGGATTGTTCGTTCACCTGTTCCCGTTGGCCGAACGCAGTTTCGCCGCCGACGAGACAGCGCTGGCGCTCGTGCGCGAATCGCTGCGCAGCACCGATGAGCGGGTGCGCGAGGGAAAACCGGTTACGCCGGCGTTTATTTTTGCCGCGATCCTGTGGGGCGCGTTGTGCGCGCGGCGCGACGCGTTCATCGACGATGGGCTCTCGCCGGGTGACGCGGCGCGCGAAGCGGCCGACGAGGTGATCGCCGAACAGGTACGGCGGGTCGCGATACCCCGGCGGTATACGACGGTGAGTCGCGAGATCTGGGGTTTTCAGCCGCGTCTTGCGAACCGCACGCGCAAGCGTGCCCTGAAGCTGCTCGAACATCCGCGCTTCCGCGCGGCCTACGATTTTCTCGTGCTGCGCGCACGCGCCGGCGAACCGCTCGAAGATCTTGCCGAGTGGTGGACGAAATTGCAGGAAGTCGACGGCGGACAACGCGAACAGATGCTCACGACGCTGCGTGAACCGCCGCGCAAGCGCCCCCGATCGCGCCGGCGTCGACGCCCGGATTGAACGCCGGCGTGACGCATCTCGCGCACATCGGTCTTGGCAGCAACCTCGACGACCCGCGTGCACAGGTATCCACGGCAATCGCGGAAATCGGCGCCCTTCCCGGGACCGACATCGTCGCGCGGTCGTCGCTGTATTCGAGCCCGCCGATGGGGCCGCAGGATCAACCGCACTACATCAACGCCGCGCTCGCTGTCGCGACCCGACTCAGCTGTCATGCCTTGCTCGATGCGCTGCAAATGCTCGAGCGCGCGCACGGACGGGCGCGTGACGGCGTGCACTGGGGCCCGCGGACGCTCGATCTCGACATCCTGCTCTACGACGATGAGCAGGTGGCCGGACCGCGATTACACCTGCCGCATCCCGGATTGAAGGAGCGCGACTTCGTCGTCCTGCCGCTGCTCGAGATCGCGCCGACGTTGACGCTGCCTGACGGCGAGTCTCTCGCGAGCGTCGCGGCGCGACTCGCCCCCTCGGCGACCGCCGTCCGCCTCGACGATGCCTGACGACGCCACTCCGCCCGCACCCGGCATCATTGCGATCGAAGGTCCAATCGGGGTTGGCAAAACAACCCTCGCGCGCCGTGTTGCCGACGCTTACAACACCGACCTGATGCTCGAGGGCGCAGCCGACAACCCGTTTCTCGAAAAATACTACGCCGACCCCGCGCGGTACGCTTTACCGACGCAGGTGCATTTCCTGTTTCAGCGGGTCGAGCAACTGCAATCCTTTCGCCAGAACGATCTGTTTCGCGCCGTGTATATCTCCGACTACATGCTGGAAAAGGATCGTCTGTTCGCGCGAATGACGCTGTCGGCGGACGAATTCCGCATCTACGAACAGCTTTACGAGCGCGTGGTCGACACCGTACCGGTACCGGATCTCGTGATCTACCTGCACGCGCCGGTGCCGACGCTGCTGGAGCGGATCCGGCGCCGCGGCCTCGACTACGAGCAGCGCATCGAAGCCGCCTACCTGCATGAGTTGTGCGCGGCCTATGTCGCGTTTTTCCGCCATTACACCGATGCGCCGGTGCTGTTCGTCGATACCGATGGTGCGAATTTCGCCGAGGGTGAGCAGCCATTCGCGCAACTGATCGAGGCCATTCGCAGCGGTATCCGCGGAAAGCATCATTTCGAGCTCGATCCGATAACCGCCGTTTAGCAGGCTGTCGAAAAACGTAGCGAGCGACGACAGGTCGCGCTCCGCCGGCGCGCAGGGACCGCAGCGTATACGGAAATTCGTGAGGATTCCGGGCACCGCCGGAACGCGGGATGTCGAGCGCGGGAGTTCTTCAACAGCCTGCCAGGAGCACGGGTGCGCCGGTCGGACGGTACCGCGGCGCGGGGTCTCGGCATAGAATATCGCGTCTTGCGGCAGCGGCTGACGAATTACTGGTAATGCAAACTGTTTTCAACACGCGGGAACTGCGCGACATCGTCGCCGGGTGGCGGCGCGATGGCCACCGCATCGCATTCGTTCCGACCATGGGGAATCTGCACGACGGGCACCTCTCGCTGCTCGAGCGTGCACGCGAGATCGCCGATCGCACGGTTGTCAGCATTTTCGTCAACCCGATCCAGTTCGGTAAGGGCGAAGACTACGCGACTTACCCGAGCACGCTCGCAGATGACCAGGCCAAGCTCGCGCGCAACGGGCTCGACGTCCTGTTCGCGCCAAATCTTGCGCAACTTTATCCCGGCGGCATGGAAGAGGACACGCGGGTAACGGTGCCGGGCCTCTCGACGATACTGTGCGGTGAGTTTCGTCCCGGGCATTTCTCCGGTGTCGCGACCGTGGTGACGAAATTGTTTTGCAGTGTCCAGCCCGACTGTGCCTTGTTCGGCAACAAGGATTTGCAACAGCTCATGGTGATCCGCCGCATGGTCGACGACCTGTGCATGCCGGTCGAGGTTATCGGACAGCCGATCGTGCGTGAACCCGACGGTCTCGCGATGAGTTCACGCAACAGCTATCTGAGTGAGGCCGAACGCGCCATTGCGCCGACGATTTACGCGACCCTGCAGGAGGCGGTGCGTGACGTGCGCAAGGCCGGAGCGGACTTCCGGGCGATCGAGGCGCGTTCCCTCGAAGCGTTGCGCGATGCGGGATTCAAACCGGAATATTTCGGCATCCGACGCGCGGCCGATCTGCTCGTCGCGGAAGCGGATGAACGTGACCTCGCGATTCTTACCGCGGCATGGCTGGGCAGCGCCCGCCTGATCGACAACATCCGGGTTTCGCTCGATGAACCGGCCTGATCCGCGTGACCTCCATCCGTTGATCTGGCTGTGGAGTATCCCGCTCCCGCTCGTGATTCACTTGTCGGCCCGACAGATCGATTCCGACAAGCGCTTCTTTCCGACCTGGATCGAATCCGAATCCGGGCTGATCGAAAACGCGACGGCGTTGCTCCTGCTGCCGGCGACGGTACTGGCGATCGTACTCGCTGTTCGCTGCTACGGGCAGTTCGGCCGGATGTTCTCCGTCTGGTTCGCCGGCTTCGCGCTCATGTGTTTCGGCTTTGCCGGCGAAGAAGTGAGTTGGGGACAACACTGGCTCGGCTGGAGTTCGCCAGAATACTTCGCAGAGTACAATCGCCAGGGTGAAACGAACTTCCACAACCTGAACATTCACTTCGGTCGCGTCGTCAAAACGTTGTTGACGCTCGTGATCATAATCGGCGGTTTGATCCTGCCGTTGACGGGTCGTGCGCAAGCCCGTGAGGCGGTCTCGCCGCGGCGATGGTCCGCGGCGATCGTGCCCACTCTCGTGTGTGTGCCGGCGGCCGCTTTCGTGTTCGGGGTGCGACTCGTCGAACGCTGCAAGACGTGGTTTGATCTCGAGTGGAGCCTGCTCGATGTAAACCTGAAAGAACTGCAGGAACTGTACATCGCGATCTTTCTGCTCATTTACGTGTGGTCGATGTACAAGCGCTACGGATCAGCGTCCACGGCGACCACCTGAGGGCAGCCGCGGCGCGTGGTTTTTTCTCCGATCATCCACGATAATGCGCGCTCGAATCCGCGACCGCGACCGCAAGCACATGCCTGAACCCCACAAAAAGCGCATATTTATCAAGACATTCGGTTGTCAGATGAACGAGTACGACTCGCATCAGATGGCTGAGCTGATGAGCGATCGGCAGGGCTACGAACGCGTTGAATCCCCCGAAGATGCCGATCTGTTACTCATGAATACGTGCTCGATCCGGGAAAAAGCGGCGGAAAAGCTGTTCTCGGAACTCGGACGCTGGCGCGCCATCAAGGACGAACGACCGCACGTGACGATCGGGGTCGGCGGTTGTGTCGCATCGCAGGAAGGGGAATTGCTGTGGCAGCGTGCGCCGTTCGTCGATGTGATTTTCGGTCCGCAAACCCTGCACCGCCTGCCACAACTCGTGACCGAGTCGCAAACGATCGGCAAGGGCGTGATCGACATCTCGTTCCCGGAAATCGAAAAATTCGATCGCCTGCCGCCGGCGCGCGCCGATGGCGTAACCGCGTTCGTGTCGGCCATGGAAGGGTGCAGCAAGTACTGCAGTTTTTGCGTCGTCCCCTACACCCGGGGTGAAGAATTCAGCCGCCCGTTCGACGACGTGATCGCGGAAATCTTCGCGCTCGCCGAACAGGGGGTACGCGAAATCACCCTGCTCGGCCAGAACGTGAATGCGTATCGCGGCCCGATGCACGACGGAAAAATCGCCGATCTCGCCACGCTAATCCGTTACGTCGCAGCGATCGACGGCATCGACCGGATCCGCTACACGACGTCGCATCCGGTCGAATTCAGCGATCGCCTGATCGCGACCTACGCGGACGTACCCGAACTCGTCAGCCATGTGCATCTGCCCGTGCAGAGCGGTTCCGATCGGATCCTGGCCCTGATGAAGCGTGGCCACACCGCGCTCGAATACCGTTCGCGGATCCGCAAATTGCGCAGCGCCCGCCCCGACATCTCGATATCCTCGGATTTTATCGTCGGCTTCCCCGGCGAGACGGACGACGATTTCGCGGCAACGATGGACCTCATCGATCACGTCGACTTCGACCATTCATTCAGTTTCATCTACAGCGCGCGTCCCGGAACCCCGGCCGCGGCACTGCCGGATGATGTAACGGCGACCGAAAAGAAACACCGACTCGCGATCCTGCAGCGGCGCATCCTCGAATCCGCGGCAGCGAAAAGCGCGGCGATGCGCGGAACGACCCAGCGCGTACTCGTTACCGGGCACGCGAAGAAAAATGCCGCGGAACTGTCCGGCAGAACCGAGAACAACCGGGTCGTGAATTTCGCCGGTACGCCGGACTTGATCGGCGAATTCGTCGACGTCGTCATCAGTGAGGTGTTGCCGAATTCGCTGCGCGGCGAGTTGTGCGAAGCCGTGGAATTCGCGTAAGTGGTAAGCACGAATGACGCTACCGTCGTGCTCGATCCGTTTGAAAACGATCGGCTCGCGAACCTGTGCGGCCAGTTTGACGAACATATCCGGCTCCTCGAACGACGCCTCGGTGTCGATATCAATCAACGCGGCAATGAATTCTCGATCAACGGCAGCCCCGAGTCCGTCGCGTTGGCCGGGCGTATCGTCAGGATCCTCTACGAACTGACAGGGTCGAAGTCGATCGGCACCACCGACGTTCACCTGCAGTTGCAGGAATCCGAACTCGACAGCGTTGCCGATGCCGCCGCGGTTGCGGATGTTTCGGTGCGTACGAAGCGGTCGATTATCAAGGCGCGCGGTACGAATCAGCGCGCTTACATCACGCACATCAACAAGCACGACATCAACTTTGGAGTTGGTCCGGCGGGAACCGGCAAGACGTATCTCGCGGTGGCCTGCGCGGTGGCCGCGCTCGAAAGTGAACAGGTGCGGCGCCTGTGCCTCGTACGCCCCGCGGTTGAAGCGGGCGAGCGGCTCGGCTTCCTCCCCGGCGACATGGCACAGAAGGTTGATCCGTATTTGAGGCCGTTGTACGACGCGTTGTATGAAATGCTCGGCTTCGAACGCGTCGCTAAGCTCATCGATCGCAACGTGATCGAGGTGGCGCCGCTCGCGTTCATGCGCGGACGTACCCTGAACGAATCGTTCATCATCCTCGATGAAGCACAGAACACGACCGTCGAGCAGATGAAAATGTTCCTCACCCGAATCGGCTTCGGTTCCAAGGCCGTCGTCACGGGCGATATAACCCAGGTTGATCTGCCCCGGGGCAAGCCGTCGGGCTTGCGGCACGCGATCGAAATCGTGAAGCCGATCCCGGGGATCAGCTTCACGTTTTTCGAAACGCGCGATGTCGTCCGACACAGTCTCGTCGGTCGCATCCTGGATGCGTACGAACGTCACGAGCAGGAACAGGAAGACGACGGCGGCGATCGGGCGTAAGCCGCGCGATCGCCTGTACTGATGACGATCACCGTCCAGATCGCGACCGACGACGCGAACCTGCCCGCGGCGAGTACTGTCGAACACTGGGCGCGGCACGCGCTCGAGCACGAGCATACGGACGGTGAGCTGACCGTGCGGATCGTGGGCCTGGACGAAGGGCAACAGCTGAATTCCGAGTGGCGCGGACGCGAGCAGGCGACGAACGTACTCGCATTTCCACTCGGGGAACCGGACTTCGAACCGCGTCTGCTCGGTGACATCGTGATTTGCGCGCCGGTGGCGAACGCCGAATGCAGCGATGACCCGGTTGCGCGTGAAGCGCACTGGGCGCATCTCGCAATCCACGGGGTCCTGCACCTGCTCGGCTATGACCACGAGCGCGAGAGCGATGCCGGGATAATGGAGTCGCGCGAACGGACAATCCTCGCAGAACTAGGCTATCCTGATCCCTACGCATGAACGATGGTCCCCGAAGCCGCGCGAACCGGCTACCGATCCTGAACTGGCTGCACCAGCTGATACGGCGCCTCGTGCCCGGGCCGTCCGACCGCCAGGACGTCCTCGATTACCTCCACGAAGCAGAAAGCCACCATCTCATGGACATGAGCACCGTCGCGATGATGGAGGGTGCGCTGCTGGTCTCCGAGATGAAGGTCGGAGACATCATGATCCCGCGCTCGCAAATGGTTTTTGTCGACGAGGACGCGGTGGCGGAAGATATTTTCGCGGAGGTCGTCGAATCGGGACATTCACGTTTTCCGGTGCTCGACGACAAGCATGAGAAAGTGATCGGCATCCTGCTGGCGAAGGATCTGCTCGCGGTCGCCGTCGACGAGAAACGCGAGTTCAACATCAAGGATATGATCCGTCCCGCCGTGTTCGTGCCGGAAAGCAAACGCCTGAACATCCTGTTGCGCGAGTTCCGGACGAGCCGCAATCACCTGGCGATTGTGCTCGACGAGTATGGCAGCATCGACGGCCTCGTCAGCATCGAGGATGTGATCGAGCAAATCGTCGGTGAGATCGACGACGAGCACGACCTCGGTGACGAGGAGTACATTCGTCAGCATCGCGGTAATCGCTTCACAGTGAAAGCCCACACGCCGATCGAGGAATTCAACGAATTCTTCGACTGCAGTTTCCCGGACGACACCTACGACACGATCGGCGGTCTCGTTACCGACGCGTTCGGACACGTGCCCGAACGCGCGGAATCGATTTCGTTCGGCGGCTTCGAATTCAAGGTGTTGCGGTGTGACCCGCGGCGTATACACGTGCTCAGGGTAGTGCGCACGAATACCGCGGAGTCGCGTACCCCGGGCGGCGGTGCTGCATGACCGCGTATCGCTGATCCGGTGAGCAGGAACTTCAGCGTTGCGCTCGCGGCGCTGTTCGGCGGCGCCGCGCTGCCGTTCGCGTTTGCCCCCTACGGTTATTATCCGCTGGCGGTGCTTTGTCTCGCGCTGTTGTTCTACCTGTGGGCGGTGAGTTCCGAGCGACTCGCGATTGTCGCGGGATACTGTTTCGGCCTCGGCATGTTCGCGCACGGCGTCTGGTGGATTCAGATCAGCGTGCACCAGTTCGGTTTGCCGCTGTACTCGTTTTCAATCGCGGTAACCGCCGGCTTCGTCATCTTCATGAGTCTTTATCCGGCGCTCGCGGCGTGGTTGTGGCATCGCTGTGCGGCAGGTCCGCCGGGCGTGCGCCTGCTCCTCGGCGCGCCCGCGGCCTGGCTTGCGACGGAATGGCTGCGCGGCTGGGTAATGACCGGGTTTCCGTGGCTGTTCGTCGGTTACGCGCAGACGGATTCCCCGCTCGCGGCGTACGCGCCGGTGCTCGGGGTTCACGGGGTGAGCCTGATCACGGCGATCCTCGCCGGCGCGTGCACGGTGCTGGTTACGGGTACGCTCCGCGCACGCTTCGCGGCGCTCGGCGTGGCCGTGAGCATTGCCATTGGCGCCGTGCTGCTCGAAACCGTCGAGTGGACCCGCGACAGCGGCGAGGTGTTTCCGGTCGCCCTCGTTCAGGGTGCCATTCCACAGGCCGTCAAATGGCACCGCGACTACCGCGAGCCGAGTATCGACCTGTACACGGAACTGACTCGCCCACACTGGGGCAAGCCGCTCGTCGTGTGGCCGGAAACCGCGATTCCGGCTTTCGCGTCGGAAGTGCCGGACACGCTGGAGCGACTGGATCGCCTGGCCCGTGACGGTCACACGACGCTGCTGGCCGGAATCGCGCGCGCCGATCCCGCCGACAGCACGCGTTATTTCAACAGCGTCTTACAGTTCGGACCCGGTCGCGCCTACTACGACAAACGCCATCTCGTGCCGTTCGGCGAATACCTGCCGTTCGATCGCTGGCTGAGACGGCTGCTGGATTTTCTGCGGATACCGATGTCAGATTTCTCCGCCGGCGATCCGGTGCAACCGCCGATCGTCGTCGAGGGCCATATTGTCGGCGTTTCGATCTGTTACGAGGATGCGTACGCCGGGGAAATCGCGCGCGCGCTCCCCGCTGCCGGGCTGCTTGTGAACGTGAGCAACGACGCCTGGTTCGGTGATTCTATCGCGCCCCATCAACACCTCCAGATCGCGCGCATGCGCGCGCTCGAGGCGGGACGTTACCTGCTGCGCGCGACAAATACGGGGATCTCGGCGATCATCGACGACCGTGGCCGGGTCGTCGTACGCTCCGGGCAGTTCCAGCCGGAAGTGATCACGGCCGAGGCGGTTATCCGGACCGGAGCGACCCCGGCCGTCAGGCTCCCGGGCTGGGCGATTCCGTGCGCGGGTCTCGGCTTGCTGCTCGCGGGTGCCTGGCGCTCGTCAAGACGGGTATAAACAGGTGTGCGTAAATCCGAGGCACTGTGGCTTCGGGGCGGGAACCACCGTCTACACCCCATCCTAGGGCCTGTTTATCTTTCGTCGCCGCCTCTGTTGCCCCTGAAAAACCGTCAATCAAGGCGCAGCGAGCGCGGTTTGGTCATTCCAAATGAGCGAGCTGCAACGCCGAGTGACGGTTTTTCAGGGGCAACCCATAGGGCTGAGACCCTGTTTGCGTTCAGCTGCGTTATCGCTCGCTTATGTAGCATCGCTACACTGCGCTCTCTCTGCCTTGCTGGACCACAAACAGGGTCTCAGCAGTGGTGGCGACGAAAGATAAACAGGCCCTAAGTCCCTTCCCCTCGATTTGCGGGGAAGGGTGCCTGGTCCATCAAGGTCAGTGTTTTATAATTTGGAGCACGTATTTAGCGGCGCGCCTGATCGGCGCTTTGCAGGCGCGCGGCGATTTCGCCATGCTCGTCGGCCAGGGCACGCACGCTCGCGCGTGTCAGTCTGAGCAAGGTCAGGGCGCTGACGGCAATCACGGTGGCGCTGCGGATTTCGTCATGCAGCAACGCACGCTCGCCGAAAATATCGCCCTGCCCGAGTAATGCCACGCGGGTTGTCGCATCACCGGTGCCGCGCACAACTTCCACCGAGCCATGCATCAGGATGTACAGCGCGTTGCCCTTCTCACCTTCGCCGATGACGACGTCGCCCGGCAGGAACGTCACGGTCTGGGCCTGTCCGGCCAGTTTCGCCAGCACAGGATCCGGCAGTCCCTTGAACAGCGGTACCCGTGCGATCAAGGCCACCGCCGTGGGACCGGACCCGTCAGCGGATTTCTCGGGCAGTGCTGCAAGCGCGCCCGCGAGACGGCGGTCGATGCGGCCGAAAGCCTTGGCGCCGATATCGCCGGAATGATGACTGCCGACCGCATACTGACGTGCCCGGGTCAGCGCCGCGGAGCGGGTGAGGCGGCTTTCGAGGTCGGCATAGAACTCGGGAAAATCTTCGCGCAGGTGTTGCAGTCGGGCGCGCTTGCGCTCAACCCGGTCGCGGTACAGCGCGATCACCGCGGCCGTGTCGTGCGGGGTGAGACCAACACGTTCGGGTAGATTCGTAATCACCGCCTCCGCACACAGGATCGCCGCGATATCGCGCTGAATCACCTGGCTCAGGCGCGCGCTTTGCAGGCGTGCGAGGACGCCGGCGAACGCGTTTCGCTCACGCAGCCAGCGCAACGCAAGTTGTTCGAGGCGGGCAAAACCGCTGTATCCGTCTGCCGTGTCGCGCAGCGACGAAGCGCCCTCGATGTGCGACCGTGTAATCCGATCGCGGCTGATCCGGTTACGCAGATCGAGATACGTGTATTCCTCGATCACACCGAGTTTGTACAGCGATTCGAGTTCCTCGAGTTCCATGCGCAGGGCTTCGAGATACGTGTGTCGCAGGTGTCGTGAGGGATCGACTCCGGGAACGTCGTGCTCGAACACAGTGTCTATCTGGGTCCGGATCGAATCGACGCGTGCGGGCGGGAGCCCGGTCGTGGTGGCAAGTCGTTCGATCACCGCTTGCGCCTGCTGTTGTGCCTCGAGGAGGCCGCGGCGCAACTCCGCGTTCTCCTCTTCGGACATTCGATCGAGCCCGAGCCAGGCGATCAGCGGTCGTATCGACGGTGCATTGATCAACAGCGTCAGCAGCACGACCCCGAGCGTGAGTTCGACCAGTATCTGGCGGCCGTCCAGCGTTTCCGGAATAGACAGCACGATGGCAATGGCAAGCCCGCCCTTGAGCCCGCCCCACCACATGATATGCCGCTCACCCATGTTCACGTGCGGTAATGAAAACAGCCGCGTCGTTGCCGGTACCAGCGTGTAGACGGCGGTGGCGCGGGCGACGAGAACGAGCAGTGCGGCGACGACGATGCCGTCGAGGTTGTTGATGAGCGGGCCCAAATTGACGGAAAGCCCGATCATGAGGAACAGCAGGGAGTTGCATACGAGCGCGATCACTTCCCAGGTTTCGTGAATCGACTGAAGCGCGGAACGCGGTATCCGCGTGATCGCGAACAGCCCCATCGAAACGGCTGCCGATACGGCTGCCATGACCCCGGAAACATGCAGCAAATGCTCCGCGACGACGAAGCTCGAATAGGCCATGACGAACGACATGATGAGAATCGCAAGCTCACTGCCCCGAATCCGTCGCATCAGTTCGCCGATCCCGAAACCGGCGATGGCGCCGACGAGAACCCCACCAAAAAACACCCGGATGAATTCGACCGCCGCATGGCCGATATCGCCCGCGGTGAACGTTCCCGCGAGCGCGATGCCGAGCAGGATATGAAACACGACGATCGCCGTCGCGTCATTGAAAAGCGACTCGCCTTCGACGAGCGTTGTCAGCCGCGCGGGCGCGCCGAGTTCCTTGAACAAGGCAACGACAGCAACCGGATCGGTTGCCGCGATCAATGCACCAAACAGCAGCGCGAGCGTCAGATCGAGATCCATATACGCCCATACCCCGAAACCGATCAATGCGGTCGAGACGACGAGCGCGGGTGCCGCGAGTACGAACACAGGCGCGATATCCCGCAACAGCTGGCGCGCATCAAGCGTCAATGCGGATTCGAAAATCAGTGCGGGGAGAAAAATAAAGAATACGAGATCCGGGGTCAGCCGGAAGTTTTGCAGCGGTTCGAGTACCGGGATCCGGTTCGCGAGCGCCGCGAGCACCATGCCGATGACAACGAGAAACACCGTGTAGGGAACCGGCAGATTACGTCCGATGCTGGCCGCCAGCATTGCGACGGTCAACAGACCCATGATCACCAGGACGAGTTCAGATATCGGCATTGCTTGCTCGGGTCGTCACGATTGCGGCCGCAGCGGTGGCCGCAAGCGGCCCGCGGAACCCGCGTCGTCTCGAAGCGTAGCGCGGGTTGCGCGAAAAGCATAGCGAGCCCGTTTCGCCCGCCGTCACGATTATCCGCTCGTGTGCAGGCGACGTTTCGCGATGGCGCTCGCGGACACCACGACGGCGAAGCCGATGGCGGCGAGCACGGCGGCTTGAAAACCGGTTTCGTCGAGGGATGGCATGAGCGGGGTGGACTCGAGCAGACGTTGTTTACCGCGAACGATCACATAGATGCGGTCCTGAAACGGCCAGATCACCCACAGCGAGGCAACGAGAAAGCCGCAGATCACGAGCAGCATTGCGCGCTCGAAACGGTGCAGCAACCACGACAGCGCCCGGGTGAACGCTACGAGTCCGAGCATCGCGCCAAGCGCGAACGGAGCGATGATCGTGATGTCGAGGTGGCCGATGCCGTCGAGGACGTGCGCATACTTGCCCATAATCAACAGAATAAACGAGCCGGAAATGCCGGGCAGGACCATCGCGCAAATCGCGACGGCGCCGCTGAACGTGATGAACCACCAGTCATCCGGCGTCGTCGTTGGGACAGCGGTGACGATTGCGCCGCCGATCACGATACCGACGGCCAGCCACAACAGTTCGGCCCACGAACGCCAGCCGAGATCCCGGAGCAGTACGACGACGGAACCGACGACCAGCCCGAAAAACAAGCCGTAGACGAGTTCCGGGTGCGATCGCAGCAGGGCCGGGATCGGTACGACCCGGGTGAAAAATGCGATAGCGGTAACGATTCCGATCCCGAGCGGGATCAGAAACGACCAATGCGGTCGACTCAGGACGCGCGCGATATCGAATCGCAGCAGCGCGCTCAGCCAGACCGCATCGAATGACCTGATCGCATCGATCAGTCGCGTGTAGATGCCGAGGATGAACGCCATCGTGCCGCCGGATACCCCGGGAACGACATCGGCGGCGCCCATGCAGAATCCTTTCGCAACCAGCGACAACAGCTCCGATGCCCGGCTCATCGCGCTACGTGCTTACCGTGCGCGATGCAGAGTTGCGCTGTGCGAATGTACGGTCTCGACGAGCACGGCAACGTTTTCCGGGTCGATATCCGGGGTGATCCCGTGGCCGAGATTGAACACATGGCCCGGATGCGGACCGTAGGCATCGAGAATCGCGCGCGCCTCCGCGGCGACTGCCGCGGGACCGGCACGCAGGCACGCCGGGTCCATGTTGCCCTGCAGCGCGACCCGGTCGCCGACCCGTCGACGCGCGGCATCGATATCAATCGTCCAGTCCAGCCCGAGTGCCTCGCAGCCGAGCGCGGCGCTCGACTCGAGCCACAGGCCACCGCCCTTCGTAAACACGATACTCGGGACCGCGCCAGCGAGTCCCGCGATTATCCGCGCCATCGGCGCACGTGAGAACATCTCGAATGCCGGCGTCGTGAGAACCCCGCCCCACGTATCGAAGATCATCACGGCATCGACGCCGGCTTCGATCTGGGCCTGCAGGTACACGGTGCTCGCGCGGGTCACGACATCGAGCAGGTGGTTCAGCAGCGCCGGATCTTCATACAGCATATTCTTCACGATTTTGAAATCGTGCCCGCTGCCGCCTTCAATCATATAGGTCGCGAGCGTCCACGGACTGCCGCAGAACCCAATCAGCGGGACGTCGATTTCGCTTTTGATCAGACGGATGGCGTCGCTGACATAGCGCAGTTCCGTTGCCGGATCCGGTACCCCGAGCGCGTGGATCGCATCGGCGGTGCGCACCGGGCGCGCGAACCGCGGACCCAGCCCCTCTTCGAGCGACAGGCCGAGGCCCATGGCGTCCGGGATCGTAAGGATGTCGGAAAACACAATCGCGGCATCGAGCGGAAACCGCGCGAGCGGTTGCAGCGTGACTTCGCACGCGAGTTCCGGGGTCTTGCACAAGGTGAGAAAATCGCCGGCGCGCTCGCGGCTCGCGCGATACTCCGGCAGGTAGCGGCCGGCCTGGCGCATGATCCACACGGGGGTCGCATCGACGGGCAGTCGATGCAGTGCGCGCAGAAAGCGACTCGTGGGTTCAGGCACGGAAACGGCGACGAATCAACGACGTTGCGGGACGGGCGGCGCTGAGCGCACGTCAGTCCAGCGGCGCCGGCAGGTCGGAATCACCCATCAGAAACGTGTCGATGCTCTGCGCGGCCGACCGTCCTTCGGCGATGGCCCAGACGATCAGTGATTGTCCGCGCTGCATGTCGCCGGCGGTAAATACGCCGCGTTCCGATGTCATCCATTGCTTGTCGCGCCAGACATTGCCGCGGTCGGTCAGTTTCAGACCAAGCGCTTCGATTGGCCCGGCCCGTTCGGGACCCGTGAAGCCCATCGCGAGCAGGGCCAGGTCGCACGGCAATACACGCAGCGACCCGCGCACTTCGTTGAGCCGCGCACGGCCGTCTTCAACCGTCATCTCGACTTCCGCGAGTTCGAGCGCTTTGACCCGCCCGGTGCCGTCATCGACAAACCGTTTACTCGAAACGGAATACAGGCGTTCACCGCCCTCCTCGTGCGCCGAGGCGGTGCGGAAAATCTGCGGCCACAGCGGCCACGGATTGTTGCTCGCGCGGGTTTCCGGCGGGCGCGGCATGATCTCGAGCTGATGTACGGAGGCCGCGTGCTGGCGATGTGAGGTACCGAGGCAGTCGGCGCCGGTGTCGCCCCCGCCGATGATGACGACGTGTTTGCCGGCGGCGCTGATCAGTTTGTCCTGGGGCACGGAATCGCCTTCGCAGATCTGGTTCTGCGGCGTAAGGAAGTCCATCGCGAAATGCACGCCGTCGAGATCGCGTCCCGGGATATCGAGGTCGCGCGGCTCGGTCGCGCCGCCCGTGAGCAACACGGCGTCGTATTCCTTGCGCACATCCGCGATGTCGATGTCGACCCCGACATTCGCGTTGACGCGGAACTCGACTCCCTCGGCGAGCATTTGCTCGAGGCGGCGGTCGAGGACGCGTTTTTCCATCTTGAATTCGGGAATGCCGTACCGTAGCAGGCCGCCGATCCGGTCGGCACGTTCGAACACCGTCACGGCATGCCCGGCGCGTCGCAACTGCTGGGCGGCGCCGAGCCCGGCCGGACCCGAGCCGACGATCGCGACGCGTTTGCCCGTTTCGCGCGCCGGCGGCAGCGGTACGACCCAGCCCTGTTCGAATGCGTGGTCGATTATCGTGAGTTCGACGGCCTTGATCGTCACCGGATCGTTATTGATGCCGAGTACGCACGAACCTTCGCACGGGGCCGGGCACAGCGTGCCGGTGAACTCAGGAAAATTGTTCGTTGCATGGAGACGATCGATCGCGTCGCGCCAGCGATCGCGGTAGACGAGATCGTTCCAGTCGGGGATCAGGTTGCCGAGCGGGCAGCCCTGGTGGCAAAAAGGAATGCCGCAGTCCATACAGCGCGACGCCTGCTGTTGCAGGGTATCGACCGGCCAGGCATCCATAACCTGGCGCCAGTCCTTGAGGCGGTCGCCGACAGGGCGATAGGGTTGTTTCTCGCGATCGTGTTCGAGGAAGCCGGTTATCTTAGCCATTCGAGGCCTCCATGATCGCCTGGTCTTCCGGGATCCCCGTGCGCCGCGCGTTTTCAATCGCGAGCAATACTTTCTTGTAATCTTTCGGCATAACCTTGACGAAGTTCTTTATTTCCCGATGCCAGTTGTCGAGTATTTTCTGGGCGACGGTGCTCTGGGTATAGCGGACGTGGTTGCGCAGCAAATCGGCTACGAGTTCCTCATCGTCCGACCCGATCGATTCGAGATCGACCATCTCCAGGTTGCAACGTCCGGGAAACACCTTGTTCGGGTCGTGCACGAACGCCGTGCCACCCGACATACCGGCGGCAAAGTTGCGACCGGTGGGCCCGATGATGACAGCGCAGCCGCCGGTCATGTATTCGCACCCGTGATCGCCGATGCCTTCGACGACCGTTTTCGCGCCGCTGTTGCGTACGCAGAAGCGCTCGCCGGCGATCCCGCGGAAGTACGCTTCCCCGGCCGTCGCGCCGTACAGCGCCACGTTGCCGATGAGAATATTTTCTTCGGGCACGAACGTAACGTGGCGCGGCGGATAGACGATGATCTTCGCACCCGAGAGGCCTTTGCCAACGTAGTCGTTCGCATCGCCCTCGATCGTCATCGTCACGCCGCGCGGTACGAACGCGCCGAAACTCTGGCCGGCCGAACCGTTGAAGTGCAGCTTGATCGTATCGTCCGGCAGACCCTTGCCGCCGTAGCGCTTCGTGATTTCGTAGCCGAGGATCGTGCCGACCGTGCGGTTCGTGTTCTTGATCGGCAAAATCGCATCAACCGGTTCGCCGTTTTCGAGCGCGTCGGTGCACAAGCCGACGATGGTCGTGCGATCGAGCGACTCGTCGAGGCCATGATCCTGTTCGCGGATCCGGTGAATCGCGACCTCGGGGCCGACATCCGGTTTCGCGAGGATATTCGAAAAATCGAGCCCGCGTGCCTTCCAGTGATCCACGGCAGTATCGACATCGAGTTGCTCCACCCGGCCGACCATTTCCTGCATCGTGCGGAAGCCGAGTTCGGCCATGTACTCGCGGACTTCTTCGGCGATGTACTGGAAGAACGTTTCGACGAATTCCGGCTTACCGGCGAATTTCGCCCGCAAGCGCGGATCCTGTGTCGCAACGCCAACCGGGCAGGTATTGAGATGACATACGCGCATCATGATGCAACCCATCACGACGAGCGGTGCGGTCGAAAACCCGTATTCCTCGGCGCCGAGCAGCGCGGCGACGATAACGTCGCGGCCTGTTTTCATCTGGCCGTCCACCTGCACGACGATGCGATCGCGGAGTTTGTTCTCGACGAGGACCTGTTGGGTTTCCGCAAGGCCGAGTTCCCATGGCACCCCCGCGTGTTTCAGCGAGGTGATCGGAGATGCGCCCGTACCGCCGTCGTAGCCTGAAATGAGCACGACATCGGAATGCGCTTTCGCGACCCCGGCGGCGACGGTGCCGACGCCGATCTCGGCGACGAGTTTCACGTGTATGCGTGCCACGGGGTTCGAATTTTTCAGATCGTGGATCAGTTGCGCGAGATCCTCGATGGAATAAATGTCGTGGTGCGGCGGCGGCGAGATCAGGCCGACCCCGGGGGTGGAGTGGCGCGTCTTCGCGATTTCGGGGTAAACCTTGTGTCCCGGTAACTGGCCACCTTCGCCGGGCTTCGCGCCCTGGGCCATTTTGATCTGCAGATCGTCCGCGTTCACGAGATATTCGCTCGTGACCCCGAAACGTCCGGAGGCAACCTGTTTGATCGCGCTGCGTCGCAGGTCGCCGTTCGCATCGGGGGTGAAACGTTCGGGATCTTCGCCGCCTTCACCGGTATTCGAGCGGCCGCCGATCCGGTTCAGAGCGATCGCGAGCGTTTCATGGGCTTCGGCGCTGATCGAGCCGTAAGACATTGCCCCGGTATGGAAGCGGGCCATAATCGACTCGACGGATTCCACTTCGTCGATTGGCACCGGCGGGCGATCGGACTTGAACTTCAGCAGTCCGCGCAGGGTGGCGCGATGCTCGCTCTGATCATCAACGAGCGAGGTGTATTCGCGAAAAATATCGTAGCGCCCGGCGCGCGTTGCGTGCTGCAGTTTGAACACGGTCTCCGGGTTGAACAGATGGTATTCGCCGTCGCGACGCCACTGATACTCGCCACCCCAGTCGAGGTCGGGGTGGCCGACCGGGCGGTCCGGGTAGGCGTCGTGGTGCCGGCGGCTCACTTCCTGTTCGACGACATCGATGCCGATACCCTCGATGCGCGCCGCGGTCTTCGTGAAGTACTTGTCGACGAGCGCGCTGTTGAGTCCGACGGCCTCGAAAATCTGCGCCCCGCGATACGACTGTACCGTCGAGATGCCCATCTTCGACATGACCTTGACGAGGCCCTTGTTCACGGCCTTGATGTAGTTGCGTACCGCCGCGTCGTGCGCCGGTTCGTCCTCGCGGCGGCCTTTCACGTCTTTCAGGATGTCCTGGCGCAACAGGTCGTCGAGTGTCTCGAACGCGACATAGGGATTGATCGCATCCGCGCCGTAGCCGAGCAGAACGGCGAAATGGTGGATTTCGCGCGGCTCGCCCGACTCGATCACGAGCGCGACCCGCGTGCGCTTGCCGTTGCGTACGAGATGATGATGCAGTCCCGCTGTCGCGAGCGCGGCCGGAATCTGGGCATGTTCGGCATCAACCGCGCGATCAGAGACGATAATGAAAGACGCGCCGTCGTCGATCGCGGCGTCCGTCGCAGTGCACATCGCCTCAACCGCGGCTTCGAGCCCGCTGACTCCATCGCGGACCGGATACACCGAGTCCACGGTCACGGCGCGAAATTCGTGCACATCGATGTGGCGAATCCGCGCAAGGTCACGATTGTCGAGCACCGGGGATTCGATCTTGATCTGGCGGCAGCTTTCCGCCGTTGCCTCGAGCAGGTTGCTTTCCGGGCCGATCGGCGTCGAGACCTGGGTCACGAGTTCTTCACGGATCCCGTCGAGCGGCGGGTTCGTCACCTGCGCGAACAGTTGTTTGAAATAATCGTAAAGCAGACGCGGGCGGTCGGACAGCACGGCAAGCGCGGCGTCAGTCCCCATCGAGCCGGTCGGTTCCGCGCCCGCTTCGGCCATTGGCTGAAGGATGATGCGCAGATCCTCGTGCGTGTAACCGAATGCCTGCTGGCGCACGAGCAACGTGTCGTGATCGACCGGCGCGACCTGCGGCGGTTCCGGCAGGTCGTCGATCGCGGTATAGCTCTGTTCGAGCCAGTCCGCGAACGGATGTTCATCGATGTACTGCTGCTTCAGTTCCTGATCGTCGATGATCCGGCCCTGTACCGTGTCGACGAGGAAAATCCGGCCCGGGTGCAGGCGTTCCTTGATTTCGATGTTTTCCGGCGGAATGTCGAGCACCCCGACTTCCGAAGCCATCACCACGAGGTCGTCTTTCGTCACGTAGTAACGCGACGGGCGCAGGCCGTTGCGGTCGAGGACGGCGCCAATCACGCGGCCGTCCGTGAATGCGATCGAGGCCGGCCCGTCCCATGGCTCCATGAGGCAGCTGTAATACTCGTAGAAAGCGCGCCTGTCGGGACTCATCGATTCGTGCGCGCTCCACGCCTCGGGGATCATCATGAGCACGGCGAGCGGCAGCGGACGCCCGGCCATGTGGAGGAATTCGAGCACCTGATCGAAACCGGCGGAGTCCGAATTGCCTTCGAGCACGATTGGAAACAGCTTTTGCAGGTCGTCGCCGAACAGATTCGATTCGCACAGGGCTTCGCGCGCGCGCATCCAGTTCGCATTGCCGCGCAGCGTGTTGATTTCGCCGTTGTGGGCGATATAGCGGAACGGCTGGGCGAGCGGCCATGACGGGAACGTATTCGTCGAAAACCGCTGGTGTACGAGTGCGAGCGCGCTTTCGAACGCCGGATCGACGATGTCGGGGAACATGACGTCGACCTGGGATCCGATCAGCATGCCCTTGTAGATGAGCGTTGCCTGCGAAAGGCTCGGGATATAGAACTGGTCACTGCCGGCGGTGCCGGAGCCCCAGACTTCGTGTTCGACGCGTTTGCGGACGACGTACAGCTTGCGCTCGAATGCTTCGGCGTCGCCCGTCGAATCGCCGCGGCCGATAAAGATCTGCTCGATCGCCGGCTGCGCCGCGAGCGCGGTCGGGCCGATCGGGGAGTTGTCCGTCGGTACTTCGCGCCAGCCGCACAGCTTCAGGCCTTCTTCCTCGATGATCCGCGCGAACATGTCGCGGCATCGTTGCGCCGGCTCTGCGGCCGTCGGCAGGAACACGAGCCCCGCGCCGTACTCATTGACCGGCGGCAGGTCGATACCCAGCGCCGCACAGGCGCCGCGGAGGAATTTGTCCGGCATTTGTACGAGGATGCCCGCACCGTCGCCGGTATTTTCCTCGCAGCCGCACGCGCCGCGGTGCAACAGATTTTTCAGCACGGTCATTGCGTGCTCGACGATCGCGTGTGATTTCCGCCCTTTCATATCGACCACGAATCCCACGCCGCACGAATCGTGCTCGTAGTCGGCGTCGTATAACCCGCCCGTCGGCCGGCCAGGTTGCGGGAATTGTGGTCGCAGCGTTGACATACGTTCGGTGCCTCCCTGAAGCTCGTCGAACTCGTTGAAATCAGGCGAAAAAAGGCCGGAGATTATAGCCACAGGCGGTAGCGGGTGTCATCATGGGACACCCGCTGCAGCCACGGTGGGCAGTCGCGGCATGCACCAGCAAAGAGGAGCCAGGGTCCTGATACTTATGAAAGTATTATCCGGTACTCGGTCCGCACCGCGGGCTTATTCGAGACTCTTAATCGGTCGCGCCCATGGGCTGGTGCCAGCTAATTTCACTGGTAAATCGCCGATCGCGGCCTGCGCGGCCGACCTGTCGGGATAGTGACCCCATAATACCACGTACCATGGCCCGCCGGCATGTTCCGTGGTGAGCACGACACTTTCACTGCTGAGTTTCCGCTCGCGTACAAAGTTTTCCGCCGCCGCACGGTCGCGTACCCCGAATAGTTGCAGCACATAGCCGGATTTCGGCTGCGCTTTCAGCCAGGCCAGTGAATAGGGCGGTTTCGCGGCCGTTGGCGCCGGTTTTGCGACTTTTTGCGGTGCAGGTGCAACACGCGCGGCTTCACGGCGCGGCGGTGGCGGCGGCTTCGCGGCAGCCGGCGGCTGAATCGCGGGCGGCGGTTGCGCGGCGACCGGCGGTGGTGGCGCTTGCGCCGCCGGGACGGGCTCCGGCGCGGGAGCCGGTATTGCTTCCGGGGCGGCGAAAGGCGCAGCGGAGGGCTCCGGCTCCGGTTGGGGCGCCGGGGCCGGGGCCGGGGCGATTTCCGGTGCCGGCCGCGGCGCGGGAGCCGACGGGATTGCGGTCTCCGGGGCAGACACCGTGCGTTCGCGGGGCACCTCGAGGGGTGGCGCCGCGGCAATCGTGGCGTCTGGCAGTTCGAGTTCCACGAGCGCCGGTTCCTGCTCGCGCACCGTGGTGCCATTGATCAGCGCGATCACGATGAGCACGGCAATCGCGATCAGGCCTCCGAGCAACAGGCGCCGGGCCGGATCGCGCTCCGTGCTCGCCGGACCGCCGCTCATGATCTGGATCTGGCGCGCGAGTACGATCGCCTTGCCCGGCAGACCCGCGGCCTGCTGGTAGACCTGCGCCATCTCGATGTCGCTGAACGGGAACGGTTCGTCGCCGTACGCCGCGCGCCAGCGGTGTTGCAGCATTTCGCGCGTCTGTTCGTCCGACAGGCGCGGGACTTCCACCACGTGCAACAGCGCATGTTGCTCGGTTTCGATCTGCAACTGATTGATGATGGAGGATTCTCCGGAATCCGCGGTGAGCAGGATTTTCAGCTCCGCATCCGGGTTCGCGACATGCGCGAGCGCCGCGAGGCAGCCCGCCGTATCGGCCGGCAAGGCATCGGCATCATCAATCGCGAGGATCGTTGTCCGGCCATCGGCGCTCGCGGCTGCGATTGCGTCGCGGATCGTGCTCAGGGTCGCCGGTTCAGCGTCAGCGATTTCAAGGTCTTCAATCAAGCGCTCGATCAGCGTATCGCCGTTCAGCTTCGGGCCGGCGGTCATGCGGATCACGTGCCAGGGGCGGCCTTCGTTCGTGGTGATCTGATCGAGCAATGTCGATTTGCCCGCAGCCGGTGGCCCGGTCAGCACGATAATCTGGCGGCCGAATTCGATCAGGTGACGGACGAGATCGATACGCTGCTTCAGGGTCGCGGTCGTGAAATACGACGCAACCCCGTGCCCGTCAACGAAAGGATCCAGCCCGCTGCTCATGGCAGCGGCGCGGGGTAGGATGTCGCGAACTGGCTGTGGCCGAACAAACGCCGGTGTTCGCCAATCGCGAAACGATCCGTCATCCCGGCGATATAGTCCGCGACGTGCTGCGCGCGCAGGCCGTGATCCGCATCGTCACCGACGGGTCGGTGTTCCGGTGGCAGCAGGGCCGGATCGTCGAACAGCGCGTCGAACAGGCGACCCACCACGATGCGGGCGTCGTTCGCGTTCGTCTGCACGCGTTCGTGTTCGTAGAGACCCAGGCGCAACAGGCGTTTCAGCTCGATGTGCTGTTCGCGCACCGCCGGGGTGAAGTCGACGATCGGCTTCGTCGATGCGCGAACTTCATCGAGATTACGTGGCGCGAGTTCCGCGAGACGATGTTTCGTCGCCTCAATCAAATCGACCACGAAATAATTCAGCATCTCTCGAATCACACTGTAGAGAATTCGCTTCGTATCGCTGTCCTTCCAGCGCAGCAGGGCCGCCGCGTGCAGGTCGCAAAACAGTGGAAACCCGGACATTTGCTCTACGCTCAGCAGGTTCGCGCGCAAACCATCGTCGATGTCGTGGTGATTGTAGGCTATTTCGTCCGCGACATTGGCGACCTGCGCCTCGAGTGTCGGCTGCGTCCGATGGATAAAGCGCAGACCGAGTGGTCCGAGTGTTCGCGCCCGTTCCGCGCTGCAGTGCTTCAGGATCCCTTCGCGCGATTCGAACAGCAGGTTTAACCCGCGAAAATCGGGATAACGCTCTTCCAGGTGTTCGACGACGCGCAGCGACTGGAAATTGTGCTCGAAACCGCCGAACGCTTTCATACGGGCGTTCAGGGCGTCCTGCCCCGCGTGGCCAAACGGCGTGTGCCCGAGGTCGTGCGCGAGCGCAATCGCCTCGGTCAGATCCTCGTTCAGTCGCAACGCCCGCGCCACGCTGCGCGCGATTTGCGCAACTTCGAGCGAGTGCGTGAGGCGGGTGCGAAACATGTCCCCTTCATGATTCACGAACACCTGGGTCTTGTATTCGAGCCGGCGAAACGCGGAGCTGTAGATAATGCGGTCGCGGTCGCGTTGAAACTGGGAGCGAAACGCCGGCGGTCGTTCGGCGTGCTCGCGTCCACGCGACTGTTCGAACGTCACCGCATAAGGGGCAGGCATCGCTGGTTCAGTCATCTGTAGCAACGATAACGGAGCCGGTTGCCTTTAACCGCTGCCCGAACCGTATACGACGCGGTGAAACTCGGCGGCCGGGTAATCGTCCGTCAGGAATGCCTCGCCGATCGCGCGCAGCAGCACGAGACGGATCAGGCCATCGCGGTTCTTCTTGTCGACGCGCATCGCCTGGTGCAGCGCGTCGCCGTCGATGCCGGGCGGCGGCGAGACGGGGAGGCCGGCGCGCCGGATCAGGGCGATAATCCGCGCAGTTTCATCCGCACCGAGCAGGCCCATACCGGCCGACAGTTCGGCCGCCATGCACATGCCGCAAGCGACTGCTTCGCCGTGCAGCCAGTTGCCGTAACCGTACACGTTTTCGATGCCATGGCCGAACGTGTGGCCGAGATTCAGCAATGCCCGCACGCCGGACTCGGTTTCGTCGCGGGCGACGATCGCGGCCTTGTTCTCGCATGATCGCCGCACCGCGTACGTCACCGCATCGGGTTCCAGCGCCAGAATCGCCTCGACATGCTCTTCCAGCCAGTCGAAGAACGGCGCATCCCCGAGCAGGCCATATTTGATCACTTCCGCGATTCCGGCCTTCAGTTCCCGCGCATCGAGCGTCGCGAGTGAACTCGTATCGGCGATGACGTGCGCGGGCTGGTGGAACGCACCGATCATGTTCTTGCCGAGCGGGTGATTGACCGCGGTTTTACCGCCGACGGACGAATCCACCTGCGCGAGCAGCGTGGTCGGGATTTGAACGCACGCCACGCCCCGTTGATAGCTCGCGGCGGCGAATCCGGTGATGTCACCAACCACACCCCCGCCGAGTGCCACGAGCGAGCAGCCGCGATCGAAGCCGTTTTCGAGCAGGGCGGAAATAATCCGTTCAAAGCTCGCGAGCGTTTTGTGCTGTTCGCCATCAGGCAGAATTACCGTCGCCAGCCTGCGTTCCGCGTAGGCCCGCTCGACCGCTTCGAGGTAGAGCGGTGCGACGGTTTCATTCGTAACGATCATCACCTGCGAGGAACCCGTGGCCCGCCGCAGCAACCCGCCATCCTGGATCAGGCCGGCACCGATCGTAATCGGGTATGCCCGCGCACCAAGGTCTACGTTTAGTTCAATCACGCCGTCGCCGCTTTGATCTGTTTCAGCACGTTGTGCATATTCAGCGTTCCAGTATCGATAATGAGATCGGCAATTTCACGGTACAGCGGTTCGCGATGTTCCATCAGTTCCCGCAGGCGTGCCGCCGGATCCGGGGTATCGAGCAGCGGTCGGTTCGCATCCTTGCGCGTACGCTCCACGAGCTGATCGATATCGGCGTGGAGATAGACGACAAACCCGCGCTCCGACAGTATTGCGCGATTTTCCGCGGCGAGAACAGCGCCGCCACCGGTCGCGAGTACGACGTCGTCGAGCCCGGAAAGTTCGTCAATGATACGCTTCTCGCGTTCACGAAAGCCGGCTTCGCCCTCGACATCGAAGATCAGCGCTATCGAAGCCCCGGTGCGGCGCTCAATCTCCTGGTCCGTGTCGATGAATCGGCTGCGCAATGATTTCGCGAGACGCCGTCCTATCGTTGTCTTGCCGGCGCCCATAGGGCCAACGAGAAAAATCCGCGGTGCCCGGCTCACGCGGCAGACCGTTGCAGTTGGCCGATGATCGTCCGCCCGCAGCCACGCACGGCCAACGCTGGCAGTGTGATATCTACAGGTTTTCGTGTTGCGCCCATGCGCCGCGAATTGTTGCAGGAAGCCTTGTCCGGCGCAAAAAAAAGCGGGGCTTGCCGGCCCCGCTTCTTCGTTATTGTCGATTACGCTCCTCAGCGTGAGCTAAGCGACAACGAGTCTTTCAGGATCTTCGGCGTGACGAACACGAGCAGTTCCTGTTTCGTGCTGTCGACCGAGGTGTTCTTGAACAGGCGACCGAGGTACGGCAGGTCGCCGAAGAACGGCACGCTCGTGATGTCGTCTCGCTGTTCCGACTCGAAGATGCCGCCGAGCACCACCGTGTCGCCGTTCGCTACGAGCACCTGGGTAGAGACTTCGTTCGTGTCGATGCTCGGGACGCCAGCGAAGACCTGGCCGACCGAGTCCTTGTTCACCGAGAGATCCATGATGATGCGATCATCCGGCGTGATCCGCGGGGTAACCCGCAGGCTCAACACCGCCTTCTTGAACGAAATCGCCGTGGCACCGCTCGATGAGGCTTCCTGGTACGGAATTTCCGTACCGGCTTCGATCACTGCTTCCTTCTGGTTCGCCGTGATCACGCGCGGGCTCGACACCACTTCGCCACGCCCTTCGGCCTGCAGCGCCGACAGTTCGAGCTGCAGCAGGTAGCTTCCGATGCGTCCGATCGACCACTTGAACGCGGCCGCCGGGCCGGCAACGCCGAGATCGACGATGTAGTTTTCGAGACCATCGGTATGAAACGCGGTGGTGCCGTTGTAGTCCGTGTCGCCGGAAATACCGCCACCGACGGCGCTGATGAAGTCGGACTTCGTGCCGTTCGCGCTTGTCAAAGCCGCATTTTTCTGGTCGTTGAACTGGCTGTAACCAAAGCGCACGCCGAGGTCTTTGCTGAAATCCTCGTTCGCGATCACGATCCGGGACTCGATCAGGACCTGGCGGACCGGGATATCGAGCGCCTGAACGACGCCGCGGATATCGGACAACTGCTCGGCGGTGTCCTGGATCAGTAGCGTGTTTGTGCGTTCATCGACGGTAACGTTGCCGCGGTCAGACAGCAGCTTGTTCTCGTCGGCCTTGATCAGGCCGGCGATATCCCCGGCTTTCGCGTAGTTGACCTGTACGAACTCGGTGCGCAGCGGAGCGAGTTCCTGGATCTGCTGCTGCGCTTCGAGTTCGAGTTTTTCGCGTGCCGCGATCTCCTCCTGCGGGGCAACCATGACGACGTTGCCAACCTGGCGCATGCCAAGGCCTTTCGACTTGAGAATGATGTCCATGGCCTGGTCCCACGGCACATTCTTCAGGCGCAGGGTGACGTTGCCGCTAACCGTGTCGCTCGCGACGAGGTTGAATTCCGTGAAGTCCGCGATCAGCTGCAGTACCGCACGCACTTCGATGTTCTGGAAGTTCAGCGACAGTCGTTCGCCGGTGTAACCGAACTTGTCCTTCTTCAGCTCTTCTTCTTCGGCCGGGGTGAGTGGCTTCAGTTCAAGCGTGAAGACGTTGTCGGACTGATACGCAAGGTGTTCATAAAGCCCGGACGGCGTGATCACCATGCGCGTGCCGTTGCCGTGCGCGAACGTGTCGATTTCTTTCGCCGGCGTGGCGAAGTCGATCACATCGAGGCG
Source organism: uncultured Gammaproteobacteria bacterium (assembly GCA_963976285.1). GTDB lineage: Bacteria > Pseudomonadota > Gammaproteobacteria > UBA11873. Next base: position 49,776 of record CAXBJY010000025.1, read on the forward strand.
GCGATCGAGTTCTTCCGGCAGTGCCGTATCGACAAAATCGACAATGATGTTCTTGCCCTGCTCGCGAATATTGATACCGACATCCGGGTTCGACAGCGCAATAATCACCTGCGCTTCACCGCCCGCGCCGCGGCGGAAGTCGATGTCGTTAATCTGGGCGTTCGTTGCCGCGCCAGGCAGCGTCGCAACTTCGCTCGAAACCTCCGAAGCGATATCCGCCGCACCGCCTTCAAGCGTCACCGTGACGATGTTGCCGTCGCTTTTGATGTCGTACGGCACGAGGTTCACGAGGTTGACCACGACGCGCGTGCGACCGTCGGCTTCAACGGCGGTCACGCTTTCCGTATTGCCGATGCCGATATTTTGAGATTTCTGCGCGACATTGAGTGCCGTGCCGGGGAAATCGAGCGCGACCCGGGCGGGGTTGTCGATCGTGAAACTCAACGGATCGGCACCGACCGGCTCGGACAATTCGAGGCGTAACTGGACGCGGTCACCCGGCAGCGAGGTGAAATTGATATTGTCGAGCGTCGCGGCCCAAGCTGACGTCGCCACAAGCATGGCCGCCGCGCTGACGACGGACAAGACGCGCTTTACCCGCGCCCGCATGGTTGATTTGACGTTTCGGTTTGCAGATAACATTGCAGTCATCATTTTCGATCACCCCTTCTTTGGGTTAGTCCTCAGATAATGCCAAGGTGGCCTGACGCTCTTCCCACAATCCCTGTGAGTCTTTGATAATTTCCCGGAGGTCTATCCGATCCTCCTGAATATTCAATATCTTCCCGTAGTTTGCGCCGAGGTAGTTGCCGACCTGCACGCGGTGTACGGTGCCGGCGGGGTCGCGCACGATGCCCCAAAGTTCATTGTTGTTCTCGAGGATCCCGACCATGCGCAGCGAATCGAGCTCAACCTGCTCGAGCTCCTCACGGTTGTGCGTGAGGATTTCCGTTGCAATCCTGCGCTGTTCCGGATCGTCGCCCGGATCACTGGGTTCGATTTCCGGTTCGGGGCGGAAAAACGAGCGGAACGGATCGCGCAGGCCCTGTTCGCCCGACGCGTAGAGATAGCGCTCGTACGGTTTGATCGGCGGCAACGGTTCGATGCGGCCGCCCGGTCGGGAAAGAACCTCCGAGGCGTAATTTTCGAGGTCGGACATGTCGCGATTGACGCAGCCCGACAGCGTCAGGCTGACGCAAGCGCATGCCGCAACGCCGAGTACACGGTTACTCGCAAACTTCATTGGCCGGCTTCCTCTTCTTCGTCCATGTAGCGATAGGTTTTCGCTACCGTCTGCATCACGAGGCGTCCTTCGCCCTGCGGTCTGATTCTCACATCGTGGTTCGTGACGATCCGCGGCAGGTCTGAAACCCCGCTGATGAAATTGCCAAATTCGTGGTAATCGCCCACTACCGTGATATTGATCGGCAGTTCGACGTAGAAGTCCGTGGGTCGCTCACTGCCCGGCTTGAACAGTTCGAATTCAAGACCGGCACCGAGCCCCTGCTGCGAGATATCGACGAGCAGCGCCGCGACTTCCGTTTTGTTCGGCAGGCGTTTGAGCAAATCGCCGAACGTTTCCTTGATGTCCTCGAGTTGCTGCTTCAGTGCGTTCAGGTTGGCCGCCTTTTTCTGTCGGCCCTCGAACGTCACCTTCAGTTCGGTTTCCTCGACCTGGGCCTTGGCCAGGTCCTCACGCAGCGGGTTGATGTCTTTCCAGTACGCGAGCCCGAGAATTCCGGAGCAGACGATGAGGATGAACACGATTTTGACGACGACCGGCCACGAGCCGATGTTGTCGAAACTGAGATTGTTGAGCTCTGCCAGTGTCATTATGCGTCTTCCTCTTCATCCCCGGATGACTGCTGCGGCGAGGATTGCTGGAATCTCAGGGTGAAATTCGCGATCCGGCGACCGTCTTCGGTGGACGTTTCGATGACGTCCAGCGTCGGGTTCTTCAACCAGTCAGACTTTTCGACATTGCGCATGTAGTTCGACACGCGTGCGTTCGACTGGGCCACACCCTTGATGGTGAAATTCTTGCCGCTTTGCACGATTTCCTTCAGATACACGCCTTCGGGCAGCGAATCGACGACTTCGTCAAAGATGTGCACGATGATCGGCCGGCTCGTCTGCAGCGTCTCGATCGCTTTCATGCGCGCGAGGAGGCGCTCCTTCTCGTGCTCGAGTTCCTGGATTTCCTTGATTTTCTGGTCGAGTTTCTGGATTTCAGCCTGCAGAAACCCGTTGCGGCTGTTCTGGTAATCGATGCGCTCGTTGAAGTGCCAGTGGATCGCGGCCCACACCATCAGGGCGACAACCGCGCAAATACCGACGATCGTCAGGTATTCCTTTTTGCGCTGGTCGCGCAGTTCGGCGCGCCATGGCAGTAAATTGATTTGCGCCATTAGTCGAAACTCCTCAGCGATAAACCGCAGGCAATCATCATCGCCGGCGCGTCGTTGGCAAGGGCATCGGCGCGCACGCGCGACGCCACCGACATGTTCTCGAACGGGTTCGCGATCGTGACCGGGGTGTCGATTTTTTCGCGGATCAGCTCATCGATTCCCGCAATGGATGCGCAACCGCCGGCGACGATCACATGATCCACCGCGCCGACCTGACTCGACGAGAAGAAGAACTGCAGCGCGCGATTGACCTCCTGGGCCATCGATTCCCTGAATGGCTGCAAAACTTCGGGTTCGTAGTTGTCCGGGAGTCCGCCCTGGCGTTTAGCGAGGCCGGCTTCTTCATAAGACAGTCCGTAACGTCGCTGGATTTCATCGGTGAGCTGGCGTCCGCCGAACAACTGTTCGCGTGTGTAGACGATCGAGCCGTTCTCGAGCACGCTCAACGTCGAGGTCGTTGCCCCGACGTCCATCACCGCGACAACGTGCGGCGAGTCGATGCGTTCGAGGATCAGGGATACTGCGTTTTCCAGCGCGAAAGCTTCGACATCGACGACTTTCGCCTGTAAACCGCCGACTTCGAGCGCCGCGACCCGGATGTCCACGTTATCGCTGCGCGAGGCCGCGAGCAGGACGTCGACCCGACCCGGATCGCTCTCGGACGGGTTCAGAACTTCGAAATCGAGGCTGATCTCCTCGAGCGGATACGGGATGTACTGGTCCGCTTCGATCTGGATTTGGCCTTCCATTTCGTCTTCGGACAAATTCGCCGGCATAGAGATAATTTTAGTGATGACGGCCGAGCCCGCAACGGCGCAAGCGGCGGTACGCGTGCGGGTGCCGGACTTCTTTACAGCGCGGCCGATGGCCTCGCCGACGAGTTCAGCATCCGTGATATTCTTCTCGACTACGGAATTGGGCGGTAGCGGTTCCACGGCATAGCTTTCCACCCGGTAGCGCCCGCCGCTGCGTGAGAGTTCAAGCAATTTGACCGACGTTGAGCTGATGTCTACACCCAACATGGGAGCTTGTTTGCGTCCGATGAAAGCCACAACTATTCCCTTATAAATTAGTAGGTTACGACGAAAAAGTGTTCTTTAACCTTAAATTCTAAAGCTAACTATAGACAATCCGATTTCAAAAGACAAACGATATTTTTGTTGAAAAGGTAATAGATTCCGAAGCTTAGCCAGGGCTTTTAAAGTAAAAAAGCAGACGATATAGCATCAGCCGCACGTCAAGACACAATATGTTGCGTTTTTCATTCTATTTGCTGCTTTCGGCGTTTGTTGTCGGAATCGTTACGGTTGGCGCGGTGCTGTGGAACGTTTTGCCACAACTTCCGTCGGCCGATGCGCTGCGCGAAGTCCACCTGCAAACCCCGTTGCGTGTATTCACGAGTGACGGACGACTGATCGCGGAGTTCGGTGAAAAACGGCGCCATCCTGTAGCTATCGACCAGGTACCCGAATTGATGAAGCAGGCGTTCATCGCGTCCGAGGATGATCGCTTCTACGAACATCCCGGCGTCGACTGGATGGCGATCACGCGCGCCGCGATCGGATTGCTGCAGACGCGCGAGAAAAAGCAGGGTGGATCGACGATCACGATGCAGGTGGCGCGCAACTTCTTCCTGTCGCCGGAAAAAACCTACGAACGCAAGCTGAAGGAGATCGTGCTCGCGGTAAAAATCGAGCAGGAACTGTCGAAAGACGAAATCCTCGAGCTTTACCTGAACAAAATTTTTCTCGGCCATCGCGCTTACGGGGTCGGCGCCGCGGCGCAGGTTTACTATGGCGCGACGCTCGACGAATTGAGCGTCGGACAAATCGCCATGATCGCGGGACTGCCGAAAGCCCCGTCGAACACGAATCCGGTAACGAATCCGGACGCCGCGGAAGGTCGTCGCGCGTATGTGCTCTCGCGCATGCTCAAGCTTGGGTTCATAGACGAGGCGACGTACACCGGGGCGCTCGCCGAACCGGTCGCGACGACGGTTCACGGTCTGCGCACGGAAGTGGACGCGCCGTACCTCGCCGAGATGGTGCGTGCGTACCTGCGGGACAATTATCATGATGACGCTTATACCGCCGGTTACCGCGTCATCACGACGGTCTCGTCAAAGCGGCAGCAAGCCGCGCAGGCGGCACTCGTCAATACCCTGCTCGACTACGATCGACGTCACGGTTACCGCGGACCCGAACAACACGTCGATATCACCGCGCTCGAACCGGATACGTTCGCGGGCCTGCTCGGCGGCTATATCGACATCGGCCCGTTACGGCCCGCGCTCGTCGTCAGCGTCGCCGAACGGGCGGCGCAGGTATTTACCGTCGCCGACGGTTTGCTGACGATCCCGTGGGAGGGTCTGTCCTGGGCACGCAAATACCTGTCGCACGATGGTCGTGGCGCGAGCCCGAACAAGGCTGCCGACGTCGTAACGCCCGGCGACATCGTGCGGATCCGGTGGCGCAAGGCGGAAACCCCCGACTCCGCTGACAAGCAGGCGGAGTCCGTTGCCGCGAAGATCGGTTACTGGCAACTCACGCAGATCCCGGATGTCGAAGGTGCGCTTGTGTCGCTGCGGGCAACCGATGGCGCGATCCAGGCGCTCGTCGGCGGGTTTGATTTTACGAAAAGCAAGTTCAACCGGGTGACGCAGGCAATGCGCCAGCCGGGTTCGAACTTCAAACCATTTATTTATTCCGCGGCGCTGGAACAGGGGTATACGTCGGTGACGCGCGTCAACGACGCGCCGATCGTGTTTGATGCGCCCGGGCTCGAGAGCGCCTGGCGTCCCGAGAATTACAGCGGGAAATACTACGGCCCGACCCCGCTGCGCACGGCGCTCGCGCAATCGCGCAATCTCGTGTCGATCCGTCTGTTGCAGGCAATCGGGGTAAACAATGCCCTGGATCATGTCGAACGTTTCGGTTTCGATCGCGCTCGCCTGCCGAAAAACCTGTCGATGTCACTCGGCAGCGGCGAACTGACACCGCTGGAACTCGTCAGCGGCTATGCCGTACTTGCGAACGGCGGCTACCGGATCGAGCCGTATTTTATCGACCGCATCGAAACCGCGGACGGTGAGCTGGTTATGCAGGCGGATCCGCCAACGGTGTGCCCGGATTGCGACGCGACGAAATTCGAGGACGATGGCGAACCGCTCGATATCGCGGCGATGATCGAACACGCAGAGAACAACCGGCCGCGACCGGCAAACCGGGTGCTCGATGCGAACAACGCGTGGATCATGAATTCGATGATGCGTGATGTGATCACGCAGGGTACGGGCCGGCGCGCGCTGAGTCTGAAAAGAACCGACCTCGCCGGCAAGACCGGCACGACGAATGATCAGAAAGATGCCTGGTTTTCCGGTTTCAACGGCAACATCGTCACGACCGTGTGGGTTGGATTCGACGACTCGAAACCGCTCGGGCGGCGGGAAACCGGCGCCAGCGCGGCGCTGCCGATGTGGGTTGATTACATGCGGGTCGCGCTCGAGGGTGAGCCGGAAACGGTCATGGAACGCCCGCCGGGTCTCGTGACGGTGAAAATCGATCCGTCGACCGGCTTGCTTGCCGGGGCCGACGATCCGAACGCGGTGTTCGAATCGTTCCGCGCGGATAACGTACCGAAGCCGAGCAAACGCCTCGAGTCACCGCTCAGCGGCGGTTCGCGCAACCAGCCCGTGCCGGAACACTTGTTCTGAATTCACGCCGCGACGGTATTCGTCGCGGTTCCCTGCAGGCAGACACCGGAACCGGTCGCAAAGTCGCCGCGTCTTTAAATCGAATCTCGATGCCCCGTTCCCGGGAACATGGACAAGGCCGATTTCAGGACGCAACATGCCCGCGAATATTTTTGAGACCGCTCCCAGATCCATGCGTGAAAATCGTCGCCGTGTCGGCAAGGCTACCCAGGCGGAAATCGCCCATGTCGCGGCACGTATGCTCGTCGAAGGGACGGCGGAAACGTTTGCCGAGGCAAAGCGTAAGGCCGCGGAAAGCCTCGGGCTCATGCACGCGCGCAAACTACCGGAAAACATGGCCGTGCACGAAGCCCTGATCGACTACCAGGCCCTGTTTGGCGGTGATGCGCATCGCGAGCGGATTATTTCGTTGCGGCGTGCCGCGCTCACGGCCCTGCAGGCGCTCGCGGCGTTCGAGCCGCGCCTCGTCGGGCCGGTTCTGTACGGCACGGCGTGTGAATATTCGCCGGTGACTTTACATTTGTATACCGACGAGGTCGAGGCCGTGATCAGGCATTTCCACGATATCGGCATGGCCTACGGACTCGGCGAGACGCGCCTGAATACCCAGGGCAAGCAATACGCGATGTTCCCGAGTTTTGCGCTCAGTGACGGCGATATCGATTTCGACATTGTCGTGTTGCCGCTTGCGTACCTCGCCCATCCGCCACTGAGTTCGCTCGACGGAAAACCGTTCAGGCGCGCGACGACGGCAACGCTGGAAAAGCTGCTGGCCGGCGACGACCCGGCAGGAACGCAATCGGTAAGCGCTTGATGTCAGCTCCGCCGGGCGCGGTCGAGGTTGCGGTGTTTGCGCCGTTACGCCAGACGTTTCATTATCTGCCACCGGCATCGGGCATGCCGCCGTGCGGGAGCCTCGTGCGGGTACCTTTCGGGCGTGGTGAACGTATCGGCGTTGTCCTCGCCGCGCCGGTTGCGGCAACGCCTGACGCCCCGCGGCTCAAACCCGTCACCGAAGTCATCACAACGGTTCCGCCGCTGACTCCGGCCCAGCTGCGCCTCGCGCACTGGGCTGCGACGTATTATCAGCACCCGCTCGGTGACGTCATCGCGGCAGCACTGCCGGGCCCCGTACGCCGCGGCATTGTGGCCGCGCCGCGCGCGCTGTTCCAGTGGTCGCTGGCTCCCGGTGGCGCCGAGGTCCTCGCCGAGCTGCAGCGTCGGGCGCCGCGCCAGGCGTCCGTGCTGCAGCGTGTCGCGGAGCGCGCGTGTACCGCCGAGGATTTCGCGATGCTCGATTTCGACTGGCGGCGCGCCGTACGTGAACTCGAACGCAAGGGCCACATCGTACGCGCGACGGCGAGCCCGACGGACGTCGAGATATCGCGCGATCACGCACCCGAGCTGAACCCGGAACAGCAGCTCGCCGTCGATGCGGTGATCTCCGCGGCGGGCACATTCCAGGTGCTGCTGCTGCACGGCGTTACCGGCAGCGGCAAGACCGAGGTTTATCTTGCCGCGATCGCCGATACGCTCGCGCGCGGTGCCCAGGCCCTGCTGCTCGTCCCGGAAATCTCACTCACCCAACAGATGGTGAGCCGTTTGACCCGGCGTTTCGGGCGCACCGTCGCGGTGTTACATTCCGCGATGAGCGATACCCGGCGCGCGGACGTGTGGCTGCGTTGTCATCGTGGTGAAGTCGGGGTGCTCATGGGAACGCGCTCGGCGGTGTGGGCGCCGCTGCCGAACGTCGGTCTCGTCGTCGTTGACGAGGAACACGACGCGTCGTTGAAACAGCACGACGGTTTTCGCTACCACGCGCGCGATGTCGCGATCATCCGCGCGCAACAACTCGGCGTGTCGATCGTGCTCGGCTCGGCTACGCCCTCACTCGAATCCGGTCTGAACGTACAACTCGGGAAGTACACCCGGGTATCGTTGCCGCAGCGTGCCGGGGCGGCATCACCGCCGACGATCCGCTGCATCGATGTGCGTGGGCTGAAGTTGCGCGGCGGCTTGTCCGACGCGTTGTGTCGCGCCATCGAACAACGGCTCGAACGGGGCGAGCAGTCGCTGCTGTTCCTGAACCGCCGCGGCTTTGCCCCGGTCGTGCTGTGCCACGCCTGCGGCGCGATCGCCGCTTGCGCCCGCTGCGATGCGAATTACGTCTGGCACAAGGCGCGGGGACTCCTGATCTGCCACCATTGCGGGGGCCAGAAGCGCCTCACGCAGCTCTCGGCGTGCTGCGAAGCGCCGGAGCAGGTACCACTCGGACTCGGTACCGAACAAATCGAGGAATCGCTCAACACCTTGTTTCCGGGGCGTCGGATCGCGCGCGTCGATCGCGATTCGATGCGTCGTCGCGGGGTCATGGAAGAGACTTTCGAAGCCGTGCGCGCCGGCACTGTCGATATTCTGATCGGCACCCAGATGCTGTCGAAAGGTCACGATTTCGCGAATGTGACCCTCGTCGGTATCGTCGACGCGGATAGCCAGTTGTTCAGTACGGACTTCCGCGCCGAAGAACGCCTCGCGCAGACGATCGTGCAGGTCGCCGGACGCGCGGGCCGCGCGGCGATCCCGGGCGAGGTACTGATTCAGACCCATCATCCGCACCACGAGTTGTTGCAGACCCTGATCAGCGACGGTTACGACCGCTTCGCCGAGCGGGCGCTCGCCGAACGTCGCGCCGCCGAGCTGCCCCCGTTCGTGCCGATGGCGCTGATCCGTGCCGAAGCCCCGGGTGCGCAGGCGCCGTTGAATTTTCTGCGGGAATTGCGCACACGGGCGGCGTTACCGGAACGGGCCGGGCTCGATATACTGGGGCCGATTCCTGCCGCGATGGAAAAAAAAGCCGGTCGCTACCGCGCGCAACTCATGCTGACGGCGTCGTCGCGCAAACGGCTCGCCGCGAGTGTGAAAGCGCTGATCGCCGCGAGTGAAACGCTGCCGGCCGCACGCTCGGTACGCTGGTCGATCGATATCGACCCGCAGGATACGCTGTAGCGCGACGGCGGGACGGATCGCTCGTTGCCGGATTGCCGGCCGGAATCACCGCCGCGAACAAGGTCACACGGGAGAATGATGATGTCAGTGCTGCGTTTGCTCACGATGCTGACGGTGATGGCGGTCGCCGCGGCTGCCGGTGCCGGGGAGACGGCAAAACTCAGGGTGAACCTGACGCCGGAGCTCGCGCGGGTCGAGGTTGTCCACGACGGCGAGAAAGTCACGATTACGCGCCGCCAGGATCCCGCAAGTACGGTTAATCCGGCGTACGCGAAGACGGCCCGGGACTGCCCGCCGTTCTGCATCCAGCCGATCGTGATTGCGCCCGGGGTCGAAACGATCGGCGAACTCGAATTGCTGGATTATCTCGCGCGGGCGGCGGACCCGGCGAACGGTGTGCTCGTGATCGACTCGAGGACTCCGGACTGGGTGGAAAACGGCACGATCCCCGGCTCGGTCAACATTCCATGGACGCGCCTGAGTCCGGGTGCCGGCGCTGATCCGTTCGATATCGCGGAAATTTTCGAGCAACGATTCGATGCGATTGCCCAGGAAGGCTTCTGGAACTTCAGTAACGCGCGCACACTCGTATTGTTCTGCAACGGAAACTGGTGCGGGCAGTCGCCGACGAACATTCGCACGCTGCTGAATTTCGGTTACCCGGCGCAGAAAATAAAATGGTATCGCGGCGGCATGCAGGCGTGGGAGAGCCTCGGGCTGACCGTAGTCCGGTGAGCGCGCCGGGTACCGGTAGTCACGTCATGCGCGCGCGTGGCAGACACGCTAGAATGCGCTCCCCCGGACGCTCGGCGTCGTAATCCCCGGCGTCCGGCCTGTCTCACAGCACCGCAGCACGCGGTGGTCTGCGGGTTATCAAATACGCTCTTAAACAACCAACGGGAACAGGTTGCCCCATTGAAGCAAGCGCTCTCCACCACCCTCGAGCACGCCGTCGCGGCGATCCTCGCACGCGCCGACGGCAGCGATGTGAACGTACCCGAAATTCAGCTCGAGGTGCCACGCAATCCTGAGCACGGGGATTTCAGCACGAACGTCGCCCTCGTCCTGGCGAAACAAATGAAAATGGCCCCGCGCGATCTCGCGGCCGCTATCGTCGCCGAACTGCAAACGAGCGACCTGCTCACGCAGGCGGATACGGCCGGTCCCGGATTCATCAATCTCCGCATCGCGACCGACGCGTTCATGCGAGTCATCGCGGACGTGCACGCGGCCGGCGTCAATTACGGCCGCTCCGATATCGGCGCCGGGCAACGCGTGCAGATCGAGTTCGTATCGGCGAATCCAACCGGTCCATTGCACGTCGGGCACGGCCGTGGCGCGGCTTACGGCGCGGTACTCGCGAACATCATGAGCGCGTGCGGCTACACGGTTGAACGCGAATACTATGTGAACGACGCCGGCCGGCAGATGGACATCCTCGCGGCCAGCCTGTTGCTGCGCTATCTCGAAACGAGCGGCAGCGCCGTGACACTGCCGGCGAACGCTTATCAGGGCGACTACATCACGGCGATGGCCGGGAAGCTGCATCGCACCGCCGCCACGGATTACGCCTGCGTCCTGCCCGCAAGCGAGCCACACGACGATCCCGAACTCGCCCTCGATCAGCTGATCGCCGATTGCAAGGCGGCGCTCGGCGCGGAGCGCTACCGCGCGCTGCACCGGTTTGCGCGCGACGAAATACTTGCCGGGATCGAAACCGACCTCGCCGCGTTCGGCGTTGAATTCGATCAATGGTTCTCCGAAAGCGCGCTGGCCGACGACGGCCGTATCGCGCGTGCCGTTGCAAGCCTGAGCGAACGCGGGCATGTCGACAATCGCGACGGCGCGCAGTGGTTCGCGAGTACGGCGTTTGGTGACGAGAAAGATCGGGTCATCGTGCGCGACAACGGTACCCCGACGTATTTCGCTTCCGATGTTGCCTACCACGAGGACAAGTACGCGCGCGGCTATGATCGCATGATCAATATCTGGGGCGCGGATCATCACGGCTACATCACGCGCGTGAAAGCATCGATCGAAGCGCTCGGACTCGATCCGGAGCGCCTCGAGATCCTGCTCGTGCAGTTCGCTGCGCTGTACCGCAATGGTGAGAAAGTCGCGATGTCGACGCGTTCCGGCCAATTCGTCACGCTGGCTGAACTCGTCGACGAGGTTGGCCGGGATGCCGCACGCTTTTTCTACATCACGCGCCGTTCCGACCAGCATCTCGATTTTGATCTCGACCTCGCGAAATCCCAGAGCAACGATAACCCGGTGTACTACGTGCAATACGCGCATGCGCGGATCTGCAGCGTCCTGACCCAGCTCGAAGACAAGGGACTGTCGTTCGATATGGATGCCGGTATCGCGGCGACGGCGCGCCTCGATGAGCCCGGGGAGAAGCAGCTCGCAGTGCAGTTGCTGCGCTATCCGGAAGTGCTCGCGCATGCGGTGCAGCAACGCGAGCCGCACCAAATCACGAACTACCTGCGCGAACTCGCGGCGGATTTCCACGGTTACTACAACGGCACGCGCCTGTTGACCGACGACACCGAGCTACGCAATGCACGCCTCGCGCTCGCATTGGCCGTGCGGCAGGTCCTCGCCAATGGCCTCGAACTCCTCGGGGTTTCGGCGCCGGAAGCAATGTAGATGGCGCGCGATTACAAACACTCCGCGGCGAAGAAAAAGACGAATCCGCGGCCCGTCGGCAGCTGGGTTTCGTTTATCAGCGGTCTTGGGGTCGGGCTCGTGATCGCGGTCGGTGCGTTCGTCCTGCGCCTCGGGCCGTTCGGTGACGTAAACCCGGCCGCGGAGATCGCCCCGGAGACCGACGACCGCTCCCGCTATACCGGGGCCAGGCTCGAAGCGGAGATGGAAAAGCCCGAGCGCGAGTTCACGTTCCACCACATCCTGCCGGAAATCGAAGTTCGCGTACCCGACTGGAAGATCGTGAAGCCGGTGGCCAAGCCCGAGACCACGACCGTACCCGACAAGGGCACTTACGTGATCCAGGTAGGTTCATTCAAGGAATACGAAGATGCCGACAGCGCCAAGGCGGCACTCGCGCTGCGTGGAATCGCGGCGAAAATTCACCGGGTCGTGATCAATGGCCAGGACGTCTGGTATCGCGTACACGTCGGGCCGTTCGTCGATCTGGCGAGTACCCAGGCAATGCGCGCGAAGCTGAACGCAACCCACAGCGACAATATCGTACTGAAGATCGGCGAAGGCGCGGGTTAGCGGCGCCGCGAAGCGCGGTTAAAGGCGGGTTATCGCGCGCTGCGTAACCCGGACGCCGAACCGCCCGTTGCCGGATCACGACTTGCCCGGCGCTGGCCTAGGAACGCGCCTCGGCGATGAGTCGATCGAGGTTTGCGCGTACCGCGTTGTGGAATCGCGAGTGCCCGTTGCCGTCGGAGAAATACGTCGTCAGGCGAATTTCCTGCGACAGGTAGAAGCGAATCGTCGCACTGACGTTAGCAACCCATTGCGACCAATCGAGTCGTTTGCCGTTGAGCATCTCGTACTCGGCCTTCAGGTTCGCGGAATTCCTCGCGAAGCGTTCGTAGTCCGCGGCCAGCCCCGACAGATCGGCGGCGCGCACCGCTTTCTGTTCCGTGGTGACAAAACTCGCATCCTTGTGCGTACTCAGGATCGCCGCGACGACCTTGTCGATCGTGCTCCGGGCGACCCCGCGCCGGGCGAGGTTCTTGGCGGCGAGATCGGCCGCGTACGCTTCTTTCGTCGCGAATCCCAGCGCGTCATGGTCGTCGAGAAAGCCGGCATCGTGGAACAGCAGCGCGTAGTACACGACTTCCGCATCGACCCGGATGCCTTCATCAACGCACTTGCGGGTAATCTCGTCCGCCGCATCGAGCGTATCGAGTGCGTGCCGGAAGTTATGGTAGGCGAGTTCGCTGCTGTACAACGCGGCAACCTCGGTTTCGAGGTCCGGGTCGCGTAACGCGGCAATCGGTCCGGGCATCGTCGGCAGCGACTATCGCGGGATCGGACATGGAGCGGGTGATGGGAATCGAACCCACGTATTCAGCTTGGGAAGCTGATGTTCTACCATTGAACTACACCCGCGAAGCATTCGTTTTCGTTCATCCTGTCGTGCCGGCGGACCCTGCCCGGCATCCCTTGAGGCCGTCAAGGTGCGCGCACCGCGGACGGTTCTGCCTCGTTTCGACGCTACCATCGGGTATCAACGCCAACCGCGTTGCATGGTACCGGAGGGAAACGCATTTTTAAGCTTTTGCCGGATCGAGTCAAACGAACAGCGGTCGCCGTCCCGCGTGCGCGATGTTCCCGTGCCGTGATGCCGGCAACGACCTGGGAATACGAAATTAGCGCGCTCGTGCTCGCGCATGCGCGCGGTTAACGCGGTATTATGACGGCGTGCTCAAAGGCCGCCGGTCGTTGGATCAGGGAAAAAGCTGACGATTGCTGAGGTAAATCGTCTACAACATCTCTAATCTCAAGAAGTTAGAGTATAATACTAAGGTAGATTCTCATTCGAATCGCAAAGCTCCGACGGAACAAAACGGCATGTCAGTGAATAAGCCCACGATCGTTATCGTAGATGATAGCTCCACGGTCCGCGTTTTCTTCGAGCGCGCCGTCGCGCCATTGGACGTGGAAGTGAAAATGTTCGCCTCGGCGAATGACGCTTTCGAATACCTCGAGACGAACAAACCCGCGCTGCTGTTCCTCGATATCATCATGCCGGAAAAGGACGGGCTGACGTTTCTGCAGGAGCTGCGCCGATTGCCCTTGCACGAGGACACGCCGACCGTCGTGATCAGTTCGAAAGACTATGCCCAGGACCGGGTGGCGGCGAAAGAACTCGGGGTCGTCGAGTTCGTGGCAAAACCGATGTCGACAAAAGCCATCGAAGAACTTATCGTGCGCTACATCTCTTCCTAGAATAAGCGACACCGGAGCGGATGATCAGACCCGAATTGACCGCCCGCATCGGCGGGCGCCGGACCTCGGCAGCTTTCCCCCAATGCAACCGTCCGCACCGCGCGCCGGGTCGCGCGTCAGCACGAGTTCCAGTATCCCGGTCCGCACGATGAGCGACGCCGGCACGCCAGCGAACTATCTCCGCTTCTGGGGCGTGCGCGGGTCGTACGCCGCACCGCAAAAATCCCATCTCGGCGTGGGTGGCAATACATCGTGTGTCGAAATCCGCGCCGGTGAGCACTTGCTCGTGTGTGACGGTGGCACCGGCATCATCCCGTTGGGTGAAGCACTGGTCGCACAATCGGACATCAACGAAATGCTCGTTGTGTTCACGCATTACCACTGGGACCACATCTGTGGCCTGCCGTTTTTTCAGCCCGCGTTCTCGCCACGCTGGAAGATCAAGTTTTTCGGGCCCGGTGAAACCGCCGAAGACATCGAGAAACGCCTGTCGAACCAGATGAAGGCACCGTACTTCCCGGTTGAAACGGAAACCTGGATGGCCGACATCGAATACCTGAGCCCGTCGAAAACCGGCATCACGCACGGGCCGATCACGCTCTCGTTCCACAACGTACACCACCCGGGCGTGACGTACGGCTACCGCATCAACGTGCATGGCAAGAATATCGTCTACGTGTCCGACAACGAGATCGATTTTCTGAAGTCCTCGATCCAGCGGCGGCGCGACGAATTCGACGACGAAGAGCACGAATTGCTCGAACGGATCGAAAACGAGGAGCGGGATGCTGAACTCGATGCAATCCGCGGTACCGACATCCTGATCCACGACGCGCAATATACGCCGCACGACTACGACAAAAAGCGCGGCTGGGGGCATTCGTGTTACGTCGATGCCGTGAATTTCGCGATCGACGCCGAGGTCAAGGCGCTGTACCTCTACCATCACGACCCCACGTACGATGACGAGAAAGTCAACGCGATTTATCACGATTGTCTGCAGATCATCCGGGAGCGCGGCTCGACGATGGCATGCCACATAGCGCATGAAGGTTTAATCGTCGAGTTGTAGCGCGTATCGCGCGGCGCACCGATCGATCACGAAAACATGGGCAATCCCTCTCCCGACGCCAAGCGGGGTACGCCGATACGCAGTTTCGTGCGCCGCGACAGTCGTATGACTCCGGCACAAAAAGCCGCCCTCGAAGCGCTCTGGCCGCGGTACGTATTGCCGCCGCTGAACACGCGCGACGATCTCGACGCCGCATTCGGCCGCCCGGCACCGACGACGCTGGAAATCGGATCTGGCGACGGCGCCTGCACGCTCGCGCTTGCGGGTCGCGAAGCGGAACAGAATTACATCGCGGTTGATGTGTATCGCCCGGGACTCGGGCGCTTGCTGCATCGTGCGGCAAGCCAGTCGCTGTCGAATATTCGCGTCAGTGATGCGGATATTTGTGAGCTGCTCGGCCCCATTACGGAGCCCGTGTTCGACCGCGTGCTCGTATTCTTTCCCGACCCGTGGCCGAAGAAACGCCACAACAAGCGGCGCCTGCTGCAGCAGGATTTTTTCGACCTGCTGCTGCCGCGGGTGCAGCGCCACGGACGCGTTTTTATTGCCACCGATAATGCGGAGTATGCCGAGTCGGTCGTGGCCACGATCGAGCAACTGCCGCGCTGGATCAATCTCGCCGGCGCCGGCGCGTGGGCGCCGCGTGCCGCGTTTCGTCCAATCACGAAATTCGAGGCGAAAGCCGGCGCTGCCGGGTCGCGCGTGTTCGATATCGTACTTGCGCG
>CAXBJY010000026.1:0-65007 GCA_963976285.1 uncultured Gammaproteobacteria bacterium
TGTTCGTGCGCAGCGAGCACGCGCATGCGCGGATCAAAGGCATCGACAAGAGCGAAGCCGAGGCCATGCCCGGCGTCGTCGCGGTCTACACCGGCGCGGACACGGAACACGCGTTCAAATCGCTGGATCAACCCGTGTTGATCCCGAACCTCGATGCGCAGTACCCGAAGTATCATGCGCTGGCCGTCGGCAAGGTGCGCTATCACGGCGAACCCGTAGCCGTCGTCATTGCACGTGACAAATACACCGCCGAAGACGCGGCGGAACTCGTCGATGTCGATTACGAGGAATTACCGGTTGTGCTCGATGCCGAAGCCGCGCTCGAAGACGGCGCGACGCTCGTGCACGAAGACGCGACGAGCAACGAAATGTTCGCGATGACGTTCACGGGCGGCGAGACGCCTGAAGAACAGGCCGCGAACGACGCGGAAGTCGAGAAGATCTTTGCCTCAGCGGACGTCGTCGTCAGCGAACGCTTCCGGGTACACCGCACCGGGGTAACCCCGATGGAGCCCCGCGGTGTACTGTGCGAGTGGAACGACTCCGACGGCCTCACGGCCTACATCACGACGCAACGGCCGCATATCGACCGCCTCGCGATCGTCGATGTGCTCGATCTGCCGGCGGAAAAAGTCCGCGTCGTGGCGCCGCGCGACATGGGCGGCGGTTTCGGCATCAAGGCGCCGTTCTACCGTGAAAACATTGTCATCGCCTACGCCGCGAAAGATCTCGGGCGCCCCGTGCGCTGGGTCGAATCGCGCTACGAAGCGCAGATGAACATCGGCCAGGAACGCGACCAGGTCAACGACATGGAAGTGGCCGCGACGAAGGACGGCGAATTGCTCGCCGTGCGTAACCGCGGGGTCGCGAACAACGGGGTCGGGTGTATCGGCGTGTACTGGGGCTTCGTCATGCCGTTCCTCGGCGCGGTCGAACTGCCGAATGCCTACACGTGGCACAGGGGCGACGTGAAACTGCGTGTCGCCTCGACGAACAAGGCCTCGCTGACCCCGTCGCGCGCGTTCGGTCATTTCCCGACCCGCTTCGCGCTCGAGCGTTCGATCGACATGGTCGCGCACAAGATTGGCATGGAGCCGTGCGAGCTGCGGCGCAAGAACCTCATCCCGCAGTTGCCCTATACGAGTGTGACCGGCGAGTACTACGACAGCGGCGACTTCATCGGGGTCTGGGACAACCTGATGGCACAGATCGATCTCGAAGCGTTCCGCAAGGAACAGGCCGAGGCGCGCAAGGAAGGTCGTTATCTCGGCATCGGCTTCGGCTGTGGCGTCGAACTGTCGGGGGTCGCCTCGGAACTGATGGTGCCGATGGAAAACCAGCCGGGCTATGGCGCCGCGTCCGTGCGCATCGAACCGCGCGGCAAAGTCTTTGTGTTCGGTGGCGATGCCCCGAGCGGTCAGGGTCACGAGACGACTACCGCCCAGGCGGTCGCGTCGATCTTCGGCATCGATCCGGAAGACGTCGTTGTCACCACGGGTGACACCACGACGACCCCGTTCGGCTCCGGCTCTATTGGCGCCCGTAACGGCTCCTACTACGTGAGCGCGGTGGCGAAGGCCTGTGAAGAACTGAAAGACAAGATCACCCGCATCCTCGCGCACGATTTCGAGATCGAAGCGCACAAGCAGCACTTCGATTTCAAGAACGGCGAGATCGTCTACCAGGGCGATCCGACGAAGCGCAAGGGCTTCAGGGACGCCGTGGAGCGGATCATCATGTGGCCGATCAATCTGCCCGAGGGTGATGTCGGCGGGCTCGAAACGACGGCATTCTTCGAAGCGGACAAGCCGATGATCTGTTTCAACGCGGACTGCTGCATCGTTGAAGTGAACGCCGAGACCGGTGCGTTCCACATCAAACGCTGGGTAACTTCCGAAGACGTCGGTAACGTGATCAATCCGAATATCGTCGACGGTCAGATGCACGGCGCGATCGTGCAGGGCCTGTCGAACACGGTATTCGAAGA
Organism: uncultured Gammaproteobacteria bacterium; assembly: GCA_963976285.1. Lineage (GTDB taxonomy): Bacteria > Pseudomonadota > Gammaproteobacteria > UBA11873. The sequence continues at coordinate 1,988 of CAXBJY010000026.1, forward strand.
GTACATCTACGACGAACAGGGGCAGCAGATGTCCGCGGATTTCGAGCACTACAAGATCGCTACGGCGGCCGACGTGCCGGATTTCGAGGTCACCTACGCACCCACGCCATGCCCGCACACGCCGCTCGGCACCCGCGGGATCGGCGAGGGTCGGCCGAGCTCCATTCCGGGTGCGCTGACGAATGCGGTGTGCGACGCGCTGTTGCCGTTCGGTATCGAAATTACCGAGCTGCCGATGCGGCCACACAATATCTGGCGCAAGATCCGGGAAAGCGGGAAAGCCTGAGCGCCGTGCTCCCGTCACCGCCGGTAACGCGAGCGGGGCAGCGCGCATGATGCAGCCGACGACCTACCCGCAGGCAACGATCGACTTCATCATGCGCCGGCGCGGCCGGTTACACATTTATGAAACGCTCGAAGCGGCGAAAACCGCGCTCGTCGTCGTCGACATGCAGCGCGCCTTCGTCGCCGAAGGCGCGGCTATCGAGACGCCGACCGCGCGCGGGATCGTGCCGAACATCAACCGTCTCGCCGCGGCCCTGCGCGCCGCTGGCGGCAGCGTCATCTGGATCATTTCCACTTACGGCCCGCGGCCGGAGGATTACTGGCCGACATTTTTCGATCACGTCATGGACGAACGCGCCGCGGAGCGGTTTCGCGGCGCCCTGATCGAGGGCTGTGACAGCCACGCGATCTACGATCCGCTCGACGTACACCCCGACGATCCGATCGTGAGCAAGAACCGTTTCGGTGCTTTTGTCGGCAGTGGCGGCAAACTCGAGACCCTGTTGCGCGGGCGCGGCATCGACACGCTGCTCGTCACCGGCACGGTCACGAACATGTGCTGCGAAACGACGGCACGCGAAGCCGCCATGCTGTCATTCAAAACGGTAATGGTGTCCGACGGGAACGCCGGACGTACCCAGGAGGAGCACGACGCAACGCTCGCGGCGTTTCTCATGGGCATGGGTGACGTGCACGACACGGATACGTTACTGGCGATGCTGCCGGCCGTCGCCGACGCGACGGTGTAGTTCACACGTCCGCCGGACGCGGTCCCGGGTCAATCCCGCCATAACACGCGGGCAAGCCGGGCGTTGTGACGAAACAATGTGTTCACGTCGCGCTCACCGTAAACCTCGACGAGCGTCGGTTCCTCACTGAGCAACGAGACCCCAAGGTTCGCGCGGCGATCCGCGAGCCGGTAGCCGAGCGCTTCGAGCAGCGTCGGGTAGATGTCGATCGGCGCCGCATCTTTTGTAACGACATCGCGCTCGATCCCGTTGATGAAGAACAGATTGCGGCGGCCACGGCGCGCGCCGGCGAGTGCGCGACCGAGCGACGGCGCCCGGATCAATTGCTGGTTCGCGACGAGATGATCACTCATTACCGCAACGAGCGTGCTCTCGCCGAGGCCACTGCGGTCCACGAGATCGAGCAAATGTTCGAGCGCACGGCCGGTGCAGCGGATCGCCGTTGCGAGCGTGTTCGTTGCGGGATCCTCGCGCGGACAGTCCCGATCGAGAAAGCCGCCGGGTCCGTGCGTACCGACCGTCAGCACGCTGAGCAAAAACGGCTTCCCCGCCCGTCGCAGCGCATCGAGTTCGGTCGCGACGTGTTCGAACAGCAGACCATCGCCCATGCCGAATACATTGTCGCGCCCGCTGAGCGTTGCGGGATCGACGGATTCGAGTCCGAACAGGCGTTCGTAACCGTGGCTGGTCAGGAATCCGCGTTTCGAATAACGCTCGAGCGAAGCTCCGTTCATATACGACACGGTGTAACCGTGCCCTGACAACACGTCGCCAAGACACACGATCGACGGCATGAACGAACGCAGCGAGTTCCTCGTGCGGTGATCAAAGCCGATATCATTCAGTCCGTAAGGCACGAGCGGCACGCCGCACTGGCTTGCGACGATCCCGGCGATCGTGTGTTGCGTACCCTCTACCTGGTGAATGTTGCTGGCCGAGAAACTGCGCTCGCGAAGCCCGCGCAAAGGTATGAATCCGTCCGCGGTTTCCGGCAGGTTCGCGAACGTCGCTTCGAGACTTTCGAGATAAACAACAATAAGGTTCTTCGCCTGCGCGGGTGCCTCGAGTTCACCCGGCCGCAGCAGATACTCGCCCGGATCGAATTCCGCGTGCAGCCGGTTCGGTACGACGAGGCCGATAAAGTAACCGGTGAGCGGATGCAGCGCGACGAGCACGACGCACAGCACGTGCACTATCCACTCCATGCCGGCATAACGTCTGACGAGAAAGACGAGCAAAGCGGCGAAAGCGCCGAACAGGGCCGCGGCCCTCAGCAACAGGAAACCGTAACTGCCGCGCCCGACGGAAACGACTTCACCGAGGTTGTCGCCGCGCAGAAAGATCAGGATCGACCCGATCTGATTGTCACCCATGACGAGTTTCAGCAGCGCGAACGGCAGCACGACGAGGAACACCGCGATCCAGCTGACGACGATGCGACGCGCCGGAAGCCACGACGTGGCGCGGGGACGACGCGTTACGATTGCCACGAACAGCGCGCAACTGAACGCGAGCAACGCCCGGGTCGGCCATTCGTCGAAACGAATCTCCATCGGCGTCGTATTGAACAACAACACCATGCAGGGATAGATAAACAGGGCGGCGCACACGAACCGGAAGAGGAATCCGGCAATGAACCTGGCATCGAAATCCGGCACGGGTATACAGATCGCCGTAAGAGTATGAAGCTTTGCGGGCAACGCGCAACGTTCCGTCGCTGCTGCCGGGCGGTCGATTATATCGCCGTGCGTCAGCCGCCGACAGCAAGCCGTGGCGGGTGACGGTCGCGACAGATTTTAATCGCCATGTGGCGCAATCCGTGCGCTCGCGCCGGCTGCACGGCGCACGCGGCGATCAACCTGCGCTCGTGTCCATCACGCGCGCAACGCGACACCCCGGTTTATACCGGTCGCGCGTAACAATTTGCCACATTCAGCCGCGAATCCAGGCGAATTCGCGGAAACCCGCAGCTCGCGGGCCGGAATAGCTGAATCACCAGGTGAATCGGCGTAGGATAAAAAACGAACCGGGCATAAAGTTGCTGCGGGGATGCCTGCCCGACGCCGCTACCGGTTCAAACAGATAATAAAAGGATTTTGCCCATGTACGAGCAATTCTACGGACTTGCCGCGAAACCGTTCAGTCTGCTGCCCGATCCGGCATACCTTTACCTGAGTCCGCGGCACGAGGTCGCGATGTCGATCCTCGAATACGCGGTAACGAACGACCTCGTACTGTCCGTCGTCACCGGCGAGGTCGGGTCGGGCAAAACGACGCTCGTGCGCAACCTGTTGAACCAGCTTGGCGACAGCCACACGGTCGGGCTGATTTCGAACACCCATTACGACTTCGACAATCTGATGCAAACGGTCGCCGCCGCGTTCGGGATCCCGTTCAAGGACAAGGGCAAGGTTGAACTGCACCAGGATTTCGTCGAGTTTCTGATCGAACAGTACCGGCAAGGGCGCCGCACGCTGCTCATCGTCGACGAAGCGCAGAATCTCGCGGCTGAAACGCTCGAGGAAATCCGCCTGCTGACGAACATCAACGCCGATGAGCATATGTTGCTGCAGCTGTTGCTCGTCGGTCAGCCGGAACTGCATGAACTGCTGAAGCGCCACGACCTGCGCCAGCTTGCGCAGCGGATCAGCGTCATCGCGAAACTCGAACCGCTCGACGAAAAGGAAACGGCAGCGTACGTGCGCCATCGGCTCACGGTGGCGGGCGGCGACCCGAAACTGTTCCACAAAAATGCGCTGCGTTTAATCTACTGGAACAGCGGCGGCATTCCGCGGGTGATCAATACGCTGTGTGATCTTGCACTCGTTTACGGCTACGCCGATCGCAAGAAAAAGATCGATGCGATGCTGATCGCGGACATCGCGCGCGACCGCTTCGATACCGGCCTGTACGGAAACCGGGTGTTCGATGTGCAAAACCTGAAAGACGCAGACGACGCTCGCCGCGCCGCGCGCGAAGCGGCGACGAAGCCAGCGGACGGAGACGTGCAGGCGGCTGAGGAAGCGGTGGACAGGAATGTATTCGATCTCGTCGTCGACGGGGTCACCGGGACAGATGCGACGACGAAAAAGCGCACGTCCGGAAAGTAGAAGCGGTCTCAAAAATAGAGGGTGTCGCGCCGGGAGTCATTTTTGCGCAATCCAAGGCACGAAGAGCGTAGTTTAGCCGGGCTAAATGAGCGATGAGTAACGCCGGAGTGCGCAAAAATGGCCCCGGCCCGAAGGGTTACACCCTGAAATCGGCGCTGACCGCGTTACCGTACCTGGAAATGGAACCACCATTCCCTGCGCACGGCGCCTTGTCATCACCGATTTCTGGGTGCAACGCGACACCCTCTATTTTTGCGACCGCTTCTAGCAGTCTGTCGGACTTAGGCAGTCGTAGCGAGCATGGTGGGAGAGCGAGTGCAAGTTCGTCCGATTTTGCGGAGCATAGTGGTTCTACGTGACGAAAAATCGGGCGGATTTGCGCCGCTCTCCCATCAGCGCAGTAGATTGTCCTAAGTCCGACAGACTGCTAGCGTCGGTTTCGGTTGATGATCCGCGCCCCGCGCCGGCAACGTTCACTGCAGTAGACGACCCGCTCCCAGTCGCGCGCCCACTTGCGGCGCCACGTAAACGGACGCTCGCAGACCGGGCACTGCTTTACCGGCAGGTGCTGTTGGCGATGAACCACGACGCCCTGCCCCGTCGCTAGACCTGGCACGCATCGCACGCATACACGGTGCGGCTGCCCACTTCCCAGTCGTACACATCGGCACCGCAGCGCGGACACTCGGGACGCTGGTAGATCAGCAATCGCTCGTCGCGATTGAAACGACTGTAGGGCTTGCCGAGCGCCCGCGGGTCGGCCGTGATGATACGGTTGTACTTGACGCCGACTTCCAGTAATTGCACCGCGAGTGACCAGATCGCGTCGAACTCCGCGCGCGTCACCGCATGACCCGGTCGGTTCGGGTGGATCGCGAGAATATGCAGGATTTCCGCGCGGTAGATATTGCCGAGGCCGGCAATCACGGCCTGGTTCAGCAGCAAGGCACCGATCGGCGCGCGGCTGCGGGAAATCTTTGCCCACGCGCGTTCGGGATTGGCATCTGCGCGCAATGGATCGGGGCCGAGCCGCGCGAACAATGGCGCGAGGGCCGCACGCACGGTCAGCTCGCAGACCGTCGGACCACTCAGGTCGATCGTGCGCTCCGCGCCGGCGAGGCGCAGTCGTACCGCATCGCGCGGCGCCGGCGCGGTATTGCGATGAACCCGGAAACGCCCGAACAAACCGAGATGGATATGAATGATCGATTCATCGTCGAACCCGTAGAACAGGTGCTTGCCGTGCGCATCGACATGAGTCAGCGCGCGCCCGTCGAGTTGCCGCGCCGCGGCGGCAAAACGTCCCTGCGGCGAGGTCACGCCCACGCGGCCGCCGGCGAGCCAGGCGGTATGATCGCGTGCGATTCGATGCACGGTATGTCCTTCCGGCACGGTGCTCTCCGGGCGTAATAAACAGGCGCTCATGAACGCTACGATCCGGGCCGCGTTGCGGATCAGTTCGTGTCACCGGCGAACCGCGAAACGCGAGTGCGCGAATCAGCGAACCCCGTAAATCATCTTGAGAAACGAACGGTAGGCGAGGATCTGCTGCGCGAGCAGTTCGTTGTCGTTGAAATTGCGCGCGAGAATGATCCCGCCCTCGATAACCGAACTGAACATGTCGGCGACCGTAACGGCGCTGACCTCCCCGCTCATCTCGTAATGCTCGTCGATCATCGCGAGCCGGTCGAGCGCCATCTGCCGCCATTTGAGCAGTCCTTCGCACATTCGCTCGCGCAGCGACTCGTGGAAATGCTGGCTTTCGTATGTGAAACTTGCGACGAGGCAGCCCGGGTGCGTCTCTTCCATGCGCACCATTTTTTCGGCCAGCAGTTTCAGAAAGATCAGGGTCTGATGCAGCGGATCCTCGCTGAGTTCGTCGGCACGCGCGAGCAGGTCTTTGAATATTTCCGCATCCGCCACGAGGTAGCGGTCGATCAATGCTTCGGCGAGATCGATCTTGCTGTCGAAATGGTAGAAAAAGCCGCCTTTCGTGATCGCGGCACTGTCGATGATCTCCTCGATCGAGGTCGAGGAGTAGCCCTTGCGCAGGATGATCTGCTCGGCCGAAGCCAGGATCCGCTCGCGTGAACTGTTCGATCGTGTAGCCATTATCCGCCCGTTAACTGCACCGTCGGTACAGTATTGTCGTCAGCGTCGCCGACAAACCCATCCCCTGCCGTACGATTTTGCGCCAAGCCATTGAAATCCCTGGCCGCAGAAATAATGCGCATTTCCGCACCCGCGGTCCACTGCTTTGCGCCGACGCCAGCTCTAGAGTACGCCGCTTGCTAACCCCGAGCGTCCGGACAAGTCACCGCGGCGCTCCCTTGAAGGAGACGACCATGAATTCGACCCGATCAAACGAGACCGACGCACGCGGCGTGCCCGTGTCGACCCGCACGCAATCCTCGCTCGATGCCTTTGAGAAAGCCCTGTGGCAATTCCAGAGCTACTTCGGCGATCCGACGGCAACGCTCGCGTGCGCGCTGCACGACGATCCGGATTTTATCCTCGGACACATTTTCAACGCGAGCGCGATGCTCATGCTGAGCGAGCGACAGTATCTGCCCGCGGTCCAGGAAAGTCTCGCGACGGCAAGCGCACTGGCGCCGAAGGCGAACGACCGCGAGCGCGCCTTGCTCGCGGCCACGCGCGATCTGGCGCAGGGACGCTGGCACGAAGCAGTGGCCGGCTGGGATCGGCTACTCGTGGACCATCCGCGCGACGCGCTCGCCCTCCAGTGCGCCCACCTGATCGACTTCTATCTCGGCGACGCAGTGAACCTGCGCGATCGCACGGCGCGCGTGCTCGGTCACTGGGATGTTGCCGTACCCGGATATTCCTACATGCTCGGCCTGCACGCTTTCGGTCTCGAGGAATGCAATGAGTTCGAACGCGCGGAAGCCGCGGCGCGCACCGCGCTCGCGATCGAACGGCGCGATGCCTGGAGCGTACACGCGCTCACCCATGTGATGGAAATGCAGAACCGCTACGACGAAGGCCGTGAGTTTCTCGAAGCCACGGCGCCGGACTGGTCGCCCGATAACGGCTTTGCGTTTCACAACTGGTGGCACCTCGGGCTGTTCTATCTCGAACGCGAAGATTTCGCCGGTGCACTGGCCTTGTTCGACGAACGCGTGTTCAATCCCGATTCCGATAGCTCGATGGAACTGCTCGATGCAACGGCGCTGCTGTGGCGCCTGCACCTGCAGGATGTCGACGTGGCCGGGCGCTGGATGGCGGTTGCGAACCGCTGGGCAATGAAGACCGGGGTGGAGAACGGTTACTACGCGTTCAATGACTTCCACGCCGTCGTCGCGCTCGCCGGGGCGGGTCGTCTCGACGCCGCGCGCGCCGTACTCGCGGCGCTCGGCGATGCGGCGAAGACAAATCCGCCGGCGACCCGGGCCATGGCGGCGGAAGTCGGCATCCCGGCCTGCGGCGCGATCATAGCGTTCGCGGAGCAACGTTATGACGAGGTGATCGAAATCCTGAGTCCGCTGCGCGCGCGTGCACACCGTTTCGGCGGCAGCAACGCGCAACGCGACATTCTCACGCAAACCCTGCTCGTCGCGGCGCTGCGCAGCGGCCGCACGGGGCTCGCGACAAACCTGCTGTATGAACGCGCCGTGCACAAGCCCGCGAGTCCGTTAACCCGTCGCTGGCGCACGCAGTGCGCGCAGCAGGCTACGTACCGGGCGGCCGCGTAAATGCGGACGATGTCCCGAGGCCGGGCGACACTCCGGCCTGGCCTCGTTCATTGATGGGGAAACGACGGGTTCGCTGCGTGCGTGGTGACAAACGGTGCCGCAGCGAACCCCGGCGCGGGATCAGGCCGCGTCGTGAAAAATGATCCCGGCGGTAAGCCGGTTACCACTGCGGATCCGGCTCACCCCGTGGCGCATATTCACCCGGTAGTATCCGCGCGTCCCGACACACGGCCGCACGTGTACCGGAAAGATCACGGCGTCACCCCGGTTCAGATCGACCACCTCGGCACGTGACTGCATGCGCGGGCGTTGTTCCGTCAACACGAATTCACCGCCGGTGAAATCGCTCCCGGGACGACTCAGCAGTATTGCCACCTGCAGCGGGAAGACGAAATCGCCATACAAATCCTGATGCAGGCAATTGTAGTCACCGGACGTATAGCGCAGCAGCAGCGGGGTCGGCCGGGTTTGTCCGGCGGCATGGCAGTGTGCCGCGAACTCCGGGTACGTTGCGGGGTAGCGACGTGCCTCGCGGAGCGCCGCCTGCCAGCGGTTCGCAATCGGCGCGAGGTGACGGTACAGGGCCTCGCGCAGGCCCGCGATGATTGCGGGCAGGGGATAACTGAAATAGCGGTATTCACCACGGCCGAAATTGTGTCGTGCCATGACGACGGTTTTACGAAACGCCGTATCGTCGGGATAGCACGCCGCGAGTGCCGCGCATTCACCGGCATCGAGCAAGCCGCGGATAATCGTGTTGCCATCGCGATCGAGCGCGTCGGCGTGACCGTCCCAGGCGAGCGCGTCGATGCGCTTCCCGATCGGTACAGGGCCGGGATTCGCACGTGCGCTCAACGACCCGATTCCTGCTCCAGCAGCACACGCTTGCGTTCCACGCCCCAGCGATAACCCGACAAGGCGCCGTCGCTGCGCACGACCCGGTGGCACGGGATCGCAACGGCGAGCACGTTCGCGGCACACGCCCGGGCCACGGCGCGCGCGGACTTCGGTGCGCCGATGCGCGCGGCGATTTCACTGTAGCTCGCGGTTTCCCCGCACGGAATGCCACGCAGGGCTTCCCAGACACGCCGCTGGAACGCCGTGCCGCGAACATCGAGCGGCAAATCGAGGCCAATCGACGGCGCATCGACGAAGCCGACGACCCGCGCGACGAGCGCCTCGAATTGTTCGTCACCGCCGAGTAGCGCGGCGTGCGGGAACTGGTCCTGCAGGTCGCGCGCAAGTGCATCCGGGTCGTCGCCGATCAGGATCGCGCAGACGCCGCGCTCGCTGCACGCGACGAGGATCGAGCCGAGCGAACACTCGCCAACCGCGAAACGGATCGCGGCGTTGTTGCCGCCGGCGCGAAACTCCGTCGGGGTCATGCCGAGAACCTGATCGGCGTTGGCGTAAAAGCGGCTGTTCGAGTTGTAGCCCGCGTCATAGATGGCATCGGTGACGGACGATGCCTCGCTCAGGCATTCGCGCACGCGGCGTTCGCGGTTCGCGCTCGCGTACTGCCGCGGGGTGAGACCGGTAATCGACTTGAACACGCGATGGAAATGGTACGGACTCGTGTTGAAACGCGCGGCCAGCTCATCCAGCGTCGGTGGCGACGCGGCCGTTTCGATCAGTCGGCAGGCGGCGGTAATCAGCGCGGCGTTGCGTTCGGCAAGTGATGCCTCGTTCGGCTTGCAGCGTTTGCACGCGCGGAAGCCCGCCTGCTCGGCGGCGGCGGCGGTCGCATGGAACGCGACGTTCTTCGGGTTCGCGCGTCGCGAGCCGCACGACGGGCGGCAGTAAACACCGGTCGTCGCGACGGAGTAGTAAAATTGCCCGTCGGCCTCGGGGTTGCGGTCGATCACCGCCTGCCAGCGCGGATCGGCGGCGGGGTCTGCGATTTCACGGTGGGCGGCGCTGCTCATGACGGTTTCCCCTGTACGGACTGTGCGTGACGCTCAAGGTAGTCGCACCGCCTTATCTTCGCACTCCGGACCTTGCTTTCAAACCGGCCGCGGGGGTACTCCCGCCCCGCTCAGCCGCTGCCTTTCGCGGCTTCGAGTTCCTCGATCGTCCGTGGCCAGTCCCGTTTCAGCAGCCGCGACAGCGATCGATCGGCGAGCACGCGGCCGCCGGTCTGGCAGCGCGGACAATAATTCAGCTCATTGTGGACATAGCGGATCCGCTGGATCTGCGTGCCGCACTCGGGACACGCCTCGCCGAAGCGGCCGTGGACGCGCATCCCGGGACGAAACGCCGTCACATGCTTCGGGAACGCATCGCCCGATGCCTCGAACAAGCGCTCCATCCAGTCCGTCAGGACACCCTGCACCGCGGCATACAGCCGCGCGATTTCCGCCGCTTCGAGCTTTTGCGTCTGCGCAATCGGCGACAGTTTCGCGTGGTGGAGGATCTCGTCGGAATACGCATTGCCGATCCCGCTGAACAGGCCGGGATCGGTCAATGCGCGTTTCAGCGTGTGGTTGCGCAGGGTCAGCCGTGCGGCGAATTCCGCCTCGCTCGCGGCGAGCGGCTCGAGGCCGTGAGGGTCGAGTGCGTCGAGGTCGGCGGCGCCGCACACGATGTGCAGCGATGCGCGCCGCTTCGAACCGGCCTCGGTGAGAACGAGCGTACCCGTGGGGAAATCGAACAGCGCGAGCGCCCGGCGCCCGGGTCGTTTCGCGTTCGGTTCGAGCCAGGCAAGCCGGCCGGCGATCATCAGGTGAACGACGAGCCAGTAATCGCCGTCGAGACCGATCGCGATCCGTTTGCCAATCCGGCGCAGCGCGATGACGTCGCGCCCGATGACGTCGTCAACGGGCGGGAGCGCGGTGCGCAACAGAAACGGGTTATTCAGCGTGACCCGGTCGAGCGGCTGGCCCGTGATGCGCTGGCGCAGCGCATGCAGGTAATGTTCGATGTCCGGAAGTTCGGGCATCGCAACATTATCGTCGATCCGGTGCGCGGCGCAGCCGGTTGTTTCAGCCGCGCGTACCCTCAAGACAAATAACCGGCTTGTCGCCGACCACCTCGATACTCGTCACGTGCCCCTTCGGGATGAACAGGCAGTCGCCGGGGCTCAATACCCGCGACTCACCTTCGAGCGACACTTTCAGTTTGCCCTGCACGACGGCATCGATCGTGTCGATCTGGATTTTCGTATCCGCAAGCCGCTCACCCGGGCTCAGCGTCTTCTGTTGCGAATCGTAACCGAGGACGGCGAGTTTGCGCACGAGTCCGTCGGCGGTGAGATCGCCTTCGATCGCGCGATCCCAGTGTTCAAGCTTGATGCTGTTCATCGTACGGAAGCGGACGACCTTGTCGCCGCCCTGGAACTGCGCCTCGTACAGCGCATCGTCGGCGCGACCGGAGAAATCATCCGTCGTCAGATCACTCGTCGGAATTACCGTTGCGACCCCGAAGCTCGCGGTCACGGTCCCGTGCAGGGTCGAATTCGTGTTCGGCATGTTCAGCCGCCTGATCTGCTGACGCAGTACATCGGCAAGCGTTTCACCGTTTTTATGATCCGCTTCCGGCAACAGCAACGCGAACTTGTTCGTATCGAGCCGGGCCACGACATCGCCGGGACGGGTGCCGGTTCTGCGCATCAACTCGGCGATCCGCCGCAGCGCGGCTTCGTAGGCGATCTTGCCGTAGGTTTCCCGGTAGTCGTCGAAATTATCGATCGTCGCATGGATCACCGTGATCGGCAGTTCCTGACGCAGCATCCGCGCCCATTCGCGATCGACGACGTTCTGGTATTTCTTCGCGTTGAGCAGGCCGGTTTCCGTGTCGTAAGGCGTCACCCGCTGCAGCGCCGTCGCAAGCGCCTCGGCTTTCCCTTCGGTGATGACGAGGTTCGAACTCGCCTCGTTCAACTCATGTTCGAGTTGCAGGCGCTTTTCGTTGCTCGTTTTGTATCCGACCTGCAGGCGTTTCAGCTCCTGCTCGGAGCGCTCCGCGATGCCGAGATACTTGTCGCGTTCCGATTTCGTCTCCTGCAGGGATGTCGCAAGCAGTTCGATGTACTTCGCGACGATCGAAATCACCGCCATGAACAACAGACTGACGACCGCAACGGCGATCGTTACTTTCTCCAGCTTGAACAAACCGATCGCGGCGACCGGCGCGATCGCCGCGGCGACGAACGGAATCACGAGCGAGCGCCGGCCGTTGTAGCAGCCGAGCACGAGTATCGACAGCGCGGTCGTCGTGGCGATCACGACCCCGGTGACCCAGGTCGTGCCCTCGGTCATGAGGCAACCGACCGACGCGCTGCCCCACAGCAGGCCCGTAGCGATCAGTCCGGCGTGCAATCCGCGTTCGGTTTCCGTTTCGGCGTCGTGGCCGGCGTGCGCACGGCGCGCGAGCCACAGACGAACGCCGTAGATCGTCTGAGCGACGACAACCCAGGCGAGTACATAGGGACTGTTGCTGACGGTCCATACGGTGGCGGCGATAACGCCGGCAGCGATACTGCCGAACATCAACTCCGGTTCGGTGCGAAACTGCGTCTGCGCAGCAAGAAAATTGTTCGTTATTATCTCGGTACTCACGCCTTGTTTCCTGACATTGTTCTGCGATGCGCCCTGGGCTGTGGGCGAGGAACGATCATCAATAACCGGGCCAACTCGAGAGAATTTAGCGGCCGGTCGATGAAAATCTGAACCGGATCACAGTGCGGCGCCGAAAAATGCCGGACGGGTTCGCAATTGCCCGCATCCGGAACCGCCGGCAAGCGCCGGGCTCTGGCTTAACTATCTGACCTGGAAGGGATAAATGTCGCCTTCTTGCGACAAGCGTCGAGCGCGCATTCAGTACACGCCGATGATCCAGCCCTCGAGTTCGGCGGCACGACGTTCGGGCAGGGTGAGCGGCGGATTCAGGTATTGGCGCAGAACCCCGCGAACATCCATCTGCTTGAGCCACATCGCCACGGCATAGGCATCCTGCTCGTCGGCGCTGCGATCCTCAGACGGGTAACGCCGGCGCACAAGCGACGGATACGCTTCGACGACGACGGATTTATCCTCGGGAATATCGAAACCGTCGAACGGCCAGAAGTGCACACGTTCGAGCAAACCCGGATGCCGGCGCATGCGCCGCAGCCAGACGAGTCCCGCGTGCGTCGACTTCGCGACGGAACCCTGCATATCGAACTGGAACACGCTTTTCGCCGAAGACGTCCATTTTTCGCACACGCGATACTCGTTCGCGGTCCCGTTCGGCGGATCGTTTTCGCGCACGAAATCGACATACATGTGGTCGCGGTCGGTTGGCCACAATGCCGCGAAGTGATCGAGAAACTGCGGCCAGGTTTTTATCGCGTGGCGTTGCATATACGACAAGGGAAAGGAAAACCCGTGGTCGATCCCCATGATGCAGCGCGCGTCGCTCATTAGCTCGCGGATACACCATGCCGCGAGATCCTTGCGGCACCAGTTGTGCGCCGCCGCGCTCGGCACGGCTATATGTCGCGGTGCATCGGCGGGCGTTGCCGCGTATACCTGCAGGGTCTTAAGCCGTGAAACGGGCGCCTTCGCGCCGGAATAATCGATCCCGATATAACGTTCGAACATCGTCAGCGAGTAGAAGCGATCGCAAAAATAGAGGGTGTCTCGCCGGGAGTCATTGTTGCGCAATCCAGGGCACGAAGAGCGTAGTTTAGCCGGGCTAAATGAGCGATGAGTAACGCCGGAGTGCGCAAAAATGGCCCCGGCCCGAAGGGTTGCACCCTGAAATCGGCGCTGACGGCGTTACCGTACTTGGAAATGGAACCACCATTCCCTGCGCACGGCGCCTTGTCATCACCGATTTCTGGGTGCAACGCGACACCCTCTATTTTTGCGACCGCTTCTAACAACATCAGCAGTCCACAGTGTAGCGTTTTCGGACGATGGGCCGGCCGTTCGTCCGCTGCCGGTTCCAACACGGGTGCGCAATTGCGCGACACCGAGGCTTCGCGATTGGAACCGCTGTCGACACGTCATCCCGGTCCCTTCGATCGCTTTGCGCGGACCAGAACCGGGTTCACGCAGGCCGGTGTTGTATCGCCCGGAGCCCGCCTTCAGTTGCCGAACAGCCCGTCGAAAACATTCCTGATGGCCTCGCCGGCGCCCTGCACGGCGGACTTCGCTTTCGATGCCGTCGCATCAATCACCGATTCGCCAGTGCGTTTCGCCGCGCGCGGGCGCAGGGAATCGCGCACGACCCCGCACACACCCGAGTCCGCGCTCGCGCGGTCGAACAGGCCTTCGGCAACCACGGACAGACCGGCGGTGGCGACGGCTGCGCCGACTTTGATTCCCGCCGTTGCGACTCCGCGCGTATCCGTGACCGCTTGCGGATGCTTCAGCGTGCCTCCGAGACGCAGGAAATCGACGAGGCCCGAAACACTGAGGCCAACACCTTCACGCGGTTTCGGTCGCGCGCCGAGATCGATCCGCTCGCTCGCGAAATTCAGCGAGCCCCCGCCAAGAATACTCAGGCTGCGCGTGAGGATCCCGATACCGGCAGCGTTCTCCGCGATCCCGTCCGTGACGGGAAACCGCACCGCGACGCATTCGATTGTGGTTACCGGGTCGCGCGTAGCGAACGGATTCAGCCGGGTGAGAAACGACAACAACAAATCGGCCTCGGCAAGATTGACCATCGTGTTATCGATCCTTGCCGCACCGATGTCGACGGCAATCGTGCCGTTCGCATGTGCCATGATTTCGCGTACGGAGCGCCCGCGACCCGCCAGGTTCACGTTCACGTCCAGCGCGCCGCCGTCGATCGATCCTTGCACCGCCGGTTGCGTCAATTGATCGAGGCGCACGCCGCTGAGCGACAGCTCGGCGGCAACTTCCGGTGTCTCGCGGTCGGCGTGGATCTCCACCCGCGCCAGGAACTCACCATCGCCGACAGTTGCTTGCGCGGGTCCGACCACGGCGTTCCCGTCAGCGAGTTCGATCCGCGACGCGAGATTATTGAATACGAGTGCTCGCGTGATCAGCGTTGCGCTCGTGAAGCGGAGATCGGCGTCCACTCGCGGCACGAGCTCGAACGGCAGCTGCGTATCCGGAAACACGCGTTCATTGTCCGGCGCACGCTCGCCGGCGGCCGCAAAATCGGCCATATCGAGGTGCGGTGCGGCTATTTCGCCGGCGATCCGCACGCGTGGTGTTGCTGTATCGACCACGAGTTCGGCCCGCAATTCGCTGCTCCCAATCCGAATGTCGAGCGGTTCGAGCCGGTAGCGCTTGCCTTCGCGGCCCAGCGACCCCGTTATTGCAACAGGTTTGTCGCCCGCGAAGTCGAATTCGAATGGCGCGCCGAGGGCGGCGAGGTCCGGCGCGGTGACGCTGAACTCCAGCGTCTCGACGGCCGCACGCGACGGCATTGCGGTGCGTCCCGTCACGGCAAACTCGAGCGCGCCGAAACGACCTTCGAGCGTGAGCACTGACGGCTCATCGCCGAGGAGCTGCTGCAGGCGCGACATACTGCCTTGCGCGTGCACGTCGAACCCGTTGAACGTAGCGCCGAGATCGATGCCCAGCATCCCGTCGGGCCCCTGCGGCGTGAGCTCGAGTGAGCGAATGTCGAGTCGCCGTGGCGCGCCTGCGTCCGGCTGCAGGCGCACGATCATGCGCGATAATTGCACGGACTCGAGATCGTAGTCGGGTTGCCAGTATCGAGCCGAAGGCGCCGTCACGGCTTGTGGTTCGAACAGCCAGTTGCCGCGACCGTCGCGCCGTGTTTCCAGGTTCACGACGACCCCGTGCAGATGCAGTTCGCTGACTTTCAGTTGCGCGTGCAGCAGGCCGCCCGGCGCGAGTTTCGCTTCGACCCGCTCAATGCTGATCAGATCGCCGGGTTGCGCCCAGGCGGGATTTCCCAGCCGCACGCGTTCCAGCGATACGGTCGGCACGAGCGCGAGGCTGAAGCGGATATCGCCGTCGACGGAAAAACTGCGACCGGTCCGGGCCTCGACGAATACCGCGAGATCGTCACGATATTGATCGACATCGAGTGCGCTCAGGAATGCGAACGCGACGGCGACTACGAGCCCCGCGGCGACGACTAACGCAAGGATTCTGCTGCTACGCACGGGTCTGTAACGAACAAATACGGATCACGTCGGTTCACGGATCGACGTAGGTGCGTAAACGTGATTCGAGCAGGTGTACTTCGTCGTCGACGATTTCGAGCTCACGTAAGGCTTGTGCAAGTTTCAGCACGTATTCCGTATTGTGCCCGCTCGCACCGGCGCTCGCCGCCACCTGTCGCACGACATCATCAAGCGCCGCGGGGCCGAGAAAATTGCGGTTGTCGGGAGGCGCGACATAGGTCATCGCCGCAGTGCGCGTGCCATCGGCGAATTCAACATCGACGGTAAGGCGGACGTAGCCGCCACTTTCCCGCACGTCGAGCGACTCGATGATCTCCGGTGTATCGTGATCACCGGTATCGAACGCAAGCCCGTGACAGACCGCGCGCGGGTCGGCAACAAGGGTTACGACCCGGCCGGGGCGCTCCGGGGTACCGCGATGATCGGGGGAACCCTGCCAGAAGCGGCGTCGCCAGCCGCGGATCAGTGCCGGACGCACCTCGATATAGGGAAACGAAGGCCGCCATATGATCGAGCCGTAGCCGAACACCCATTTCATGACCGGACCCCGCGCGGCACGAGGCGATCTTGCATGCGCGCGGATGCGACGGGGAAACGTGCGCGTGCGGGGTTTGGGTGAGCGGCGGGCGGGGAAAAAATGCGCTCGGAAACCCGAGCGCTAATGTCAGGCAGTATTAGGGACGAACCGGTCGGGGCGAAATTACTTCGCACTGACCCGAACGCATCGAAAACGGACTGGACTACCGCAACCGGCCGCAGGGTAGTACGACCGGGAGCGGGGACATGGTTCAGGCCACGACGATTGAACGCCATAACCGAATCACATCGGGCCACGCTTCCCCCTAGCCTGCGCATAATAGGGGCGAGATATCGAGTGGGAATCGCCCAAATGGAGTAGTTCATAGTCCTTTGCGTCAGTAAATCCCGCCGCATTTCGTGCCGCACGAAATTTATCGCCCGTCGGGTGTTCATTTCGCGACCGCGGCCATCAGCTTCGTTCATCGTCTTTTCGCGCTCGTTTCAATTCCTCGAACAAGCCATATTCCCATTGCCGGATAGCGAGGACCATCGTCGTGCCGTGTTTTTGCGCCAGCGGCAGGCGTTCGTCGTCGCGCTGCAGATCCGCGAATTCCTCGGCGAGACGCACCATCTTGCGCTGGAACTGTTCGTTCGCGGCAACCGACAGCAAACCGGAAATCGAGATCAGTTTCTCCGTGTCTTTCGCGAATCGTGAGGCGAAAAATTCGCGCCCCACCTTGTCCTGAAAAAAGCGCTGGATCGGACCATCGTCCTGCCACTTGAAGCGGGACGAGATCAGCAATTTGATCCGGTTGTTCGGCAGCAGTTCGATAATCTTCAACCGATCGAGGTGCGCGAGTTTGCGGATTAGCTCGGTTTTCGAAATCGCATAGTGTTCCAGGATCTCCGCGAACGTGAATTTGTTCAGGACGCTGATCGCGACGAGCAGCAATACGACGTCGTCGGCGATTTCCTGTTCTTGCGCGAGACTGAGCGCTTCGGTCTTCGGGTGACGCTCCCGCAGCGATGCGGCGAGGTCCGTAATTTCCATCCCCATGAGCTGGCAGATGCGGTCGAGCCGGTGCAGCGACAAATTGTTGCCGGCAAACAAGCGCTTCACGCTGGCTTCCGACAGCCCCAGCGCTTGCGCGACATCACGATAAGTGAGGCCGTGGGCCTTCAGGGCCTGCTTCAGGGTGTCGACCAACAGTACGGTTTGTGCCATTAAATCTGTCCTTGCCAAGCTGCCGTCGCGTGCGTGCAGCGCGCGGCGCAGCGGTTTCCGGACGGTCGTACATCGGCAAAAGTATTACATAAATAAACTTTTGAGCGCCTTTTCCGATTCCAGACAGCTATTAGTTGCTCAATACGCGACCGAGTGACGTAATGACCACACCCGACCCATTACGGAGCAGGACATCATCATGCTGGAATTAATCCGGACCCGCGGCTTCGGCGCCTTCATCTCCGTCGTCTTCCTGAACGCGTTCGTCGACCTCGGGCATAAAATCATCGTGCAGAACGCGGTCTTCAAAGCCTACGACGGGCAGACCCAGATCGTACTGACAGCCATAGTCAACGCGCTGATCCTGCTGCCCTTCGTGCTGTTGTTCTCACCCGCCGGCCATATCTCCGATCGCTTCGCGAAGGCCCGGGTCATGCGGGTCAGCGCGTGGCTGGCCGTGTTACTGACGCTGATCATTACCTACAGCTACTACCACGGCAATTTTCATCTCGCGTTCGCGATGACGTTCCTGCTCGCGATGCAGAGCGCGATCTATTCACCGTCGAAATACGGCTACATCCGCGACCTCGTCGGCGCGGCGAAGCTCGCGGAAGCGAACGGCTTCGTCCAGGTTGCCACGACGCTGGCAATCCTGCTCGGAACGTTTGCGTTCTCGATCGGATTCGAACACTACCTCAGCAGCACGACGACATGGAACGAAGCGACGATCCTGACCGATATCGCACCGCTGGGCTGGTTTCTCGTTGCCGGTTCGCTGCTCGAACTCGCGCTCGCCTACCGCCTGCCGGTGTTCAAACCCGTTACCGCGGCGCTGCAGTTCGACTGGCGCGCGTACGCCCGCGGAAACTACCTCCGAGACAATCTTCGGCTCATCTGGCGCCAGGACATCATCTGGCTGTCGATCGTCGGTTTGTCGATCTTCTGGGCCATCGCGCAAGTCGTGCTCGCGAGCTTCCCTGCTTTCGTGAAAGCGGAAATGGGGATCACGAACACGGTTGTGATCCAGGGGCTCATGGCCTGCGCCGGCATCGGCATCGTGTTCGGTTCGTCGATGGCGAGCCGGGCCTCGAAGAATCATATCGAAACGGGCCTGATTCCGGTTGGCGCGGTCGGGGTCGCGGCATGCATCGTCGCAATGCCGCTGCTCGGCGGGCCGTTCGCGCTCGGGCTCAATTTCGTCGCGCTCGGCTTTCTGGGCGGGCTGTTTATCGTGCCGCTGAACGCGTTGATCCAGTATCACGCAAACGAAGCGCAACGCGGCCGCGTGCTCGCGGGCAACAACCTGATCCAGAACACGACGATGCTCGCGTTTCTCGCGGTAACCGTGGGCCTTGCCTCGATCGGCGCCGGCACCGACGTGTTGTTCGCGATCCTCGCCGTCACCGCCGTCGGCGGCGCCGTTTATACCTTGTACAAGGTTCCGCAGTCGCTCGTGCGTTTTATCGTCAACGAAATCTTCTCGAGCAAATACCGGCTCGCGATCGTCGGGTTCGAGAATTTCCCGCAGACCGGTGGCGTGCTCCTGCTCGGCAACCACATCAGCTGGATCGATTGGGCCATCATTCAGATGGCAAGCCCGCGCCCGGTGCGGTTCATCATGGAACGCAGTATCTACGAGCGCTGGTACCTGAAATGGTTTCTCGATTTCTTTGGCTGCATTCCGATTTCCGCGGGACAGTACCAACAAGCGCTTACCGAGGTCACTGCCTGTCTCAATCGCGGCGAAGTCGTGTGCCTGTTTCCCGAAGGCACGATCAGCCGTCACGGACAGTTATCGGAGTTCAAGCATGGCTACGAAAAGGCCGCCGCTGAAGCGCACGGCGTGATTATTCCGTTCTACCTGCGGGGTTTGTGGGGCAGCAGTTTCTCGCGTTCGAATACGGGGCTCAAGTCGCTGCGCAAGAGCCCTCGCAAGCGTGAGATCGTCGTCGCGTTCGGCGAGCCCTTGCCGATGCAAACGACGGCGGACGTACTGAAGCAAAAAGTCTTTGAGCTGTCGATATCCGCCTGGGAGGAATACACCGACAGCCTGCCCGACGTCGCCACCGCGTGGCTCACGACCGCCCGCCGTCTCGGTTCGCGTACCGCGATTACGGACACCACCGGCAAACCGGTTTCCTATCGCCGTTTCGCGACCGCGACGCTGCTGCTGACCCGGCTCTTGCAGCGTCAGTGTCGCGGGCAGAACGTCGGCGTGCTGCTGCCGACGACGAGCGCCGGGGCCCTGACGAATCTCGCGATCCTCAATTGCGGTAAAACCGTGGTGAACCTGAACTACACGGCAAGTATCGGCGCGCTCGGCAGCGCGATTCGCAAAGCCGGGCTCACGCATATCATTACGTCGCGACGCTTCGTCGACAAACTCACCGCACGCGGGATCGATATCACCGCGCTCGGCGACGAGGCCTCGCTCATCTACCTTGAAGACGTCATGGCAACGCCGTCGACGCCGCGGCGACTCGCGACGCTCACGGCGTTCAGCATCCTGCCGACCCCGCTGTTGCTGAGGCTGTTTCACCGCCGGGTCGACATCAACGAACCGGCGGCGATCCTGTTCTCGAGCGGCAGCGAAGGGGAGCCGAAGGGTGTCGTGTTGTCGCACAAGAACATCATGTCGAATATTCGCCAGGTCTCTGACGTGCTGAATACGGAAGCGGACGACGTCGTCATGGCGACACTGCCGCTGTTTCATGCGTTCGGCCTGACCGTAAGCACACTGATGCCGCTCGTCGAGGGAATACCCGTCGTCACCCACCCCGATCCGACGGATGCCGCGAATATCGGCAAGGCGGTCGCACGCCACAAGGCGACGATCCTGTTCGGTACGTCCACGTTCTTTCGTCTGTACACGAAATCAAGCCGGGTGTTGCCGCTCATGTTGAGTTCCTTGAGGATCGTCGTCGCGGGCGCGGAAAAGCTTGCGCCGGCGGTACGCGATGCATTTAAACTGAAGTTCAACAAGGATATTTTCGAAGGTTACGGCGCGACGGAAACGACACCGGTAGCGAGTGTGAACGTTCCGGACGAACTCGATGTCGGCAGCTGGAAGGTGCAGCGCGGTACGAAAGCCGGAACGGTCGGTATGCCGTTGCCGGGCACGAGCTTCCGCATCGTCGACCCGGACACGCTCGCGACGTTGCCGCCGAATGAAGACGGGCTGATCCTGATCGGCGGCAGCCAGGTCATGCTCGGTTATCTCGACGACCGGGAGCGCACGGACGCCGCCGTCGTCGTCCTCGATGGCAAGCGCTGGTACAAAACCGGCGACAAGGGACACATCGATGAAGACGGCTATCTCACTATCGTCGATCGCTATTCGCGCTTCGCGAAGATCGGCGGCGAAATGGTCAGTCTCGGCGCGATCGAGGAAGCCGCGCGTACGGCGCTCGAATTGCCGGATCTCGCGTGCGTCGCGATCGCCCTGCCCGATGCGAAGAAAGGCGAAGCCGTCACCCTGCTCGTGGCCAGCGACCCCGGTGGACCCGATCCCGACACGCTGCGGGCGAAGCTCGGTGCCGCCGGCATGAACCCGCTGATGATCCCGGCGCATATCCGCGGCGTGGAGGCCATCCCGGTACTCGCGAGCGGCAAAACGGACTTCGTCGCCGCGCGCAGGTTCGCGGCCGCGAGCTGAACACGCACGATGCTGATCATCGGACACCGTGGTGCGGCCGGCACGCACCCCGAGAACACGCTCGGTGCGATAGACGCGGCGATTGCGGCCGGCGTCGACTGCGTCGAGATCGACGTCCGCAGCGTCGACAGCGGGCTCATCGTGCTGCACGACGAGCGACTCGAACGCACCACGAACGGCATCGGTTCCGTGTACGACCTGACGCTCGCGGAACTGCGGCAGCTCGATGCCGGGGACGGAGAACGCATTCCCTTGCTGCCCGAGGTGCTCGATCGAATCGACGCGCGTTGCGGCCTCAATATCGAGATCAAACAGGCGGACATCGCACCGGCACTCACCGCTGTCCTGCGAGCCGTATTGCGCGCGCGGCCCGCCTGGCGCGGCAAGCTCATCGTGTCATCGTTTCTCGAGGAACCTTTGCGGGAGTTCGCGCGACTGAAACCCGACGGGGTCGAACTCGCCGCACTGAGCGATCACAACAGTGTCGAAGCGCAGGCATTGGCACTGGCCATCGGCGCGACCGCATTGAACGTGTCGCTCGCGGAATTGTCCGCGCACGTCGTCGCGACGGCGCACCGGTGCGGCTTGCGCCTGCTCGTCTATACAGTGAATGAAACGCATGACATCGAACGCTGCCGTCGGCTTCGGGTTGACGGCATCTTTACGGACTATCCTGCACGCGCGATTGCGTTTCTGCGCGAGCAACCTAGAATCTGAACGGTCTCCACCATACAGACGGGCGTCATCGTGGGCTGCATATTGGCGATCGATCAGGGCACAACGAGTTCCCGCACGCTCATCTTCGACGAACAGCGACGCGTTGTCGGCTTCGCACAGCAGCCGTTCGAGCAGCATTTCCCCGCGCCGGGCCGGGTTGAACACGACGCGAACGCGATCTGGCGCACACAACGCGCGACGATCAACGCGGCGCTTGCCGATGCGCGGCTGACAGCCGCCGACATTGCCGCGATCGGGATTACGAACCAGCGGGAAACGACCGTCGTATGGGATCGCCGGACCGGCGAGCCGATCTATAACGCCATCGTATGGCAGGACGGACGTACCGCGGCCGAGTGCGAGGTTAAGCGCGCCGCCGGTTTCGAAGCGCTTGTCCAGCGCGCGACCGGGCTGCTGCTCGACCCGTATTTTTCCGCGAGCAAGATCCGCTGGATTCTCGACCACTGCGACGCCGCGGCCGCGGCCGCCGCCGGCCACCTCGCGTTCGGCACGATCGACAGCTGGCTGATCTGGAACCTTACCGGCGGCGCGCATATGACCGATCCGAGCAACGCCTCGCGTACCGCGCTGTTCAATCTCCACACGCTGGACTGGGATGATGAACTGCTCGAACTGTGGCAGTTGCCGCGCGCGCTGCTTGCGGACATCACGCCGTCGAGCGGGATCGCGGCGACGTGCAACTTGCCGGAGCTGCAATCCGTACCCATCGCGGGGATCGCCGGCGACCAGCACGCCGCGCTGTTCGGACAGGCCTGTTACGACCGTGGCGATGCGAAGTGCACTTACGGCACCGGCTGCTTTCTGTTGCAGAACTGTGGCACCGCACCGGTCGTGTCACGGCAAAAACTGTTGTCCACGGTGGCGTGGCAGATCGAAGGTGAACGCACGGAGTATGCGCTGGAAGGCAGCGTGTTCATGGGCGGCGCCGTAATCTCGTGGTTGCGTGACGGCCTCGGACTGATCGAGCACGCCGCCGAAGTCGAGGCGCTCGCCGCAAGCGTCAGCACGAGTGAAGACGTCGTGTTCGTTCCGGCGTTCACCGGCCTCGGGGCGCCGTACTGGGATCCGCGTGCCCGGGCATCGATACAGGGCATGACCCGGGGCACGACAAGCGCGCACATAGCGCGCGCGGCACTCGAAGGGGTCGCGTTTCAGGTCGCCGACATGCTCGGCGCGATGCAGGCCGACACGGGAGCGACCTTGACGAGTCTGAAAGTCGATGGCGGCGCGAGCGCGAATGCGTTACTGATGCAACTGCAGGCGGATCTGCTCGGCGTGCGCCTGGTCCGGCCGGAAAATCTTGAAAGCACGGCGGTCGGCTGCGCCTCGCTCGCTGGCCTCGCGGTGAAAGTCTGGCGTGATCGCGACGAACTCACGGCCCTCACGACGCCGTCCGCGGAATTTATGCCACAACCGGATGACGGCACGCTGGACCGGCGCGCACGACAATGGGCGCGGGCGGTGGAACGGTCGCGCAACTGGGTCGACATCGATACGACGCCGTGAACCGCGACCTTGCACTCGACGCCGCGCGCTCGCGGCGGCGGCCGTACGACATCGTCGTGATCGGCGGCGGTGCGACCGGCGCGGGTATCGCACTCGATGCAGCGAGTCGCAAGCTCGATGTGCTGTTGCTCGAAGCGCGGGATTTCGGCTCCGGCACCTCGAGTCGCAGCACGAAAATTATCCATGGCGGCGTACGCTACCTCGCCCAGGGCCGGGTCGGGCTCGTGCGCGAAGCGCTGCGCGAGCGCGCGTTCCTGCTGCGCAACGCCGCACACCTCGTACGTCCGCTCGCGTTCGTCGTGCCGGTCGCAAGCGCATGGGAACAGGTGAAGTACTTCGTCGGACTGCACGCCTACGACGCACTCGCTGGCAGCAAACGAATGCGCGCGTGCTCGTGGCTGGGACACGGGGAACTCGCGCGCGAAGTTGCCGGGCTCGACACGACTCGACTGAACGGCGCGATGCGCTATTTCGATGGCCAGTTCGATGACGCGCGCCTGCTGATCAATATCCTCGACACAGCCGCCGCAATGGGCGCAAACGTGATCAACTACGCGGAAGTCGTCGAGTTCGGCAAGGATGCGTCCGGGCAATTGCGTGCCGTCACGTTCCGCGATGCCGAAACCCGCCTGACCCACGAAATTGAAGCCCGGATCGTAATCAATGCAACGGGCGCCGCGAGCGACACGGTGCTGTCACTCGACGACAGCACCCACACGCCGATGATCATGCCGAGCCAGGGTGCGCATATCGTCGTTGCGGCCGGGTTTCTGCCCGGTGAGAACGCGCTGCTGCTGCCGCGCACGCCGGACGGGCGAATCATGTTCGCGATCCCGTGGCTCGATCATGTGCTGATCGGCACGACGGATACGGCCTTGCCGGGTAACGCGGCCGAGCCGACCCCACTGCCGCAGGAAATCGACATGATCCTGGACGTTGCCGGGCGCTATCTTAAACGCGCGCCGACGCGCGCCGACGTCCTGGCGACGTTTGCGGGAGTGCGCCCGCTCGTACGCTCGCACGCGGGCGCAAGCACGGCGCAGGCATCCCGGGAACATCGAATCGAAGTATTCCCGTCCGGCCTGATCAGCATTACCGGCGGCAAATGGACAACCTACCGCCTCATGGCCGAGCAATGCGTCGACATTGCGGCCACGCGCGCGGGTTGGCCGGTTGACCCGTCGGCGACGACGACCCTGCGCCTGCGTGCCTGTCCCGACGACGACACCATGATCGATCGCGGCAATGCCTATGGACGGGATGCCGACGACGTCGCGGCGCTGTCGGCGAGCGGCGGCAATGGTAGCGCCGGGCGGCTGCACGCCGCCCTGCCGTACGGCACGGGCGAGTGCCTGTGGGCGATCCGTCATGAAATGGCACGCCGGATCGACGATGTCCTTGCGCGTCGCACGCGGGCGCTGTTTCTGGATGCTCGCGCCGCGGTGGCGATGGCTCCGCTCGTCGCGGAGCTGTTGCGCAAGGAACTGCAGCTCGATGACGCAAGGGTCAAACAGCAACTCGACGAGTTCACCGAGCTCGCCGCGGGCTATCAGTGCAATGCACCGCCGCGGTAAACGACCGCGGTGCGGGTCTGCGGGAATGCCGTACCGTGCATTGCCCATGATGCAGGTCCGCCGCATAATTCCGGTTCACAGTGCCGATCATCGTCCGGCTGCGATGCCCGGGGCTACGCTCTGATCAAACCCTGCAATCGATTGCTGAAACGATGGCGAAAAAGCATACAAGCGTTACCGCGCAGCCCGGGTTCCCGGGTTTCCCGATCGAAATGCTCGATTTCCTGCACGAGCTCGCGCTGAACAACAATCGCGACTGGTTCACCGCGAACAAGCACCGCTACGAGGAGTTTGTCGTCGCGCCGTCGCTCGATTTTATTGCCGCCGTCGGTGAGCGGATGCCGAAACTGTCAGACCACATTACGTGCATTCCGAAGCGGGTCGGTGGATCGCTGTTCAGAATTTATCGTGATGTCCGCTTCGCGCGCGACAAACGTCCGTATAAAACGAACATCGGCATACACTTCCGCCACGAACAGGCGCGAAACGCGCATGCGCCGGGCTACTATTTCCACATTGGTCTCGACGAGTGCTTTCTCGGCGCCGGGATGTGGCGCCCCGACGGACCGGCGCTGCAGCGGATCCGTGAGCGGATCGTGGAAAAGCCGGCCGAATGGCAGAAGCTGCTGCGCAGCCGCAAGTTCACGAACACGTTCGAACTCGCCGGAGAGTCGCTGAAACGACCGCCGAACGGATTCCCTTCAGATCACAAGTTTGTCGAACATCTGAAGCGCAAGGATTTCATCGCGCTGTGTAATTTCGATCCGAGCCTGATCGTCGAATCCGACATCGTCGATTACGCGCTGGAAACGTATGCGAACGCGCAACCGCTCATGCGGTTCCTGTGCGCAAGCCAGGCACTGCAGTACTGACGTTTACGCGACGCCGGCCGGCTCATTCCCATTCGAGTTCACGATACGCACGCGATACGTTGCGCGGGTGACGCGCGTTCAACAGCCACTTTGCCGCCGCATCGCGACTCATTGTATCCATCGCATCTTCGAGAAAAACTCCGGTCGCGATCGCGGCGCGCCCGTCAGTTAACAGCGCCTGCAGGTAATCGTTCTCGGCTGCCACGGCGTCGGGCCAGGCCGCGGCTACCGGCCCGTGTCCGGGAACGATGCGATCGTAGGATCGATCCGCCGCTTCCTTGATCCATGCGAGCCAGCCTTTCAGGCTGCCGTCGATGATCGGCATGCGTTCCATGAACACGAGGTCACCTGTCCATAGCGTATTCGTCGCGCGATCGAATACCGTGAGGTCCGCGCTCGAGTGCGCGGACGGATGGGCCTCGAGCTCCAGCGTGCGTCCCCCGAGGTCGAGTAACTGTTCGGCCGCCACGGTAGCCGTCGGGACGATAACGAGTTCGGCGCGTCCGCCATCGAGTTCCGCAGCGAACTGTTCAGCGAAAAATTCACGATTTGCCACCATCGCCTGAGCGAGATTGTCGTGGCCGATGAACTGCGGATCGTCAGCCGTGAATGCCGCGTTGCCGAGCACGTGATCGAAATGGACGTGGGTGTTGATGACATAACAAACCGGGACCGCGGTCGTGGCGGCAATCGCCGCACGCAAGCCGCGGCCGGTTGCGATCGAACCGCCGGTATCAATCACGGCGACGCACTTCTCGCCTACGATGAAGCCGATGTTTGCGCTGTCGCCGCGCGCCGGATCGTCGATATCCGCGTGCAGGCCGTGATGGACGAATATCCCATCGGCGACGGCCGTAACGGGCAAGGCGGGCACGTCCGGCTGCGAAGCGAATGTCGTGCCTGCGGGGATTGCGCCCGCGAGCAGCAGGACGAACGTGAGCAAACGAAAACGGTAATCGGACATCGGCGGATCCGTTGTAGCGGTAACGGACCGGCAGTGTAACCGGAACGATTACTCAGGCGTTACCGGCGACGGCGAGGAGTTCGGGCTGGCGGGCGCAGTTCAGATTCTGGTAGAGATTCTCGATTATCACGCGTCCCTCGACCGTGGTTTCGAGGAAGCCGATCGAATCGGTGATATACGGACCGACGCTTTTTTCGAAAAAGACGGGATAGGCTTCCAGCAGGTCTCCCGGCATGCGATAGCCCATGCCCTCATTGAAACCCACTTCTTCGAATTCGTAAAAAATCGCGGACAGCTTGTTCAGATAACGCGGATCGCTGAGCTGACCGATCAGATCCGCGCCGCGCACGAGGCCGGGGTAATCCCCGTTCAGCTGATACCAGGGATCGAGCGGCACCGGGAAGCGGGTGCGCTCGATACACGCCTGTACGGCGAACGTATCGATCAGCGCGTACGAGGAAAAATGTTCTTCGACGTAACGTTTCCCGCGATCGACATGGATCGGCATCAATGCTGCGTCACTGCGTTCGACGGCGATCCGGGTGGATTGTGTCCCGATGCCGTTCGCGAGCCGTTCGCCGTCATCCGCTTCGCAGATCCCGCGAACATAGCCGATATCGTGACACAACATGGCGACAACGGTGTTGAGCCAGTCACCGGACGTGACGCTGAGTTCCCTGGCCTGCTTGGCCCTGAGGATTTCGAGCCCGACTATCGTTACATGGACCGTGTGCTCGACGTTGTGATAGAGCGCGTCACTCGTCGCGATGTGACCGAGCGCGGCCGCCGCGGCATCCTTTGCGATTTGCTTGTGCTCGCGATCGGCATCGCCAAACATCGCATTGAACGCCGAATCGATGCGATTGGCGACCTCGTCGGTCAATAGTTGCGTTACGTTGAGCATCTCAAGCCCTGATGGAGAGTGAAACCGCTCGCGATCCCGTACATCTGATTCGGATTTCCCGGTTCTGGATGTAATTTATCGACCGCTTGCGGGCAAAGTATAGGGTTGCGATAGTGGGAATTCTTAACAATTGAGTCCGTTTTGTGACAAGGTTGCGTTCACGGCCAAAACACACATTTGCGCCGAATCGACGCGAAAACCGTTCACGCGACGGCCGCGGCACGCGGTCGAGGCTATTTTGCTGCATCGCACCGCCAGGGCACTGCGCAATCCCGGACCCTGCGAACGCCGCGCCGCGCTACGTCGCCGGCGCCGGCCAACGGTTTCAGCGCTAAAGCGCGGTCGCGAAATCACCGCTAAAGTATTCCGAATTCCGCCATCGGCCGTACCGGGGACCTCTTTAATATGCGTGAACAATTCGTTACATACGAACATGACGGCATCGCGTTTGAAGGCTATCTCGCGCTCGGCAGCAGCGATGCACGACCGCGGCCGGCCGTGATGATTGCCCATACCTGGCAGGGCCGCGGCGAATTCGTCTGCGACAAGGCGCGGATCCTGGCCGGCCAGGGTTACGCCGGGTTCGCGATCGACCTGTACGGGAACGGCACCGTCGGTAACAGTCCCGAAGAAAGCGCAAGCCTGATGCAGCCGCTGCTCGACGACCGTCCCATACTGCACGGACGCCTGCTCGCGGCACTCGCGGCACTGCAGGGAGTGGACGAGGTCGACGCCAACCGGATCGCGGCGATCGGGTACTGCTTCGGCGGCTTGTGTGTACTCGATCTTGCGCGGCTCGACGCGCCGGTGCAGGGGGTCGCGAGTTTACACGGACTGCTGCACCCGCCGCCGGCACCGGTCGCGACGCGGATCAGTCCGCGCGTGCTCGTGCTGCATGGCAACGATGATCCGATGGCGCCGATTGAAGATGTCATCGCACTGCAACGCGAACTGACGGCCGCGGGCGCCGATTGGCAACTGCATACTTACGGCAACACGATGCATTCGTTCACGAATCCGAACGCGAACGATCGCGCGCGCGGCACGGTTTACGACGCAACCGCCGATCGTCGCTCGTGGACGAGCCTGATCAATTTTCTCGGCGAAGTACTGAAATAGCCCGTTCATCAGCGTTCTGATCCGGTGCCGAACGCGAATGTCCGTGCACGGATCCGGGTAACGCGCAAACAACGACAACAGGCGCCTGATGCTGTCCTCGCGCTGATTCGCCGCCGTCGTTGCGAGAGGTACGGCGATCAGGACGAATCCGGCGACGAGCGGCAGCAGCAGGGAATCGCGGTCGTTCGCGCATGGCTGGATGCTACGCGCTACGGTACTCTAGGCGACGCCGCTAACCGGTTCGCGGCAACACTGGGGTGTCCGATGTTCTCGCGTATTCTTTCCTTCGTTATCGTGCTCGGCCTTGCGAACGCGATTGTGCCGCAGGCGTTCGGTGAAAACGCGATGCCCGTCAGCGTCGTACGCATCGTGCGGGCACCGGTTACCGAGGAATTGCGCCTCACCGGCACGTTGCAGGCGCGACGCGTATCACGCCTGTCAACGGAAGTGGACGGCATCGTCGCGGAGCTGCTCGTCGATGACGGCGACCGGGTAAGCGCGGGGCAACTGATCGTCAGGCTGAACGACGAGGTGGCAACGATCGAGAAATCCGCCACCGCAGCCGCGGTCGCCGAAGCGGCGGCGCGACTCGCCGACGCCGAGCGGCGTTACCGCGAACTCCTCGCGCTGTCGAAAAAACAGCACGTGCCGGCGACGAACGTTGATTCCGCGAAAACCGAGATCGATATCAGCCGCGCCGCGCTCGCGCAAAGCCGCGCGCGCGACCGGCATGCACAGGCGATGTTGAACCGGCATGCGGTACGTGCGCCGTTCAACGGCCTCGTCCGGGCGAAGCTCGTCGAGGTCGGTGAGTGGGTGGAAACCAGTACCGCGCTCGTCGAACTCGTCGAAACGGATTTCCTGAGACTCGAGGCACCGGTTCCCCAGTTCTACTTCTCCCGGGTACGTGCCGGGACGCGGGTGGAACTTCGTTTCGACGCGATCCCGCGCGACACTTTCGCCGCGACCATCACGACGACGATCCCGGTGAGCGATACGGGCGCGCGCACGTTCCCTGTGCGTATAGACCTGCCGAACGACGGTGGTCGTCTCGCGCCGGGCATGTCGGCGCGCGTCGTTGTGCATATCGAAGCGGATGATGATGCGGCGGCGCTGATCGTCCCCCAGGACGCCATCGTACGGCAGCCCGACGGCAGCACAGCCGTGTGGACGGTGACAACGGAAGATGGTGTCGTCGAGGCGCATCCGCGGATCGTCACCACCGGCAGGGTGTCGCGCAACAATGTCGAGATCGTCGAGGGCGATCTCGCCGCGGGTGACCAGGTCGTAGTTCGTGGCAACGAGATCCTGCGGCCGGGTCAGGCCGTTTCCGTAGCGGAAGAAAATCCGATGGATATTTAGCGTGTTCGAGTTCGCGGTCCGCAAGCCGGTAATTCTCACCGTCGCGATCCTCATCGTGTGCATCTTCGGTATCAACGCCGTCTACGAAGTACCGAAGCAGATGATCCCGGATCTCGACGCCCGCGTCGTGTCGGTGCGCACACAATGGCCGGGCGCAACCCCGCAGGATGTCGAAAAAGAAATCATCATCGAGCAGGAGGACTACCTCCGAAACATACCGAATCTCGACCGTATGATCTCGACAGCGAGCACCGGCTCGGCACGCGTCGAACTTGAATTCCTGCACGGTACGGATCTGACCGACGTCCTGATTCGCGTTAACAACGCGCTCGCGCAGGTTCCCGATTACCCGGAAAACGTCGATGAGCCGCGTATCGTGACGACGTCGACTTCAGATAATCCGTTCATGTTTTTCCGCGTGGTCCCGTTGCCCGGAAACCCGCACAACGTGAACGTCGGGGCCATGCGCGATTTCATCATCGACCACGTCGGTACCCAGGTCGAACGCGTCCAGGGCGTTGCCGAGGTCGAGGTTTGGGGCGGTGCCGATCGACAGATCCAGATCTACGTCGACCCGGCGCGACTCGCCGAACGCGAGATTACGCTGCTCGAACTGCGCAATGCGATACGCGGACGGAATCGCGACGTCTCCGGCGGCGACCTCGACGCGGGAAAACGACGCTATATCGTGCGCACGATCGGACGCTTCGAAACACTCGATGACATCGAAGACCTGATAATCGCCCGCCGCAACGGCGTCCCCGTACGCCTGAAAGATGTCGGATACGCGCAGCTCGACAGCTTCGAAATCCGCACGGTGTCTTACGCGAACGGCGAACCGAACGTCACGGTCGGCGTGCGCCGGATGATAGGCGCGAACGTTGTCACGACGATGGACGACGTCATGGTTGCCGTTGCCGAGTTGAACGCCGGGGTGCTTGCCGCGCAGGGACTGCAGATGCTGCTGTCGTCGGAGGACGTGCAGTACGTCAAGGACGCCGTTTCGGTCGTGGCGCAGAATCTCGCGATCGGTGCGCTGCTCGCCGTTATCGTGCTGTACCTGTTCCTCGGCTCCGGCTGGGCCACCGTGATTGGCGCGATGGGCATTCCGATTTGTACCGTTGTCGCGTTCTTCGGACTCATGGTGACCGGGCGCACGATCAACGTCATCTCGCTCGCCGGGGTTGCGTTCGCGATCGGCATGACGCTCGACAACAGTATCGTCGTACTGGAAAACATCTATCGCCATATCGCGCAGGGAAAACCGCGTCTCGATGCGGCAATCACGGGCGTGCGTGAAGTATGGCCCGCGGTACTCGCCTCGACGCTGACCACGGTGTTCGTCTTCCTGCCGGTCGTGTTCGTCGAGGAGGAAGCGGGGCAACTGTATTCCGATATCGCGATTGCCATCTCGGCGTCGATACTCATGTCGATGATCATCGCGATCACGCTCGTGCCGGCCGCGGCCGGCCGGTTTCTGAGCGAACCTCGCGATGTGAAGCAAAACGTACTGCAGCGCGCCGGCGCGCGTGCGACACGCATGGTTCTGCGAACCGTCGACTGGGTTATTTCAACAACCCCGCGACGCCTCGTTCTGATCGCGCTCGTACTCGGCGTGTCCGGTTCCGTGATCGGGCTCCTCACGCCGAAAGCGGAGTACCTTCCCGAAGGCGAGGAACAGAAAATTTTCGCGTTCATGTTCTCGCCGCCCGGCTACAACATCGACAGCATGGACGAGATCCTGCGCGACCTGAACCGCGATCTCGTGCCGCATATCGGCGCGGATCCGGTGCGCTACGCGAACGGCGAAGCGGAGTACCCGGCGCTGAATTTCATGATCGGCTATGCCCGTGCGGGCAGCGTCATGCTGATCCCGGAGGCGACGTCGCGTGGCCAGGTGGACGACCTCGTGGCAACCGTCGGCGCGCGATTTCGCGAGATACCGGGGGTCATTTCGTTCGCGTCACGCGGCTCCATATTCGCGAGCAATACCGGTGGCAGCCGCAGTATCAACCTGGATATTTCCGGCACCGATCTCGTCAGTCTGTTCGAAACGGGCTTCCGGACGTTTGTGAAGTCGAAGGAAATTTTCGACAACCCGCAGGTACGACCCCAGCCTTCGAGCCTGACGATGGGACAGCCGTTACTCGAAGTCCGGCCGGACTGGGAACGCGCGACGGAACTCGGGTTCGACACGTCCGAACTCGGTTACGCGATCTGGGCGTTCACCGACGGTGCGTTCGTCGACGAGTTCTTCCTTGGCGACGACAAGATCGACATGTTCCTGTATTCGACGCAGGGCGTGATCGAACGTCCGGGCGATCTGAAGAACGTGTTGCTCTACTCACCCGACGGCGGGGTCATACCGCTCGAAGCGATCGCGGAAGTATCGCAAACCGTCAACACGGAAACGATTCGGCGCGTTGACGGCCGGCGCACGATCACTTTGTCGATCATTCCACCGCGCGACATCGCGCTGGAAACCGGGGTGGAACGTGTACGCGAAATGATCGCCGAACTTTCCGCCGATCCCGACTTCATCAGCAGCGGGATCACGCTGCGCATCAGCGGCGCAAGCGATCGCCTGAACGCAACCCGGCTCGCACTCGCGGACAACTTCGTGATCGCGATAATCGTTTCCTACCTGTTACTCGTCGCGATTTTTTCTCACTGGGGTTACCCCCTGTTCGTCATGCTGACCGTGCCGATCGGAATCAGCGGCGGGATCGTCGGTTTGTGGCTCATGAATTTCATCGGCGCGCGACTCGGACAGTTTGGCCTGCCGGTCATTCAACAGCCATTCGACGTCATTACGATGCTCGGCTTCCTCGTCCTCATCGGCACCGTCGTCAACAATCCGATACTGCTGGTCGAAAAAACGCTGTCGGGTATCC
The DNA here is from genome assembly GCA_963976285.1 of uncultured Gammaproteobacteria bacterium. Classification (GTDB taxonomy): domain Bacteria; phylum Pseudomonadota; class Gammaproteobacteria; genus UBA11873. Next base: position 35,290 of record CAXBJY010000026.1, read on the forward strand.
GCGCCGGCGCCGATGTGAAACGCGCGGTGCTCGACAGCGTGCGGGCACGCCTGCGTCCGATCGTGATGTCGACGATCACGACGGTGTTCGGCCTGTCGCCACTCGTGCTCAACCCCGGCGCTGGCACGGAACTGTACCGCGGCCTCGGCGTAATCGTATTGTTTGGTCTGCTGTTTTCCTCGATTGTGACGATCACGTTCATGCCGGCCCTGCTGTCGCTCGTACTCGAAACGCGTGCCCGCCTGTTCCGCGAGCCAGTGGGGGCGACGGGGCCGTAACCCGGCGCCCGCTCAGCGGTAACGACGGCCGTTATAACGGCAGGATCGGCGGAGACTGCGTTGCGTCCGCGGCGCCCTCACGCACGACTGACAGCCGGACGGCGACCGAGCGCACGCCGGTACAGCACCGCGAAATCATTCTGGATGACGACGAGCGCGGGCACGAGCAACAACACGACTAACGTCGTCACGAGCAGACCGAATACGAGCGTCAGTGCCATCGGGATCAGGAACTGCGCCTGCAGGCTCGTTTCGAACAACAGCGGTGTGAGCCCGCCTATCGTCGTTGCGGAGGTAAGGAATACAGCGCGCAGGCGGTCGCAGGCGCCGTTGATGGCCGCTTGTGCAATCGGCTCGGACTCGCGTCGCGCATCGATCGTCGTCACGAGTACGATCGAATCATTGATCACGATTCCCGCGAGACCAAGAATCGCGAACACACTCAGAATTGTGATGTCCACGCCCCAGACGAAATGGCCGAGGACGGCGCCGACGAACCCGAGCGGGATGATCGACATGACGACCACGGGCCGCGCGTAACTCGAAAACACCCACGCGAGGATGATGTAGATCATCGCGAGCCCGAGCATGCCACCGTAGAACATGTCCGATGAGGTCTCCGCCTGCTCTTCCGCGCGGCCGGCAAAACCGTAGCTGATACCGTACCGATCAGCGATGTCGCCGAGTCCGTCTTCCTGCAGGGCCCGAATCACGCTGGCCGGCCGGGTGATGCCGGGATCGACCTCCGCTGTTACGGCAACCTCGCGTTTGCCGTCTTCGCGCCGAATCCGTGCGAAACCCGTCTCACGGCGCATGCTCACGATTTCACTGACGGGCGCCTCCAGCCCGGCCGGGGAACGCAGGTACAGGGACTGCAGCGCGGCCGTGTCGAGCGACTTGCGATCAAGCTGCACCCGGATCCAGACCTCCTCGTCACCGCGGGGAAACCGTTTCGCAACAGCACCGTCGATCGCGTTACGCACCTGTCGCCCTACGTCCTCGGTGGTAAAACCCATCGCGTGGCCGGCCGAAGTGACTTCGAGGATCACTTCCGGCTTACCGACCGGCAAATCATCGTCGATATCGCTTACCCCGGGATAGCGCGCGGCGAGTTCGATGAGTTCGGCGGCCGCGCTTTTCAAATCCTGGATCGAACCGCCGCGCAGGCGAATGTCGAGATCGCGGCCCGGAGGCCCGGCCTGCTGCGCGGTGACGACGAACGATTCGAGGCCGGGACGCGGACCCATCGCCTCGCGCCACGCAGCCATCAGTTGCGAGGCGAGAATATCGCGCTCGTCGGACGGTTTCAGCTCGACGATCAGACCGCCTATCGTATCGCTCGAACTTTCGACGCTGCCGCCCGACTCCTGGCCCACCGCGGTTCCGAGCTTGCCGATGCTCATCGTGACAAGATCCGAATCGCCGCCGTCGAGTTCTTCGACGGCGTCATACAGCGCGCGCTCCGCCTCGAGCAGCATCTCTCGCGTGCGATCGCGTGAGGTACCGGAGACCATTTCTATGTTCGCGTAAACCGTGTCGGCCTCCGGTGACGGAAAGAATGCATAGCCGACCCGACCGCCGATCACGGCGGCGACCGCGATGATCAGCGCCGCGATCGAGCACGCGAGTGTCGCGTAACGGTGGCGTACGGCCGCGCTGACGATGCCGGTGAACATGCCGGCGCGAAAACTCTCGAACTTCCGGTCGAAGCGTGTCTTGAAGCGGCCGAGCCATCCGCGTTCGCCCGTATCCGGGCGCAGCGCATGACTGAGATGCCCGGGCAGGACGAAGAAACATTCGAGCAGGCTCGCGAGCAGCACGGCGACGACGACAAAGGGAATCGCTGAAATTATCTGTCCCATGATCCCGGAGATCATGAACAACGGCATAAACGCGGCGATCGTGGTCAGCGTCGCACTCGTTACCGGTGCAGCCATGCGGCGCGCGCCCGCAATCGCCGCGCTGAGCGGGTCGAGTCCATCGCGATAGCGGGACTCGGCATGTTCGCCGACGACAATCGCATCGTCGACCACGATACCGATCGCCATAATCATGCCGAACAGGCTGATCATGTTAATCGTCTGACCGCTCAGCAGCATGATCCCGACGGCGGCGAGCATTGCCGCGGGGATGCCGGCGGCGATCCAGAATGCAACCCGGACATTCAAAAACAGGAACAGCACACCCACCACGAGCACGAGACCACTCAAGCCATTGCGTACGAGCAGACCGATCCGCTGTTCGATCGAGCGCGCGCGGACGTCGTACTGCTCGAGGGTCAGGGTCGGTGGCAGGGTCGGTGTGACTTGCGCGATCGTTGTCGCGACGATCTTTGCCGCGTCGAGCGCATCGGTGTTCGTCGCGCGACGGATATTCAACTCGACCGCGGGCTCACCGCGGCGGAACGCGAGGCGACTCGTATCCTCGAACGCTTCGCGTACCGAGGCGATGTCGCGCAACAACACCTTGCGCCCGTCCGGGAGCGCTATCAGCTCGATCTCCTCGACTTCGGCCGCGGTGCGTTTCAGTCCGAGACTGCGTACCTGCTGCTCGCCACCGGCGAGTTCTCCTGACGGCAGGTCGATCGACGAGGCGCCGATACGCATGGCGATGTCCGCAAGCTTCAGGTCGTAGCGGCGTAACACGGAAGGGTCGACGTCGACCCAGATCTCTTCGTCGCGCGCGCCGAACAGATCAACGCGATCGATACCGCGGTCGAGCAGCGTATCGCGTAATGTCTTGGCGACGGATTTCAGTGAGTGTTCGGGAAACGGTCCGGAAATGACGAGCTTCGAAATCGTCTCGTAACGCACGATGCGTTTGACCTCGGGCTCTTCGGAATCCTCGGGCAGTGTTCGCAGTTGCGTTATCGCCGATTCAACGTCGGACAGCGCCTCCTGCATGTTGTATCCGGCCTCGAACTCGATCGACACGCTGCCGACGCCTTCGTAAGACGACGAGATGACTTTCTTCACGCCGTTCAGAAACCGCACCTCAGGCTCGATCGACTGCACGATGTTGCTGTCCACGTCCTCGGCTGAAGCGCCCGGCCACGACACCGTGACGGTGACGAAATCGATACCGAAATCGGGAAAGAACTGACGATTGATCTGCCTGAGCGAGAACAGGCCGCAGACGACCATAAGCGTAATCACGAGGTTCGCGGCCGTGCGGTGCTCCGCGAACAGGGTGATCAAGCCGCGTGAAGCCGGGGCGGATTCAGTCACGTCTACATCGGCCGCACGGCGACACCGGGGCCAATCGCCGGAAACTGCTCGGCGACGATCGATGTCGCCGGCGGGATGTCGCCGGTGACGACGAATTCATCACCGAATTCACGCAATACCTGTACTTCGACCGGGACGAGGCGTCCGTCACGCACGATGTAGACGATCTTGTCGTCGGCCACGGCCGATTCCGGCAGCACGAGCACGGACTCATAGGCGATCCCGGGGAGCGTGACTTCGACAAACGCGCCCGGCCGCAAAATCCCCAGGGGCCCGTGCGTCATCCGACCGAACAAGGCCACGCCACCACTCGTCGAATCGATTTCCGCACCAACCCGCTCGACCCGTCCCCGATACTCGTAGACCTCCGCGCCGAGCCGCCATGCAATGGCGATTTGGGTATCGCTGAGCGGATGGCGTGCCGCATCAATACGCGCCTCGACCGCGCCGACGAGGCGCGCATAGTCCGCGTTCGCGAGCTCGAACCGCACCTCGAGGCCGGCGGCATCGATCAGCCCGCCGAGGCTTTCGCCCACGGCAACCCGTTTGCCGATCGCCACGTTCACGTCCTGAAGGTAGCCGGAGAACGGCGCCGTGATCGTGGTATCGGCGAGATTGCGCTCGGCCTGGTCCAGACGCGCTTCGTTGCGTGCAACGGCGGCTTGCTGCTGGCGCACGCGGGCGGCGAGTGAATCGATCTGCTGGCGTCCCTGTACGCGCTGCTGAGCGGCGTTGTTCAGTGCGATCTGCGCGTCGTCGTAGGCTTTTTCGCTGGACTGATTCTGCTTCGTCAGCTTCGCCAGACGCGCGACGTCGCGTTCACGCAGTGTGATCTGTTCTTCGAGCAGTTTCAGCGTGCTGCGCGCGGCGTCGAGATCGGATTCGAGTTCGGCAAGATGCGCGCGCGCTTCGTCGACGTCGGCCTGCAGTTCACGCACCGCGACTTCGTAGTCAAAGCGATCGATCTGCACGAGCGTTTGTCCGGCCTCGACGTAGGCGCCACTGCGAAACGTCTCGTCGAGCGCCGTGATGCGACCGGCGACCATCGGACGAATTTCGGCTTCACGGCCGGCAATGATCTCGCCGTAGACGTGCAGTTCGGGCTGGTACGACCGGAACTCGGCCGTGATGACATTGACCGGGGTGACTTTCTCCGCCGGTGGGTTCGGCACGGCTTGCGGGCGCGAAACGATCAGGTAGGTGCCAAGCAGCACCCCGATCGCGATCACCACAAGCGGCAGGGCCACACGGTACGCAAGCGCGTTCGCGATTTTCATTACGGTGAGTGTATACGGACAGGGTACACAAACGGTTTGACGATAAAGCGACGCCGCGGTTCGGGCACGGCTGCGGCGCTCATCAAATGGTGCCCGCGTCGCGTTCGATCACCGCAGGAGCAGGCTCCCGGGTGCGGGCAGGTCGAACCGACCTATTCGCCGAGGCCGTGCAGCGGACTCGGTTGCGACGCGAAGTAAGCCGCGAGTTGATCGATGTCCTTGTCCGTAAGCTCGAGTACCTGGAGTTGCAGCGCCATGATCTGGTTCGTGCGTTGCCCGTCGCGGTATTGACGCAGCGCGTTTGCCAGGTAGCTCTTGTACTGACCCGCGAGGATCGGGTACTCGGGCAGAATCGGCGCCGCGCCGTTCTCGCCGTGGCATGCCGCGCATGCCGCGACTTTCTCGTCGAACGGCACGCCGGAGTCTGCCGCTGCGGCTGTTCCCTCTGCTGACGTGACACCGGCATTGAACAACAGCGCCAGGATGGTTACCGCATAGATGATGGTCGTTCTCATGCCGTGTGATTGCTCCGCAACTTCAAATACTTGCATCGTCCGAAAATTACTTGCCGTGGCTCTCGAAGAACGCGCCGATATCGGCCATGTCCTGATCGCTCAGGTTCGTCGCGTTGGCCTGCATGCTGCCGTGGGTACGGCCGCCGGTCTTGTAGGCCTTCAGCGCACTTTCGATGTATTTCGCGTTTTGCCCGCCGAGCCGCGGTACGCGGTAGCTGGGATAGACGTTGTAGTAGCCGGCCACGGCATGGCAGCCGAGGCACGTTTCAGCCAGGACCTTTCCGCGCTCAGCGTCACCGTCGGCAACAGCCACTGAAGCCCAGCCCAGCAGAGAAACGGCAACCAGGGCCGTGATCTTCGGCAAATTCATCAAGCAACTCCTCACAGCTACGGCACCCGGCCTACCGCCGAATCAACGCTTCGCGCAGAAACGTCCCGGGAATTTGTGGGTTGTCGCTGCCATCCCCCCGGCAGCGCACCGCCCAGTCTACTAAACCCGCCTCGTTAGGGGAAGTAAAACGGACCGCTGACCGGGCTGTGCGCCCCGTCGACATCGCCCCGACATTACTGAATCGTAATGTAACGAATCCGCGTCGCGCCGGTCGGAACGCTGTCGATTGAGATATTACGGAGACTCATGATGTACCTGCAACAACGTTTCTCGACCCGCGGTTCTTTCGCGAGTCCACTTATCGTCGCACTCGTGTGCATGCTCGCCGCGGCACCCGCATTCGCCGCGCCGGGACAAATGCCCGACTTCGAACAGCTCGTTGAAAACCAGAGCCGCGCGGTCGTCAACATCCACACCGAACGCTCGGCGGCGATCACCCCGACGAGCGAGGGATCGGCACCGGGGATCCCCGAATTCTTGCGCCGCTTTCGCGATTTTCAGGCGCCGCGCGACCACCGCGAACGATCCGAGGGCCTCGGATCCGGCGTTATCGCGTCGTCCGATGGCTATATTCTGACGAATGCTCACGTCGTCGACGGCGCGACGAAAATCGTCGTACAACTGCATGACCAGCGTGAGCTTGAAGCAACGCTCGTCGGCAGCGACCCGGAAACGGATATCGCGCTGCTGAAGATCGCGGCGACGGATCTGCCGGCGGCGAAGTTCGGCGATTCCGACCGCTTGAAAGTCGGTCAGTGGGTGCTCGCGATCGGAGCCCCGTTCGGTCTGAACCAGACCGCGACGCAGGGTATCGTCAGCGCGGTTTCCCGCAGCCTGCCGAACGACAACTACGTGCCGTTCATCCAGACCGATGTTGCAGTCAACCCGGGGAATTCCGGCGGTCCGCTGTTCAATCTCGACGGCGAAGTTATCGGGATCAATTCACAGATATTCAGCCGCACCGGCGGTTATATGGGCCTGTCGTTCGCGATCCCGATCAATCTCGCGACGCATATCGCCGACGAACTGAAGACCGAGGGCCGGATTACGCGCGGCTGGCTCGGCATTACGATTCAGGATCTCGACCAGGCGCTCGCGGATTCATTTGGACTGAAGACGCCGAAAGGCGCGCTCATCAGCTCGGTGAGTCCGAACAGTCCGGCTGCCGCGGCGAAACTGCAGGCCGGTGACGTGATCATTGCGTACAACGATCAAGCGATCGCGCGTTCCGCCACGCTGCCGCCGCTCGTTGCGGCGAGTTCGGCCCGGTCGAGCTCCGTGCTGAAGATCTGGCGCGACGGCAAGGCCCGCGACGTGACCGTCGAGATCGGCGTATTACCCGGTAAATCCGTCGCCGTCGCGCAGCCGGCGAGCGGTCCGCTCGGGGTCGTCGTGTCGGATCTGACGTCGCGCGATCGGGCCTCCGTAGGGGTCGATAACGGGGTGCACGTCGATGACGTGGAGGCAGGTAAACCGGCTGCCGATGCCGGCGTGCGGGCAAACGACATCATCGTTGCGTTCAATCACGAGCCGGTGGACAACGTTGCGGAGCTCGTCGAGTTGTCGCGCAGCGCCGCGCCGGGTTCAACCGTACCGGTGCTCGTACAGCGCGATCGCCAGATCCGTTTTCTCGCGATGAAAGTACCGCCACGCGTCACCGGTTAATGCGCTGACTATCGCGGTCCGCCGCCGGGCAGCCAGGTTCGGCGGCGGACCCCCGATTCCAAATGGTCTCCGTGCGGCGATATGATGACGCCGCATGTCCGCTCAACCCACTACATTCAACATCCAACAACGCGCGGCCCTCGCCGCGTTGCTGATCACGCTCGGTGCCTGCGACCAGCGCCCCGCGAGTTACTTCCCGCTCGAGCCGGACCGCTACTGGCAATACGACGTCGTGCGCACAACCATGGACGGCCGGAAAAAACAGAAATACCTGATCGAGACACGCGCGCCGCGCGAGTGGAACGGGATGAACGTTCAGGTCAGGCAAACCGTCGACGGCCACCAGTTCTTCTATCGGGAGTACGCGGACGGGATCAGTCGGGTCGCGCGTAAACTGAACGCCGAGGCCACCGCCACCGCGACGGAACCCGCGGTCCTCGTGTTGCCGCACTCGCCGGCCATCGGTGACAGCTGGCGAACGCAATCGCACACGGCGGTGCTCGAAAACACGGGGCCACCGTGGGAAACGCTGTTCAGGATAACGCAGCCGGTGGAACTCGATTTCACGGTTGCAAGCACATCGGATACGGTACGGGTCGGTGCCGGTGATTTCAGCGACTGCCTGCGCGTCGTCGGCAACGGCCGTTTCAGCGCCGACGTCGGCAATTACATCGGGCGCGCGGTAATTTCCGTCAGCGTCACGGAGTGGTATGCGCCGAACGTCGGGCTCGTACGCTCGGAACGCATCGAAACAACGGACGCACAAGCCCTCAGCCACGGCTCCATCGTCATGGAACTGGCCGCATACCGGTGAACGCGCCGCGTACCCGGCCCTGCAGCGCAACAAACCGGGTATAGCCCGCGCCCTGCTCCGTCGTGGTGCTTTGCGGCCCGGCCCGGCGCGGCATTCCGGGCAATATTGGTGCACCCGCGAGCGCCGGCTCAGGCATCCGCGATTGCCGGCCAGGCAACGCAACAGCCCAACGGGCTCCCGCCGCTGCAGCACCCGGCAGCGGGTGCAGATAATCAAGGTATCAAGCTCTCGATCGACCCCGCAGGTTTGCACCATTGGATGGCCCGCGATTGCACCACTCACCGCGACGCGGTGCTATCCACGGTACTTGTCGAACCCGTCCGTTAGGGCCAGCCGTGAGCAATCGCCTGTATGCCGCGTAAATCGTTGCGTTCACAGTTGAAAGTGATTAATGTGCGCGTTTCTTTGCGGGGCGGGTACAGCCGCACACGGTAGCAATACCGGCTGAATCTGCCTTCAATCTCCCGGCCAGCGAGAGGTACCAAGCGTGGCAAAGGCGAAGACGAAGGTGTCGAAGAAAAAGACAACGAAGAAAGCGCCCGTGAAAAAAAAGGCGGCGGCGAAGGTCGCCAAAAAGAAAGTATCGAAAAAGAAGGCTTCCGCTAAAAAAACCGTGACGAAGAAAACACCAGCCAGGAAAAAATCGACGGCAAAGAAAGCCGCCGCGAAAAAAACCCCGGCGAAGAAAGCCGCCACGAAGAAGGCCGCCGCGAAGAAAGCCGTCGCGAAGAAAGCTCCGGCGAAGAAAAAAACCGCGAAGAAAGCCCCGGCGAAGAAACAAGCCGCGACAAAGAAAAAAGTCGCCGCGGCTAAAAGCCCGAGCAAAAAGAAAACATCGACGAAAGCAAAAAGCCCGGCCAGGCCCGCGGCCCGGAAAGTCAAGGAAGCAAAAACGACCGTGAAGAAGGCACCGGCAAATACCGGCGGTAAGGCAGAAGGAAATGCGCTCACGAACGATGCGCCGGCGATAGCGCCCAAGCAAGTCCCGGTACGCAAGCGCATCAATCTGGACGACGTCAAAATCGCAGACGATTACATACCCTCGGATAAAGAGGAGTACATGTGCCCGGAGCATCTCGCGTACTTCAAACGCAAGCTTGAAAACTGGCGGGATGAACTGATTCTCGAGTCGCAGGAAACGCTTGAACACCTGCGCACGGAAACGCGCGACGTCGGTGACGAAGCCGAACGCGCGAGCCGTGAGAGCGACAACATCCTCGAACTCCGCACGCGTGACCGCTACCGCAAGCTCTTGCGCAAAATCGAGGAAGCCCTGAAGCGCGTGGAGGAAGGTGCGTACGGGTATTGCGAGGAAACCGGCGAGGAAATCGGACTCGGACGGCTCGAAGCGCGACCGATCGCAACGCTCACGGTCGACGCACAGGAACGCCGCGAGATGTTTCAGAAACAATTCCGCGACGATCGCTGAAACGTTTCACGCAAGCCCGGCACGGTCCGCGGCCGCACCCGTTACCGTCAAAGTTCTGACACAGAACATCACAGGAAATCATTACGTTCCACGCGCGATCTCTAGTATAGTGTTCAGACGGTGGGCGGTCGCTGGGTCAGCATCGGGCGTCCTACTCCGGGCATCTGAAAGCGCTGCAAAGCGACGGGTAATGAGATGGCAGGCGAGCAAATCCTCGTAGTCGAAGATCAACGCGCGGTTGCGGGTGCCCTGCAAATGCGACTTCGCGGGCTCGGTTACGCGGTCATGGCGATCGCGAAGGACGGTCGCGAAGCAATCGAAAAAGCGACGGAACTGCACCCCGATCTGATCCTGATGGACATCAAGCTCGGCGAGGGCATGGACGGTATCGAGGCGGCGGAACAAATCCGCGCCGTACTCGATATTCCGGTCGTCTACGTGTCCGCATACGTCGATCAGAAACTGCTCGAGCGCGCCCGCGAAACCCATCCGGCCGGTTTCATCAACAAACCATTCACGACGAAAGATCTGCTAACAACGATCGACCTCGCGCTGTTCCAGCGCGGTGAGCGTCGTGAGGAACCGCGTGCAATCGGGGTCGTGCCGAACGCCGCCGCCGACGAACCCAGCAAGGAAGCAATCGTCACCTCGGACATCGAGGGCCGGGTGAATTTCGTCAGCGATTCGGCGAAGCAGTTGCTCGGTTGGCGACGCAAGCAGATCGTCGGTCGACCGCTCGGTGAACTCATCGCCGAAATCTACCGCATCGATACCGACACGGCCGCGAAAATCGTCGATCGCACTTTGCATCTCGGCGGCGAAGAGCGCCTCACGCGTCCCGACGACAGCGGTGCCGCCAGCGGCAACGGCAAGATCGACGTGCTTACGCCGTTACGCGACGCCCAGGGCCAGAGTTTCGGTACCGCGCTGAAACTGACTTCGAACCTGATCACGGTGCCCAACGGCGCGCTCGCGCGCGCGATTGGGAAGGCCGTCGACGCGCTACCGGTCGGGATGGCGATCGTGAACGAAGACATGAACGTCATCCATATGAATACGTATGCGCGCGATATCCTGAATCACAATCGCGGCCTTGATTGTACGAACAACCGCCTCTCGGCACGCGACCGCAATCTCGACGAAAAACTGCGCAAGCTCGTTGCCGCGGCAGCGGCGAAAGCGCGCGCCGGAATCGAAGACGGCAGCGATGCAATGTTCATCAAGGCCCCGATGATTCGTGACCAGGTTGAAGTGATCGCAACCCCGGTCGCGGTGCGCCAGAGCGACGGCGAATCAACGTGCGTGATCCTGTACCTGTTCGATGCGAGTCTCGAGCGACACGTTTCCCACGACGTGCTGACCCGCCTGTACGGGCTGACGCAAACGGAAGGCAAACTCGTGCAACTGCTCGTCGGTGGCGCGACCCTGGACGACGCGGCGCAACGCCTCGAAATTTCCGTGAATACGGCGAGAACACACCTGAAGCATGTGTTTCACAAAACCGGCATAAACCGGCAGGCGGAGCTCGTGCACCGGATCGAGACGGGCCCGGCCGGACTCATGATCAATTTCAACGACGGGCACTAGCACGCCGCGGCATAGCGCCGGGTCACGCACAAAACCGCTGCGCGCGGCGACGACAGCGCCGGCGCGATACTGCTACAGGCGTCCCGGCGCGCGCCCCACTTCAGTCGCGAACTTTTGCATCGTGCGCTGATATTCCTCGCGTACGCGACGAAGTTCGGTCTGCGACGCGACCCCCGTTGTCCCCTTGTTCCACACCGGGCGTTGCCCGGAACTGCCGGCGCTGTTCGCCTTCACCGGCACGTAGTCGTACAGCGACAACGACGCCGCGTATGAGAATACGCCGGAAGCGGAGTTCAGGTTCGCGCGGAATCGCACGAGGAATAACCGCGTGTTCTGCGAACGATTCGCTTCATGGTGCAACACCGTGCGGTAACCGAGTGAGTTCAGGCGCGACTCGACGTCGGCGCGAACTTCCGCGCGTTTCAGGCCGTAGTATTCGAGTTGGTCGTCGAAGCCGTCGAACTCGACGACGAGCGTCGATTTTTCGAGTGCCACCTCGGCAGCCTCGGCCTGCTGCGTCTCGAGCTGGCGCTGCTTGTTTTGCTCGATTTCGAACAGGCGCTTTGCCTCGGCCTCCTGACGCCGCCGCTTCTCGAGCGCGGCCGCCTCACGCGCCGCTTCGAGTTCCAGACGCAATTTCGCTTCCGCTTCACGCTGGCGTGCTTCCTCCGCAAGGCGCGCGCGTTCCTGTTCTAGCGTGCGCGTGGCCTTCTCTTCGACGACCGCTGTCTCGGCCGCGGCCACCTGGGCGGTGAGTTGCTGCAACGTTGCATCGGCGACGCCGAGTGACCCGGCACGGGCGATATAGTCGCGCGCCTTGCTCAGCGTCCGCTTCGCAACCGCACCGCGTGCCAGCGAGACGTAGCGGTCACCGACTTTTTCGAGACCGGCCCGCGCCTTGGCATTGTCCGCGTCGAGGGCCAGAACTTCCCGGTAACGGTCGGTCGCGTTCTCCCCGGCCGGGGTCGAGAGGCGGTTTGCCTGCAGATCGGCGGCGGCCGCGGCGAGTAATTCATCGATCTTCTGCGCCTGCTGCGACTGCGCCTCGGACCGTTCCACCGCCGCGGCGAGCGCCTGCTCGAGCGCCGCGTAACGTTGCGGGTCGTCGTGCAGCGGCTCGATCTCGCGCAGGCGCCGTCGCGCGAGCGTAAAGTCGCCGGCCGCGACGGCGGCTTCATGTTCCTCGACGAGACGATTGACGATCGCCGTGATGCCGCGCCTCGCTTCCGCATTGTCGGGGTCGAGCATCTGGATAGCGCGGTAGCGCACGAGCGCGTTGTCGCCGCTCGGCGCGAGGATGCGGTTCTCGGCGATATCGGTCGCCGCTTCGTTCAGGAATTCCTGGATGCGGCGCTGCTGCACGACATCGGCATCGTTGCGCGCCTTGGCGTCCCGATACTCTTCTTCGAGGGACTGGTTCGCCTGAAACTGGCCGGGTAGTTTGCGCAGGGTTTCGAGATACGCCGACGCCTTGTCGAGATCACCGTCGCTGATGGCGCGCTCCGTGGCCTTGCGCATCCGGCCCGCGATCAGTGTGATGCCCTGCAGCGCGCCCGCGTTTTGCGGGTCGAGTTCCGCCGCGCGACGATAGTAGTCGATGGCACTGCCGGCGAGCGGTTCGTAGACCTGGCCCGCCGCGAGCGCACGATCGCCATGCGCGACAAGGCTTTCGACGTCGTCACCACCGCCCCCGGGCACGAGCGAGGTGACCGCATCAACGAGCCGGTCGATCGGGACCTCGCCGCCGGCGCCAAACTGCGTCCAGGCGCCGAACGCGAGCGCCGCGAGCGCGATTACCGCCGCGCTGATCCACGGCCAGCGCGCCTTGCGTGGCGCCGCCGGTTGCGTCTGTCCCGCCGGAATCGTCGGCGCCGGCGCGACATGGCTCACCGCATCATCATTACGCACGCTCGGGATTGCTGCCGGCGTCGCGACCTGCGTGGCGACCTCTGCGGACGGCGCTGGCATCGCATCGAAGCGCGTTTTGCTGTCGAGCGGCGGCGGAGTGCGCGATACGAGACCGGAGTTGCGCTTCTCGATGCCGAGTTCGGCGCGCCATTCGGCAATCGTTTGTGGCCGCTTCTTTTCATTGAAGTTCAGCGCATGATCGAGCGCGGCCATGAATTCCGGGGTGTAGCGACCTTCGCCGATCTCGCCTGCCGAGACGAAGATATCGCGTTCCGCTTTCAGGATCGCCTCGCTGCGATCGATGGCGTCCATCGGCATGACGCCGGAAATCGCGCGGTACATCGTCGCCGCGAGCGAGTAGATATCCGTCCACGGCCCCTGTCGATCGCTCTTGCTGTAGTACTGCTCGAACGGCGCGTAACCGGGTGACACGATGCTCGTGAGCGACTTCGTCTGTTCGCCGAGTGCCTGCCTGGCCGAGCCGAAATCTAGCAATACGGGGCTCTGATCGCGGCGGATGTAGATGTTCGCCGGCTTGATGTCGCGATGGATGAAACCGCTCGCATGGATTAACTCGAGCCCGTCGAGCAACGGCGCGAGGATCGGGATTAATTCCTCCTCGTTCAGGGTTTTCCGCCGATCGAGCACCTGTTGCAGGCTCTCTCCCTGCTCGTACTCCATCACCATGTAGGCGGTGTTGTTCTCTTCGAACACGCTGAGCACGCGCACGATCGCCGGGTGTTTGAATTTCGCCAGCGTGCGCGCTTCGGCGATGAAACGATCGAGTCCCCACTGGTAGCGCTCGCCATTCGCGGACGACGCCGGGTAGACGGAGTTGTCACCGTCACGCACGGCAAGCTCCATCGGCAGGTATTCCTTGATCGCGACGAGCTGATCGAGGTTCGGGTCATGCGCGAGATACGTAATCCCGAAACCGCCCTGCCCGAGTACCTTGTCGATGCGGTACCAGTGGAGTGCGTGACCGGTCTTGAGGGAATTACGGAGTTCTTGTTGTGCCATCAGGATCCAGAAACCGGGCGAGCTCGAGGCACGGGAAATCGTCGCTTTCCGTGCCGGACAGGTAGTTTAGTCTTTTCTTGTAATAAATATCGTGATGCCTTACAAGCGCGGTGGCGGGCCGTCGGAACACGGCTACCCGCGAAACCCCATCGACTCATGGAAGAGGAGGTACACGAAATGTTCACAGGGATACTCCCGCGCAAGGGACTGCACGCCGCCGTGTGCGGCATCTGCCTCGGCTTCGCGCAATCCGCGATCGCAAGCAGCATACTCACGAGCTTTGATTTTGACGCCGATGCCGGCGGCTTTACGAACGGGCCCGACGTGGTCGCGGCCGGGCTCGGCGTGCCCGGCTGGTACGCCGCGACGGGCAGCGTATCGGATTTCGCTGGTGTCACGGGCCGGGCGCTGGCAGCGCGGAATTTTGCCGCGGGCAATGCGTTCGTGCTCGAAATCACCGTCGGATCCGGTTTCATCGCCAGGATTGACGGGGTCGCGTTCGATCATGTCGCGTCCGCGAGTGGACCGACGCAATGGGCGCTGCGCATCGACGGCATGGACGTCGGCGGCGGCACGACCCCGGCAACGTTCGAACGGTTCGACGATACGTTTGCTCTCGGACCGTTGAGCGGCGCGCTGCGGATCGAATTGCGCGGCCTCGGCGCGAGTTCGAACAACGGCACCTACCGCCTCGACAATTTCACGCTCAGCGGCTCCGTCGCACCGGTGCCGCTGGCGCCGGCGCTCGTGTTCGCGGGATCCGTCGCGGCCCTGTTACCGTTCGCGCGACGTCGCCGGGTCGGCGTAGGCCCATTCACGCCACTCGTCGAGTAGCGGAAAAAACAGGCCCAGCCGGATTGCACGCGTTTCCCGCCGTCGCATGAGCGCCGCGTAGCGTTCGAGTTGCGGACGATAGCGCTCCACCTCGGAGGCAATGAACGCGTCCGGTGAGCCGCCGGCATGGACGCCGGTCTTAAAGTCGATGATCCAGCGTTGCCCGTCGCCGTCGACGAACGTGCGATCGATGACCACATTGACCGCGTGACCGTGCACGAGCGCTGTTAGTGCGTACTCACTGCGGCAATCCGTGTGGTTGTTGTTGAGGATCCAGCGGCCGCGCTCGGAGTTAAGCGCATTCCCGACGGCATCGAGTATGCGTGCGCGGGCCGCTTCGATCGCGGGCGAAGCAACCCCGACGGCGGACAGGCGGCGCTCGATCGTCGGGGCGAGATCCGCGAGCCGTGCCGGTGGCCAGGCGGCAGGACCTTCGGCGCTGATCCGTTGCAGCACCGCGTGGGTAACCGTGCCGATATGCTTCGCGAGCGGACTGGCCCAAGAAAACTCGAGACCGAGGCGTCCGGACAACTGCGCCGTGCCGGTTGCTTCCGGGTGCGCCGGCGTGGCGCTATCCGGCGCTGCGATCCGGCGCAGCTGTTGTCGCTGCGGCGCCACGGGCACACGCACCGCCGTGGCATCGTCGACGCGCGCGATCTGATCGCGGACCGCCGGCCACAGCATGCGGAGGAACGAGCCGGTCGGCGGTGGCGCGAGGGCGTCATCGTCGGCCGGATTGACCGTACCCACGAGATGCAGGACTTCGCGCGCCCGCGTCATCGCGACGTAGAGCAAACGATGCGCTTCATCGTTTGCCTCGCGCTGCTCCGCGGCGCGCAGGAAAGTGTTGATCGGCGTTCCCGCCGCACCGGTCGCTTCGATCGGGGCAAACAACAGTTCGGTCCCGGCGACGGTATGGTGTGCACGCCATTCGAGCAGGCGTCGCCCCTGGGCACGCGGGCGCCGGCTCAGACCCGGCATGATGACGACATCGAACTCAAGACCTTTCGCCGCATGGATCGTCATGATGTCGACCATCGCCGCGGCCTGCGCCGGCGCCGGGACGTACTCGCGATCGAGCAGCGCGGCGAGCCGCTGCGCACTCAGTACATCGATGCGCTCGGCATTCAGACACAGCAGATCGAAATAGCGCGCGGCGTGCCGCAGATCCGGTGCCGGATAGCACGAGGGGCCATCGAGCGCGAGCCATGCCGCTTCGACGAGACCGGCGACGGGCTCACGCCCGGCCCGCGACAGGAACGGTTCGATCGTGGCCACGAAACGCACGAACCGCGGCTCGCGCGCCAGTTCGCACTCGCCGGTGCGGAGCGCCGCACGCAAACGCTCCGGCACCGACACGTCGCGTGCATCCTCGAACAGGCCGGTCAGCTCAGGCAGCGTGAGACCGCACCACGGAGCGCGCAGGATCGCGAGCCAGGCAGTGCGGTCCTCGACGTGCAGCAGGGCCCGGGTCAACGCAACGAGATCGAGTACGACACTCTGCGCACCGAGGGCATCGATATCGCTCGCGGCCACGGCCACGCCCGCGTTCATAAGTTTGGCACCGAGGCGTCCGAGATGTGAGCGGCTGCGCACGAGGATCCCGATCCGGCGCCCGGGCTCGGCCGCCAGACTGTCCTTGACGAGTTCGACGACGGTATCCGTTTCGTCGGCGACGGCGTCGGCCACGACGCCGTGCACGGTCACCGCCCGACGCGCGTCGGCCGCGCGTGCGGCGACGAGTTCCGGGAGCGCGGCGAACGGTCCGGTGGCAGTGTCACGCAGCGTCGCGACGGTGGCGTTGAGCCAGGTGATCAATCCCGCCTGGGCGCGGAAATTCGTCGTCAGTTGCAGACTTTCGAGCGGCACGGCGCCGAGGTGACCGGCCGCGGCCGTATCGACGAACAAACTCACGTCCGCTTCGCGGAAGCGGTAGATCGACTGCATCGGATCGCCGACGAGGAACAGCGAGCGGCCGTCACCCGCGCTCCAGCCATCGACGAGACGCTCGATCAATTCGAACTGCGCGATCGAGGTGTCCTGAAATTCATCGACGAGCAGGTGTTGCACCTGGTAGTCGAGCACGAGCTGTAATTCGCTCGGCGCCTGCAGGCCCCCGAGCGCGGCGGCAGCCGCCTGCCCCACCTGGGCGAAATCGACCGCGCCGGCGCGGTCGAACTCGATCTGCAGCTCGGCCGCGGCGAGTTTCAGCACGCTGAACAGGGCATCGAGGCAGGCCCAGTCGACATCGGTGTATGCGGGATCCGGTAACTGCCGGATCCTCTGCAGCGCTTCGAGCGCACCCGGAACTGTTTGTAACTCGTCGACGAGCGCAAAGAACAGCGCCTTGTGCTCAGCGAAACCTTCGGCCTTGTTCGAAAAGCCCTCGTTGACGGTAACCCGGCGGCGCCATTTGCCCTCGCCCGTGAGGAATACCTGCGTGAGCGCGCGCCACCGCGGCAAATCCGCGACGTCGCAGCCGGGCAATGCGTCGATCCCGGCCAGCAGCGCGCGCTCGTCGTCCGGGCGCAGCAGACCGACGTTCGTACCAGCGAATGATCCGAGTTGCACGAGGTCCGCGGCACAGTGTGCCGGTAATGTCGTCGCGAAGCCGCGCAGTTCCGCCGTCACGGCGCGCGCGAGCGCACGTTCGAACGTAACCCGCGCGGGGGTCTCGATGACGAAGCGCAGCCATTGATCGCGGCGACCGAGCATTTCCGCGAGCAGACCCTCGAGACGCTCCCAGTTGTTGTCGAGATGCGCGAGCAGCGTTGCAACCGCGGCCGTCCACACATCCGCGGTGCCGAGTTCCGCGATCGCGGCGCGTGCAGCCTGCTCGTACACCGGGGTCGCATCGTCGAGCATCGCGACATCGCCGGCGAAACCGGACAGCATCGGGCCACGACGCGCGATCGCGGCCGCGAGCGAGTCGATCGTCTGCATGCGCAGGCGTCGCGGATTATCGAGCAGCCGCCAGCCACCGGCCTCGCTCGCGGCATATGCCGCGGTGGCCCAGGTTTGCGTCACGGGATCGAGATCGGGCGCGCCGTCACGCACGGCGCGCAGCGCGGCCAGCACGCGAGTCCGCATTTCTTCGGCAGCCTTGCGCGTAAACGTGATCGCGACGATCGATTCCGGCTGCTCGACGAGCGACAACAGGCGCAGGAAACGCTGCGTCAGTAACGTCGTCTTGCCGGAGCCGGCCGGCGCACCGACGATGAATGACTGCGCCGGATCGAGGGCGCGTTCGCGCACGGCGGCATCGGCTATCTCAGTCATCGGCGGTTTCCGCCGGGTCATCGCGACCACCCGTCGTTTCGTCGACCCGGCACAGCGCGTGCAGATCGCAGTAACGGCACGTTGCCGCGGCCCGCTTCGGCGCCACACGTGCGCACCCGGCGGTAAATTCGGCCGCGAGACCGGCGAGTTCCGCCGACCATTCGTCGGTTCGCCGGTGCCACTGTTCAGCGCCGTCGTCGCCGGCGCCGCGACCCGTGCACCGCGACGGGAAATCAACGATGCGACAATCGCCCGTGCGCACCTGGGCATAGGCGATCCCGGCGACGGGCCCGGCGCTCGCGGCGAGCGCGTAAACGGGCAGCTGGGGCTGATCGGGCCGCGGCGGTTCCCAGTCACGCGATGAAACCTTGCCGGTCTTGTAATCGATGATCACGAGGCCGCCGTGCGCGAGTCGGTCGATCCGATCGATGCGGGTATTCAGGGTCATCTCGCCGAGCTGCACGCTGCCCGCCTGTTCGCAGGCGACGACGTCGAAGTCGCCGCGATCGCGTTCGCACGCGAGCCACTCGCGCGCGAGATCGGCGAGCCGTCGTTGTTCGAGCGCCCAGTATGCCGCGGGCAGGCGGTAGCGGCGTTGCGCCCGGCTGACGGCCGTCGCCGCGGCGCGCTCGAGCAATGCCTCGATGTCCGGATCGGCGGCCGCCACGAGGCGCGCGGACGTGCGCATTTCTTCCCAGAATGTGGCCATGACCGCGTGCACGAGCGTGCCGCGCTGCAGTGCATTCAAACCCGGGGTCGGATCTTCCGGTGCGGTCGCGTGCAGGCGGTAGCGCGCAAGCGCGCGAAACGGACACGCGGCCTGGTCTGCCAGCAGGGCAACCCCGCCGCGCAGCGGTTCGGCGAGCGGTGGCGGCGGCGCCGTGTCATCGTCGAGCGACTCGAATGCGAGCTCACGCCGTGGCCACGGATCCGGTGATGCGGCGACGAGCCCGGCCGCGTCGAGACCGGCGAACGGTCGTCGCGGCGTGTCGCGTTCGTTCAGCGAGAAACTGAACATGACCCCGGCGGGATCGCCGCCGAGTGTGTCGAGGATCGCTTCGGCCGCGCGCAGGTCATCGCCGGGATCGGTGCCGGGGACGCCGTGCTCGCGTAGCAGCGTGAGTGGCAACAAGGGGTTCGTCTCGGTCGGCGGCGGCCACGCGTGATCGTTGAGACCGATGACCCACACCCGCTCGGGACGCGTAAACGCGGCCTCGTCCGGCGTAATCACGTGCACGGCATTGAGCGGCGCATTCGCGGTCTGCGGACGCTGGTGCAACAGGGCACGCCACTTCGCGAACGCCTCCGGCCACGTGCACGGCGCGGCGACGGCATCGAGCGCGGCAACACTGTCCATGACCCGCCCCCATTCGAGCATGGCCGCCTGTTCCGCCGGAGTGAGGCTGCATTCGCCGGGCCAGCCAGCGGCGGCCAGGACGCCCTCGGCGTACGCCATCCAGTCGTGCCGCCGGCTGCGTCCGCGCGGTAACTGCGCGGCGCGCAGCACGGCATCGGTGCGCGCGGCGAGATCCGGGCAGGCGATGTCGGCGTGCAGCGCGAAACCGACGACATCGCGCCAGGTCGTTTCGATGTCACCGTTACGGCGCAGTTCACGATCGAGCCGCGCACGCGCCGCACGCTCGTCGTTCGCACCGCCGATGTAGGGACTCAGGAGTATGCGGCTGAAATCCTGCCATGGCCGCTCGCGACGGGGGTCGAGCAACAGCAGCGCGGTCGCGATGATCGGCGCGTCGGCCAGCGGGGTGGCTTGCGGACAGTCAAGCGCCGGATCGGGCTCACCGTCTTGCACGCCGTTGAAGGCGCGCACAAGGTGAGTGCGGCTCAGGGGATCGATACGGCGACTCCCTGCCACCGCCACGCTGACGGTGGCCGCCGGGTTCGCGGATTTTTCCGCATGCGCCCATTGCATCGCGGCGCGGATCTCCATCTCCGCGTTATCGAACGCGCGCGTCGCGACGGCCGCGGCAACACCGTCGCGGTGTTCGAGAGCCACCGCGCCGCCGGCTGGACAACGTTGCGCCAGTCGTTGCAACAGCGGCGACACGCGGGTGAACCCGAACAGCCGGAACGGCGGGACTGTCGCCAGGATTGGGGTTTCGACCTGCACGAGTTCCGCCGCGAAGCGCGCATGCCCGATCGCGTCGAGCTCCCGGCAACGCCGGTCGAACCGCTCGCACCAGCGCAGGAATGCGCGGACCTCCGTACGCGCGCGGAAAGCGTCGAGTTGTGCCGCGGGCAGTTCCCAGAACACACGGGTCGCGGACGCATCGGCGGCGAGCCGTGCGAGTGCAGCCCGCGATAACGACGCCGTCGTGTCCGCCTGGTCAACGGATTGCTCCCAGATCGCGAGTTCCTGATCCGCGCTCAGCAGGATCCCGGGAATCGCAACCCCGGGGGTCTCGCCGAGTCGTTCGTGAATTTGCGCGAGCCAGGCGCCGAGGGGCAACACGGGCGGGGCCTCCCAGGTACCCTGCGTGTCGACGGCCATGCGCGCGCCGTAACGGTCGGCGACGAGACCGGCAAGCCGGCGGGTCGGGGTGACGAGCGTGACCCCGTCACGTAGTAATTGCAGGTAATCCGGTGCCATGAAAGTGCCGCGAGCGCGCTGCTATACTGGCCACACCGGCCCTGCGACGCAGACCGGATCGATAAAAAAGTTGCCCATGCCCATGCGAACTATTGTCACTATCAGCGCGTGTGTTGTTGCCCTGACGTTCGCGAACGCGCACGCCAGGATGTATCAATGGCTGCATCCGTCGTCCGGGGTCGTGCAGCTCTCGGGCGCCCCGCCCGCATGGTACCGAAGCACGACACAAGGCCCAAGAGTCCTCGTCTTCGACAACGGTCAGCTCATCGACGATACCGCCGTCGTGGTCGGCGAACCGCTGCGCGAGTCGCTGCGTGCGGCAGCGTTCACGGATACCAGCCGGCCGCCGGCCATGGCCGCATCGACCCCGAAATCCAGCGCGCCGCTGCATGACGCACCGCCCCGCGCCAGCGACGAATTGCCGGCTGAACCGGCGACGAGCGATCCGCCGGTGACCGGGCAGGAAAGCGTGACCCCGCCTGAAGGCACAGTGGAACAGACCGTGGCCGAACTCAAGTCGCTGCTCGATGCCTGGGATTCACGCCGCCGCGTCGAGGCGAGATCCCTGTTATTCGAAAACGACCAGCGCGCCGACGGCAACGGGCCGTAACACGACGGTCGTCTAGCGAAACACGCTCAGCAAGGATTGCCAGAAGCCGCCGTTACCCGGAACCGCAAGGTCGCGCAGTACGAGCAAGGCGTCGTTGTTCGGATCGACCTGCAGACCGATCGACACGTAGCTGCGCGCGCGCTCGTAATTGCCTTCGGCGATTTCACGTTCCGCCAACAGTGCATAACGTGCCGAGATTTCCGCGAGCCCCTGGCGCGCCACTTCGCTGTCCGGATCCATTTGCAACAGGCGCGAAAAATAATAGTACGCGTTGTCCTGCGGTGGCGCGGTCAGGCGGTATTCGTTGAGACTGTGCGTCCCGAGCCAGGTCAGCGCGCCGGTCACTTTCTCTCTTTCGACCGGGTTCGTTTCACCGCCGGGCGGCGGCTCCGCGTCGATGCGTTCGATCGTCGTCGACAACGGGGCGACGCGCGGCACTTCGACGGACTTCATGCGCTGCTCGACCAGCATGAGCACACCGTAAGCCACTGCACACAGGACCGCGAGGACCGCGAGCAATATGCGCAGACGTCCGGGGCCCGGCTCCTCGTCGAGCGTAACCCGGCGTACGGATGCCGCGGGGACCTGGTCGAACGTAACCGTCTCGTCCGTGCCGGAAGCAACCGGCAATGGCTCGTTAGGGAGCCCGAGGATGCGTGCACGCAACTGCTCGATGTAGTGGATCACACTATCCGCGTCGCGAAACCGATCGTTGCGGTCTTTCGCCATCATCAGGTCGAGCAGTTCCTGGTATTCCTCGAGGCCCGGGGGTAATTCCGGCACCGGGTCTTTCTTGTGCTTCAGGATGATATCGATCACGGATTCCGACGGGTACGGTTTGCGCCCCGTGAGCATCTCGTAAAGAATCACGCCAAGTGCGTAAATGTCCGCGCGGCCATCGATCGGCCCGGTGTCGGACTGCTCCGGGGCCATGTAATTCGGTGACCCGACGAACATGCCCGTACTCGTCAGATCGGCATCCCCGGTGAGACGCTTGGCAATGCCGAAATCGCTGAGCAGGGGCGTGCCGTCGGTGCGGAACAGAATATTTCCCGGCTTTACGTCGCGATGCACGATCCCTTTCGCATGCGCCGCGGCGAGACTCGAAGCAATCTTCGCGACGAGGTCGAGCGCCTCCGCCGGCTGGATCGGCCCGCGCTTCAGGCGCTGCTTCAAATCTCCGCCATCGACGAATTCCATCGAGATGAAGACATCCGTACCGGCCTGGCCGATATCGTAAGTCGTGATGATATGCGGGTGGTGCAGCGAGGCGACGATGCGGCCTTCGTTCAGAAAGCGTTCGATCGTGACCGGGGAATCGGTAATCGAGGTATCGAGTATCTTCAGTACGACCTTGCGATCGAGTGAGGTCTGCCGCGCGAGATAAGCCGAGGCCATGCCGCCCTGCCCGATGCAGCGTTCGATTTCATACCCCGGGATCTCCATCGGCACAGTATACCGGCGAGGGTGTACAAAAGCGCAGCGGCGCTGACGATTGTTTGCCGTTGCCCGCGCCCGCCTGGCGTGCTTTTGACAACGTCTGCAGGTAGCATACGAGCGTGCCCCGACGCACGCCCAGTCAACACCGGTATCGCCTCAGAACATGAAGAATCATACTTCGGCCGACGGAAATCCCAGACCGCGTACGCGCAAGCTAATCGACGATTTGCTGCATCAACGTCAGGAAATGCTCGTCCTGCTGTGGGAGTTGTCGAAGCTCGATGCGAAAGACGTCGACGGTCCGTACAAGGATCTGCTCGAGGATTTCCTCGAAATTCTCGTCGACTACATTGCCTCGGGACATTTCGGTTTATATCGGCGCATCGCCGAGGGCAAGGAACGGCGCGCACCGGTGGTAGAGACGGCGAAAGAAATCTATCCGCGGATTTCAAAGACCACCGATATCGCGATCGATTTCAGCGATCGCTACGAAGCGGCAAACGGTGAACGGCTGCAGCAGCATCTGGCCGAGGATCTGTCCACGCTCGGTGAAGAAGTTACCACCCGGATAGAACTCGAAGACCAGCTCATCATCGCCATGCTCGGCCCGGACTATTCCATCCCGTCCGCGCGCCCGCATTGAGCGCCGGCGACCCGCCGCGCCGCTACTTATTTTTGAGACCGCTTCTAAACAGGTGTGCGTAAATCCGAGCCACTGTGGCTTCGGAACCGGGATTCCTGTTCACACCCCATCCCTGTCCCTGCCCTACGATTTGAGGGCAAGGTACCTCGTCCATCGAGGTTAGTGTTGCCTGATTTGGAGCACGTATTTAGTCGGGCATAACTTTTAGTTTCGTGCGGATGTAATCGCCGTGCGAGATATACAGTAAATCCGCGATCTTGCGCACGTAGTATTCCTCGTAGTGATCGAGGTCGCTGTCGGCATAAGCGACAGCCCACAACATTTCCAGCAGCATGATTTTCTGTTCCGGCGAAAACTGCTGGTTGATTACGGCAGTAAAATCGAACAACGACACGGCTTCGTCGACCGCGGTCTCGGCCGCGGCGATGATATCGGCAACCTCGTCCGCCGAGAGATGAAACACCTCGGCCATCGCCGCCTTGATCGTGTCCTGTTCGATCGTTGCAACATCGTGATCGGCGCGACTGATTTCCATCAACAACGCGGCACCCGCCAGCTCCAGAGAATGCGCGGCTTCCGGTTCCGAGGCGAATTTCGCGACATGTTGTTCGAACAGCGTTCGCAGGGTCCTGAACATTTTCGCCGCGGTCTCAGTTTACCGGTTCGCGTGCAACGTACGCCGTGCCGTCGAATTCCGTAAACAGCGTATCGACGAGCGGGTGGTCGATGGGGAGCCGCGAACCGTCCGGATCGAGATTGCGTTCGGCAACGTAAGTCGTGTGTTGTGAACCGCTCGGCAGCACGTGATACCACGGCGCGTCCTTCGGTGGTCGCGAACGCGCCACCTGCTCGTACCACTCGTCGTCACCGCTGAATTGCGAGTCGACGTTGAATACGACACCGCGGTAATCAAACAGGCAGTGGCGCACGAGCTGGCCGACATGGAAGCGCGCGAATTTTTCTGATGTCATGGCACTCTGGCTATACTGGTAACGTCAAAACATTGTATCGACCGCTGCAGCCGATAGCGAATCACCCCCGCCGGATCACACGAGCGCATGACGCGAATTTACCTCGATCAAACACTTGCCCCGGGCGAGTGTATTGAATTGCCGCACGACGCTGTCCGACACGTCGCGAGCGTCCTGCGTCTGCGTCGCGGCGACGAACTGATCGTGTTCAACGGACGCGGCGGCGAATATGCCGCGACGATCGACAGCGCCGATCGACGTCGGGTCAGCGTGACCCTCGGCGCACACGATCCGGTCGAGCGGGAATCTCCGCTCGATGTGACGCTTGCGCAGGGCCTGTCGCGCGGCGAACGTATGGACTTCAGCATTCAGAAAGCCGTGGAACTCGGCGTCAAGCGCATCATCCCGTTCGCAGCGCAACGCTCGAACGTGAAGTTGCCGACGGAAAGAACGGCGCGGCGGCTCGAGCACTGGCGTGCGATCGCGCGCCACGCCTGTGAACAGTGCGGCCGCAACACGCTACCGGAGATCGACCCCCTGTGCGCATTCGATGCGATCACGGAAGCGGCGGGGTTTACGCTGAAAGTCACGCTCGATCCGGCCGGCGACGACCGCTTGCCGGGCTTTGCAAGCGCGCGCGGCTCGGTGTTGCTGATCATCGGCCCCGAAGGCGGTCTCGACGGATCCGAGCTCGATTGGCTCGGAAACGCCGGCTGCCTGCGGCTGCCGCTCGGGCCGCGCATTCTGCGCACGGAAACAGCGACCGTGGCGGGGCTCACGATGCTGCAGACCTGCTTTGGTGATTTTCGCGTACAGCCTGACTGAAGCGCGCGGGATGCGGTGCCTTGTGCGGGTCCGGGCGCCAGGCCCGTAACCCGGCACACGTAGCGTTCAGGTACCGGGCGGGAGCCGGCGCAGGCGCGTCTTCACCTGGTTCAGCAGGCGCCGGGACACCGGCAGTTCCGTCGCACACCCGCGCACCGCGACGAAATGGTTGCCGGCGTCATCGCGACGCAAGCCGGTGACGTGCGCGACGGCGACGAGCGCGTTGCGGTGCACGCGCAGGAAGCGTTGCGCGAATTCCTGTTCAAGTGAGCGCAGCGACTCCTCGATTAACATCGATCCGTCGGCCCAGACGACGTCGACGTAACCCTGATCGGCCTGAAAATAAAGAATGTCGGTGACGGCAACGAGCGACAAATTACCGTGCACGAGTCCGCTCACGTGCGAACGTTGCGCGGGATCGGCGAGTTCGCCAAGCACCTCGGCCTGTGGAGCCGTCAGTGCCCGGGCCTTGTCGAGCGCCTGGCGCAGGCGATTCGCCCGGATCGGTTTCAGCAGATAATCGATCGCGTTCGCTTCGAATGCGGCGAGCGCGTGCTCATCGTAGGCAGTGGTGAAAATCACCGCGGGCGGGTGCGGCAACTGCATCAGATGACGCGCCGTCTCGAGCCCGTCCATGCCGGGCATGCGAATATCGAGCAACACGACGTCCGGTGCCGAACTTGCGACGATTCGGAGTGCTTCGTTGCCATTCGCCCCTTCCGCCACGACCTCACCGAGACCATCGTCTTCGACCTGGGCGCGCAGGCGGGCGCGCGCAAGCGGTTCGTCGTCGACAATTGCGATCCGCATATCAGCGCACGAGCGGTATCGTGACCACGGCGTGATAACAGCCGTCGCGTAGCACGGTATCGAGCCCGCCGCGGCGGCCGAACTGTCCCAGCAGGCGCTCGCGTACGTTGGCCTGCGCGAGCCGGTTGCCGCGCTGGTGCGCGGTGGTCTGCTCCGTGACGGGGTTACTCACGGTGATCGTCACCCGGTCGTCGAATCGCGCTGCTGCAATCGTAATCACACCGCCCTCGGCGCGCGGTTCGATGCCATGGTAGATCGCGTTCTCGACGAGTGGCTGCAGCGTGAGCAGCGGAACTTTCGTTTCCGGTGGCACCGCCTCGACGTCCCATTGCAGGCGCAGCCGCTCACCGAGACGCGCAGCTTCGATATTCAGATAGCCGCGCACGAGATCGCATTCCTCCTCGAATGTCGCCAGCGTGCGGGCCTCGGCCATGCTCGCACGGAACAGATCCGCGAGATCTTCTATCGCCCGCTCGGCGGCGGCCGGTTCCGTGCGCGTGAGACTCGCGATCGTATTCATGCAGTTGAACAAAAAATGCGGACGGATCCGCGCCTGCAGGGCATCGAGGCGCGCTTCGGCCTCCGACACCATGCGCAGCTTCCAGTGATGCTGGACGAAAAAATACCGCAACACGAGCGCCGCGACGATGGCGCTGATCCCGAGCACGCGGGTGAGGAAGTCGGCCCGGTGCAGGGTAACCAGCGGCACCCCGCCGGACAGCGGGTTGATTACCCACCAGACGATCTCGGCGATCAGATAGACGACGATCAGTATGAGCAGATAGCTCACGACCGCGGCCGCGTTCTCCGGCAGGCGACCGAGCACGCCGCGCGACAGGCACAGAACCGCCGCCGCGGACAATCCGATCCACTGGATAAACAGCGACATCATCGAGAGGCGCTCGAGCGCGCCGGGATTCGTGCCGCTGCCGATCAACGTGAGGATGATCGCGAGCAGCTCGCCGATGATCACGACCCCGAACAGCGCCCGTACGCCGCACATATCGGGCAAAAACGTCCCTCGCTGCACGCCGTCGCTAGTCGTCATTCGCTGTACCCGTAATCCGTCGCGCGAGTGGTCAGGCCCGGGGGACGCACCGGGACGGTCGGACCTCACTCGCTGCCCTTGGGATATACTGTCGCGTGACAGCAACGGAATCAATCATGAGCGAGTCAGCAAACGCAGAAAAGCCCTGGGGTGGCCGCTTCACCGCGCCCACGGACGCCTTTGTCGAGCGGTTTACGGCATCCGTCGCCTTCGACCAGCGGCTGTATGCCCACGATATCGACGGCTCCATCGCACACGCCCGCATGCTCGGCGAAACCGGCATTCTTACCGCACACGAATGCGGGCAGATCGTCGAGGGCCTGAACGCAATCCGCGGTGATATCGAAGCCGGGCGCTTCGAATGGTCGGTGGCGCTCGAAGACGTCCACATGAATATCGAACGTGCGCTCGTCGAGCGGATCGGTGATACGGGCAAGAAGCTGCACACCGCGCGCTCCCGCAACGACCAGGTCGCGACCGACATCCGGCTGTATGTGCGCGCGCAAATCGACGAGATCGTCGGTGGACTCGGGCGACTGATGCTCGCGCTCGTCGATCTCGCCGAACGCGAGGCCGCGACTGTGATGCCGGGCTACACGCATCTGCAGACGGCACAACCGATCTCGTTCGGCCATCACATGCTCGCCTGGTACGAGATGCTCGTACGCGACCGCGAGCGCTTCATCGACTGTCGCAAGCGCGTCAATTCACTGCCGCTCGGCGCGGGTGCGCTCGCCGGCACGACGTTCCCGATTGACCGCAGCGTGAGCGCGGCCGCGCTCGGCTTCGACCGTATCGCGGAGAATTCCCTTGACGCGGTGAGCGACCGGGATTTCGCGATTGAATTCAGCGCCGCGGCGAGCATATTGATGATGCATTTTTCGCGCATGTCCGAAGAGCTCGTATTGTGGAACTCGCAGCAGTTTTCCTTCGTCGAAATCGGCGATGCGTTCTGTACCGGTTCGTCGATGATGCCGCAAAAGAAAAATCCGGATGTACCGGAACTCGTGCGCGGAAAGTCCGGGCGCGTGATCGGCCATCTCGTCAGTCTGCTGACCCTGATGAAGTCCCAGCCGCTCGCCTATAACAAGGACAACCAGGAAGACAAGGAACCCCTGTTCGACACGGTCGATACGCTCATCGATTGCATCAAGGCATTCGGTGATCTCGTTCCCGATCTGAAGGTCAATGCGCCGAACATGCGCGCCGCCGCCGAGCGCGGCTTCGCCACGGCGACGGATCTCGCGGACTACCTCGTCCGTTCCGGGGTACCGTTTCGCGACGCGCACGCCGTCGTTGGCGCGGCGGTGCGCACGGCGATCGAGAAGAACTGCGACTTGAAAGACCTGACACTGGCGGAGTTCCGCGGCTTCCATCCGGACATCACGGAAGCGGTGTTCGAGGTTCTCGATATCGATAACTCGCTGAATGCGCGCGACCATATCGGCGGCACCGCACCGGCCCAGGTGCGCGCGGCGTGCGTACGTGCCCGGCAACGCCTGGACGCGAACTGAACGGCAGCGCGACATGATGAGACACCGGATCTCGATGCAACGTCCCCTCCGCTTTAATTCGAGGGCGGGGCACTTTGAAGCGGGTAAGCCGTGATCGCGGCCCGAACCCCGATTGTTGCAGGCGTTGGCGCGCACACTGAGTTACCACGACGGCGACCGCGCCGCGGTTGCCGAGGATGAATCAAAGGAGACGCCATGAAGGCTCTTAAACTGCTCGTCGTACTCGTCGTTGTGCTCGTGCTCGTCGTCGTCGGCGGCATCGCGGCATTCATTTCCTTCGCCGATCCGAACGACTTCAAGGACAGGATCGCCGCCGAAGTTTTCGAAGAAACGGGGCGTACGCTCACGCTCGACGGTGATCTCGAGTGGGCGTTCTGGCCGAAAATCAGGTTAAAAGCCGGTCCACTGGCCCTGAGTAACGCCCCGGGCTTTGGTGACGCGGCATTCGTCGCGGCCGAGGAAATCCAGCTCGCCGTCGCCACCCTGCCGCTGCTGCAGCGGCAAATCAAAATGGACACGGTGAAGGTCTACGGACTGCGCGTGAATCTCGCCGCAAACGCCGACGGTGTGACGAACTGGGCCGACCTCGTCGGCGAGCCGGGTGATGACAAGGGCGCGGGTGATATGGCGGCAATCGCGCTCGGCGGGGTGGACGTTCGCGATGCCGAAATTTCGTGGCGCAATGCCGCGACGGGCCAGAACGTCGATGTCCGTAAACTGAACGTGGGCACGGGCGCCCTGACTTTCGGCGACCCGATTGCCATTGACCTCTCGTTTAGCGCGCAGGCGAACAAGCCGGCGCTGGACAGTGATGTCGCGCTCATCGGCACCGTGGCTTACGACCTCGGCGACGAGCGCTACCAGATTGCGCCACTGAATCTCGATATCGTGATGCGCGGCAAACACCTGCCCGGCGGCGAAGCGACGGTGACATCAAGCGCGGCCATCGATATCGATCTCGATGCGGGAACGGCGACGATCGGCGAGTTGTCGATAAACGGACTCGGTTCGTCGCTGAACGGTAC
>CAXBJY010000027.1:0-64602 GCA_963976285.1 uncultured Gammaproteobacteria bacterium
CCCGGTTCCGGGAGCGCCCACGGCGCGCACGGTGCGAAACGGCTTGCCGCCAGTCACGGCAATCTTCAACTGGCGGTTCCGTTTATCGACCGCAACCTATAACAAGATGACCAGGAGGTCCGAACATGATCAAGCTCAACGGCACGCCCGTTAGTAATTATTACAACATGGCCAAGCTCGCGATGATCGAAAAAGACATGGCGTTCGAGGAAATCGCGAACCCCGCGAGCCAGGACGCCGCGTACAAGAAGAAAAGCCCGATGGGTAAAATGCCCTTCATCGAAACGGAAGCCGGCTGCCTCGCGGAAACGTCGGTAATTCTCGACTATCTCGAAGCGATAAAGCCGCTGCCGGCGCTGTACCCGGGGGATGCGTTCGCGAAAGCGAAAACCCAGGAAGTGATGCGCATCGTCGAACACTACATCGAACTCGCCGCGCGGCGGCATTACGGTCACGTGTTCTTCAAGGCACCGAAATCCGACGCGGCCGTGGCCGAAGTTCGCCCCGTGATCGAAAACGGACTCACGGCCCTGCAGCAATTGTGCGCGTTTGGTCCCTATCTGATGGGCAAGGAATTTACGTATGCCGATATCGTGGCGCACAACTCGTTCGGTTACGCGAACATGGTGACGCAGGCGATCTACGACTGGGATATCGTCGCCGCCGTACCTGGCCTCGACGACGCGCTCGCGGCAACTGCCGCGCGCGCTTCGACGAAACGGGTCGATGCCGATCAGCAGGCGGCCTTGCAGGCGTTCATGGCGGCGCAGTAACCGCGGGCTCGTTACGCTGTTGCCGGAGTTACAGCCGGCAACAGCTGCCCGGTCAGCCGAACACCGGGAACGTTGCAAACGTCCCGTTCAGCACCGCGTCACTCGCGTTCGCGCGTAGCCAGCCGTCGATCGCGGTCGCGTACACGCGCCGGAAGTCCGTCGTGTAAACGAGATTATCACCCTCGTCGAGCGCGCTCAGACTCGGCGCGGTGCCATAGTGTCCGCCGGCAAGCTGCTTGCCGGCCAGAAACATGACATTCGCCGCCCCGTGATCGGTACCGAGGCTCGTGTTCTCCGGAACCCGGCGACCGAACTCGGAGAACGCGAGCACGGCGACCCGATCGGCGTGGCCGAGTCGTTCGAGGTCGCGGATGAATGCGTGCACGGCATCGGCGGCGTACGTCAACAGCCGCTGATGCAGGGGCCCCTGCTGCACGTGTGTATCAAACGCATTGTTGCGAAACGCGACGTAATACAGCCGGGTCGGCATGCCCGCGTCGATACACGCGGCGATCTTCGGCAGCTGCAAATCCGCAATCCCGTAGTCGACTGACGGCCGGTAGTTCTGCCACGCGGTGCGCACGAGGCTCGACGCATCGCGTGCACTTGCCGCGACGTCGTTGAGATAGCGTTGCGTCGGATTCGCCGCACCGCCGCTGCTGATATGGTCCAGCAAACCCCGCTCCGCATAGACGCTGTTCCGGCGAAACCGATCGGGTTCATCGAAGACGACCGGATTGTGCACGGCGCTGCGGACCGCAAGGGATTGCGTCGTATCCACGTTGATAAGGAAGTTCGGCCGCGGTTGAGGTGACATCTGATCCGCGAGGCGCCCGAACCAGCCGTAATCATTGCCACTGTTCGGCGCCGCGGTATGCCAGTACGCCATCGAGGTGAAGTGGGAGAACGACGGATTCGCGTAGCCGCAACCGTGCACGATCGCGAGCTCGCCGTTCTTCCACAAACGCTCGAAACCGACGAGGCCGGGATTGAAGCCGAAATGATCGTCTATCTTTATGACATCCGCCGGTTTGATGCCGATCGTCGGCCGGTGACGATAATAAGCGTCGTCGGCATACGGAATGACGGTATTGAGCCCGTCGTTACCGCCGGACAGTTCCAGCACCACGAGAATTCGCTCTTCGCTGCCACTTGCGGCCAGGGCTGCGCCCGGGAGTGCCAGCCCGGTACAGGAACCGGCGGCGAGTGCGCCCGCCGCACGTGCGATAAAACGGCGACGGCCGACATTGTGTGTGCTCATGAAACGCTCCGCGCCGTCAGCCGAGCTGGTACTCGGGACGGCTCAAGATCAGGTGCAACAGTATTCGCAGCGGATCTTCCATGTACGTCTCCGCGGACGGGATATCCGCGGTGCCGAGTTCTTCTTCGAGAAAGCGCGCGAAACTCGTGTGCGTCGCTTCGTCGAGCGGCACGGATAAAAATCGCCCGGCAAAATAGTCGACCACCGCATCCGGGGTTTTCAGCCCGGCGTTGCGGACCATTGCGGTCAAATCGATGGCCGCGATATGGCGCTCGATCGGTTTCACCCGTTCGATCGCCATTTGCCAGCCGCGATAGCTTGCGAACCGCGTATTGAACGCCTCATCCCGGTCAGCCATCACGTTCGACATCGCCATCATGTCGCCACTGCCCATGCCCGAGGGTTTCGTTGCCGTCGTGATGTCCTGGCCCATGCGCACGCGGGCATCAACCGCAACGATCTCGCTGCCGCCGGCATACACCGGGTAACGATCCTCGGGAATGAAGGACAGATCGGCGAACATGACATCGAGCGCGAAATTTCCCCGCTCGAGCAACAGGCCCGGCGTGATCCAGCTCCGGCCCTGGGGCCAGCCCGCGACGGTCGGCGGGTGCATGAGGCGTTGACCGAGCGCTTCGGTGACGAGATTGAAATCCGGTGCGCCGGGTACGCGTTCGAGCCCGAGTTTGCGATACGTCGACACGAGCAGTTCAACCGGGCTCTTGATCCGCGAGGCGAGGGATTCGTGGGCGTAGAAATCGCGCGACAGGAACAGCGATTCCAGGAACGGCGCGATCGCGTAGTCGACCGCTTTCAGACGTTCGCCAAGACGCGCGCGTTGCGCCGGATCGAGATCCTCGCGCACGAAGTAGCGATAGATTTTCGCGGCCAGGAACTCCTGGGTCGCGCGCTGCGCGAGAATAATGTCGATCACATCCTCGCCGTCGAAATTGCCGCTGTGCCCGAGCAGTTCTTTCGTGCCGTCGTCGTGCTTGTCGGCGTGAATGACAAATTCGAGGCCCTCGTAGTCCCAACCGGTGAACGCACGCGCGGCTTCGCGAATATCGTGTTCCGTGTAATTGCCAACCCCCATCGTGAACAGTTCCATGATCTCGCGCGCGAAATTTTCATTCGGCGCGCCCTTCACGTTCACTGATGCGTCGAGGAATTTCAGCATCGCCGGGTCCTGCGCGACCCCCACGAGCAGAGTACGGAACGGACCGAGTCCGGCGCTCTGGAACAGTTCGAGTTGCCGCAACATCTTGCGGTAGTCGCGCACCTTGTCTTCATTCGTCGCGAAATGGCCGTGCCAGAACAGGGCCATCTTTTCCTGCAACGGTCGCGGCGAGTTGAGCATGCGGTTCGCCCACCAGTAGGCCACGCGATCCGTTTCGAGCCGACTCGCGCGCAGCCAGTAAAAGAACTCGTTGACCACGGCCTGCAGCGGCCGGTTGCCGCGCGGTTTGACCTTGACCCCGAGCGCCTCGCCCGTTTCCGCGGCGAGCTTCGTCGTTGCCGGACGGCTCGGCGGAAACGGATCGAGACCCGGCTTGAACACGCCGGAATGCTCGAATGCCGGCAGCTCGTCCGCCGGAGCGCCCGCGAAATACACGAGGTAGTGCACCGCCTCGCGTGGCGTCATCTGCGCGAACGAGTCAATTTCTTCAGGGGTGGCGCCGAATCCCGCGCGCTCGAGCAGGTGGGCGGCGAAGCGCCGGTTCCAGTCCGCGGCCGCGATCGGCGTGAGGTCACCGACCCACGTCGTGGACGCCGCGGTCGCGGCGGAAACGAGTACGAGCCCGCACAGCATGCACAGCAGGCCCGACGTTTTACGCGACATGAACGACAGCTCCGAATTCGAACGTGACGGACAGTATAGGAGAGTCGTGCCGGCAGATCCCGCCCGCGGACTTACCCGGGCGCCTCGACGTCCACGCACCCCAGCCGGAGCAGTTCGATGATCAGTTCACGCTGCGCCGCAACCTCCGCGGCGCTCGCGTGCCGGCCTTCGCACAGTGCCTCGATGAACCCCCGCGCCGAGCGCGGGCAGGGAAAGCGCTCCCCATTGGCGAACAGGAGCAACCCATCACCCGCATCGACGAAGGCAAAGCGCGCATCGCGACGTGGCACGACGGTGGCGTCGGCAAGCATGCCCACGCAGGCTTCGGCGTTCGCCTCCCCGGGCTCCGCGGGATACCGCGGCATCGTCGCGAACTCGCCGAACCAGGCGGCAAATTCCGCCGTCGCGAACTCCGCGCGCACCGCCTCGAGCAGCTGTTGCACGATCGTCGGGTCGATTTCGCCCGGGTGTCCGGCGCCGGGCAGCTCCGGGTCGCGATACCGGTATGCCGGCGACAGGCGGGCCGCGACATGCGCCGCGTAGCCGTCGATCACCTCGCCGATCGCGGGTGCGCGAAACCCGATTGACACGGTCACGCACTCCCCGTCCGCGATCCCCCAGTGCGCAACCCCGGGAGGCAGGTACAGCGCATCGCCGGGTTCCAGGACATATTCCGCTTGCGGTTCAAACGCCGCGAGCACGCTCCAGTCCGTATCATCGCGCAGCACCGCAGCCTCACCGGGGCGACCGCCGAGTTGCCAGCGTCGCCGTCCGAGTCCCTGCAGCAGGAACACGTCGTAGCGATCGACGTGGGGCCCGACGCTGCCGCCATCCGCCGCGTAACTCAGCATCACGTCATCGAAACGCCAGTCGGGGATCGCCGGGAACAAACGCTTGAGCGCCGCGATGTCCGGATCCCAATGGTCGACGGCCTGTACGAGCAGGGTCCAGTGCGAGTCCGGCAACGTCGCGAATACCGTTTCGTCGAACGGTCCGTAGCGCACTTCCCACGGCGTATCCCCGCCGCGCCCGAGTACGATCCGTGATTCAAGCTCGGGCATGCATGCGAGCCCCGCGAGTTCATCCGGGCTGACCGGCAACACGTAGTCCGGCATCGCCGCGCGAATCACGAGCGGTTCGCGTTGCCAATAGCGCTGGTAGAAGTCCGCGGGCAGATTGAAAGCCAGTTCGGGTTGCGACATCGTCGGGGCCGGGCTAGGAAACGAGCCGCAATCTAGCACAGCCGGCGACCGCGGCAGCGGATCGCGGTCGGTTATGATCCCGCGGCACACTCGGAGAACTGAACATGCCGGTCGATCCCCAATGCCAGGCCATCCTCGATGCCGCCGCAACGCAGGGCGCCCCGTTTGCGAACGACGATTACCACGCGATCCGCGGCGCCTACGCGGACACCACCGCGCGCTACCGCCACCCGTCGCCCGCCCTTGCGGCGGTGTCGGATCAGACGTTCACCGGTCCTGCCGGCGCGGTCCCGATCCGGTGCTACATCCCGGTCACGGAGATGGCCGGCCCCTTGCCCTGTCTCGTGTACTTTCACGGTGGCGGTTGGGTCGTCGGCGATCTCGCAACGCACGATCACATGTGCCGCTACCTCGCCGCCGGCGCCGGTATTTGCGTGATCGCGGTGGATTACCGCCTCGCGCCGGAACACCCGTTCCCCGCCGGCTTCGAGGATTGCCTCGCGGCCGTACGCTGGGTCGCCGGCAGCGCCGCGAGCCTGAATATCGATCCGCGGCGGCTCGCCGTCGGTGGCGACTCCGCGGGCGGCAATCTTGCCGCGGCCGTCGCGATCGCGCTGCGCGACACGGGCGGCCCGCTCCCCGCGCTGCAGTTATTGATCTATCCGGCGACGGACATGACCGCCGATAACGATTCGCTGCGCGATAACGCCGAGGGGTATCTGCTGACGCGCGCCGCGATGGATCTGTTCACGCGCTGGTACGTGCCGGATTCCGCGCAACGTTCGGATCCGCGAGCCTCACCCCGGCACGGCACCCACGCCGGCCTGCCGCGTGCGTTCATCCAGACCGCGGAATACGACCCGCTGCGCGACGAGGCACGGGACTATGCGGAGACCCTGACGGCCGCCGGGGTTGCGGTCGAATACCGGTGCTATCCCGGTATGGTGCACGGCTTTGCGCGCATGGGCGGGATTGTCGACGCGGGGATCGCCGCGCTCGATGACGCCTGCGAGGCGCTGCGCAGCGCTTTGAACGCAGCGCCCGCATGACCCGCAC
Organism: uncultured Gammaproteobacteria bacterium; assembly: GCA_963976285.1. GTDB lineage: Bacteria > Pseudomonadota > Gammaproteobacteria > UBA11873. The sequence goes on from CAXBJY010000027.1 coordinate 6,133, forward strand.
CCGCAACGACGCTGCGGGTACGAATCAGCAGGAACGGGCAGCTAAATAGGTGTGCGTAAATCTGAGACACTGTGGCTTCGAGACCGGAACCACGGTCTACACCCCATCCTGAGTCCCTTCCCCTCGATTTGAGGGGAAGGGTACCCAGTCCATCAAGTTCAGTGTTGCATAATCTGGAGCACGTATTTAGTCGCGCTGTACGAACTCGACGACGTTCCCGTCCGGGTCCCGCACCATCGCGATCGTAACCCCGGGCATCAGTTCCTGTTTCTCGATCTCGAACTCGACCCCGGCGCTCGTGCACGCGGCGCAAATTTCATCGATGTTCGAGATCTGAAACGTGAGATAGCGAAAACCAAGCCCTTTTGCCAGGCCCTGCGGACCCGCGGGCGGCACCTGCTTCGGGTCGATCAGTTTCACGAAGCTGTCGCCAAACCCCATGCGGTGCATCGTGCCGAACCACAACGGCATTTCGCCGATTTTCTCGAGCCCGAGCAAACCTTCGTAAAACGCGAGACTCTTGCTGATGTCTGACACGACGATACCGATATCGACGCAGGACTTACCGGGTTTCATGCCCATGCTGGCCACTCCCTACAGATGTTTCACAAACCAGTCACGCGCCGCCGCACTCGTATCGGCAAACGCATCGGTATACGCCGCGTAGTGCGTCGAATTCACGATCACGAGTTCTTTCGGCCCGGCCACCTTGTTGTAGCAGTCGAGCGCGATGTCGCCGGGGGTCGTCGTATCGTTCGCGGCGAGGATCATCATCAACGGGGTCGGGCTGATCTGGTCCATAAAAGCCGACGCGTCGTATTCAATCATGTACTCGATTGACGCGAGCGTCACCCGGTTTTCCCACGTGAGGTTCTCCACCTTGTCGAAAAACGAGTGCACGTAGTTGTAGGTTTCTTCGCCGGGGAACACGTGTGGTTCGCTCGGGTCGAGCGAGCACATCTTCATGTACTGCGAGGGCTCGCCGCGGACGCGCCGCGCGCGATCTTCGTCGAGCATTTCACGAAACGCCTTGACCCCGTCGATCGGCAGAAACTGCTGCAGGTTGCGGTGACCGTTCATGAACGGCACCTGGCTGACGACGGCTTTAACGCGTTTGTCGATCGCCGCGACGACGCATACGGTGCCGCCGGTATAACTCGTCCCCCAGATCCCGATCCGGTCACTGTCGACTTCGTCGCGGGACTGCGCGTAGGTGATCGCGCTGCGGTAATCACGACGCTGCCAGGTTGGATCGATATGATGGCGCGGTTCGCCGTCACTCGTGCCGAGGCAGCGGTTGTCGTAGACGAGGACGGCAAGTCCGCCGGCACAAAAAACATCGGCGTAATTATCCAGGTCCATTTCCTTGACCCCGGAGAAGCCGTGCGACATGACAACAGTGGCAAACGGTCCGCTGCCGGAGTCCGGGGTATACAGCCAGCCGCGCAGCGTGACGCCGTCGGCCTGGAATTCGATATCTTGTCGCATGGTTTCCTCCTTCGGTGATTATTTTTGTCGGGCCGTACGATAGCGCCGTAACCGGGGTAGCGCTAGCCGCTCAGGAACTGCACGACAACATCGAACAGCCCGCGCGTTCGCGCGCCCAGTCCGGGCGCTTCGCGGCATGGCGCTCGTATTGCGGCTGTTCATCGTACGGCCGGCGCAGCACTTCGAGCAGTTCATTGACGAGACCATAGTCGCCGTTCTCGGCGTCATCGATCGCGAGTTGCGCGAGATAGTTTCTGAGTACGTATTTCGGATTTACCGCATTCATCGACGTTATCCGCGCGTCAGGCGCTTGCCCCGTGGCGCCCACGCGCTCGCAATAGCGGGCGGACCACGCCGCGAGCCGGGCGGCGTACTGCGGTGTTAACTGCTCCGGTACGTAGTACGCATCGGCGAAGCACGCGAGCGGTTCGCCGGCATACCCGGGCAAGCCGGCGAGGCGGCGATAGAACAGCGTCATGTCCGTTTCCACGGCCTGCAGCAATTCGAACAGATCCGTGATCAGTCGCAGGTCGTGTTCATCGCGCGGCGCTCCAATCCCGAGCTTGCGCCCCATCATTTGCTGCCACTGCGCATCGTACACGCGACCGTACTCGGCGAGCGCTTCCTCGAGTGGGTTCGTTTCTTCGACGAGCGGATAGATCGCGTTCGCGAACTGCACGAGATTCCACAGTGCGATTTGCGGTTGATGACCGAAACGGTAACGCTTGCCGTGCGCATCCGTCGTGTTCGGAGTCCAGTCGGGATCATAGTTCTCGAGCCAGCCGTACGGGCCGTAGTCGATCGTGAGACCGAGGATCGACATGTTGTCGGTATTCATGACCCCGTGAACGAAACCGACACGCATCCAGTCGACAACCATCTGCGCGGTACGCCGACAGACTTCGGCCAGCCATTCGATATACGTTTGCTTTCCGGGTGCCCCGAGCTCGGGAAAATCCGTGCGGATCGTATAGTCGGCAAGCTGTCGCAACACGTCGATTTCGCCGCGCGCCGCGAACAGCTGAAAATTACCAAAGCGAATAAACGACGGCGCCACGCGGCACACGACCGCACCGGGTTCCGCGCGCGGCCTGCCGTCGTAGAACATATCGCGCACGACGTCCTCGCCGGTGCGGATCAGGCTGAGCGCCCGGGTCGTCGGCACGCCGAGATGATGCATCGCTTCGCTGCACAGGAATTCCCGCACCGAGGAGCGCAGCACGGCGAGCCCGTCGGCCGTGCGCGAATACGGGGTCGGCCCCGCGCCCTTCAGTTGCAATGCCCAGCGCTCACCGGCGCGGTTAACGACTTCGCCGAGGTTGATCGCGCGCCCGTCGCCGAGTTGGCCGGCCCAGTTGCCGAACTGGTGGCCGCCGTAGCACATGGCGTAAGGCTCCATGCCATCGAGCAACGCATTGCCGACGAACACATCGGCGAAGCGCGCCGAGCGACATTCCTGCGTATTCAGATCCAGGAGCGCGGCAACCTCGTCGGCTACCGCGACGATGTCCGCGGCTCGCACCGGTCGCGGCGCGACCCGCGAATAACAGGCATTGCTGACCTGGCGACGATGATTCTCCGCGACCGGATCGGCCGGTAGCGCACCGACGAAGCGGTTGTCGAAATTCAGGCCGTCGAGTCCGACTGGCTCGGTAATAGCGTCCATGGTGTGCTCCGTGGGGCGACAGACAACAGCCTGCAGAGTCTAGCAGTTTCGCCCCGCGGCCCGGACGCAACGACCGGTGCGGGCTTTGCAGCGGCGCACAATTCGGCCATGCTGGAACGCATGCCGGTTTTTATCGCTCATCCATGATCGTCGATTTGCACACCCACACGAACGCCTCCGACGGCTCGCTCCATGCGGCGGAATTGCTGCGCGAGGCCACCGCGGCCGGTGTCGGGCTGCTCGCGATCACGGATCATGACACGCTCGCGGCCTACCGCGGGCTCGCGCCCGGCAAGCCGGGTGCGCCACGACTCGTCGGTGGCATCGAGTTGTCGACGACCTGGCGTGGCTGCGGGATTCACGTGCTCGGATTGAACGTCTCCGTTGGCAGTGACGCAATGCGCGCCGCCACGTTATTCCAGAGCGCCGCGCGCTCGCAGCGCGCGGAGAAAATTGCCGAACGGCTCGAGCGCGCCGGGGTTGAGCGAGCGCTCGACGGCGCCCGTGCATACGCGCACGGCGGCCTCATCGGGCGTCCGCATTTTGCCCGGCACCTCGTTGCCACGGGTTTCGTCAAGGATTTCGCGCAGGCGTTTCAGAAATACCTCGGCGCCGGCAAAATCGGCGACGTCAAGCAGCATTGGGCACCGCTCGGGCAAATTGTCGAATGGATCCGCGACAGCGGCGGCAACGCCGTGCTCGCGCACCCGGGACGTTACGGCCTCACGCACACACGGCGCAATGCCCTGATCGCCGATTTCGCCGCGATCGGAGGCACCGGGCTCGAACTCATATCCGGCCGCCAGGAGCCCTCATTGACCGCGACGCTCGCCGCGGCAGCGGCAAAACTCGGCCTGCTTGCAAGCTGCGGCTCGGACTTCCATCACCCGGGCCAGCCATGGGCGCGGATCGGCATGAACCTCGCACTGCCACCGGCTTGCCGGCCGGTGTGGGAATCCTGGTAGACGCCAGCGGGAAACCGTCCGCGTGACCGGAACCGCGCGATCGTTCACGGTTTGACTTCGATCACGACGCGCCCGATCGCGGCACGCGTGGACAGCAGCTCGAACGCCTCATGGACCGCCGTGAACGGCAGGCTCGCATGCACCCGCGGGTGGAGCAGACCCTCGCTGGCAAGCGCGAGCAACGCGCGATTCACCCGTGCACCCGCTGCAGGATCAACGCGCCCGAATTCGCCGGCCCGCACGCCGACAACCGCGGTCTGCTTGATCAGGATGTAATTGGCGGCAAGTTGCGGAATGCGGCCGCCGGCGAACCCGATCACGAGCATGCGCCCGAACGGCGCGAGGCAACGCAACGCCGCATCGAAACAGTCACCGCCGACGGGTTCGAACACGACGTCGACTCCACGGTCCTGCGTCAGTCGCTTCACCTCGTCGCGCAGGTTCGTGTAGTCGATCACGGTATCGGCGCCGGCCTGCTCCGCGGCACGCCGCTTCGCCGCGGTTGACGCGACCGCGATCACCTTCGCGCCGAGCACTTTCCCGAGTTCGACCGCGGCGATACCAACGCCGCCGGCCGCCCCGGTGACGAGCAGCGTTTCGCCGGCCTGCAGCCCACCGCGCTCGACGAGCGCGATATAGGCGGTTCTGTAGGCTGTCTGAAACGCGGCGCCCAACTGGAACGTGAATGCCGACGGTAACGGGAAGCACGCGTCGGCCGGCGCGACGAGCTGTTCGGCGAAGGCCCCCGTGAGTACGGAACCGATCACGGGGTCGCCCGGCGCGAAGTCGTCGACCCCGCTGCCGCAGGCGAGCACGCGGCCGGCGAATTCGCCGCCGGGGATAAACGGCAGCGCCGGTTTGCGCTGGTATTTACCCTGGACCGTGAGTAAATCCGGAAAGCCGACCGTAAACGCGTGGTTGTCGACAAGAATTTCGCCCGCCCCCGGCGCGACCGCCGGGACCGTCTGCAAGGCGACGTCGGCCGCGTCGCCAAAGCGCGTGCACACGTGCGCAAGCACGCCCGCGGTAACACTCATACGTGGCACCCGGGCGAATCGGCGGTGACCCGCGGCAACTTGTATTGTGCTTTCAGTTTCACTTAACCTGCCTCATTTACCCTGGAACGACATCGATGCCGGACTTGAGTGAACGCGCCGCGGATATTGCCGCCAGCCTGAAACAACGCGGCGAAACCGTGGCCGTCGCGGAATCATCGACCGGTGGTCTCATCTCCGCGTCCCTGCTCGCCGTTCCCGGCGCCTCCGCCTACTATCTCGGCGGCACGGTCGTCTACACGATCGAAGCCCGCAGAGCGTTGCTCAATATAGCGGATGATGTGTTGCAGGGCATGACCCCGCTCAGTGAGGATTACGTCACCCTGTGCGCCCGCTCGATACGCACGAACTTGCAATCCACCTGGGCGATCGCGGAACTCGGGGCGACGGGCCCGGCGGGCACCCGCTACGGTCACCCACCCGGGATTTGCGTACTCGCGATCGACGGACCGGTGTCCCTGACCCGGCGTCTGGAAACCGGTCACGGCGATCGCGAGAAAAACATGTGGGCATTCGCCGACACCGCCTTCGATCTGTTTCGCGAGGCACTGTCCGCTGCGCAATGACGCAATCCCGCCTCCATCCGACACCCTGCTGAATTGAGGAAAGTTGTATGAAAATTGACACCCTGATGCCGGCTGCGGCGCCCGACGAGGCACAACAGGCGGCACGCGCGATCGAGGCCCGGGGCTACGACTGCGCATGGACGTTCGAGGCCACGAACGACGCGTTCTTCCCGCTGGCCTATGCTGCCGCCGCGACAACGAAACTCGAGATCGGCACGAATATCGCGGTCGCGTTCGCGCGCACCCCGTTTTCGATGGCACAGACCGCGTGGGACCTGCAGAAATACTCGAACGGCCGCTTCCGCCTGGGTCTGGGCACGCAGGTGCGCGCGCATGTCGAGCGGCGTTTCTCGGCCGCGTTTGACCATCCCGCGGCGCGGGTTACGGATTACATTCGTTGCGTACGCGCGATCTGGGACACGTTCCAGAACGGTACGCGTCCGGATTACGAGGGCCCGTTCTACCGCTTCAAGCTGATCAATCCGTTCTTCAATGCCGGACCTATCGATCATCCGAACATCCCGATTTATCTCGCCGGCGTGAATCCGCGCATGTGCCGCGCGGCCGGCGAGGTTGCCGACGGCTTCCACGTACACCCGATGAACTCGCCCGGTTATCTCCGTGACGTCGTACGCCCGGCGCTCGATGAAGGGGCGAAGACGCGTGGACTGTCGGTTGACGATCTCGAATTGTACGCACCGATCTTTGTCATCACCGGGGAAACCCAGGCCGATGCGGATGCCATGGAACAGAGCGTGCGCCAGCAGGTTGCGTTTTACGGTTCCACCCCGAGTTACGGCGCCCTGCTCAAACATCACGGTTTCAACGATCTCGGGCGTAAACTGAACGGACTCATGCGCGAAGGCGACACCGCGGCGATGGCAAATGCCGTCCCGGACGAGTTGCTCGAACACGTCGCCATCATCTGCAAACCCGCCGATGTCGGCCGCCAGTTGCGCGAACGCTACGACGGGCTGCTCGACCGCGTCTCGCTGTATATGGCGATGTCCGGCGAAAGTGGCTTCGATCACTATGACGAATTGATCGCCGCGGTCCATGCCGCCTGAAACGGGAGCCGTGCCAATGGAGTCCATCACCCTCGTCGCCGATGCGATTCACCGTCCGGATGAGCCGCGCCATTTCATGGAGTTCATGTTCCCGGATGCGCGCTACGTCGCACGCCTCGGCGACACCCTTATTGCGGACTCGACCCGGGTACTGAAACTCGCCGAGGTCGGCTTTCATATCTACGATCCGGTGATCTATTTCCCGCTCGCCGATACGGAGATGGCGCACCTCGAAGCAACGGATAAATCGACGCATTGCCCGCTGAAGGGGGACACCCGCTACTTCGACTTCGTCGCCGGCGGCGACCGCCACCGCGATATCGGCTGGAATTACGCGAAACCCCTCGCTTTCGCCGCGACGTTATGCGATTACATCGCGTTCGATCGACGTCAGGTACAGGTGTCACGGGCCTGAACGCGTCCGGCTGAAACCATTCGCGCCGCACGCTGTCGGAGTATTCGACAAGCGCGCCGGATTCTATAGAATGCGCGCACCGCGTTATCGCGCGGGTCCCACGCATCCGACTGGAAGCCGAAACTCATGAACAATCGCTCAGCCCCTTCGCTCGTCAACGTCCGGAGCTACGCCGGCATGCTCGTGTTTTGCCTGTTGTGCTGCCTGTCCACCGCCGCCGCCGCCACCGCCGAACCGCCGGCCGCGACAACCGCCCGCTCCGCCCTCGAATCGATCGCGGTACGCATGGTCGCCGCGCTGCAGGACCCCGGGGTCCGTCAGGACGAACGGCAGCTCGAACAACTCGTGCGCACGGAACTCGTGCCGCACATCGATTTCCGCGTGTCCGCCAATCTCGTGCTCGGACCACACTGGAATGACGCCAGCGAGGCGCAACGCGATGCGTTCATCGAGGAGTTCCGGGCGTTCCTCGTGCGCTTTTACACGAGCGCGCTGGCAAGCCATGTCGACAGCAAGGAGATCCCGGTCGACATCATGTCGTTTCGCGACGAACCGCGGGTCAAGGATCCACGCCAGGTATTCGTTCGCTCCTACGTGACCCAGGCGGACGGTGCGGAAGTCGCGGTTGAGTACCGCATGTTCTGGCACGACAGCTGGAAAGTCATCGACGTCAGCGTCGCCGGCATCAGTATGGTCCAGAACTACCGCAGCAACTTCACGACGACGGTCAAACAACACGGGATCGACACCCTGATCGCGCAACTGCAGGAACGCAACCGGTCGTTCGCCACGAACTGAGCCGTGCCGCGCATTCCCTACGTCGCTGCTGATATCGCGGAACCGGCCGCACTCGTCGCCGCGATCCGTGCTCGCCGCGGCGGCGAATTGTTGCACCTCGATCGCATGTTGCTGCACAGTCCACCGTTGGCCGCCGGCTGGAACGATTTCCTCGGCAAGGTCCGCGGCGAGCTCGCGCTGGCGCCGCGCCTCATGGAACTCGCGATTTGCGTTGTCGCCGTGCTCAACGGCGCCGACTATGAGTTCTCCCACCACGAACCCCTGTACGCCGCCGCCGGTGCCGGACGCGAGCAACTCGAGGCCTTGCGTGGTCTCGGTAATGCGGCGGCGGATTTATCCGCGTTCGAGCCCGTGGAACAGCGCGTAATCGCGCTGACCCGCGAGCTGACCCGGGACGCGGAGATCACCGAGCCGACGTTCAGCGCCGCCCGCCAGTGCCTCGCGGACGATCGGCAACTCGTCGAGCTCGTCGGCGTCGTCGCGGCGTATAACATGGTTTCAAGACTGCTCGTCGCATTCGACATTGAGCCCGAACGCTGAAAGGCCTGCCCATTGCGTGATCCGGACGGCGCGCGAACTGCGCCGGTCAGCCGATCCGTGCGCGTCCCGCGACCGCGGAGTTTTGTCATCACACGCACCTGTATTACCCTTTCCGCCATGCTGACCCGCCGCGCCCTGCTCTCCGCCCTGCTTTTCACCGCGACCCTCGTTAGCGTCGCGGCGGACGCCCAGACCCTGACCGGACCCGACGGCGCGAGCGTCACGCTCGGCGATGTCGTCGGTCGCGGCCACTGGGTCATGGTGAATGTATGGAGCCCGGGGTGCCCGCATTGCGTGCGCGAGCTGCCGGCACTGATCAGGTTTCACGCCGAAAACGCGGCCGGCGCCCGCATCGTCGGACTCGCCGTCGATTATCCCGGTTTCGGCGCCATCGACCCCGGCGTGGTCGCGCAATTTGCGGTCGACCACGGGATCAATTTTCCGAACCACGCAACGGACGGCGCAAGCGCCAGCGCGTTCCTCGGAGAAACCGTCGATCTCGTACCGGTGACCTACGCCTACGATCCAGCCGGTCACCTCGTTGCGCGCTGGCACGGGGTTGTCACGGAGCGGGACCTGCTGGAAATTATTGACGATTTCAGTCCGCGCTCCCGATGAGTGACGAAATCACCATCACCACGGCAATCAGCCCGGATCTGCAACCGGATCCGGCAGCGCTCGACTACGACCTCGATCACGCGCTGGCGGCGATCGTCACGGTGCGTTCGCGGGTGCCCGACGACGCGTTCACGGCGCAAATTCTTGGCACCGAGCGCGCCGGCCACGCGGTCCGGATCGACGACAACGGCCTGCTCGTCACGATTGGATATGTCATTGCGGAAGCCGAGGAAATCTGGCTGATCGCCGGCAATGGCGAGACCGTGCCCGGACACGTCGTCGGTTACGATTACGAAACCGGTTTCGGACTGATCCAGACGCTCGGGCGCATGGCATTACCAACGCTGGAGCTCGGTGATTCCGATGCCCTGTATGCCGGTCAATCCGTCGTCGTCGCCGGCGCCGGCGGCCTCGACCAGGCGTTGACGGCGAGCGTGGTCGAAAAGCGGGAATTCGCCGGCTACTGGGAATACGTTCTCGATGAGGCGATCTTTACGGCCCCACCGCATCCGAACTGGGGCGGCGCGGCGCTGCTCGGGCACGATGGCCGGCTCGCCGGCATCGGTTCGCTGTACGTCGAAAACCTCACGTCCGCGGTCGCATCCGGCAACATGGTCGTCCCCATCAATATCCTCAAGCCTGTCATGGCCGAGATGTTGCAGTACGGCACCACGCTGAAACCGGCGCGTCCATGGCTCGGGATTTTCGTCACCGAAGCCGACGACAGCCTCGTCGTTGCGGGGGTCCTCGACGACGGCCCGGCGCAGCGTGCCGACGTGCGCACGGGCGATGTGATCATCGGCGTGGACGGACAGCGCGCGCACAGCCTCGCGCAACTGTTTCGCACGATCTGGGCTTACGGTGAAGCCGGTTGCCGGGTCCCGCTCGTTCTCTACCGCGACGGCGCCGCGTTCGATGTCTACGTGGATTCGATAGACCGTCGCGCGCAGTTCAAATCACCGGATCTCCATTGAGTCCCGCGCCTGCATCCGCACCGCTGTTCTTCGCCAGCGACAACGGATCCGGTATTCATCCCGACATTCTCGACGCGATTGCGCGCGCGAATACCGGGGCGACGACGGCCTACGGCGACGACCCCTACAGTGCTCGCGCGATCGCGGCCTTGCGCGACGCGTTCGGGGCCGGGGTCGAAGTCTATTTCACGTTTGGCGGTACCGGCGCAAATGTGCTCGGCATCGCGTCGGTGGCACGTTCTTTCCACGCCGTCTATTGCGCCGATTGTGCGCACATCTGGGCCGATGAGTGCAGCGCACCGGAGAAATTTTTCGGCGGCAAACTCGTCCCGGTACCGTCCACGCATGGCAAGATCACCCCGGCCGCGGTTGCCACCGCCATCGGCGACAGCCGTGGCGTACACCACGCCGTGCCACGCGTCGTCTCGATCACGCAGGCCAGCGAGCGCGGAACGCTGTACACGGCCGCGGAAATACGCGCGCTCGCGGACTTCGCCCACGACGCCGATATGCTGCTGCATGTCGACGGCGCGCGCTTCGCGAATGCCGCCGCGGCGCTCGGCGTGTCGCTGGCGGAGATTTCAACCGATGCGGGGGTCGACATCCTCAGTTTCGGCGGCACAAAAAACGGCTTGATGCTCGGCGAAGCGGTCATTTTCTTCGACCCCGCACTCGCCGCCGACGCCGGCTTCCTGCGCAAGCAGGCAACGCAGCTCGCCTCGAAAATGCGCTTTATCGCGACGCAGTTCGAGGCCTTGATGAGCAATGATCTGTGGCGCCGTAATGCGGCCCATGCGAACGCGATGGCGGCCCGCCTCGCCGCCGCGCTTGCCGATATTCCGGGGGTCGAGCTCGAATGCCCGGTACAGATCAACGCATTGTTCGTGCGCCTCGATCCGCGCTATATCGCACCGTTGCTCGAGCGCAGTCGTTTCTACCTGTGGGACGAGCGTCGCGGCGTGGCACGCTGGATGACGTCGTTCAACACTACCGCGGCGGAGGTCGACGCGTTCGCCGCGCTCGTGCGCGAGGTTGCCGCACGCTGCAACACGGCCTGACCGACGGGCCGGCCTCCGGGAGGATTACGCGTGAACATTTCGATCCCCGATCTCGCGCGCTACGGCTTCGATAGTGAATACCAGGCCATCTACGACATGGCGTTTCGCTACGCCCGGGAGGAACTCCACGGACTGTGTGAACGGATGGACACGGAGGACTGGTTTCCCGAAGACGCGTTTCGGGCGATGGCGGACCACGGTCTGCTGGGGACGACGGTGGCCGCGGAGTTCGGCGGCCCGGAGCTCGACATACTCGCCCAGTGTTTCATCTGCGAGGCGCTGTCGTACTGGAATCACACGGTCGCGGCATCATTTCTCGCGAGCGACAACCTGTGCCTGCACAATCTCACGTACAACGCGAACGCAGCGCAGAAACAGGCGTATTTTCCGCGCTTCACGAGCGGCCAGGCGATCGGTGCACTCGGCATGACGGAACCGGGTGCCGGCTCCGATGCGCTCGGCAGTATGGCGACGACCGCCCGACGCGACGGTGACGACTTCGTGCTGAACGGGCGCAAGCTGTTCATCACGAACGGACCCGTTGCCGACGTTCTGCTCGTGTATGCGAAAACGGCACCGGAACGTGGCAACAAGGGTATCTCGGCGTTCATCGTCGAAAAAACGTTAGAAGGCTTCGCCGTCGCGCAAAAACTCGACAAGATGGGCTGGCGCGGCAGCCCCACGGGGGAACTTGTGTTCGACGACTGCCGGGTGCCGGCCGGGAACCTCATCGGCGCGGAAAATCACGGTGCCGGCATCATGATGGGCGGCCTCGATATCGAACGCGCGATCGGCGCGTTCTATTGCCTCGGCATGACCCAGCGCGCGCTCGACATCACCGTGGAATACGCGAATTCCCGGATCCAGTTCGGCCGGCGGATCGGCGAATTTCAGATGGTGCAGGCGATTCTTGCGGACATGTATACCGACGTCGAAACGATCCGCGCGATCACCTATCAGCTCGGACGCGAGATCCTTGCGATCCGGCCCGGGGAAGGCGGACGCGGAGAAATCCACAAACGCAGCGCCGCGGCGATCCTGCATGCGGGCCGGGCGAGCATGCGGGTGCTCGACAATGCGGTGCAACTGCATGGCGGCATGGGATTCATGCGCGAGAGTGAAGTGAACCGGCTCTACCGCAGCGGCAAGGTCATGGAAATCGGCGCCGGGACGAACCAGGTCCGCCAGATGATCATCGCCGCCGAGTTGTTGCGCTAAGCGCGCCGGTGCGCGCAGTCACGCACGCACCGGCATAGCCCCGGACTATCCGGGGTTTGCGAGCGCATCGTTCGCGTCACCCTGCTCGATGAGCGCGAGCGCGGCGCGTAGTGCGTCGATGCGTTTTTCGAAATACGTATCACTCGGGATACAGTGATCGGCGTTGAGGCCGGCGAGATCGGCTCGCACCTGCTTGCTCATGCCCGTGCAGTAAACACGCTTATGCTGCAAACGCGCATCACAGGCGATCGTTTCGACCGCCCGCGCTGCCGAGACATCTATGAACGACAGGCGAGAAAAGTCGAGTATCAGCGCGCGCGCCTCGTGGGACGAGCGTTCGCGAACCGTGTGACCGAGGTCCGCGGCCGCGCCGAAACTCAGCGGCCCCGAAAATTCGAACAGGGTGATCCGATCCCGCGCCTGCGCGAGAATTTCCCGCTCCTCGGCGGTCGTCTCGCTTTCTCCGATGTCCGACAGCTGATCGTCGGCGAGCATTTTGACGAATGCGAGAGCGGCGAGAACGACGCCGGTCGCAACCGCCGTGATCAGGTCGACGAATACCGTGAGACCAAGCACGACCGCCATCAGGATGAGATCCCAGCGCGGCCCTTTATGCGCGTGCTTCAGATACGAAAAATCAATGATGTCGTAGCCAACCTTGATCAGGATGCCGGCAAGCACCGCGTGGGGAATACGCTCGGCGAGCGGCGCGAGACTGATCACGACCGCGAGCAGGAGCACTGCGTGAATCATGCCGGAAATACGGGTCTTGCCGCCCGTGCGGATATTCACGACCGTGCGCATCGTTGCACCGGCGCCGGGGATCGCGCCGAATAATCCGGCCAGCGTGTTGCCGATCCCCTGTCCGACGAGTTCACGATTCGCATTGTGGCGGGTGCGCGTCATGTTGTCGGCGACCAGCGAGGTCAGCAAACTGTCGATGGCGCCGAGCAACGCGAGGATAAACGCGGCTTCGAGTGCGATGAAAACGGTGTCGTGCGTAAATGCCGGAATCACGAGCGAGGGGAATCCCGTAGGAATGTCGCCCAGCACGGGCGCGCCAGGCAGCGCGAGACTCAGCAACGTGCCCGTGACCAGCGCCGCCAGTGGTGCCGGCATGATCTTCCCCCAACTCTGTGGCCAGCTGAAAATCATGACGAGACAAACCACGCCGACCGTGAGCGCCGCGAAGTTCGGATCCATCACCGCATCCGGTACGGCCGTCAGGGCCGGGATCGTGCCGCTGCCTTCCGGTTCATGCCCGAACAGGCGCGAGAGCTGGAGCGCGATGATGATACAGCCGATGCCGCTCATGAACCCCGAAATAACCGGGTAGGGCACGAGCCGGATGTACTGACCGAGTTTCAGCATGCCGAAGATAATCTGCAGCAAGCCGGCGAGGACGACGGCTCCGAACACGAGCGACAGATCGCCGTGCAAGCTCGCGAACACACCGGCAAACACGACGATCATCGGCCCCGTCGGCCCGGAGACCTGCGATTCCGTGCCGCCAAACAATGCCGCGAAAAAGCCGACGATGATCGCGCCCCAAAGGCCCGCAATCGGTCCGGCCCCGGATGCCTCGCCAAACGCCAGCGCGAGCGGTAACGCGACGACCCCGGCGGTTACACCGCCAAAGACGTCGCCGCGAATATTCGAGGTATCAAAATAGCTCATAATGATGTGCTGCTCCGTTCGGTCAGGTGCGTTACGTCCTGTCACCATTCTGTGAAATGTAATCGGCATAGCGTTCGGCGACGGGCATGAAGCTGTCGCTCGCTTCGTCGTAAGCGTGGATTTCCCCCGATGCGATGTCGTAAACCCATCCGTGCAACTGCAGGTCGCGTTTCGCGAGCCGGGTGGCGACTGTCGGGTGTGTCTTCAGATGTTGCAGCTGCAATTTGACGTTTTGTTCCAGCAACATCCACATGCGTTGCTTCGGGTCCAGTTCTTCGCCGAGCGCGTTGACGATGTCGACAGCCGCCTTGGAGAACCCGAGCCATTCCTTCATATGTGGCAGGGCATCAAGCGCGTCGAGATCCATCGCACCCTTCATCGCGCCGCATTCCGTGTGGCCACACACGACGATATGCGGCACCTGGAGCGCGGCCGCGGCAAATTCGACGGACGCCGTCATCGCACCCGTGTTGTTCGTATGCGGCGGCACGATATTGCCGGCGTTACGGCAGATAAACAGTTCGCCCGGGTCGGTCTGCGTAATCATGGCCGTTTCGATCCGTGAATCCGAGCACGTGATGAACAGTGCCTCCGGGGACTGGCCGAGGCTCAAATTTTCGAAGAACTCGCGCTTCTGAGGAAATACATGTTGCTGAAATTTGACAACACCGGCGGCGAATTTAGGCATTAGGTACTCCTGAGCTCCTGTCAATAACTAAAATTTCGATAATCACTTATTGCGACGTCCACAAACGTCGCGCCGCATTGAGTTTCGATTTCGGCAATACCTGGGCGCGTCCTTCGAGAAACTCGACCCCGTCGATAATCCACTGCGCGATGCCGGGTTGCGTCAGGCAGTAGCGGTGGTAACGCCCGTCGCGGTGTTCCTCTACCAGCCTGTGCGCCTTCATCAGGCTCAGATGCTGAGAAACGCGCGGACCCGGCAGACCGAGCGTCCCGGCCAGCGTATTGACGTCCTTTTCCCCATCCTGCAGTTCTTCGATCAGGCGGATCCGATCGGGATGCGCGAGAACCTTGAACACCTCAGCGAGTTCTTTCGCAACCACCTGTCGACTCGGCATAGCTTTGCTCCATTTGCAGTTTCGCGACGTATGTGCCCGGAGGCGTGACCGCACACATCGATTTCTTGAATGCGTAATACTATGTCTGCATATACTCGCAGATTAATGACTGTATGATAGTCGAAGGATGCGAAATTACAAGGCCTTATCCCGTAGAATTACGCCTCGCCCGGATCCGTCGCGCGCTCGGGCGCGATGGGCCATTGCAGCAGGAGAGACGAAAAACCGTGACGAACGCATCAACAAGCCCCGCCGCCGCGGGCGCGGCAGGAACGCCGGACACCGAACGCGCCGGCGAGCCGGCGCAAAAAATTGGCACGATTGGCATCGCCGGGGGCGGTCAACTCGCGCGCATGCTCGTCGAGGCCGCCGGCGACCTCGGTCTGCGTACGGTCGTACTCGACCCCGATGCCAACTGCTCCGCGGCGAATTGCGCCGACGAATTCCTCGTCGGTGAATTCGGCTCCGCGGTGGCGTTGTCACAACTCGCCCGTGCTACCGACATCCTCACGTTCGAGATCGAACGGGTCGACGCCACGGTGCTCGAAGCGCTCGAAAATGACGGTTTCACAGTCAGCCCCTCGGCGCGGGTGCTGGGTACGATCCAGGACAAGCTCATCCAGAAGCGCTTCCTCGAATCGCTGTCGATCCCGACCCCCGCATTCCAGGCGTTCGACCCGGACGTCGATGCCCCGCCGCCTCCCCCGTTCGTGTGGAAAGCGCGACGCGACGGCTATGATGGTCGCGGGGTGGTGGTGATTCGCGACGCCGCAGATATCCCCGGCTTGCCCCGGGTCCCTGCGATGACGGAGGAACTCGTCGATTTGCAGCACGAGTTCGCCATCATCGTGGCGCGCAGCGCGGACGGACGCAAAGAATGCTATCCGCTGACGGAGATCCATATGGACCCCGACGCAAACGTACTCGATACCGTCGTGGCGCCGGCGGCGACGGACGCGGCGGTCGTGGATATTTGTCGTCGCTATGCCTGCACGATTGCCGACGCACTGGATTATGTCGGGGTGCTCGCGATTGAACTGTTCCTCGATGGCAACGGCGAGGTGTCCGTGAACGAACTGTCGCCGCGCCCGCACAACTCCGGACACTATTCGATCGAGGCCTGTGTGACGTCGCAATTCGCGCAGCATCTGCGTGCCGTTGCCGGTCTGCCGCTCGGATCTGCGGCGCTGAACGTACCCGCGGCATGCTTTAACCTGCTCGGACCCGCCGATCCCGCGCTCATCGCCGAACTCGCGCGCCGCGAAGTGCTCGGTCCGGACGTGTTCGTGCATGATTACGCTAAGATCCCGCTCAGTCCGGGACGCAAGGTCGGGCACGTGACCGTAACGGCGCCGACTGCCGCGCAGGCGGCGGCCAGGGCAGCAGCGGTGAAGCAGATTATCGCCACGGAGAACTAGATTATGACGACGAATTCCGCGCGCGTATCCATTGTCATGGGCAGTCAGTCGGACCTGCCGATCATGCAGGAAGCCGGGCAGTTTCTCAGCGACATCGGCATCGCGCATGAACTCGATATCGTGTCCGCCCACCGCACGCCAAAGCGTCTCCACGATTACGCGACGGGTCTCACGGGTCGCGGTATCGAAGTCGTGATCGCAGGCGCCGGCGGCGCCGCGCACCTGCCCGGCATGATCGCGGCGGCGACCATCGTGCCGGTTATCGGGGTTCCCGTGGCAACGACGAAACTCGACGGTTATGACTCCCTGCTGTCGATCGTGCAGATGCCGAAAGGCGTCCCCGTCGCCACCGTTGCGATCGACAACGCCTGCAATGCCGCGATACTCGCGGCCCAGATCATCGGTGTCTACGACCACGACATCAGGAAAAAACTGCTTGCCTACAAGACGGAACTCGAAGAAAAGGTCCTCGTGATGTCTGCCGAATGCGCGTACACCCGCGCCCCCGACGAATCCTGATTTCCCGGCCCGTGCCCGAGCGTGATCATGCAGCCGCCTTATTCCGGCTAATCCTCGCGCCTGAGCGGCGGTTTTACGGCACCGTCTTCGTCTACGGTATCGCCGTCAGCACACTGTCGCTCGCGCTGCCGCTGTCGGTACAGGTACTCATTGGCACCGTTACGAATACCGGACTCGTGCGTCCCGTCGTCGTGCTCGCGCTCGTCCTGTTCACACTGCTGACCCTGTCCGCCCTGTTTGCAGCAATGCAGGTCTACGTCATGGAACTTTTCGACCGGCGCTTTTTCACCCGGATCGTCTCCGAAGTGACATTACGACTGATCTACGCCTTGCCGTCACACATGAATTCGATCAATCGCGACGAACTCGTGAACCGCTTTTTCGACATCATGACGGTGCAAAAAAGCCTGCCGCCGTTGCTTGTCGGCGGCCTCGGAACGGTGCTGCAAATTACCGTCGGCGTCGCAGTCACGTCGTTCTATCACCCGATGTTCCTGTTCTTCAACGCCGCCACGCTGATTTTCGGCTACCTCGTCTTCCGCCTGTTTCATCGCGGCGCGGCGACATCGTCACTCGCGCTGTCGTCGACGAAATACGCAACGGCGAACTGGCTGGAAACGCTCGCACGCTCGAACGATCTGTTCAAATCCCGGCGTGCGATCGAACATGCACTGAAGCGCACGGAACAGGCCAACGCCGACTACGTCACGGACCACCGGCGGCATTTCCGCTTCACGTTCGCGCAGATACTCGGGTTTCTGTTCATCTACGCGCTCACGAGTTCAACCCTGCTTGGGGTTGCCGGCTGGCTCGTCATCAAAGGCGAACTGACTATCGGTCAGCTCGTCGCCGCGGAGCTGATCCTGACCGCAATTTTCTACGGACTGGGCCGCACCGGCTACTACCTCGAACTGTATTACGATTTGTACGCGGCGATGTCGAAGCTGTCGCAGCTCTACCGCATACCGCATGAGCAGGCGATCGGCCACGAGATACCCGAGGCCTGGGAACCGGCGATCACATTCAGCGGTGTAAAAGCCTCGCTGCACGGTCACGACATGCTGATGACGTTCTCGCTCCCTCCCGGTGGCAGTACCCTGATTGCGACCCGATCGAGCGCCCAGATCATCACATTTACGGACCTGTTACTGCGCAAACAACCGGTCGAACACGGACGCGTCAGCCTCGGCGACTACGACATCGCGGACCTGAACCCGCAGGCCCTGCGCGATGCGGTCCATGTCATCGACGCGACGGATTTTCCCGATTGCTCGATCGCGGAATTCATCGCCATCGCGAGGCCGAATATCGGGCGCCCGGAAATCCGGAAATTGTTACGCGACGTCGGGCTCGCGGTTGATTCGCCGACGATCGCGCTCGACCTCGATCGGATCATTACGCCCGACGGCTCGCCGCTGTCGACGGCCGGAGTGGTAAAACTGAAAATCGCCTACGCGATTGCTTCGCGGCCGCGGATCCTTGTTCTCACGCCGGTGTTCGACATGTTGTCGCGGGAGTCACGCGAATCCGTGCTGCGCTGTATCCACGCGACCCTGCCCGACACGGGCCTGCTGTGCTTCTCGCATCGCCAGGACAGCGAAATGTTCGATCGCTACATGCTGTGGGACTACCTGCACCAGCACGAACATGAAGACCTTGAGCATTTGATGGCGGCGTACACGGGTGTGCTCGAATCGTCGGCCCGCGACGCGTAACAATGAAATATCCCCGCAACATGCCCGTCGAAGCGATCGCGAACAGCCGCGATATCGAGCGCCTGCTCGGCGACCTTCCGGGCAGCATCGCCGGCGTGCCACGCGCGCTCGCCGGGACGATCGTACTCATTCTGATCGCCGCCGCGGTGTTGTTATGGACCGTCCCCTGGGTGCAAACGGCTGCCGGCGCGGGAACCGTGATCGCGCGCGATCCGGCGGACCGGGTGCAGTCAATCAACGCGCTCGTCAGCGGGCGCGTTAACGAGTGGTACGTCCACGATGGCAGCGTGGTGAAAGCCGGCGATCCGATCGTGGAAATTACCGATGTCGACCCACAGCTCGTCGACCGGCTCGAAGCCGAACGCGCTGCCGTTGCCGCACGTCTTGGCGCCGCCCGCCTTGCCTCGGAAACGGCGAAACTCGACTACGACCGACAAAAGCAGCTGTTTGCCGACGGTCTGAGCTCGCGCAAGGATTTCGAAGCGGCAAAGATCAAGCACCAGGAGCAGTTATCGAAGGAAGCGTCGGCACGGGCCGCGCTGAACAAGACCGATATCGAGCTGTTTCGACAGTCTTCGCAGCTCGTGAGGGCGCCGCGTGACGGACGGATCGTCCACATCGTCGCGGGCAATACCGCGACCCTCGTGAAAGCGGGCGATATGGTCGCGAGCTTCGCGCCGAGCGAGTCGCGACGCGCAGTACAGGTTTACGTGAGCGGACTCGATGCACCGCTCGTCGAGGAAGGCGCAACCGCGCGCGTCATGTTCGAAGGCTGGCCGGCGGTGCAATTCAGCGGCTGGCCGCAGACTTCGCTCGGTACGTTTGGCGCGATCGTCGCCGCGGTCGATCCGACCGTGTCGGCTAACGGCCGGTTTCGCGTCCTGCTGGCCGAGGATCCGGACGACCCGTGGCCCGAGCCGCGGTATCTGCGCCTCGGCGCGCAGGCCAGGGGCTGGGTGCGGCTCAGCACGGTGCGACTCGGATACGAGTTGTGGCGGCAACTGAACCAGTTTCCACCGCAGCGCCCGCAAACCACCGCGGCAACCCCCGGTGTGCCGCAGCCATGAACCGTCGAATTGCGTCGCTCATGCGGATCAGCGTTCGCGCCATCGTGCTGCTCGTTGCGGCCTCGCCCGCTGGCGCCGTCACCACAATCAGCCTCGAAGAAGTCCTCGCCTCCTCGCGTGAACATTTTCCCCGCGTGCAATCCGCCGTGGCTGAAATCCTCGCGCAACAGGGTCGCGTAACCGAAGCGCTGGGCGCATTCGATCTCGCGCTGGAGCAGGAATCGCTGATCTGGGCGGACGGTTATTACGACGGCGTGTCCACGGACTCGAAGCTCGTCAAACCCGTCGGCCCGGCGAATGCGAAACTGTTCGCCGGCTACCGGGTCTCCAACGACGACTTTCCGATTTACCAGCAGGAACTCGTGACGAATGACGGCGGGGAATTCAACCTCGGGATCGTCTTCTCGATGTGGCGGGATCGGGCCACTGACGCCCGGCGGGTCGCGATCGACAATGCACGTCTCGGTGTCCGCGAAGCGCGCATCGAATTGCGCCTCGCGCGACTCATGACCCAACGCAACGCGGCCCGTGCGTATTGGCGATGGCTCGCCGCGGGGCGTGAACTTGCGGTCTATCGGCAACTCGCCGCGCTCGCTGAAAAGCGCATGGATGGCCTCGACCAACGCGTAGCAGCCGGCGATGTCGCGGCGATTTTCGTCGTCGAGAACCGGCAGAACCTGCTGCGGCGCCAGGCTCTCGTAACGTCCGCGGAGCGTGATTTCCGGCTCGCCGCGATTGAACTGTCGCTGTACCTGCGCGACCACGAGGGTCGTCCGCGTCGCGCACTCGAAACCGAGCTTCCGGACGCGTTCCCGGACGCGGACCTGGAGATCGAGGATCCGCAGTCGCTCGTCGCTGACGTGCTCGCGCGGCGGCCGGAACTCGCCCTGATCGACGTCGATCGCCGACGCGGAGAGAACAGCCTGAAGCTCGCGGAAAACCTGTTGAAACCGCGCGTCGACGTCGGCTTCAAGGCCGCCCAGGATCTGGGCGCTGGCAGTCGCGCGCGGGAAGGTTTCGATGCCATTGTCGATGTCACGATTTCCATTCCGCTGGAACGTCGTCGCGCGCTGGGTCAGGCCGACAGTGCCCGCGCTAAGCTGCGGCGCCTTGAATTCGACCGTCAATTACAGAGCGATCGGCTCACGAACGAACTCGCGAAACTCGGGGTCACGATCGATGCCGCGCGCCGCTTCGTCGCTATCTCGCGCGACGAAGCAGCCCAGGCCGATATCATGGAACGCGCCGAACGTCGCCGCTTCGACGCCGGCGCGAGTGACTTTTTCGTCGTCAATCTCCGTGAAGAACGCAGCGCTGACGCGCGTTTGCGCAATCTGCAGGCGACGCTCGGGTATTTCGTCGGCCTCGTCGATTATTACGCGACGATCGTCGATCTCGACGCACTCGGTCTGCACGCCGACGCCGAATTCTGACGTCGCTCCGCGGCTAATCCCGCCCCGCGCACGGCCCGTGCCCGCCACATCGCGCGGTTTGCCGGGTGTCATCGCACTGTCACATACATTACCGATAATCCTCTCCGCCGGTGGGGGCCCCGCACGAGTCCGGGGTCTGCACGTGATTCAATCGCTGAAAATTACGACGGGGAAACACTATGACTACGCAGCGACTGCGCAATCTCGCGCTCAATTTCGCTACGGCCGCGGCACTGTCCGTTGCCACGGCCAACGCAGCGGCAGCCGATCAGGCGCTGCTCGATATCCTGCTCGGTAACGGCGCCATCACGAAGGCGCAGTACGACGAGCTGATGAAGAAACCCTCGCTCAGCAGCGCGGACTTCGGGGCACCAGCCGCCGCTCCCGCCGCCAGCGCCGCAGCCGTCGAAACACTCGTCGACCGCAAGCTTGACGAGGCACTCGAGAAGAAAATCGCCGCGCGCATGGACGCCGCCGACGAGGCAAAACTCGACGGCAAGATCACGGACCGCATCGCGGCCAAAATCGAGGAGGAGTTCCCCGTCAAGGCCAGCTATACGAGCAAGGGCTTTCGCCTCGAAACCCGCGACGGCAACTGGCAGACAAACCTCCAGTGGCGCGCGCAGATGCGCTACACGAACCCGACGTCCGGCGATCCGCGTCAGGCGAGCCATTTTGACGACGACGCCGAGAGCACGTTCGAAAACCGCCGCTTACGCATGAAAATCGGCGGACACGGCTATCGCCCGTGGCTCGGATATTATTTTGAAGTCGATCTGCAACCGTCCCGCGAATCGGACGACAGCAGCAGCTCAGCGAGCGCGCGCGTCATCGACTGGCGCATTACGGCGGAAAAATGGGACTGGGCATCGCTTCGCGTGGGTCAGTGGAAAATCGACCATAACCGCGAGCGTGTCGACTCCTCGGGCCGCCAGCAATTCGTCGAGCGCTCGATCGTCAACCGGATCTTCACAATCGACCGTCAGGTCGGCGCGCAGTTGCGGGGTCACCTGTTCCAGAACACGTGGGCCGATATGCGCTATTGGGCCGGTGTCTATACCGGCGAAGGCCGGGGCGTGACGAACGACGACGGCGACATGATGTATGCGGGCCGTCTGCAGTGGAACTTCCTCGGGCGTGATTTGAAGTGGCGGCAAACGGACGTCGAGTACACGGACAAGCCGACCGGCAGCCTTGCGTTCGGCTACGCGACACATGAAGGGCGCTGCACGCGCTGGTCGTCGAGCGGTTGCGGTAACCTCGACGGCTTCGCGAGTCCCGCCACGGCGGCGGACGGTCAGTTCGAAGTCGAGAACATGGTGCAGGAGTTCGCGTTCAAGTGGCGCGGCTGGTCGGTCCAGGAGGAGTTTCACTGGAAAACCGTCGAAGACAACGTGATGGGTACGAAGAACGACTTCACCGGCGCTTACGCGCAGACCGGTTATTTCTTCCACAATCTGTTCCCGGCTGTCCCCGAACCGCTCGAACTCGCGTGTCGCTATGCGTTCGTCAAGGAAGCGAACCGCTTCGACCGCGCGCTCGACAATACGCGAGAGGAGTTTACGATTGGCGCGAACTGGTTCATTGCCGGACACAACAACAAGTTCACGGTCGATTATTCCTACCTGACGCTCGAAGACGAGTTCCTGAACCGTGATGTCAATGACACCCGCGGGCGGGTTCAGTGGGATATCTCGTTCTGAACTGACTCGCGATTACGGCGCGGCGCCGCGACCCGGCGCCGCGCTACCGGATCCGGGATCCGGGACTTCTCACCGCGCACAGCCTACTTGTCTACGCAGCGCCGACATCGAGCTGATCGACCGGCAGCCCCGCACGCGCCGCCGCACGCATGATCCGCATCTGCTCGGGATGCGCCGTCTGCGCGAAATCGGCCACACTGAGCACGTGAGTCGAATACCATACCGCCTCATATTCCGCGGCCACCGTCGCGTTCGTACCGAAGCGGGTCGGGTCCGGGCCGAAAATCCGGTGCCTCAATTCGAGTTGCTTCGCGACCTTGTCATTCGCAACAATCGCCCGCGCGTTCCCGACGCTGACGACTTCGACTTCGGGCACATTCCATAACGGCGCGTTCAATTTGATGTATTGGGCGAACTGTTCACGCCAGACGTCGAGATCGTTCTGCGAACTCGGGTCGAACACGAGCAGGCGCGCGGCTTGCGTCCGATCCCGGGCAGTGAGCCAGCGTCCCGGCAGACGACAATTCGCCGGTACGTTCGCGAACAGGCGCGCCATGTCCTCATCCGCATGTTCCGCGCCCCCGGCGCCGAACCGCGCAATCTGGAATATCGTCCGTGGATGCGCAGCGGCATATTCGATAAACGGTGTCACGTAGTTGCCGATCACCGACAGCGGGAGCGGCGCACCGTTCGAGGCAACGCTGGGAATGGCATACGCATTCCCGGTCGGGCCGTTGCGCGTTCCCGCCGCCGCACCATGCAGCCGCACCGCCATCCGCCCAGACTCGGATTCATGCCGGCCTTCGATGTCAGTGCCGAATACAAACACGCGTGAAGGGAGTTCCGTTGGGGTTGTCACAATGATTCCTGTCAGGTCCGCGCTACAACGATGCCGGCCGCGCATTACGTCCGTCGTCTCGTTAGCGGCATCGAAGCGACCGCGCTTGAACCCGTCGGCGGCCGTTGATTCCTGGCGTCCCGGCTTCGCTACGACGCGGCCGCCCGCCACGGCTGTCGCGCACCGTCGCACGGGATGACGCCGGTCACTGTTGGCACCGCCCGGCGCGACGTCTCGAACGACGAACCGGGATCCCCGCCGTGCCGCCCGTGATCCGCGGCGACGCGCTATAGTAGCGACCGTTTCGAACGCCCGCGGGGGAAATCGCCATGCCGACTGACATTTTCCGAGCCTGGATCCGGCTGGCGATCGCGCTGTGTACGGTACAAGCCGCCTCGGCCGCCGGTGATGCCGTGCCGGTCACCGCGATCGCCGTTGCCGACGGCGTCCACATGCTCAGCGGCCGCGGCGGTAACGTCGCTGTCAGCAGCGGCACGGATGGTGTACTCATCGTCGACGATCAGTACGCGAGCCAATACGACGCTATCGTCGCCGCCATCAGTGCGATCACGCCCGCGCCTGCGCGCTTTGTAATCAATACGCACTGGCACGACGATCACAGCGGCAGCAATGCGGCGATGAGCGACGCGGGCGCGATTATCGTGGCCCATGACAACGTGCGACAACGCCTGAGCAGCGATCAGGTGATCGAGTTCTTCAGATCCGAACGTCCGGCTCCACCACCGAACGCACTGCCCGTCATCACGTTCGCGCGCGATATGACGTTTCACTTCAACGACGATACCGTCCACGTTTTCCATGTCGCCAATGCGCACACGGACGGCGATGCCGTAGTGCATTTCCGCACGGCGAATGTGATACACACCGGCGATGTCTTCTTCAATGAACTGTATCCGTTTATCGACACGGGCAGTGGCGGTTCGATCGGCGGCATCATCGCCGCGGCCGAACAGGTCCTCGCGCTTGCTGATGAGCATACGCAAATCATCCCCGGACACGGACCGCTGGGGGACAAACGCGCGCTCGAGCAGTATGTCGCGATGCTGCGCACGGTGCAGCGCTCGATTGCGCACCTGATCGTGTCCGGCGCAACCGAGGAGCAGGTGCTCCTCGCACACCCAACGGCCAGCTTCGATGCGACCTGGGGCAACGGTTTCCTCGGCCCCGACCGTTTCGTCCGCATGGTGTACGACAATATCAAGCGCGAGACCTTGCGCTAATCGACCGCGCGTGAGTACTTCCGACGCCGCCGACGAGCGGTCGAAACCGGGGCTCGACTCGCTGCCGTTAATCGTCCTGTTGTCGTTCGTTTTTGGCATCGCCGCGTTTGCCACCGACATGTACCTGCCGGCGTTTCCGGCGATACGCGCAACATTCGACGTCGCACCGCAGGCCGTGCAGTTCAGCATGTCCGTATTCCTGTACGGCAACGCGCTCGGACACCTCGTGTTCGGGCCATTGTCCGATCGCTACGGTCGCAAACCGGTATTGATCGGCGGCCTCCTCGCCTATGCCGGCGCGAGCTTCGGCTGCGCACTCGCGCCCGATATCACCGCGTTTCTTGCGTTACGCGCGTTGCAGGGCGCGGCGGCCGCAAGCGGGCCGGTTCTCGTTCGCGCCCTGATCAACGATCGCCTGCCGCGCGAGCGCGCCGCGCAGACCCTTGCCTTGCTCACCGGAACGATGGCGTTTACCGCGATGCTCACGCCGAGTCTCGGCGGCTGGCTCGTGCAGTTCCATCCCTGGCAATGGATTTTCGCCGGACTCGGCATGACGGCCGTGGCACTCGTCGGATTCTGCAGCGCCGGAATCCCGGAGTCGCTGCCGCCGGCGCACCGTCTCGGCGTACTCGGGCCGCGCTCCGTGTACGAGGCCTACCGCGATATCGCCGGCAGCGCGCGCTTCTGGAGTTACGTCTTACCGCCGTCATTCATGTTCGCCGGCGTCTTCGCCTATGCGGCCGTGAACAGCTTCCTGCTCATCGACGAACTCGGCATTGCGGAACGTCACTACGGTATCAGCTATTCCGTTGCCGCCGGCGCCTACGTCAGCGGCTCCCTGGCCGGCCGTACGCTCGTGCGTCTGGCGGGAATCGACCGCGCCATCGTCACCGGCCTCGTCCTCGGGTTTACCTGTGCGCTCGCGGCGGTGATCGCGAGTGCCTTGTCCGCCCCACTGTCGATCGCGCTCGTCATGCTGCCCGGAATCTGCATGTTCTTTTCGGCGGCGCTGATCCTGCCGATCGGGTTTTCCGTTGCCGTCAGTCTGTTCCCGCTGCATGCGGGCAGCGCGAGCGCGCTCGCGGGATTCACCCAGCTCGGATTCGCCGGCGCGAGCGCCGGTATTGCCGCCATGCTCTACGACGAGACGACGTTGCCCCTGCACGCGTTCACGTTCGTGTGCTGCGCGATCGCGATCACGTGCTGGTGCGCAGGCCGCGGGTTTCGCCACGCCTGAACGGACGCCGCGGATTCGTCAGCGTACGGGGATTCGCGGGCGGAAAACTCCGTCCGCACCGGGCCCCACGTTGCCCGAACGAAGCGCATCACCACGGCAACAACGTACCGTCGCTGTGACGAAACTCCGGCGGCGTACCCGAGTGCAGGGCATCGAGTTGCTCGATCAGGCCTGCCGCGGACATTTCCGGCGTAATGAAATCCCCGCCCCCGGACACGCCGCGCGTCATTGCGGTCGCAACCTGACCCGGGTGCAATAACATGACCGCGATGCCATGCGGCCGCAGTTCGTGGTACAGGTTGATGCCGAGCATATTCGCGGCGCATTTCGACATTCGGTAGCCGTAAAGGCCGCCGCTGCTGTTCTCCGACAAAGACCCGACCCGGCTCGTGATAATGCCGATCTTGCTCCCGGCCGCCAGGCGCGGCATCAATGCGTCGACAACCCGCAACGGACCGAGCGCGTTCACGTCGTAGACGTGCAACATGCCCGCATAATCGAATTCCCGCCAGCGTTCGGGTGCGAATGCACCCGCATTGCTGACCAGGATCGTGATCGTCGTGTCCTGCAGTCGTTCGGCGAGGCCGCTGAGGCTCGCCATGTCCGTGACGTCTACGTTCGGTGCCACTTCGAAACCCTCGGCCACGAGATTCGCGCCGTCGCCGAGACACGCCGCGATCGTGCGGTCACCGCGGTCGCGGTATTGCCGCGCGAGTGCCGCTCCGATGCCGCGATCCGCGCCCGTAATCAATACCGTTTCCATCGCTTCTCCTTTACCCGCCAGCGGTCGCGGGCGCGTCGTCGCGGGTGACGATTTCCACGATCCTGCCCTGCTTCATGCAGGCCAGGACGACGGCTGAAAATCTGTCGCTTTGCGCGAGCGCGGTGCGCGCAATGCCCCGCGCGATCGCATGCAGTTCGTCATCGTCGACCATGTTGATCAGCGGAATTACCCGCGCCTGCCCCACCCCCTGCAGCGCCCCGCGTGGATGCGACAGCAGTGCGGATACGTGCCCGGCTTCGATGGGCGCACCCGGCGCGATGCCGAGCAAAGCGGTCAGGCGCTCGGGGCGATGCGCGATCCGGTCATCGAGCGGCCGGCCGACCACTTTCACCGACACGACCGGTATGACGGTCGTCGCAAACCCGGGGATCACCGGCTCGTACTCCCCGGGCGCCTTGATCCAGCGTGCACGCGCACCGTCCGCCTTGACCACACAGACATGAAAGCCCCGTTCGCGGGCGATCTCGCGCAAGCGCTGCGCATCGAGACCGCCGACGCGTTTCGTCGTCCCGATATCCGCGGCAACGGCGACGACGCGTGCATCCCCGGTCGCCGGCATCGGCGCCTGCGGGTCACCGAGCGTGACGACTTGATCGACCCGCTCGCGATCATAGGGATACATGTGCGACGTCGAGGACAGCAGCACGCGCCCACGATGCGCCGCCGCGAGCGCGTACATCGTTGATTTCTTGCCGCCCGCGCCAACGAGACAAACGAAGCCACGTTGCGCGCCGAGCGCGTCTGCCAGGGAAATCGTCATCCGCCGAAGCGCGGTTCCTCGATACCCTGGATGCCGAGACCCGTGATCCGGAACAGCGAACCGGCGCCGAACTGCGGCTTTTGTTGCGGCGTGAAGTGATCGTGAACCGCCGGGTGTGCGACGCGCGCCATCGAGGTGACGTAGATCTCATCGAGGTTCGCGCCGCCGAACGTTACGCTCGTGATGTTTTTCACCGGCATCCCGATCCGGCGCTCGACCTCGCCGTCCGGGGTGTAGCGGATCAAATCACCGCCGATAACCATCGCATTCCACACACAGCCCTCGGCATCCACGGTGGAACCGTCGTAGAACCCGGGTTCCGATTCCGACGAGGCGAAGTCGCGCTTGTTGCTCAGGGTCCCGGTGTCGAGATCGTAATCGTATGCCCACATGATCTGCTGGAACGTATCGGCGAAGTAGAACGTCTTGTTATCGGGACTCCAGCACGGCCCGTTCGAACACAGGATTTCACTGTCGACCCGCGTCGTCGTCAGATCCGGATCGAGACGCCACAAGCCGCAAATCTTCAACTCCTCGAGATCGTCCATACCGCCGGCGAAAAAGCGTCCGCGGCGATCGACCTTGCCGTCGTTCAGGCGGGTGCGGGGTTCATCGACCTCGATTTTCTCAATCAGTTCGAGTGCGCCGGTATCGAAATCAAAAAAATAGAAACCGTCGTCGAGTGCGAGCACGGCGCCGCCATTCTTGCGCAGCGCCATCGCACCGACGTCGTGGTCGAGCGACCAGCTGCGCTTGTCACCGGTGCGCGGGTCGAGGCGCCAGATCGAGGGGTTGCCAACACGGCGTCCGGTTCCGTCAACCCAGTACAGGGCGCCCTCTTCGACATCCCACACCGGTCCTTCTCCCAGGTGATTGGCGTCGCTTGCAACACACTCGATGGAATAGCTCATTCCCGATTTCTCCTCCGGATTCTGCGCAGCCGCCGCAACACGGGCGACCGCTTCATAGGGTTCCACTTCCCCGCGCGCGGGAACTGCCGCGGCGGCGGCCGTCAATTGTACATTCGTTCAAATTCAAATAGCATTCAAGCGGCAAGCAGTCGCGAGTGGGCGACGCGCACCGGTACTGGCGCTGGAGGTCAACCCGTCAATGGAAATGTCCGAGGAAATCCGCATCAACGCGCCGCGTGAACGCGTCTTTGCCGCACTGAACGACATCGAAATCCTGAAGCAATCCATCCCCGGCTGCGAAGAACTCGACGCAGTATCACCGACAGAATTCACCGCCGTCGTCGTGTCCAGGGTCGGACCTTTGAAGGCACGCTTCAAAGGCGGCGTCACCCTGACCGACGTCGTCGCACCGGTAAGTTACACGATGGTTGGTGAGGGCAAGGGCGGGCCGGCCGGATTCGCAAAAATGCGTACCCACGTCCACCTCGACGATGAAGGTGAAGTCACGCTCATGCGTTACGAAGTGCAGGCGGATATCGGTGGTAAACTCGCACAGCTTGGTGGTGCGTTGATCACGAAAACATCGAAGAAGCTTGCCGGCGTTTTTTTCAAGAACTTCGAAGCGATCGTAAGCGGCGACGGCACCCGCGAAAGCTGAGCGACCGGCGGCTCGACGGATACTCGATTCACAGATCTTCGGAACCGATATGGCAAGTTCACGTAAAGTTATCATTACCTGCGCACCCACCGGCGCGATCCACACCCCGACGATGTCACCCTACCTGCCCGTGACCCCGGAAGAGATTGCGACCGCCAGTATCGAAGCACATGCCGCGGGCGCCGCGATCATCCATCTGCATGCCCGCGATCCGGAAACGGGCAAACCGACGCAGGACCCCGACGTTTTTCGCGAGTTCCTTCCCCGGGTCAAGGCCGAGACCGACGCCGTCATCAACATCACGACCGGCGGTTCACCGCACATGACGGTCGACGAACGCCTGCGCCCGGCGACGGAGTTCGCGCCCGAAGTCGCGTCGCTGAACATGGGCTCGATGAACATGGGCCTGTTTCCGATGCTGCAGCGCTACGACAAGTTTCAGTACGACTGGGAAGTCGAGCATCTCGAAAAAAGTCGCGACATGGTGTTCAAGAACACCTACCAGGACATCGAAAGAATTCTCACGGTGTGCGCGGGTAACGGTACGCGGTTCGAGTTCGAATGCTACGACACCGCCCACCTGTACAATCTCGCGTACTTCCGCGATGCCGGGATCGTAAAACCACCGCTGTTCATCCAGACCGTGTTCGGACTGCTCGGCGGGATTGGCGCGCACCCGGAAGACGTGGCGCACATGAAACGCACCGCGGATCGACTGTTTGGCGACGATTACATCTGGTCCGTCCTCGGCGCCGGCCGCAACCAGTTGCCGGTCGCCGCGATGGCGGCCGCGATGGGCGGCAATATCCGGGTCGGACTCGAAGATTCCCTGTGGGGCGGACCGGGACGGCTCGCGCAGGGCTCCGCGGAACAGGTGCGTCTCGCGCGCAACATACTCGAGGGGCTCTCGCTCGAAATCGCCAGCCCGGACGAGGCGCGTGAAATGCTCCAGCTGAAAGGCGGAGATCAAATCAACGTCTGAGTTACACGACAGGTGGTATTGCCGCCCCGCGCGGCGAGCGACACGCCTGCCTTACCGACGCGAGGTCGCAAGATGAACCGCAGCAAGCCGCTTTCAGGCCAATCCATACGCAGGTTCATCCTGCTGTTTGTGTGCCTCACGACATCCGCCGTCGCGTTCGGCAGCCGCGCCGACGCAGTGGGCCCCGAAACGGTGGTGCGGGAGTTGTTCGTCGAAATGATCGCGGCACTCGACGCCGAACGCGCCGAGAAAACCCTGAACCCGGAAACCGCGCGCGTCATTTTCGCGCGCCTGCTGAACCCCCGCATCGATTATCCGCTGCTCGCACGCTGGATATTGCGCGATCACTGGGCGAATTCGACGGATGAGCAACGCGAGCGTTTCCTCGCGGCGTTCCAGGCCTACATCATCAATACGTACTCGCTCGCGCTGTCGAACGGTGAGGAAATCGGTTTGACGGTCGCGGATGCACCGACCTTGCGCAAAAATACCGCGATCGTCGATGCCGCTTTCACGGTTGCCGATGCGCCGGCGGTGCCGCTGCAGTTTCGCCTGATCGAACGCGACGGTCGCTGGTACCTGTTCGACGTAGCGTTCGCCGGGGTCAGCCTTGCGCTGACATTTCGCTCCGACTTCAATTACGTTGCCGGCGACGGCGGCATCGACGCGGTGACACACCACCTCGTGCAGCGCGCGGGCGGCACCTGATCAGCCCGTCACCCCGATAATCAAAGACTGCCTGCCGCGTCGAAAGCCCATTCGATGCTGTCGAGGTAAACACGCCCGATCGTATCCCGGTCGACGTCCTGAAACTTCACGTTCGCCCAGTCGCAGGTTTCGTACGACGCCACGCAACGCAAGGCTTCGCCATAGACTCCGCTCCCGGTGGTCAGCGCCTCGACGATTTCCGGCGCCAGGGGTAACGGTTCGAGGATCGTCTCCATTGGCGTATCGAGCAAACTGTCGAGAATCGAAAACAGGCCGACGGTGAAAAAACTTGCCGCGTCGGGGTGCCCCGCTTCCGTGGCGAGTCGTTCGCACATGCGCGCGCGGACGAGTGCGTTTTCCATCAGCACCTTCGGCTTTCCGTCCACCCCGGCCATCACGAGCAAACTGGCCCAGTGGCGCAGCATGTCGATACCGAAAAATATGACCGCGCGACGAATTGAATCGACTTTTTGCGGCAGCGCAATAAAAGCGGAATTGATATAGCGCAACAAGCGATAGCTCAGCGAGACGTCTTCGCTGACGAGCTTCTCGATGTCGTCGATAGAAGCGGATTTCTGGTTCAGCGCGGCGAGCAGGCGTACGACGGCAAGATGGTTTTGCGGAATGCGCGTACGCGAAACGATGTTTGGCTTCGCATAGTAATAACCCTGAAACAGGTCGAAGCCGAGATCCATGAGCCACGCATGCTCTTCAGCACTCTCGACCTTCTCCGCGAGCAGGCGCACGTCATAACGGCGCAGGGTTTTCACATGCTCCTCGACCTCGGCATGCGACAGGGCCATGACGTCGAGTTTGACCGTGCCCGCGACGACGATCAGCGGCTCCCATTGCGGTTCGAAGATGAAATCGTCGAGCGCGATGTGGTACCCCTTGTCGGCCAGCGCGACAGCCGCCTGGACGAGTTTCTTCGTTACATTCACGTTTTCGAGGATTTCGAGCACGACGCGCTCTTTCGGCAGCAGCAGCGCGATGTCGTTCTGGAGTAGTTCCTCGGTGAAATTGATGAAGGCCTGGTGCGGGCCGACGACGTCCTCGAAGTCGAATTCAGTCAGGGCATTTGCAATCACGTTCGCGGTGGCATGGTTGCCATCAAAATCCGCACGTTCGTTCGGCAGGTCACCCCGAAACAGCAGTTCGTAGGCGCGGACCCGACCGAAACGATCGAGGATTGGCTGACGTCCGATCAGGGACTTCGCGACTTCCACCTTCGCCGCGTCTTTGTCCGTGGATTCCTTCGTTTCGTCTACTGCAACGCCCAAAGTGCACACCTTTTTTGGCGACGATCCGGGGCGCCGCCTTCACTACCCGTTAGCGGCCTGGGACGGAGAAAATTTAACCCCGGACAGGCCGCCGAATCTCACTGTTCCTTGAAGCGTCTGAGGGCGATATTGAACTCATCGCCGGCCAGATACATCTCGTCGACCATCGCGTTATAGCGCATGACGATTTCCGAGCCGTCGATGTCGGTAATCGCGTCGCCGAGCCCGACTTCAAACTCCCGCAGACACGTCAGGTAGCGATCGCCGGCAGCAAGATACTGTTCGAGCACGGTGCGCGCGTGGAGCAGTGCTTCTTCCGTGGTCGTACTGCCATCCGGGATCCGGGGCCGGTCCGGGCGCACGCAGGCCGGTGCGATGTCGATCGCGGCGGCGCGGAGAGTTGCGCCGAGCAGCGCGATGATGATGATTGTTCGAAACACGATATCAGCTGATCCGGTAGTTGCAGCACACGGCGGTATCATACGCAATTGCAGCGCCACTGTGGCGCCATCACACGGGAGGTCTCTTCATGCAGGCACACTCGGCAACCGTCGCCGCGAACGGTACGCAACTCTATTACGAACTCGCCGGTGACGGGCCGGTCGTCACCCTGCTGCACGGATTCTCGCTCGACTGCCGCATGTGGGATCAACAGTTCGCCCCGTTCGCGCGCGAGTTCCGGATGCTGCGCTACGATCTGCGCGGATTCGGCCGTTCCGGCGATGTTGGCGAGGAGCCGTATTCACCGGCCGACGACTTGGCCGCGCTGCTCGATCATCTCGACATTGCCAGCACCGCCGTGATCGGTTTGTCGATGGGCGGCGGCTGCGCGATCGACTTTGCGCTCGCGTATCCGCAACGCACCACGGCGCTCGTCGCGGCGGACAGCGCGCTCGCCGGCTACGAATGGACCGCCGGACGGCCATCGGCCTGGCACAGCGAACTCGCGGCGACGCACGGCGTGGCCGCGGCGAGACAGGCGTGGCTGGGCTGCGCCCTGTTTCAACCGGCCGCCGAAAAGCCGGAGGTGGCCGCCGCGTTACGCCGCCTGGTCGACGACTACAGTGGCTGGCACTGGCTCAACGAAAACCCGGTGAGCGCACCATCCGGTCCGGCAATCGAGCACATCGGGGAGATCGCGTGCCCGAGCCTGATCCTCGTCGGTGAGCGCGATACGGCGGATTTCCACATCGTGGCCGACCGTCTCGCTGAGGATATACCCGACGCCACGCTCACGCGGATCCCCGGCGCAGGCCACATGTCGAATATGGAGTCGCCGGGAGAGTTCAATGCTGCAGTGCTGAATTTTCTCCGTGCGACGGCGAGCGTCCGCTAACTACCGCCACGAGCGCGCGGCGCTTCCCCGCCTGCGCGGCCCGGGGTCGCTCGTGGCCTGCCCGTCCCGGCAAAATCTGCCACAATAGGCTGCCGGCATTCCAGGAATCGGGAGTTACAGGTGGAGCACAATCTCGGACTGTTCTTGAGCAAACGGGCGACCCTCAACCCTGATCGCGAAGCCTATGTCGACGGCAACGGCACCCTGCGATCAAGTTTTGCCGAGCTGAACGCGCGCTGCAATGAACTCGCGAATGCACTGCTCGATGCCGGCGCGGAAAAGGGTGAGCGCATCGCGCTGTTGCTCATGAACAGCGCGGAGTTCATGGAGACCTACTTCGCGGCGGCCAAAATCGGCGCCGTCGTCGTCCCGTTGAACTGGCGCCTCGTGCCGGACGAACTCGAGTTCATCCTGAAAGACAGCGGTGCGAAGCGCCTCATTTTCGGCGAAGAATTTCTCGACTCGGTTACGGAGCTGCAGGCACGCGGTGACAAAACCGACATCCGGCACTGGCTGCAGGTCACCGCGAACGAACCGCTGGCGCCGTTCGCGCAGGACTTTCGCGGGTTTGCGGACACCGGTTCGGCGGCGGAACCGCCGCTCGGCGCCCGCGGCGATGATCTGCTCTACATCATGTATACCTCGGGGACGACCGGTTTGCCGAAAGGCGTGGTGCACAGCCACAACACGTCCATCTGGGCCGCCGTCACCGTTGCGGCAACGACGTATTTTCATGACGCCGACCGCTACCTCGGCGCGCTGCCGATGTTCCACGTCGGGGCCCTGCTGCCGCTGACCGTGAATGTCTACCGGGGGGCGACGAGTGTCGTTATGCGTACGTTCGATCCGCAAACCGCCTGGGAGTTGATCGAACGCGAGAAGCTGACGAGCGGACTTGCCGTACCGGCGATGCTGAACTTCATGCTGCAGGTACCGGGCTTCGAGAAATACGACACTTCGTCATTGCGCTGGATCCTTTCCGGTGCCGCACCCGTACCCGTCGCCTTGATCGAGCGCTACGCGGAACTCGGCATCGAGATTCACCAGGTCTACGGCCTCACCGAAACCTGCGGCCCGGCGTGCGTGATCGACGCGGAGAACGCACTCGCAAGAATCGGCTCGACCGGCAAGGCGTTTTTTCATACGGATGTGCGGATCGCGAAGCCCGATGGCAGCACCTGCGCGCCCGGCGAGGCGGGAGAAATTCTCGTCCGCGCACCGCATGTCATGCTCGAGTACTGGAACCGGCCCGAAGCGACCGCGGAGACGATCGTGGACGGTTGGCTGCACACGGGAGACATCGCGGTAGCGGATGAGGACGGTTTCATCTTCATTCAGGACCGCATCAAGGACATGATCATTTCCGGCGGCGAGAACGTGTACCCGGCTGAAATCGAAGGCCTGCTCGTGACGCACCCGAAGATCATCGAAGCTGCCGTGATCGGACAACCGAGTGAGAAATGGGGTGAGTCGCCATTCGCCATCGTGGTGCGAAACTGCGAGTCGCTGTCGGCCGATGAGGTACGCGAATTTTGCGCCAGCAAACTCGCGCGCTTCAAACAACCGGCGCGGGTGGAGTTTATCGATCAGATCCCGCGCAACCCCAGCGGCAAGATTCTCAAGCGGGTGCTGCGCGACGAATTCGGCTTATAACCGGCATCCGCGCGCCGATTCGGTGCTGCACGGCGCCGACGTAAACCGTTCAATACTGGTCCGGGTTACGCGTCGCCGATATGCCGGGGACACCCGGCAGGTTGCCGTCGCCGGCACCGACCACGAGCTGCGCCTTCAAGCCCTGCTCCATGTGTTTCGACAGGTCGCAATGCGCGAGGTAGGTCCTGGCATCGCTCGGGACGATAAACGTACCCGTTTTCTGTTTGCCGCCGCTGGTCTCGAGATGAAACATGCCCTGCGGGTACAGGTAACGCGGCAAGCCGTGCACCATCCACTGGTGGCGTACCTCGTCCTCGTTAACCAGGGTCACCGTTAAGCGGGCGCACGGTGGCACGCGCCACTCGTGCGCCGAAAACCCGAACGTGAGCCCAGGCCGCGCGTAGCGGGTGCCAACCCGGACTTCAATCGCGATGTCCCCGGATATCGCGGCGCAGTCCTGCGGCAGGCGTTCGGTATTTTCATTCATCACCATACCGTCGCGGTCGAGCGTCATCGCGTGGTGATGATGGTGGTGGTGATCCATCTCTGCCGCCGATGCAGGCGCTAACGGCAGCAGCGCGAGCAGCGCGGACAGCAAACACGCCTTCACCGCCACGCCCTCGCGAAACGTCGCCACCCGATAATGAGTATCGCCACGAGTACGAGACCGAGGTAGAACAAGCGCTGGCGGCGAATCTGGCCGGACGGCACACCGGGTTCACCGAGATCATGCCCGCCCATGGCACTGAATACCGGAATTTTTCCGGCGTAATAATCCGGCGAAAAATAAATCGCCAGGTTTTGCAGATCACCCACCGTACGCGGCAATCCGCGTTCCGCGAGAAAGCTCTCATAAGCCACGAGCGAAACGTCACCGCCAGGATTGATGCCGTTCGACGTGACGGCCTGCTCGCGGTGATCGTGCATGAGCCAGGCCCCCTCGCCGTAGGCGTGCAGGCCGTCGTTCGTCGTGTTCAGGTCGAGATCGATACGTTGCGCACTGGCGATCCAGAACACATCACGTTGGATCCGTTCCGCCGGCGCCAGCGACACGCCGTCGCGGTGCGTCAGTACCGGTTTGTGACCGTGCAGGTGCAGCGCGAGCCCTTCGCCGCCGCCATTGAGCACGCGTAAGCGGTTGCGTTTCCCGGGTTGCACGATGAGCATCGCCTCGCGCAACGTGTAGGGAAATGAACGCCCATTCAGCACGTAGTAATTCGCCTTGCGTTGCGTGATGTTGTAGCCACGATGGATGGATCGCGACACGAGTCGCGGATCGTTGAACTCCTGGATCCGGTTGTTCAGGCGCGAATCGATTTCAAGGTAATGCAGATCAAACTCGCGGTCGTACGTCTCGCGCACGGCAATCGACGGCGCGCGCACGCGGCCGGCGCCGATATTGAACGTCTGCACCCAGTTGTTCGGGCGGTTCTCCTCGACGACGAGCATGCCCTGCAAGCCCATGAGGATGTGCGACTGCGGCTGCACGTGGCAGTGATAGAACGTCGTGCCGGCATGCCGCGGCTGCAGCCAGTACGTCTTCGCTGCCCCCGGCATCGTCGGGTGCTCGCTGAACATCGGCACCCCGTCGTTGCCGGCGCCGTCCGGTGTCCGGAACGCGTGGTCGAGCCCGTGAAAGTGGATCGTGTGCGGCAGGTAGTGTGAATTCTCGAGGGTAATGTGCACTTCGTCACCCTGCTCAATCCGGATCACCGGCGCCGGCAGCCGTACCATCCGGTTCGCGACGAGCGATTCGAAGTCGACCGTCGTCATGCCCCGCGTTTTCGGCGCGAACACCCAGAATCCCGGTGTGATCCCCGGGCCGATCTCGAACTGCGGCAAGACCTCCGGGCCATCCGGTGATTTGCCGTTCAACTCCATCACTTCGAGGCGGATGTGGATTACGTCGGGATCGCCATCGCCGTCGCGGTCCTCACCCTTCTCGACCGCGTCGGCGGCGTACAGCGACTGCATCAGGGTTGCCGGCGACACGTTGTTCGCGCCACGGACCGCAACCGCAACATCCCAGGGATTATCCGGCATGCAGTCCGCTACCGCCGCCACGTCGACGTCGTCGACACGCTGCGCGTGGCGCCAGGAATCGAATTCCGGCGGGCACACGGCATCGAGATCGAGCGGCGGAATCGGAGTTGCGACACTCGCGGGCAGGGCGACGTAAGCCGTGAGCCCGAACGCGTCGAGATAACGCAGGCGCCACGCATCGGGCAGCCAGTTCAGTGGCAGACAAAATACGAGCAGAGCGAGCGCGACGGCCCACGCAAGAAGATGGAGAAACCTCACGAGGCCGGGGCAGTCGAATCCCGCGAGCGCGTCGTCCAGAACAGCAGCACCGCTCCGAGCAACAGCGGAGCGACGATCCATTTCAGCCGCGCCCACCAGTTTGTCACCCCGACGGAAAACGGGAATACGGAAACGTATTCGCGACGTGTATCCGTGCCTTCGTCGATAGCCGTCATAATGCCGATATACTGCCCCGGCTCGGTGAATTCAATCGTGACATCGACACTGCCGCGCGGGAATTTCTCCGGTGGTCGCCGGAACATCGTTGCGCGTTCGATATCTTCAGCGCTGCCGAGATCATCGATCGTAGCCGTCACGCCAACCTCGTTAACATCCTTGACTACCCTGAAGTCTATCAGCATGTCGCGCAGCGGTCGGCTGATGAAATCGAGAACGATAATCGATTCCGCAACCATCGGAATATCCTCGCAAAATTCCTGCGAGGCCCGGACCTGCGGCTGGTAGCCGGTGAAATGGGCCTTGTAGGTGCCGATGGTCATGATGCAGGTATCATCTTCCACCGCAACACCGCCGTGAGCGAAGGCCCCCGCTGTCATGCACATGAGCAACACGAACAGCGCACGCTGCAGGCGCCTCGGCACTGTCCTCACGGCGTTACGACCGGCGACGCCGACGGCACTCAGTTGAATACCGGCAGCATCGATCCGCCGACCTCGACGACTTCGCGTACCCCGTTATCGCCCTGAAAGAACAGCAGGCCGGCGATGACGCTGTCCGGATCGTTGATCATCTGCGTCAGGCGTTGCGTCTCCCACAAGGCGTCTTCCGCGTAGACTTTCACTGCTTGCGTCGCACCCGGCGCTATCGTGCCGCCCTCCACGCGCAGTCCTTCGGCGGCAACGAGGTCGTGGCTGTCGATGGGGGTGAGTGACTGCACGGCCGGGTTGATGAAGCGCAGGTTCGCGGTCGAGAATTCGCTGATCCGCACCGGCGTGTCGAGGCGGTTTTCGACCGTCAGCAACATCTGGAAACTACGCCCGGGGATGCGGTATTTCGCCTCGTTCAGCGTCACGCCGACGCGCGCTTCGGGCTCCGGTTTTTTCGGCATGATTACTTTCGCCGTTCTCAGCGGGGTCGTCACGGGATGGCGTGATTCCGCCCACTGGTAGCCGGCGGCAACAATGGCGAACGTGACGACGACGAAACCGATCGCCACCTGGCGATCGCGCGGCGTCAGGATGTCGTCGGCGCTGCGGCCGTCGTTTTCAGCCTCGGCAACAGCGCGCGAACGCGCGATCAGCAACGGCCGCTTGCGCAGCCAGTAAAACAGCCACGCACCACCGATCAGAAACCAGATCCCATGCCATACCCCGATCACACCGAGGTTGAACGTTTCGAGGTTGATCTTGCGGCCGAACATCGTTTCCACCTCGTTAACGAAATCGGCGCTCGAGCCACCGATCTCGACCCAGCGCCCGGGCCCGACCATCGTGCCTGCGCCTTCCACGCTCAGGATCGGATGGACATGGAAACGACCCGGCTTGCGCGCGACGAGCGTGATCCCGAACGAATAGTCGCGCCCGAGTTCCAGCGAGGTGGATTGGACCATCGAGATGCCGTCGATATTCGACGCCTTGCGGATGAAGTTCGGGCCGGACGTACCGACGTTTAGAAAGACGCGGCCACCGACGCCGGGGATATGCTCGGGCCAGTACCGCGACGGTCGCAGACGGCCACTGATGGTGACTTCATCGCCAACCGCGGCGTTCGCCGGTGATATCTGCATGTCGTACCAGTTCACGGTCCGCATGCGCAGATTGGCCTGTTGCGCGCGTTCGCCGTGCGCGAGCGCGGTGCCGCTAAACAGCAAGGCGATTGCAAACACACCGAAAGCTCGGCCAATCATCGGTTTCATCACACGCGCGATCTCGCTATGGATAATTCACACCGGCCCGAGGCACGCGCACCGCGGCGCGCGGTCAGGTTTTCTTCGCCCACCGCTGCCGATTCAGCGTCGAACCGATCATCCACCAGAGGTAGTACATCAGCACGCACAGGAAGCCCGCGAAGACGGCGGTTAGCGGGGTCACGGCATCACCGAACGTTCTCAGGACCGAGCGTTCAACGATGCGCACATACTCCGGCAGGCCGGTACGGATATATTCGAACCCGAGCAGATCGGCGGTCGTGAGCATCTCGCCGTAATAGTTGATCGGTTCGTGGAAGCCCGCCAGCATCGGCCAGTTTGCCGGGTAGATGAGTACGCCCCACATGAAAGCGCCCGCGAATCCCGTCAGGAACACGTTGCGTGTCACGAGCAGCGTGCAGTCGAGGATAATCGCCATCGGTATGAACACGGACGGCCATACGAAGCTGAGCGGATACCCGGCGAAAATATGGAAATTCAGGTAGGCGCTGACCCAACGCATCAATGAGTACGCGACGATGACGGTCGTACAGGCGATTGGCAGGCGAAAACGGTTCCAGAATACCGCCGACAGGCCGGCCGGGAAGATCATGAGCAACACGATCGGCACGAGCGGCCAGTAGCGCCGGTCTTTCCAGTCGACCCAGTATTCCCAGTCGCCCATCGTCACCGCCATGACAAACGGGGCCGCCCCGGCAATGGCGAAGAACACGGCCGTCAGGATAAAGACATCGGTCGACCGCTCGAGGCTGTTTTGCAGCGCCGCCTTTTCTTCGGGTGTTTTCACGACTTGTTCGCCGGCGGGTCGCTGTCCGCTTCAGGCCCGCGCCGTGACCTGCTCAATCAGTTCCTGCATGCGGATGATCAAATGCACGACCACCCCGCCGAGCGCAATCAGCGCGAGACCCAGCGCGGCGAAACCCCAGTGGATCGGCGCGCCGAAGATCTCCTCGGCATAGAAGAACGTGTGTCCCCACTCGTTCAGGCCGACCGTCGGCATCACGAGCACCGGCCCGCCGATCGCGATGCCGAGCGGGATCAGGGTTTTTTTCGCATGCATCGGCAGCCGCGTCTTCGCGTAGAAAAACGCGCCGGCGCCGAAGATCATCAATGCCGGAAAGCCGAGATAAAACAGCCCGATGTGCGTCGGCGTGAAATCCGTATCGCGTATCACGACCTGGTGCCACGCGGCATCGCTCTCGCCGGCAATCGGGCCGAGGATGAGGACGACGAGCGTATATCCCACAAGCCACGCAATAAATTTGAAATAGCGCGACAACTCGACTTCCGGGGTAACGGTTTCCGGTGAGCGTTCGCGTGTGAACCAGAGATAGCCGACGACGCCGAAAAACAGGGTCGTGCAAAGTATCGCCTGGGCCCAGAACATCGACATCCAGTAAGCCGCGAATTCGGGTTCGAAATAATCGAGGCCTTTCGTGAACGCGTAGGAATGCAGGTAGATGCGGCTCGCAAGATAGACGAGCGCGACACCGGCAATGATCTTGAAAAACGCACTCCAGCACACGCCGGTGTTTGCGCTCGTATCACGTGACTCGACATGACGGCGAGGAAGATCGGCAACGGTTGAACTCATCGGCGGACTCCTTGCGCTTGGCAATTGCAGCTGATGAAGTTAATGATAGAGTCATCAATAACCGAATACAAGCTGTAAACCATTGTTGTGCCGCAACATTCGTTCCCACCCGCGCGACGTAATTTGCTACCCTTGGCGGCGAATTTTCGAAACCGGCACCCGGCGCGGAAACCGCTCATGACAACGCGCCACCCGCGCTGCGCCCTGCACTCCTGAATGACGACTCATGGCTGAGAACAAACCGAACGGCACCGCGCAAAAAGAGCGCGCTTCGCGGCTGCCGCCGGCCGAGCGGCGGCGCCAACTCACCGCGTGCGCGGTGCAGGTATTTGCCCGCTACGGTCTCGGCAACGCCGGACATGCCCAGGTTGCGGATGAAGCCGGCGTGTCGACCCCGACCGTATTCCTCTACCTGCCGAACCGACAGGCCCTGATCGATGCGGCGCTCGACGAAGTCGCGGCCTTTCTCGTTGCCATGGTCGAATCCGCCGCGGCAACGGAAACCGCCGCGGGGGCGAAACTCCTTGCCGTGATGCGCGCGTTCGCCGCCACCATCGACACAAATCCGGATTACGTGAAGGTATTCCTGAACTGGAGTACCGTCGTTCGCGACGATACCTGGCCGCAATATATCGTGTTCCAGGACCAGATCCTCGACACGCTCGGGCGCATTATTATCGATGGTGTGGCCACCGGGGATCTCCCGGCCACGGTCGATCCGGTCTCGGGCGCTCACCTCGTCATGGGTTCCGCCCACATGATCGCGCAAATGAAGTTCCGCGGGCGTTCACACGCCGATATCGACCGGTTCCTGACGGGATTATTGCGCGGAGCGTTGTCAGGACCGAGCGCGTGATGGGCCACGATCACGATCATATTCACGCACACGCCGCGAACGACGCCGACGGCGAACGTCGACTGTTCCGCGCGCTGCTGATTACCGGCGGCTTCATGGCGGTCGAGGCGATCGGCGGTGTGCTGTCCGGATCGCTCGCACTGCTTGCCGATGCCGGCCATATGTTCGGTGATTTCGTCGCCCTTGCG
The DNA here is from genome assembly GCA_963976285.1 of uncultured Gammaproteobacteria bacterium. Lineage (GTDB taxonomy): Bacteria > Pseudomonadota > Gammaproteobacteria > UBA11873. The sequence continues at coordinate 48,390 of CAXBJY010000027.1, forward strand.
CTCGCCTGGATGGCATTCAGAATCAGCGGCAAGTCGCCCGATTTGCGCCGCAGCTTCGGCTATCACCGCTTCCAGGTCCTGGCGGCGTTCGTGAACGGGGTGGCGCTGTGCGTGCTGGCCGCCGGCATCATTGTGGCCGCGATCGGTCGCCTGTTTTCACCCCACGCCGTGCTCGCGGGTCCGATGCTGTTCATCGCCGTCATCGGACTCGTGGTCAATATCGTCGTGTACCGCATGCTGTCGGGCGGCCACGAAAACATCAACACGCGTGGCGCGGCATTGCACGTACTCGGCGACCTGCTCGGGTCGCTCGCCGCGATTGCGGCGTCCGTAATTATCATGACGACCGGCTGGATGCAGGCCGACCCAATCCTGTCGTTTATTGCCGCCGCGCTGATCCTGCGCGGTGGCTATCAAATCGTGCGCCATTCCGGGCATATCCTGCTCGAGGGGACGCCGGAGAAAGTCGATCCGGCGCAGGTGGGTGAGCAGCTCATGTCACGAATTCCCGCCGTGATCGATGTGCATCATGTGCATATCTGGTCGCTCACCGATGAACGGCCCGTGCTCACCCTGCATGCACGCGTTACGTCCGGCGCCGACCACGATCTCACGATGATCGACATCCATCGTGCGCTCGAGTCGCTGTTCGGGGTCTCGCACGCGACGGTGCAGCTCGAGTACGGTCCGTGCACGGATCAACACAGTCACGACTGAGCTTGCACGTACGTTATTGATGCGGTTCAACGTGGATCGAGATATCGCGGGCGTCGAACTCCTGTTCGAGAAAATGCTCCACACGATCGGCGATGGCGTGTGAATCCGCGATCGACAGCGTCGGATCGACGGTGATGACCATATCCACGGCGCGCTGCGAACCGAGCCAGCGGGACCGCACGTTCTTCACCGCCCACACACCCTCGATTCCGCGCACGCCCATCGTGAGTTCACGCGGATCGATCGCGAAACCATCGACGAGACCGGGCAAGGCACGCCGGAACAGCCCGTAGGCAAGATAGAGCACGAGGCACCCCACCCCGACGGCACACAGCGTATCCAGCCAGACGTATCCCGCACTCGACAACTGCCACCCGACGATGACGACGACGGTCGTCAACACATCGGAAAACGTGTGGCTCGCGTCCGCGTACAGGATGTCCGAGTGCAGCCGTCGCGCCTGGGCGCTTTCCCACCACGACAGCGCGATGTTGCAAACGAGCACGACGCACATGATCACGAGCCCCCACCCGCTGCTCACCACCTCGACGGAGTCGCGTTGTACGGCCCGCAATATGATTTCGAACCCGAGCACGGTCAGCAGCCCGGCCAGACCGAAAACCGCCAGCGTCTCGAATTTCCGGTGACCGTATGGATGCTCGCGATCGGCGGGTTCGTTCGATAAGCGTACGACGAACCACGCGATCACATTGTTCGCGAGATCACTGAGTGAATGGATCGCATCCCCGATGACGGCAAGCGAACCCGCACTGAATCCGACCACGAGCTTCAGTACCAGGATGAACAGGTTGACGAGGCCTTCGATCAGGATGACGCGTTGTATCGCACGTGCTTTCGCATGTCGCGCGGCGGGGACGGGTTCGGGCACGGTTGTCGCCGGTGATGAGTACCGGTGTCTACGATTGCACCGGACATCCCGATCGTCAAGCTGCCCGCGACCCGACGGGCAACGATGTGCCCGGCAGCGTAACCCGCCGGCGCGCCCCCGACGACCCTTAAGCCCGCGTGATCAGGCGGCGCCCTAGGGCGCTGCCTGCCCCCTTAATTGCTCGAGCAATGCGACCGCATCGCCACGGCTCGGAAACGGACGCGAACTGCCGATCGCCGCGGTCAACTCGCGCTCAGCCGCACGGGTACGCTGCAGGCGAACAAGCGCCAGCGCGATGTGATAGCGAATTTCGTCATTCGTGGATTGCCGTGTGATCGCATCGCGCAGCACTTCGAGCCCGCGCTCGGGATCACCGGTTTCGACGAGGATCCAGCCATAAGTGTCGAGGAAATCCGCTTGTTCGGGAGCGGCGGCGACGGCGCGCTCCGCGTAAGCGAGGGCTGCAGCGTCGCCGAGTCGCTGTAACGCATAGGCGAGATTGTTCAGACTCACCGGATTTCCCGGCTCGTCCTCGATCAACGTTTCATACACAAGCTGCGCCGACCGATAGGCACCGGCCGCGAGCAGGCTCTCGCCGAGACGGTGGCGCGATCCGAGATCGCCGGGATGCCGCAGGATCCACACCCGCAGTGTCGTCAGCGCGGTACGGTCGTCCCCGCTTGCGATCTGTGCGGCGAGGAGTTTTTCCAGCGTCGTGCGGTTCGCGCCGATCTGATGTGCCCGCGTATAGGCCTTGAGCGCACCCTCGGTATCACCGACCGCCTCGAGTAACTCGCCTTCGGCGACCTGTGTTTCCACCCGGTCGGGGTAGGTCGCCGCAAGCGCGGCATGCGCCGTGCGCGCATCGGCGGTTTTTCCCTGTGCGAGTAACACGCTGACCCGCAAGGCCAGCGCGCCGAGGTGCCGCGGATTACCGTCGAGCGCTTTCGTCAGCGCCCACTGCGCCGCGTTCAGATCGCCGAGGCGGAATTGCAGGCTGGCGATGTCTACCTGTTGCCCGGGCTGAAAACCGGCGTTCTCTGCCGCACGGCGCAACATCAGGCGCGCATCCGCGTTCTCGTCGAGCAACAAATAAACCCGCGCGAGTCCGAGTTGAGCAACCGCGTTGTCGGGGAAGTCACGGCTTATGCGATACATTGCGTCTTCAACCGCGCTGTACTCGCCACGCGCAACCGTCACCCACAGGTCGACGAGGCGCGCACCGATATTGTTTGGCTGCCGCTGCAATAATGGCTCGATCACCTGCGCGGCTGCCGTCGGATCGCCGCTGGCCAGCAGAACCTGAGCGAGTTCCAGGCTCGCATCCGCCGCATTCGGTTCGCGCGCGAGTACTTCGCGGTAATGCGCGACCGCGGCTTCGAGCCGATCGCCGAGGCGTGCAAGCCGCGCCTGATTCAGCACCGCCACGGTTCCATCGGGTTCGAGTTCACGCGCGGTGGCGAAGTATTTCGCCGCCTCGTCGCGTCGACCGCGCGCCATCATGACAATGCCGAGAAGATTATGCGCCCGCGCGTTGCCGGGACTTTCGCGCAACAAGTTCGTCGCCGCCGCCTGCGCGGCATCGTTGCGCCCCGCATCCACGTACATGCCGATCAACTGGATACGCGCCTCGACGAAATCAGGCATTTCCTGCGTTATCTCTTCGAGCGCCGCGATCGCCTCGTCGACTTTTCCGGCGGCGAAACGGCTTGCCGACAGGCCCAGCACGAACCCGACCTGCTCGGGCGCGACGTCCAGCGCACGCGAGAAATACCGCGCCGCGGACTCATAGTCCCCGCGCGCGCGCAATGCTTCACCGAGCAAGGCGAGACTCGCGGGGTCACCGAGCGGTGCGGCGCCGGGCTCGGGTTCGAGGGTGCGAACGACACTGTCCCAATCACCCGAACCGAGATAGGCGGCGGCAAGATATCGACGCGCACCCGAATGTCGCGGAAACCGGGACAGGAATGTCGTGAACTGTTCTACCGCCTGTTCATACTCGCGATTGAGGAAACTCACGATGCCAAACAGCAGGCGAACCTGCGGCAGGATTTCGAGGCGCGATTCGTCGACCGTGTGCAACAGCGCCGCCGTTTCACTCAACAGCGCATGCGCTGCCGTCGCATCGCCGCGGCTGACAGACAACCAGCTTTGCAGGTAGATGCCTTCGAGATCGCGCGGATTCAGGCTCCGCAGCCGTTCGATGTCGTCCGCAGCCCGCGTCTCGTCGCCGATGTCGAGAAACAGCGCCGCCCTTGCGCCGAGCGCCTTGACGTTCGACGGATCCGCTTGCAGGGCACGATCGAATAGGCTGCGCGCGTCCGCATGATCACCGGCATCGCGCAACATCAGGCCGCGCAACGTTAACGCCGCTGCGCTGTGCGCATCCAGCGCTAGCGCCGCGTCGAGCAATTCCGCGGCCTCGTCGGTGCGGTTGCGCGCGTTGGCAGCGCGCGCCTCACCAACCAGCGGCCGCGGATCAGCAGGCAACAGCGCCTTCGCTTCGCTGTAGCTGCGGGCAGCGTAATTCAAATCCCCGAGCAGCAGTGCCGCGTCGCCCTGCAACAGCAGGATCTCACCGTCGATCGCGGGAGATTTGCCGGGCGGCACGATTGAGGTCAGCACTTTTTCCGGCTGCAGAAGCTGCAGGTAGACTTCGGCCAGCGGTACGAGGATCAGATTCCGATCGCCTCCTAGAGCGAGGCCCTGTTCAAGTTCCGCCGCCGCGGCACGCGGGTCATCACGTTCAAGCAATACCTGGCCGAGCAACACGCGTGCGGGTACGTTCTTCGCCGATTCCTGTAATGCATTGCGGAGTTCTATCTCGGCAGCGGAAAAATCACCGCTCGCATACAGATCAAGCGCGGATTCATAGTAAGTACCGGCGCGCGCGGGCATACCGAACACCAGCGCAAGTGCGGCGACTACGCTGATGAAGCGCGCCGTTATCGCGTCCCTGGAACGTTTTCGTCCGGCGCTTTGCATGATCTACCCCAGTTAAGGTAAGCCTGCGCGCTGGCTCGGGGACCTGCAATAACCCATCTTTGGTACCCGATGTGACAAATCGTTAATTCGAGCGCTGCATGTTAATGATTGTAGCGATATCCGTGCTCGTGACGGTACCGGCAGTTTAAAACGCTATACTTTGCGCTATCGAGAACGGTTTCATTCGCCCCTCGGTAATCATTTCGAACGGGATACAGAGTCGATAATGAACAATCGAACCACCGGACGCGCGTTCGTACTGCTCTCACTCGGACTGATTCTGGCACCACTCGCGCATGCGGGTGTGGTCACTCAGACAAACTTCGTCAAGGCCGCGATGCTGAACAAGACCGCGCTGAAACAGCAGCGCAGCCATCTCGAGGTGTTGCTTGATTTGAGCGGCTACCGCAATGCCACCGTAGCGTTCGATTTCGCTGCATTGATGCGTCGTGACAGCGCCGGTTTCAGGGTCACCTCGACGTCGAACCGCATGAACGACGATATCCGCCTCGTGTCGCCAATCACGTCACCGGTTACCCGTGGGCAGGCCCGTTCGAGCACCCGCGCGAACGAATCCGGATTCAGCCGGAGCGACGCCGGGCGCCGCTATTCGACCGCCATGTTCAATCTCGCCGCCTATGACGGCCAAACCGTCATGCTCACGCTCGACTTCAATCGCCGTGCCGCACAGCGGCGCGGCGTCGTGAACATCAACAACCTGCGGGTTGCGGTCGCGCCGGCCGAAACGGGGCCGTTCGGCGCCGCGATTCCGGAACCCTCGATCGCATGGCTGATGCTCGCGGGTGTCCTCGGATTACTGCTAGTGCCGGCCGCCGGCGCCCACACCGCAACCATACGCCTCACGCGGAAATAACAGTTCCCTCCCTGTCACCGGTCGCGCGAACACAAGCTGGATCGTCACCACACGGTGACGCTAGTCCGCGTACACGGGCAGTGCCGCCACCCGTCGCTCGATGTCACGCACAACGGCGGTGTATTTGACGCTGCCGACGTCGCCGAATTCCGCCTTGAATGCCTGATCACTGAGTGACTCACGCAAGTCGTCAACCGGCGGCATGAGTTGCTCATCGGTCAGCCCGCGGGCAGCGCGCGCCTGCATCGCAAGCGCGGCCTCGCTCCCGGCCACGGAACGGTTACCGAACTGCGTACCGGCCATGTCGGCCGCCAAATCCCTGAAACTGAATCCACTGCCGCCATCGGCGTCATCGATCTCCTTGAACAGGCCAACTGCATTCGCAACCGCGCTGCCGCCGGTCACGGCGAGCGCGGCCGAGGTCGTGAAATGCTGGGCAAAATCGCGGCGCCCGCCTAGCTTGAGCCGTCGGCGCTGCGGTGAAGGCCATGATTGCGCTTCCGGCGCGAGCGCACTGAGACTCTTGCCATTGACGTAAGCCGCAACCGTCACGATCGCGGCACCATTCTCGGCCACCGGGTCACCGTCGCGCGAACGCTCGCCAGCGAGACGAAACATCGCTTCGAGCAGTGACACGAGGGTCAGGCGGTTGCCCTGGCGTTCCACTTCACCCGCGAGTGCCGTGTAGTAGGTTCGCAACCGGTCCCGGTTGGCCTGTGAGACGAATCGATCGCGCACCGCGTCGACGATTCCCGCTTTCCATTCGTAGCTTACCGTGACATGTCGTGGGGCGAGTTCGATCCCGCGGATGAATTCGGCGGCGTCGTGAACACCGGAAGCGCGATACAAATGTTCCGCGCCAAAGCTGATCAACGCATCCACCATCCCGCGCGGAAACGACACGGGCCCGAGGCGTAAATGCCTTACGCGTGTCCGGCCGTCTGTTTCGCCAACTTCGAAATCGATGTTGAGATAGCGGTTCGGCAAGGTCCCGGACAGGTCCAGCGTTGCAATCAGGCTGAGCGTACCTTCATCGATCGTGAGCGCCGCACCGCCATCAGCAACCCGTTTGACAAGATGATTCAGGACGAGATTCAGCTCCTCCTCGTCCATGCGTACGGTTTTCGTTTCGCCGGAACGCAACTTCCGCGGATCGTGTTCGCGCATCAACCGCTTCGCGCGTTCGACGCTGGCGCTACTGAGAATTACATCGCCTGAAATAGCCGCCGTTGGCTCGGTGCATACATACGCGAGCACGGCTGCAGCGAGCGGAATGGCCACCACAAGCAGGAGCACGAAAATGGAAAACCAGCGCACTATGTTCGTCCGAATGCTTATGAGCGTGCCATCTAATCATGATCACGCAAACGATGCGAGCCGGTCACGACTCGCTGGCCCGCGTACGCAACAACGTCACAAGGTGTTCGATATCGGGCGCGACGGGGCGTGTGACGGATCCGCCGTTACGGGCGGGGTCGAGTCGGCATTCGAGATCCGCCGCGAGGTTGGCGATCTCGGTTTCCGCGTAGAATCCCGCGCTACCGGCGAGCTTGTGCAGCGATGCAACGAGTGGCAACGCAGACGCTCCGTCCGCGCGGGCTTTTTCCGCCGCCTCGATTTCGTTTGCCTTGGATTCGAGGCTCGCGCGGAATTTCGCCGCGACCGCAGCCATCGCTTCACTCCTCATCGTTGCTCCCATCCGCGAAGCCCCCACGATCGAGCAAGTGCGCGAGCGTTGCCGTCAGGCGCTCGGGCGTAACCGGTTTGACGAGAAATTCGTCGCAGCCGGCGGCGACCGCCGCGGCCCGATCACTGCCCAGGCTCGACGCGGTCAGCATGACGACCGGCCCCCCGTAAGCGCGCACGCGCAGTGTCTCGGCAAGGGTGAACCCCGACATGTCGGGCATGTTCAGGTCGAGGATCACCGCGTCCGGTTCGACGCGCGCTAACGCGTCGAGCGCCGTCGCGCCGTCGGTGGCATTAACGACCCGGTAGCCGGCGTCCTGCAGGTAGATTTCCAGAATGTCATAGACATCACTGTCGTCTTCGACAATGAGTATCGTCGCGCTGTGTCCGCGCGCCGCGGACGGCGCGACGTGCGCGGCCGGTGGCGCCGGCAAACGGAGGGTTACGACCGTGCCGGCGCCGAGCGTCGATTCAACGCTAATCCCGCCGCCCATCAGCGTAATCAAATTTCGGGTGATGCTGAGTCCGAGGCCCGCACCGTCAACCACGACCGCGGACGTTTCGCGATGAAACGGTTCGAATACGCTGTCGAGCGCGTCGCTGGCGATCCCGACCCCGGTGTCGCGGATCGTAATCGCCGCCGCACCCTCCGCCCACGTCGCCGAGACGCTCACCGCCCCGCGCTCCGTGTACTTGATCGCATTGCCGATCAGGTTGACGAGGACCTGTTGCCAGCGGGTCGGATCGATGTCCACGGTATCCGGAGCCGGTGATCGCAGTTCGACCTGAAACGCAAGTCCCTTCGCCACGGCGATCGGTTGAAATAAACCGCGCACCTCGTCGAACACGGCGGTCAGTGAGGAAGCGGTCGGGCGCAATTCCAGTTCGCCGACCTCGAATTGCGCCTGATCGATCAGGTTTTCGATCAGGTTCAGAAGATGGTGGGCGGCACGGTCGATATTCTCGAGGCCGGCACCGGGTGCGATCCGTCGGTCGCCGGCGCGCAGAAATTGCGTGTAAGCCACGATCGACGACAGTGGTGTACGAAACTCATGCGACATATTCGCGATAAACCGCGACTGCAGCGCATACAGCCGCGAAGTTTCGGCATTCCTTTCTTCAAGTGTCATGTTCACGCGGGCAAGTTCCCCCGCGAGCAAGCTCACTTCGTTCGATTTCTGCTGCAGAACCTGCCGCTGATCCCGCTCCGTAGAGGCATCGATCAGCAACAACTCCGCGCCGTCGCGATCCGGATGCAGTTCGGCATGGACGCAGGCGCCGTTCGGTGTCTCGACAAACTCGAGAGCAATTCCCGCGTCGAGATCGAGTCCGTGGACGAAATCCAGCGCATCACGGATGTCGTTACCGCGCGTAACGTCCGGGTAACCGAACGTCGCGGGAGAACCGAAGCAGTCGCGTACACGCCAGTTTCGATCCAGCGAAAACCACACCGGCTTGAGTTTCTCGCGAGCAAGCCGTGCGAGCGCGGCGTCGGTCCGGTCGCGCCCGGGCGAACTCATGCGCTGAGCGTCGCCGCGAGATCGAGAAACGCGTGATCGACGTTGTCGCCCGTTTTCGCGCTCGTCGTCCACAATCCTGCCGCGTCTTGCGCGAGCGGAATTGTCGCGGCCTCCTCGAGTGCCCACGCGTCGGTGAGATCGTGTTTGTTCAGCAGGCAGACATGCGGCAGTGGTCCACATAAACGCGCCACGTCCTCACGCAGGCGCAGTGCTGAATCCAGGGTTGCCGGGCGCGTACCGTCCACGACCAGCATGTAGCCATCCGCGCCGCGCAGGTACCGTTGTGCGGCAGTCGTCAACGCATCATTTCCGGCAATGTCCCAGATCACGAGTTTCATCGCGCCGCCGTCCGGCACCGGCACGCGTTTCGTTTTGATCGACACGCCAACCGTACTCAAGTACCGATCCGAGAAAGCCTCGTGGACGAAACGTGCAACGAGACTCGTTTTACCCACCGCGAAGTCCCCCACGAGGCAAACCTTTTTCGTCGTCTCCGCGCCGCTCATGGCCGAGAGCGTATCCGCGCGCAGGCTACTCGAATGTGATCGTTACGCGTCGCCACGTACGGTCCTCGACTGCTTCCGGCGGTGTGGGCCCGGCGCTCACCGCGATCGATTCGGCATCGGCACCCGCGCCGATGAGGCGTTTCGCAACGTATTGCGCCCGGCGCGCGCGCAACTGCTCGTTCAACGCGGGGCGTCCCCTGCCGTCCGTGAAACCGGTCACCCGGACCACGAACGGTTCCGGCAACGCCGAGCCAAGCGTGACGATACGGACGAGGTCCGGCAACGCATCGCTCAATGCTGCCGCCGACTCCGCGGTCAATGTCGTGCCGCTCGTGAACGTCAGCTTAAAATCGCGGTAGCGTTCGAGCAATTCGCGCAAGCCCTGCACATCGATGACTTTCAGTCGCGACATGTCGACGTGTTGCTCGAGCCTGAAACGATCGATCAGCGTCCGCAGATAATCGCGCGTTGCTACGGTGGCCGTGCCGTAAATCCCGAGCGTCTGCTCGCCGAGATCGTAGGCAAATGCATCATCATCGCCGGCACGCTCCCGCAAATGCGCTGCCAGCGACGCCAAATCGACGCGCACCGCCGAGGTATCGAGCGAAATTCCGGGCGCTGCGTCCTCGCGCGCGTCGTCGAGGCTGAGCAGCCAGTCGATCGGTGCGACCCCGCTGGCGCGGACAACGTCTGCGGATAGTGCGAGTTGAACCGACTCCGGAACGTCGAAGCGTGTGCGCAACTCCGCGATCAATCGCGCTTCGGCGGTTTGCACCCCGGTGAGATCCAGGTCCGCGATGCCGGCCCACCCCACGGGCAGTGCCTGCGCGCGCGTCAACCAGGAGTTTGTCGCCGTGCCGCTCGCGACGACGATATTGTCGCGCCACGCAAACGCAACCGTCGATGGCGCCTCGAGCGTCCGGCGTATCCGCTCGAGTACGATATCGGGGTGACCGGACATAAACGGTAGCGCATCGAGTACCACCGTGGAGTCGTCAAGTCTGTAATTTGCCGGCAGATCGGCCGGCACCGTGCTGAGCGGGTCGCGCAGCACGCGAACGCGCGTAGCACCACCGGCTTTAGCGTAATCAAGCACGATGAGTCCCGGTACCGCATCGAGCGCGGCGACATAGTGTTCGATACGGGCACGTTCACGCGTGGCAAACCCGAACCAGACGGCGAACAGGAGCGCAACGAGCACCGCGACGATGACAAGCGGTTTGTAGGATGTCTGTTTCGGTCTTTCAGCATCGACCAACGCGCTCTGTAACAGCGGTCGCAGCAGCGCGTCGATACCGTCGAACGCCGTGCGGTCACCGTTGAACCGCTCGATCGCCCGGGCGTAGCGGCGATGGACCGATTCGTTCACGGCGTAAAAGTCCGCACGCAACGAGGCCGGCGGGTTGCCCGTGAACACGGCCGCGAGCATCGCGTTCGGTCCGTAGGAAATCCACACGGTCCGCCCGCCGATCGCGACCGAGTCAAGATCGTTGCCGTCATCGCCGCCAAACGAGTCCCGCACGAAATCCCGGATCGCCGTCAGCATCGCCGACACCGCGTCGGAATCGTTCGCCGATGTCGAACCTTCCTTATCGAGGTGCGCAATCAACAGACCGCTCTCACGCTCGATCACGAACAGTTCCTCGGTATCGAACAGCAGTGTTTCACGCACGATGATGTCGGCGAGAGGAACGCCGGTGCGGGCCGCCTCGAGCCGCCATTTGAGTCCGTTCCAGCTGATCGATTGTTCGACTGCCTTGTTGATTCGATCGGCGAGCGCGCGGATCGATTCCGCAACGGCTTTCCGGATCGCCGGTCCGATAACCGGGAACAGCGCATCGGCGAAGCTGTCGGGATCGTTGCGAACGGAGTCGTGAATGACGCGACCCACCGGCTCGCGCAGGGATTCGATGAGTTCGTCGCCGGTATTGCTCGCCCGCACGGCGGCCGGCAGCACTTCCGCAACATCGGCCGCGCGCGCTTCGGCGTCCGCTACCCTGGAGCGCAGTTCATCGAGCGAGCGCTGCTCGTCCTCGAGGAGGATCCGTCGCAGCTCGTGCAGGCGGCTCACAGTAAGGTCGGTTCGGTCCGGGGCTTACTTCTGCGGATCGGTTTCGGCGATCTTGAATCCCCGGGTCAGGGTTTGAGCAAACGATTCGAACAGACCCGCAAGCTCCGTACGATCGGCCTTTTTGTCCTGCAGATCCTGATTCGAGGTCTGCACCACATCATCGAGTGTCGCGAGCAGGGACTTCGTTTCCGCGAGCACCTGCTGGTGGCTTTCGAACAGTTCGTGGCGGATCTCCGCACTTTCTTTCGCGAGATGCTCATCGAGCTCCGCGATGCGCTCGTCGATACGCGCGGCGGTATCACGCGCGCTGCGTTCGAGGTTTGCGATGGCCTCGGCGCGTTCCGTCGCTTCCTGCGTATTCGATTGCGTCAGTTTCTCGACTTCGCCGACGAGACGCTCCTGCAGTGCCTGGTGCTGGGCCGCGGCGTCTTTCACGGCCGCATTCACGCGCCGCTCGAGCGTGGCCTCGAGTGTTTTGAAACGCTGCTCATATTCGGCCATCTGGGCGCCGAACAGGATGTCACGGATCTTGCCGACGTCAGCCTCATCGCTGTCTTCGGTTTTCGCTTTTGCTTGTCCCGATTTTCCGTTCCCGGCAACCGCTTTTGTCATGGGCTCTCTCCACTGAGTATCCGTACGCTTCGCGAGCGGGAGCATAGCAAGAAATGTGCCTGCATCCTATGAAAGCGCAGGCCCCGGTCATACATGACGGCGTGAATCCGCAGAAAAAAAAAGCGGACTCCGGGGAGTCCGCCAAGGGACGAAATCAACCGCCGCGGTTCAGGACATCCGGTTTGGGACGGAAGCCCTCAAGGTAGCGGTTGCCTCGAGGTATGACGGTAGCGTCAGGTCGAGACATTCAGTCGTTGCAACATCTCGAGCGTGATGCCGCCACGCGGCAGACTCTGTTTACGCTGATAGGCGCCAATCGCGGATACGGTCGCGGGCCCGACGATACCGTCGATCGGGCCAGCGTATTCACCCTCGCGTTTCAGCGCCGACTGCATCGCCGTGATCACTTCTCGCGTCATATTCGTTTCACACAATATCGAGCGCCACTCGAGGTAGCTGTCCTGAACAAGTTTGCGGCTCGCGACCGTTTGGTACGTCGCCGGGATCTCGACGCTGCGACTCTGCGCCGGGGTAACGACGTTACGTACCGTCACCGTTTTGTACTCGGCGGGAATCTCGATTTTGCGCGTCGTCGGCGGTGAGGTCATGACTTTGCGCTTCACCGTCTTGTATTCCGCCGCAACGGGTATTTCTTTCGTCGTTGCTTCAGCCACGAGCACCTGTTTCGAAATCGTCTTGTACTCGGCGGGAACCGTGACGAGGCACATGATCTCGCCGGTGATTTCGTTCACTTTCGTGATCGGCCCGGTACCCTTCTTCCATACGGTGTGCTCGGGCTTCACGAGCACTTTCTCGGTCACGGTGTTATAGCGTGCCGGAACCGCGACGAGCTTTGTTGTCGCCGGGGTTACAAGGACTTCCTCGGTTTCCCAGCCATAGCTTGCCGGGACGACTTCGATGCGCTCGGAAGCCGCCTTGACGAGGACCTGCCGGGTCACGGTCTCGAACTCGGCCGGATTCGTTTCGATACGGGTCGATGCCGCTGTCTTTATCACCTGATCGGTTGACGTTTCGTAACGCGGCGGGACGAGAACCCGCGCATAACATTCGCCGGCTTTCGCGTTCGGCGGCAGCAGCGGCGCCGCAGCGGGCTCGGATTCAGCCGCCGCGGTGCTGACGGCGAGTGATGTTTGTGCATCGGTTAAAGATGCTTTCAGCGAGTCGATTTCCGACTCTTTCTGTTTGATCCGTTGCTCGAACTGAGCACGTACCGCGTTGTCGACGCCCGCCGACGCGGGTTGCTGGCTCGTGGCACACCCGGCCGTTCCGACTGCAATTAACGCAAGGCCGCATGCTCGCGCCGTTCGACTGTAAAAATCCATAATCCTCTCCCGTTGGGTAAACAAGCGCCCGTTTTCGCCAGCCAGATTGTTCGCCGGTCGAATATGCGCGTCAGCTCATATACTCGCCGGCCGCCCGTTCGAAGACACTCCGGCAGGCACGCGAATGCGCCCCGCAGCTGGTGTGTTTGGACTCATCCATTCCCCGATCGCCCTCATAACGCGGTATACCCTTCACGTACCGCGAACTTCGTCAACTCGGCAACGCTGCGCAGCTTCAACTTCGACAGGATCGAGCGGCGGTAGCGCTCGGCGGTTTTGACGCTGATGCCGAACTCCTCGGCGATCTGCGCCGACGTTCGACCATCGGCGGTGCGTCGGACGACGAGCATTTCGCGCTCGTTCAGCGATACGGATTGCGCTGTATCACCGGGCGCGGCGGGAACGGGGCAGGCAAAACGCGGGGCGGCGCTACTATCGGTGTCACGCCTGAGCGCGGCGATCAATTTCGCGAGATCACCGATGCCGAACGGTTTCAGCAGAAAGCCCTCGACGCCGAGCGCGACGAGTTCGCGGATGCCCGCTGACGGTTGCGGCGCGATTAACATGACGATGGCGAATTCCCGCGGCGGCGACAGGAGTTCATGCACCCAGGCCGTGGTTCGGCGACTCGCGCCCGCCGGGTCCAGCATCAGCACGTCTGCTCGTGCGGCGTTGATCGCCACGCTGCAGTCACGCGCAAGGTCGCGGGAGCCGACGGTCTCGATGGCAAATTCATCCGCCAGGACCCGGCTCAGACCAAGGCGAAAAACCGCATCGTTATCGATGAGAAAAGCCCGCTTCAACATATCGGCCCTGGCAGCCCTCGAGTCATATCCGGTTAAACCCCGACACGGGATGCGTGCGTACGACCGGGGGTCGACGAGGGTTCGAACGTATTCTGCGTGACCGTGACGCTCGCCCATACCGGGCAAAGCGTTAATTGAAGGCTGGCAAACCCTGAACGGGTTTCAGTGTTTGGTGGAGTGTTTGGTGGAGTGTTTCGTGTGGATTCAGTCGGTTCCGGTCAGGCCTTCGCGGATCGCATATTTCGTCAGTTCCGCAATGCTGTGACGGTCGAGCTTTTTCATGATATTCCGGCGGTGTGATTCAATCGTTTTCACGCTGAGATTCAGTTCTTTCGCGATCCTCGCGGCCGACTTGCCTTCCGCGATGGATTGCAGCACCTCACGTTCCCGCACCGACAGATCGGCAGTTGCCGCGCCGGCGTCGCCGTGACGGAAATGCGAGATCACCGAGGCCGCCACGGTCGGACTGAGATAGGTGTTGCCGTTGTCGATCGTTTTCAAAGCGAACGGCAACTCCTCGACGGCGCCCTGCTTCGGCAGGTAACCCATCGCGCCGGCGTCGAGCATCTGGGTGACGAAACGTGAATCGTCGTGCACCGACAAGGCGATGATCTTCGTGCCTGGAACAAGTGTCTTGATCCGCTTCGTCGCGTCGATACCGTTCATTGTCGGCATACCGACGTCGATGATCACAAGCGACGGGCTCAGTCGGCGTGCTAGCTGCACGGCTTCGCGGCCGTTCGTTGCTTCACCGACAACCTCGTAGCCCCCGATGTCCTGGAGCAGGGTTTTCAGACCGATACGCACGATATCGTCATCATCGACGATGACGACAGTACGCGAACTATTCCCAGACCCGGACATTCAACTACCCTCTCCGGCCGGCGATTGCTGTGGTGATTCCGAGACGATGCTTTGCAGTAAAGTCGAGCTGATTGCCGGGCTCAAGTAAACCATACCATTGGCAACCTGGCGAACCGCGACGGCGAGTTCCCGGCGTGCGCTGCTCTTGACGACATAACCCGCGGCCCCTGCATCGATGATCTCGCGCACCCGGCGGTTGTCGGTATGCGATGATAACGTCAGCACCCGGATATCCGGCAGGGTTTCCGACAGGTGGCGGGTCGCGCGAACGCCGTCGATCAGAGGCATCGCCATATCCATCACGATCACGTCCGGCCGCAGATCTGTCGCCATGCGAATCGCGCCGACCCCGTCATCGGCCTGCGCAATCACCTCTATCTCGGCATCCTCGGCCAGGATCGCGGCGATACCCGCGCGCATCAGGTCGTCATCGTCGACGACGATGACGCGTATCGAATCATGATGCTTCACGTATTCGTCCTTATTGCACCCCGGTACCCGACGCCATCCCCGCCCCGGACTCGCCGCAACCTGCCCTCCCCGGCAGGGTCCTAGTGATCGAGCATACCCGCGGCGTTCTGCTTTGCGGCGTCGGCTTTCTCATCGATATACTTTTCCGCGTCGTCGAGCATAGCACTTGCGGATTCGCCGAGCTTCTCACCCGCATCCGCGACCGCGGCGCCGGCGGCGTCCTTCGCCTCCGTTACCGCGGCGCCCATGGCATGGGCCTTGTCCTTGACCTCGTCGCTTGCCGCCCCGGTGGCGACGGCCGCTTCATCGACCATATCCGCCGCCGCTTGCGATGCTTCGCCGGTCACTTCCACCGTCGCCGCAGCAACATCCTTACCCGCGGTGACCGCGGCGTCAGCCGCCGCCCGTACGCTGTCACCGGCGCGCTCCATGGCGGCTTTCGATTCGGATTCACCGCTCTTGCCGCAGCCGGCGGCAAGCAGCACTGTCGTCAAGGCGAGGATCATTCCTGGCTTGTTCATTACACGCTCCTGTTCTGGATTAATAAAATTACCGTCGTTCGAAGGGGCGCACTGTCGGGCGCGCATCGGTGCTGGTCGCCAGCGCCCGGGCTGCAACCCCTACCCGCCCGCGCGATCAAGCGGGATGCGCGGAAATTGCGGGCGGGAGATGCCGGCGCCGCACCTGCGACGACGATTAACACCGCTGGCAGAGCTCTCGAATGCACCCGGCCCGGTTCGTCTTCAACTCGCGCCGGACCCTTAGAACTGAGCGCAATCATGGCCGTACAAGCTGATGCGGCAAACCGGTCTGCGGCTGAATTTTGCGCGTCGAACAGTAAAGCGCGGATGCGCCAATCCCTGATCGGC
>CAXBJY010000028.1:0-64545 GCA_963976285.1 uncultured Gammaproteobacteria bacterium
GATGCTGTGCAGGTAGGCACCGTCCTGGCGGCGGAACAGTTTCAGATTGCCGCCGTCGTCGTAGATCGCGATATTGACCTTGCGCCAGTTCTCGGCCGTTGCCTTCGCTTCGCACGCATCGGCGATCTTTGTGGCCATCGCCAGGGTCAGATACGGTTTCGTTTCCAGCGCCGCGACACCGAGACTCACGCCCAACATCGCGATCAGCAATACGGTTTTCATTAAGGATCTCCTGACAGCCTCGCCGCCTGGCGGGCAACATGAACACGGTTACAACATAGCACAGGGATCACGCCGTCGGCCGCCCTGAACCGGGCGCGATCTGCTACATTGTGCGGCGTTTTGTTTCGCTGCGATGGAAGATGTTCATGAAACTCGAAGGCGTAAAAGTACTGGATTTGTCCGTGTTCCTGCCCGGTCCTGCGGTGTCACTGATGATGGCCGATCACGGTGCCGAAGTGATCAAGATCGAAAACCCGAAAAGTCCGGAACCGACGCGTTCGACGCAGTTTTTTCCGTGGCAGCAAGGTGGTTCAACGGTCATGTTCCGCACCACGCAGCGCGGCAAGAAGAGCCTGACCCTGAACCTGAAAGACCCGGCGGCGAAAGACGCCTTGCTGAAGCTCGCGGCCGAAGCCGATGTTTTTCTCGAGTCTTACCGGCCCGGAGTGATGCAACGACTCGGCATCGATTACGACACCGTGCGCGCGATCAATCCCGGGATCGTGTACTGCTCGATTTCCGCGTTCGGCCAAACGGGCAGCTGGCGTGACCGGCCGGCGCACGACACCGCCACCGTGGCGGCAGCGGGGATCCTCGATCTGACGCGCTCACCGGAGGGTGACACGGGGCCTGCCATCGTCGGGGTCGCGATGGCGGATCTGCTGTCCTCGCACCTCGCGTTCGGCGGCATCGTCATGGCCTTGTACCGGCGCCAGGCGACCGGCGAGGGCGATTACATCGACATCAGCATGCACGACTCCGTGCTGAACGCCTCGCCGAATATTGTCGGGCCCGTGTTCGGCGGCGACCAGGCACCGCAACGCCTGCGCGAGCGCACGCACGGCGGCAACGCGATGCTGAACGTGTACGAACTGAAGGACGGTTCGTATATCGCGCTCGGCGGCGGCGAGCACAAGTTCGTGCAGGCGTTGTTCGAAGGCCTCGGGCGGCCGGAGTTCATCGAACCCGTGACGGGGCCCGCGGGGGAAGGGCACTGGCCGGCAATCGCGTTTCTGCGGGAAGCGTTCCGCGAGAAAACGCGCGCCGAATGGGAAAGCTGGTTTGAAGGCCGTGACGTCTGCTGGATGCCGGTGATGGATCTGCACGAGGCGTGGAATTCGCCGCATGTGCGCGATCGCGAAATGCGCGTGACGGATCCGGATGGCAACGATCACGTCGGCATTCCGATCAAATATCGCAACGAACCCGGGCGGATCGATTTTCGCCTGCCGGAACTCGGCCGCGACAGCGAAGCGATATTGCGCGATCTCGGCTACTCCGCCGAGGCCATTGCGGAAATGAAACAGGCCGGCGCGATCTGAAACCGTGCTCCGGATTAGGCAACACCGATCTTGATGGACCGGGTGCCCTTCCGCTCAAATCGAGGGGCAGGGACAGGGCCGCGAATATTTTTGCGACCGCTTCTAATACCCGGCTGCCGCGTACGGCGTTTCCGCGTCGCGCTTGTACACGAGCAGGCGCCGCTGGTAGGACAACACGTGCTCGCCGCGCGCATTTTTCGCGCGGGTCTCGACGTGAAGTATGCCTTCGTTCGGCCGCGATTTTGATTCCCGCTTGTCCAGGATCGTCGATTCGGCCTCGAGGACATCACCGGGGCGCACGGGCACCGCGAGTCTGACGTCGGTCCAGCCGAGGTTCGCGACCACGCGGCCGAACGTGCGCGTCGTCATCGCGGTGACGACCCCGACGATCCAGCTTTCCGTGAAGCGGAACTCGCCGCCGGCGTAGCGATCGATCCAGTCGAGGTCGTGGTACTGCGGGCTCAGTTCGAGCGCGCGCCAGGCGTGTTCGATACCCTCATCGCGTGGCATTGAACGTCGCGGCCAGTGCACGATCGTATCGCCGGTGGCGCAGGATTCGAAGAACAAACCGATTTGTTCCGTCAGCGCACCGTCCGGCTCGGTCCGGTGCGCAAGAAAACGCGGCTCTTCGGCCGGGACGCCGAGCGCGCCGTCGCGGTCCTCCGGGTGACGCCCGCGGCGCCACACGAGTACCCGGTAGGTGACGCGCGCGATTTCACGCTCGTCCTGATTAATCCCGCGGCACAGGACCGTCACTTCGCCCACGTCCGCATCGTCGCTCGCCGCGGTGGCGAGAATTTCGGATTCCGCGTACAGCGTGTCGCCGCCGAAGACCGGTGATGTCATCGCGATCTCGTCGAAACCGGTGACGCGTTGTTTGCGCGCGAAGGTCTTCGAAGACATGCCGATCAAGCGCTGCAGGGTCACCGTCGAGACCATGAGTTCACGGTTCCACGCGGTCGCGCCGGCATACTTCGCATCGTAATGAATCATCGCCGAGTTCATCGTATCGAGCGCCTCGTCGACGTTGTCCTGTTGCGACAGCGTAACCCCGGGACGATGGCGAATGATCTGGCCGGCGGCAAAATCCTCGAAATCGAATCCGAAACGTTCCCGGTAATGACGTTCCCGAACGAGATAATAGGCGTAACGACTCATGTTCACTCCCGCGCTGTGATCGATCAACGTCGTGATGATCGCACAGTCGTTCGAATTGCGGCCAGCGAAGTGCTGTTCTATCGTGTCGGCGAAGCGGCACCGGAGGCCGGCACGATGATCACGCGCGACGAACTCGATGAATACCGGAATCGCGGTCTGGTTTTTTTACCCGGCCTGTTCGCGGCGGACGAAATCGCGGCACTGAATGCGGAGAAAACGAGAATCTTCTCCCGGCCGAGCGCGGCGCATCTGCGTGCGGCGTCCGGTGAATATCTCGGTACGACGGCGATGGACAGGGTGAGTGAGCTGTACGCACGCCTGCTGTGCGATGAACGTCTGTTGTCGATCGGCGAACAGATCCTCGGGCCCGGACTGTATTGTCACCAGTATAAAATCATCCTGAAAGAACCGTTCGGCGAATTGTCCCTGCCCTGGCATCAGGATTACGCACCGTGGCATCACCACGACGGTATGCCGGCGGCGAGCGCGCTCAGCATCGGTATTTTTCTCGACGATGTGTCGGAATTCAACGGACCGATAACCTACATACCGCAATCGCACCGGCACGGGCTCATCGACTATGAAGTGATCGACGTGCCGGGCACGACACCGATCCCGAGTCTCCCGCACCGGACGGTGGCGGAACTCGTCGCTGCCGGCGGACTCGTGGCGCCGAAAGGCCCGGCCGGTTCCGTCACCGTGTTCGACAGCTGCACCGCGCATGCGTCGGGGCAAAACCTGTCACCGTTTCCGCGCCACCTGATCTACCTGAGCTACAACCTCACGCACAATGCGATCACGGCGCCGACCCGACCGGACCATTTTGCGAATCGTGATTTCACGCCGCTCGCGAGTGCGCCCGCCGGGCAATTACTGCGCTAGCGTGGCGCGATCTCAGCCGAGCTGGCGGCGCAGGTCGGTGAGACGCGCGATGATGGCGTCGAACTCCTTCTCGTTGTTGTAGCGCGAGGCCTGGATATAATCCGTCGCGCCGAGCGCGGCGCACGCGGCAAGCTGTTCCACCGCCGCCGTTTGTGATTCCGGCAAGGTGCCAATGAGGATGATGTCCGGTCGTTCCCGACCGGCCGCCGCGGCCATCTCCGTGAGGCGCTCGATCCGGGGCTGCAGTTTTTCCGCATCGATACCCATCGGCAGCCAGCCGTCAGCGCAGCGGATCGCGCGCGCGAGCGCCGCATCGGTCATGCCGCCGACATAAATTCGTGGCCGCGGTGGATTCGGTCGGAACAGGAACGCCTGACCGTGGGCGCTGAGCGTGTCGTCGGGGGCATCGAAACAGGCGCGGATGAAGTCGATGATTTCATCGGTAAGTTTGCCGCGCGCCGTACGCTCGATCCCGAGTGCACGGAATTCCGCCGCCATCCAGCCGGGGCCGATGCCGAGGTGCAGTCTGCCGCCGGATAATTCCTGGATCGTGGCGATCCACTTCGCGGTGGGCAGGGCGGGGCGATACGGCAAGACGAGCACGCTGACCCCGAGGTGGATGCGGGTTGTGGCCGCGGCCAGGAAAGCGAGCGTCGCGAGTGGATCGAGCCAGCGACCGTCGGACCCTTCCGCGTCGTCGGGCGGAATCGCGATATGGTCGACGGTCCAGATGTGCGCGAGATCGTTCGCCTCTGCCGCCTGCGCGCAATGCCGGATGCACCCGGCGGTGGCCGCCGCGCCCATGTTCCTGATCGTCGTTCCGATATTCACGTGACCGTGGCGAGAAACCCTCTCAGCGCGGCGAGGGCCGCCGGTTCGTCGAGCATCGGTGCGTGGCCCCGGTCCGGTATTTCCACCGCCTCGAGATCCGGACGGCGACGGCGCATTTCCGAGACGCAGGCGGGTGCGAGGATGTCCGACGTTGCTCCGCGCACGACGAGTACCGGGATGTCCGCGAGCACATCGAACGCGGGCCACAGATCCGGCACGGCCGGTGCCTCGGCGCGGTCGCGCAGGGACCCGGCAATCGCCGGGTCGTGCGCGACGACCGGCCGCCCGGCCGAATCTTCGCGGTACAGCTTGCGCGCGAACCGGCGCCAGTCCGCGGCGCCGTAGTCGGGAAACGCTATCGCGTTCGTTGCCGCGACCTGCGCCTCGGCATCCGTCCAGGTGTTGACGGGTTCGAGCTTGCCGACGTAGCCGCGGATCCGATCGAGACCGGCCGGATCGATCACGGGACCGATATCGTTCAGTACGACGGCGCGAAATCGCGAGGTGTCCATCGAGCCCATGACCATTGAAATGATCCCGCCCATCGACGTGCCGATCACGACGACCTGTGCGATGCCAAGCCCGTCGAGCAGATCGAACATATCGCGGCTGTACACGAGGGGATTGTAATTCTCCGGGTTCGGGTCGTACGCGGAGTTGCCGCGCCCGCGTTGATCAACGGCGATCAGGCGGAAATCGTCGTGCAGGGCTTCGCACAATTCGGCGAAGTCCGCGGAATTACGGGTGAGACCGTGCAGGCACAGTATCGTTGCGCGCGGGTTCGCGTGCGTGTAGTCGCGTGCGAACAGGCGCAGCCCGTCCCGGCTCGTATAGTAATGCTCGTCGAATGCGCTCAATTTCGTGTGCTCGGTGATCCAGGTGCTGCATTGTAATCGAAGCGTACCCGCGGCATTACGGCGGCCGCGGTCGCAAGGCGCGGGCCATGCCCGTAAGGGCGCCGTGATACCGCCCCGGTGCGGCTCGCACCTGGCCCGTGAACGGTTCGCGGTTCCCGCTGTGGCAAGCCGCGCCGGGCGCCCATAGAATGTTCGCTCCTCCCCGAACACCAAACCAGCGGGTAAGTACGATGATTGATTTGTATTACTGGCCCACCCCGAACGGCAAGAAAGTCACGATCCTGCTCGAGGAACTCGGCGCCGATTACACGATGATCCCGGTGCACATCGGGCGCGGCGATCAGTTCGCCGACGAGTTTCTCGACATCTCACCGAACAACCGCATGCCCGCCCTCGTCGATCGCGCGCCGGCCGATGGCGGCGAACCGATCGCGGTGTTCGAATCGGGTGCGATGATGATGTATATCGCGGAAAAAGCCGGTCGCTTCTGGCCCCAGGACGTGCGTACGAAATATGAAGTGAACCAGTGGGTGATGTGGCAAATGGCGAACCAGGGTCCGAAAACCGGTGAACAGGGACACTTCCGCCGACTCGAAGACACGCAGGGTGATCAATCCTACGCGAAGAACCGCTTCAACGATGAGGTGAACCGCCTGTACGGTGTGCTCAATCAACGTTTGTACGATCGTCCCTATCTCGCCGGTGACGAATACACGATTGCGGACATGATCTGCTACCCGTGGACGGAAGGCTGGGAGATCCAGGGGCAGAACATTGACGACTTCGTTTATTTCAAACGCTGGTTCGAAGAACTCGGCGCGCGGCCGGCGGTGCAGCGCGGCATGGCGGTGGGCAGCGAACTTTCGCTGAATCTCGACGACATGAGCGACGCCGAAAAAGCCGAACTGAGAAAGCTGCTCTACAATCAGCGCGCCCGCCCCGTGCGCACGCGCTGACCGTCATGAGACACCGGCGCGCTAATTCCGCAACCACGGGACGAGCGCTTGCGTGACCGTCGCGGGACCGAGGATCTGTGGCGCCTGCGCGTAACCGAGTTCGGCGAGCTGCTCCCGGGTCTCGTTGATAAGCCGTTCGAACGTGATCCGCTGATAGCGGCGCAGGCGTGAGGCGAGCGCGTAGGTGAACGCGCCATAGCTCGTCACCCCGTGACGATATTCATAGGAAAACTCGCTTTCATCGCAGGCCTCGATGATTAGCGGCAGGTACGGACCGAATTCGTTCGTATCGCGTTTCTTTTTCATTGCCCGGTACTGGGCTTCGGACTGACCCCGGATCAGTGACGCGCGTCCGAGTCGGGTCGTCGCGCCGTCGGCGCCGAAGAACGCGCGCAACGCGGATTTTTCGCGCGAGAACTTGCCGTTCAGGCGTTCGAAATCGCGCGGTACCCACATCTCCGTTTCCGCATCCCACTTGATCGAGCGATGGCGGATATCGTCGGGCGGATCGATGCCGCGTGCCCGCGCGCCACCGTCGCGGTGCATCCCGCCGGAATGACAACAGTCGAAGATCATCGCGAGTCGCGTATCGAACGGCAGCTGGCTGTAGAGTTCGAAGATGCGGTCGTCCGTGACGGCCGTTTCCGGCGACCAGTCGAAATCCCACGGCACGAGCGTTTCCGTGTGGCGATCGGGCTCGTTGTCCTCGCCGTATTGCGGGATCGTCGCGCCGTGTCCGCTGTAGTAGAACACGCGCTCGTCGCCGGGCCTCGGATCATCGAGCAGCCACTCCATGCGTTCGATGATGCCTTTCGCGGTCGCGCGTTCATCGAGGCAGGTGCGAATGCTCTCGGCCGGGAAGCCGCATTCCTGCAGTACCGAACTCATGAGGAACACGTCGTTCACGCAACCCTCGAGGCGGTCCGCTTCGCGCGGGTAGGCGTTGATGCCGATAAGCAGGGCACGCCGCTTGATGCGCTCCGGCGCGCGGCTTCGGCGACGCCGGGATACGGGTCGCGCGACGGCCGCGCGCGAGTCGAGATGCTCTGCCGCGAGCGGTTGCCACACACTCGCGACCGTGTTGCCGTGCCCGAGGTAGGCCACCGCCGAATGATCTGCGAACCCGTCGATGTCGAAGCGCGTATCGATCTGCGTGAACCGGTCGCTGTCCCACAGTTTGATCGGCGCGGTAAAGACATCGTCTTCTTCGTTGTACAGGTGATACCACTGGCGCACCGAAAGCGGTTCGATACGCCCCGGTGTGAGGTTGCGAATGACGAACGGATTGCCGAGTTGCGAACCGAGCGTGACATAGCGCGTGCGTTTCAGCGCGGTCGCGACGTCGGTCTTGTGCGCATCGTCATGCGAGAAAGCATTGTAGGTAATGAGTGAGCCGAGACTGTGGGCGAGCACGATATCCGGTTTCTCGTTCGCGATCCGGTCGAGCACGAGCTTGCGCGTACGCCGCTGGAAACCCTCGTCTTCGACCCACGCGACGACGTAGCCCGCAGTCCATTTCACCCGGTCCGATACATCCCCGATCGCGCCCCGGCGGCGCTGGAACGCGGAGCCGACGGCGCTGCGGCCGAGTTTCCACACGGCGCGCATCGTTTCCCAGCCGGAAATATCCGTGGCAGCGAATATCGCATCGTAATTGATGAACGAAAACTCGAGGTTGACGTCGGTCTGACCCGGGAATACGCGCCTGACGGCCTGTTCCCAATCGTGTTCCCAGCTTGTGTTGCGGTGGTCGCCGAGGCCGTGAACCCCGAGAATTTTGATGACTGTGCTCATGGCAGACTCCTTTCCTTGCATCGCGCGATGGATCATTCCGTGCGTGAGGCGAATCGTCACCGATCCGGTGAGTCGGGGTAAAGGGGCAGGCCGCATCCCGCGCGGGCATATGACGCGCGGCCTCGCCGGGCGCAGCGACCCGGCAACGGCACCGGTGCGCCGCGCCGGCATGGCGGGGCCCGGATGCCCCCGCGAACGGAGCGCGGATTTAGCCGAGCGCGCTCGACACGACTTCGAACGTATCTTTCGACAGGCCGTCGATGTCCCGGATGCGCTGCAATGCGGCGCGCGCGTGCGCCTGGCGCGCGGCGTCGAATTTTCTGAAGCGATCGAACGCACGTGCGAGTCGCGCGGCGATTTGTGCGTTGATCGTATCGAGCGCGATCACCTGGTCGGCGGCGAACGCGTAGCCACTGCCGTCCGCGGCGTTGAAGCGCGCATGGTTGCCGTGACAGAACGCGCCAACGAGCGCGCGCACGCGGTTCGGATTGCGGATGTCGAAATCCGGGTGTTGCATCAGTGTCTGTACGCGATCGAACGTGTCCGGCAGGCGCGAACCGGCCTGCACGGAGAACCATTTGTCGATCACGAGCGGTTCGTTGCGCCATTTTTCGTAGAAGAACCCGAGCGCCGCGTCGCGCTCCGGGCATTCACAGTTTGCCAGCGACACGAGCGCGGCCATGGCCTCGGTCATGTTGTTGGCGGTACGCAACTGTGCCGCGCACAATTCGATCACGTCCTGCGTATGCAACTCCATCAGGTAGCCGAGACACAGGTTGCGCAGCGCACGTCGGCCCGCGCTGACGGGGTCGGGGCTGTACGGGCCGTCGACGACGAAACGCGCATACGCCGCGCGCAGTTCCGGTTCGAGTTCCGCGGCGAGGTGACGCCTGAGTGCCGTGCGCACGGCGAGTATCCCTTCCGGGTCGACTTCATCGATCTGTTCGGCAATATAGCCCGCGTTCGGCAGCGACAGGGCTTCGGCCGCGAACGCCGGATCGGCGTCGCTGTCGGCGAGCACCCGCCGTACGGCAGCAATGTAGTGGTCCGGAAACACGAGCGCCTTGCCGGCGCGGTGCGTCTCGATGCCGCTCAGCAGGACGTTCAGCGCGAGGCGCTGGCCCGCCTCCCAGCGATTGAACGGATCGCTGTCGTGCGCCATCAGATGGGCGAGCTCCGCGTCTTCGTAGTCGAACTGCAGCGTGACCGGGGCGGAAAAATGGCGTAGCAGCGAGGGTACGGCGCCCGGCGGGACACCGTCGAAATCGAAAACCTGTTCGGCTTCCGTCAACGACAGTACGCGGGTGGCGGGGTCGTCCGGATTGTCGCTGATGGCGACGTCGTTGCCGTCGCGGTCGATAAAGCCGACCGCGACGGGAATGTGGAACGGCGCCTTCGTCGGTTGACCCGGCGACGGTGCACACGTTTGCGTCATGCGCAGGCTGACCCGACCGGTGTCGTCCTCGCGTTGCATCGTTACCGCGACCGCGGGGGTGCCCGCCTGGTGATACCAGCGCTGAAACTGTCCGAGGTCGATCCCGGAGGCGTCTTCCATCGCGGCGACGAATTCTTCCGTTCTCACCGCCTGCCCGTCATGGCGCTCGAAGTACAGATCCATGCCGGCGCGGAAACCGGCGTCGCCGAGCAGCGTATTGATCATGCGCACGACTTCGGCGCCCTTGCTGTATACCGTCGCGGTATAGAAGTTGCTGATCTCGATATACGCGTCGGGCCGGATCGGATGCGCCATCGGGCTCGAGTCTTCGGGAAACTGCGCCGCGCGCAGGCTGCGCACTTCCTGGATTCGCTGCACGGCTTTCGAGTAGCGATCCTCGCCGTAACGCTGGTCGCGGTAGACGGTGAGGCCTTCCTTCAGACTGAGCTGAAACCAGTCGCGGCAGGTGACGCGATTGCCGGTCCAGTTGTGAAAGTATTCGTGCGCGACGACCCGGTCGAGCATCATGAAATCACCGTCGGTCGCGGTGTCCGAGCGGGCCAGCACGTACTTCGTATTGAAGATGTTCAGGCCCTTGTTTTCCATCGCGCCCATGTTGAAGTCGCTCACCGCGACGATCATGTACTGGTCGAGATCGAGCTCGAGCCCGAAGACTTCTTCGTCCCAGCGCATCGAGGCTTTCAGCGATTCCATTGCGTAATCGGCCTGGTCGATTTTGCCGGATTCGACGTAGACGAGCAGGTCGACGGTGCGGCCGGAGGCGGTCGTGAACGTATCCGCGAGCCGGTCGAGTTTCGCCGCCACCATGGCGAACAGATACGCGGGTTTCGGAAACGGATCCACCCAGCGTGCCCAGTGCCGTCCGCCCGGGGCATCCCCCTTCGTGTCGAGGTTGCCGTTCGACAGCAGCAGCGGGAAGCGCTCCTTGTCGGCGGTAATGGTCGTCGTGTAGCGGGACATGACGTCGGGGCGGTCGAGGAAGTACGTGATGCGCCGGAAACCTTCAGCCTCGCACTGCGTGAAATAGCCGTCCTTCGAGCGGAACAGGCCCATCAGTTGCGTGTTGCGGTCCGGATGTATACGCACCCGGGTTTCGAGTCTGAACGCATCGGGCACGTCGTCGATCGTCAGATGCTCGGGCGCACTCGTGTAGCGCTCCGGGTCGAGCTTTACGCCATCGAGGCTCACTTCGAGCAATTCGAGTTCGTCGCCGTCGAGTACGAGCGGCATGTCCGCGCTGCCGGCCGCCGGGTTTCGCGCAACCGCGAGCGTGGCGGTGACGATCGTGTCGTCGGGTGTGATGTCGATATCGAGTTCGACGTCGTGGATCAGGTACGGCGGCGGCGCGTAGTCTTTCAGATACGTCGTTTGCGGGGTCGGGTTCAGCATAATGTGTGTTTCCGGGGTGGCGGCGCGTCAGAAAGTCATGCGCGCACTGATTCCACCATAGACATTGATATCCGGCGCGGGTTCGAATGCACGTCCGCCAAATGCGTTCAGGCGAACGTTCGCGAAGTATTCCTCGTCGAACAGGTTATTGACCCCGATGTAGGGTCCAAAGCGTGTTTGCCCGACCGTGATCTCGTGCCCGACGCGCAGATTCGAGACGGTATGATCGCCGGCCGCGAGCGTATTCGCATTGTCGGCGTAAAACTTGCCGACGTGGATCACGTCCCAGGTGGCATAGAAACCCGTCGCATGAGTATAGGCAAGTTCCGCATAGAACTGGTGCTCGGGAATACCCGGCAACTCGTTGCCAACCGTGGCCGGACTCGTTATGAACTTGTCGAATTCGAAATCCGACCAGGTATACGCCGTGGTCAGACGCAGGCCATCGAACACGTTGATGATCGCCGCGGCTTCGACCCCCTGGCGATCGGTATCCGCGTTTTCGAAAAACGAGCGGTTGCCGACGTTCGTCACGTTCGTCACCTCGTCGTCAACCTGCATCGTAAAGTAGGCGACGTCGACATTGATCCGCGGTGTCAAAGCGCCGCGCATGCCGAACTCGAAACTGTCGGACGTTTGCGCCGTCACGTTCGCGAAACCGCCGAGGTTCACGTTCAGATCGCGGGCCGGATTCGCGAGTTCCGTGAACGTCGGGGTTTCGAACGAGGTCGCGTAATTCGCGAACAGGTTCATATTGCCCCAGGCGTTCCAGTTCAAACCGACCGTCGGGTTGAACTCGTCGAAATCGATTTTGCTCGACTGGTTGCCGTTCGCGAGGAACGCGTCGTCCACTTCGAGTTCGACCGAGTCATAACGCCCGCCGACGGTGAGTTGCAGCGTATCGGTCAGCGCGAAAATATTGCGGATATAAACGCCGATTGCCTCGGCCTGTTCTTCCTGGTCGAACGTGAGCGCACCTTTTACGCCGGCGTTGTTGATATAGCGCTGGCGGTCATCGGTCTGCGAATCGACATCCACCCCGATCGAGACCTGGTTCGGACGCCCGAACAATTCCCCCGTGAACGTGTATTGCGCGCCGCCACCGAAGAAAAACCGATCGAATCCGGTGACCCCGTCGTCGGCGACAAACGGGATATGCGAGCCGATCGGCAGAAACGTCTCGAAATCGCGCCAGATGTAGTAGTTGCGCAAGGTGATCTCGTGCCGGTTGTCGAGGTTGTAGTTGTAGGTAAACCCGAGCTTTTGCTGGTCGATATCTTCACCGGCATTCGAACTCAGATTGCGCGCTTGCGCCTGCTCGCGATCGACCGCGACGTCCGCGAGCGACAGGGCGCCGGAATCTTCCCGCGTCGGTGAATCCATCGCGTTGAAAACCACCTGCAGGTCGGAATTCTCGTTGATGTCGTATGTGAATTTCGAATTGAACGTGGTCTGGCGCAGTTCCGAATGATCGCGAAAGCCCTCGTAACTCAGGTGCGAGGCGCTCAGGAAGTAATTCAGCCGGTCGACTTCACCGCCGGTCTTGATGTGGTATTTCTGCTGGTCGAATTCGCCCACCGTCAGCCGCGCTTCGGCGTAGGGATCGGGCGTACCCGATTCCGTGTACAGGCTGATCACACCGCCGGAGGAACTGCCGTACAGCGACGACGACGGGCCGCGGATGACCTCGACCCGTTCGATCGCACCGAGTTCGACATCATCGATGACACTCTGGCCATCCGTCACCGTGGACGGGATGCCGTCGACGAACATGCGGATCCCGCGGATGCCGAAATTGGCCCGCGCACCGAAACCGCGCAGCGAGATCCGCAGATCCTGGGCAAAGTTGTAGCGATTTTGCGAAAACATGCCCGGCACCCGGTTCAGCGACTCGTCGAGCGCGAATTGCTGGCGCCCGAGCTGGATATCCTGCTCGTCGACGATGCTGACCGCGCCGGCGACGTTCGCGAGCGTCTGCCCCATACGGCTGGCCCGGACTTCGACGACCTCGGGTTCGGTCGCGGCCGCGCTCACGGTCGGGATCCAAAGCGCGGCGGCGAGGATCGGGGTCGCGAGCGCGGTGATTTTTCGTCTGTTCATCAGCATCAGCCCAGAGTGTTCACAAGCGCGGTTTTCACCGCGGGGCGGCAGCGTGTTCAATCTGAGGGTCGGTGTCAATCCCGGATCAGCCTGCTGCGGTAGCGGATGGCTGCGGATATATCGCGTTGAACGGTGCGCGGTGCCGGGCTCAATCGCGAGGCACGCCCGCGGCGGTGACTTTCAGGAACATTCAAAATCGACCGTGCCTGCCGGATCATCGTCCGGTGGCGCACCGAATCCGAGCTGGCCACTGCCGGTGAGGACGCCTTCTTCGCGCCGCAGGCGGCGCACCGTGCCGGAGCGCTCGACGATCACGATGCCGTTGACACTCTCGTCACGCAGGTTGAAACGCCCGTTGCGATACGTGATCTCGGCGTGCTGCCGTGACGTGAAGTTGCCGTTGACCCGCAGATCCGCGTCGCGGCCGCGGCCGATGCGGCAGCGGGTGTGCTGGGCGTCGATGAGAAATTCCGCGCCCTGGTAGTGCAGCTTCAGCTGCAGCGAGGATTTCGCTGCCGGCATCATCTGTGCCATCGGGATGGAACTGATCTGGGTCTCTTCGCCAGTCTGCTCCCACGGGATCTTGCACACCTCGAGATCGCCGTCCCAGGCTTCCGCCTCGATGTGATCGAGCGTGTGCCAGTTCGGGAACATGGCCTGGGGCAGCGCGTCGATACTGCGCCGGGTGGTCAGGATTTCGTCGGCTTTCGCGAGACCGATGACCTGTTGCGCCGAGACCGGCGCTTCACCGATCAGCTCGTCGCCGCGCCAGTTCACATTACCGTAATGCCAGCCGATCTTGATATGCAGCTGGCCCATCTTGAAGCGGTTTTCCTGACCGGCCTTGCGCAGGCCCGCCTGCATCTCCGTTGCGGCCAGGGCCGCTTTGATCGGGTCCTCGAAGCCGCACATGATCTCGTCGCCGATTGTTTTCAGCGTCTCGCCGCCGAGGCCCGAGGAGATATCGGCGAGCAAGCGAATACACGCGGCCATGTCCGCGCGTGCGATCGTGTCGCCATATTGTTCGTACAGGCGAGTGCTTCCGGAAATATCCGCGAACAGCACCGCAAGTTTGTCGAGTGATTTATCCACTGAAGTATGCAGGTACGGCGACGGCCCCAGAGTTCGTGCGGGATAGGGAATGTTCTTCGTCGGGTATTTTACACATGTCCAGCCCGGCGCGCGCGAACCCGCGCACGCGACGGGCGTCACGCCCGCGGCGGCTCTCCGGCGCGGGGCGTTTGCTTCCGCCGCCGTCGTCGATCAGCGACAATGCGCCCGGGTCGGGCTGTCGTGCGGCCCGATGGTCTTGTATTTCGGGAGTCTGTCCAGAAATGGCGCAATATGTATTTACGATGAACCGGGTCGGCAAGCTGGTACCGCCGAAACGCGAGATCCTGCGTGATATCTCGCTGAGCTTTTTCCCGGGGGCGAAAATCGGCGTACTCGGTCTCAACGGATCGGGCAAATCAACCCTGCTCAGGATCATGGCCGGGATCGATACCGAGATCGAGGGCGAAGCCACGCCCATGAAAGGGCTGAAGATCGGTTACCTGCCGCAGGAACCCGAGCTCGACGAAGACAAGGATGTGCGCGGTAACGTCGAACAGGGGCTCGGCGAGGCCAAGGCGCTCGTCGATCGCTTCAACGAAATCAGCGAGCGGTTCGCCGAACCGATGGACGACGACGAAATGACCGCGCTGCTCGAGGAGCAGGGTCGGCTGCAGGATGAAATCGACGCAGTTGGCGGCTGGGAAATCGAGCGCAAGCTCGAAATCGCCGCCGACGCCCTGCGCCTGCCGCCGTGGGACGCCGAGGTCGGGAAACTGTCCGGGGGTGAACGCCGCCGGGTCGCGCTGTGTCGACTGCTGTTGTCGGAACCGGAAATGCTGTTGCTCGACGAGCCGACGAACCATCTCGATGCAGAATCCGTCGCCTGGCTCGAAAAATATCTCGAACAATACCCCGGCACCGTCGTGGCGGTGACCCACGACCGCTATTTCCTCGATAATGTGGCCGGCTGGATCCTCGAACTCGATCGCGGGCACGGGATCCCGTGGGAAGGCAACTACTCGTCCTGGCTGGAGCAGAAAGAGGCCCGTCTGAAGGTCGAGGAAAGTCAGCAGGCCGCGCACCGCAAGACCATCGAGGCCGAACTCGAATGGGTGCGCAGTAATCCGAAAGGACGTCAGGCGAAGAGCCGCGCACGCCTGCAGCGGTTCGAGGAACTGCAGTCGAAAGCCTTCCAGCAGCGCAACGAGACGAACGAGATCTATATTCCGCCGGGCCCCCGCCTCGGCGACGTCGTGTTCGAGGCGACCGGTGTGCAAAAAGGCTTCGGCGACCGTTTGCTGATCGACGATTTGTCGTTTTCGCTGCCCCCGGGCGCCATCGTCGGCATCATCGGTGCGAACGGCGCCGGCAAGACGACCCTGTTTCGCATGATCGTCGGCCAGGAACAGCCGGACGCGGGTGAGGTGCGGGTCGGCGAGACGGTGCAGTTTGCCTACGTCGACCAGAGTCGCGACGCCCTCGATGATTCGAAGACCGTGTGGGAAGAAATCTCCGACGGACAGGACATTCTGAAGGTCGGTGATTATGAGACGCCGTCGCGCGCGTATGTCGGGCATTTCAATTTTCGCGGCGGCGATCAGCAGAAACGGGTGGGACAGCTGTCGGGCGGCGAGCGTAACCGGGTGCATCTCGCGAAAGTGCTGCGCAGTGGCGGCAATGTGCTGCTGCTCGACGAACCGACGAATGATCTCGATGTGGAAACCCTGCGCGCGCTCGAAGAAGCCCTGTTGAGTTTCCCCGGTTGCGCCGTCGTGATTTCACATGATCGCTGGTTCCTCGACCGGATCGCGACGCACATACTTGCGTTCGAAGGTGACAGTCACGTCGAATGGTTCGCCGGGAATTATCAGGACTACGAGGCGGATCGCCAGCGCCGGCTCGGTGACGACGCGCAACCGCACCGACTCAAATTCAAACCCGTCGTGCGCGCCTGAAACGAGGCGCAGGCGGTAACGCGAACGAGACCCCGGCAGGCACACGAACAGCGGGAGTAACACATGAAAGGCTGGATGCTGGTGATCGGTCTCGTCGTCGCGGGTGGCGCGGCCGTGTGGTACTTCAACCAGCCGCAACCGCTCGAAGTACGCCTGCACACGGTCGCCCGCGGTACCGTTCGCGCGACCGTATCGAATACGCGCGTCGGCACGGTCGAAGCGTGTCGGCGCGCGCAGATGTCACCCTCGGCCCCCGGCCAGGTCGCGGTACTGAATGTCCATGAGGGTGATGTCGTTGCCGCCGGTGACGTGCTGCTGGAAATCTGGAACAACGATCGCAAGGCGGATCTGCGCCTCGCCGAGGCCGAAGCCTCGGCGGCGCGGTCGCGCGCCGAGGAAGTGTGCGCAACCGCGGCCGGCGCCGAACGCGAATCGCAACGCCTGAAGAAGCTGCGCGAGCGCAAACTGATCGCCGAGGAGGCCGTCGATGCCGCCGCCACCGAGGCCGAGTCGCGCCGCGCCGCGTGCGAAGCCGGACTCGCCGCGACCCGGGTCAGCGCGGCGCAAATCGCGGTGGCGCGCGAAGCGCTCGAACGCACCCGGCTGCGCGCGCCATTCGGCGGCATCGTCGCGGAAGTCGACGTGCGGCTCGGCGAATATCTCACCCCGTCGCCACCCGGGATCGCGACCTTGCCGGCGATCGATTTGATCGACCCCGCGTGCATCTACGTCTCCGCGCCGATCGACGAGGTCGACGCGCCGGCGATCGAACTCGGTATGCCGGCCTGCGTCAGTCTCGACGCGTTTCCGGAACGCCGCTGCAACGCCGCGGTGCGACGCATCGCGCCGTATGTTCTGGCGCTGGAAAAGCAGGCCCGCACCGTTGAAGTGGAAGTGGAAATCAACGATCCGGATGAAGCCGCCGGTTTGTTGCCCGGCTACAGCGCGGACATCGAGGTGTTGATCGAGGCGCGTGAGGACGTACTGCGCGTGCCGACGGAAGCCGTCGTGGAGAATGAGCGTGTCTATGTCTTCGATCCCGCAACCGGCCGCTTGAGCGCGCGGGAATTCGAGCCCGGGGTCGCGAACTGGGAGTTCACGGAAATCCGCTCGGGAATCGCGGCCGGCGAAATCGTCGTCCTGACGACGGGACGCGAGGGCGTCGCGGACGGCGCGATCGTCGTGGACGAGCGCAAAGCGCCGTAGTGCCGCGCGCCGCCGGGTCCGTGTTCGCATGATCGAACTCAATGGCATCACGAAAACGTTCGTCTTAGGTGATCAGCAGGTCAAGGCGGTCAACGGCGTCGACCTGACGATCGAAGCCGGCGAATACGTCTCGATCATGGGGCCGTCCGGCTCCGGCAAATCAACCCTGTTGAACCTGATCGCCTTACTCGACCGGCCGAGTGCCGGTGAGTACCGCTTCAATGGTCGCGCGGTCACGGATCTTTCCGACGATGAACTCGCGGCCGTGCGCCGCAACGCGATCGGTTTCATCTTTCAGTCGTTTCACCTGATCCCGCGGCTGACGGCGGCGCAAAACGTCGAGCTGCCGCTGACGCTCGCGGGCGTCCCGCGCGCCGAGCGTGCCGACAAGGTGAGCCGGGCGCTTGCGGCGACGGGGCTGAGCGATCGCGCCGGTCACCGGCCGCAGGAGTTGTCCGGTGGCCAGCGGCAGCGGGTCGCGATTGCCCGTGCGATCGTGATGAATCCGCCGCTGATCCTGGCGGACGAACCCACCGGCAACCTCGATACGGGATCCGGTGCGCAGGTCGTCGAACTGCTCGAATCCCTGCGCCGTGACCAGGGGGTGACGCTGATCGTCGTCACCCATGATGCCGATCTCGGCCGCCGCGCGGAGCGCCAGATCCGCATCGTCGACGGCGTGATCGCGGAAGACGTCAGGGTCGACCATGCGACCCGCTGACGTACTCGCGCTGGCGCTCGGCTCGCTCGGCTCGAACTGGCGGCGCACGGCGCTGATTGCACTCGCGACCGCGATCGGGGTGACGTCGGTACTGCTGCTCACGGCACTCGGCGAGGGCGCGCACCGGTATGTCCTCGGTCAGTTCGAATCGCTCGGGACGAATCTGCTGATCGTGCTGCCGGGACGCAGTGAAACGGTGGGCGGTCCGCCGCCGATGCTCGGCGAGACGCCACGCGATTTGACGGTCGACGATGCTTACGCGCTGCTGCAGGCTTCCGCGCTGAAGCGGGTGGCGCCGGTCATCGTCGGTTCCGCGCCGGTCTCGACCGCCGCCGGGCTCGAGCGTGAAGTGACGATACTCGGCACGACGGACGCCTTGCTGCACGTGCAGCGCCTGAAGATGGGCCGCGGCAAGTTTTTGCCGGCCGGCGACCCGAGCCGTGCTGCCTCCGTCTGCGTGCTCGGGTTTGAGCTCGCGGCCGAGTTGTTCGGCAATCGAACGCCGATGGGGCAGTGGGTGCGGGTCGGTGATCGGCGCTTCCGCGTGCTCGGGGTGCTCGCCGATTCCGGGGTCACGGTCGGCGTCGATTTCAACGACGTGGCGCTGATCCCGGTGGCGTCCGCGCAGGCCCTGTTCAATCGCGAATCGCTGTTCCGTATTCTGATCGAAGCCGCCTCCGAGCATGATCTCGACGCCGGTGAAGCCGCCATCCACCGGATCATCGCCGCCCGTCACGAAGGCGAGGACGACGTTACCGTGATCGCGCAGGACAGCGTCGTGAAGACGCTCGGCCGCGTGCTGACCGCGCTGACCCTCGGGGTCAGCGGTATTTCCGCGATTTCACTCGCCGTCGCCGGGGTCCTGATCATGAACGTGATGCTCGTGTCGGTGACGCAGCGGCGTGCCGAGATCGGTTTGCTCAAGGCGCTCGGCGCACGCCTCGTCGACGTCCGTCGCCTGTTTCTCGTCGAGGCTTTCCTGCTTGCAACGCTGGGCGCGGCGTTCGGTCTCGCCGGCGGCCTTCTCGGCACCCGGATCGTCGCCGGCCTGTACCCGGATTTTCCGGTGTCCGTGCCGCTGTGGTCGATCCTCGTCGCGGTCGGGGTCGCGATGCTTACCGGGCTCGTGTTCGGGGTGTTGCCGGCGCGCCGGGCGGCGGCACTCGACCCGATCGACGCACTGTCGAAGCGCTGAACGATGACCCCCGGTGATTCGCTGCGATTCGCTTACGGCTCCGTGCGCAGCCATCGTCTGCGTTCGGGACTCACGATGCTCGGTATCGCGGTCGGGATTGGCGCCGTCGTGTTGCTGACCGCGGTCGGTGAAGGGGTGCGCCAGTTCGTGCTCGCGGAGTTCACCCAGTTCGGGACGAATATCGTCGCGATCACGCCCGGCAAAACGTCGACGTTCGGCGTCTCCGGCGCGACGATCTCGAGTGTGCGACACCTGACGGTGGAAGATGCGGCGGCGATGCGCCGGTTGAATGAAGTCGAAGCCGTCGTGCCGGTTATTCAGGGCAATGCGCGGGTCGAATTTCGCCAGCGTAACCGGCGCACCACGATCATCGGGGTCGGTGCGGATATGCCGCAGGTCTGGACGATGCGCGTCGCCGTGGGTCAGTTCCTGCCCGACGATCCGTTCACGAGCGCCCGCGCGTTCGCGGTGCTGGGCTCGCGCATGCGCGACGAATTGTTCGGTACGGCGAACCCGCTGGGGCAGCGGATCCGGGTTGGCAGTGACCGCTTTCGGGTCGTCGGCGTCATGGAATCGAAAGGGCAGATGCTCGGTTTCGACCTCGACGATACCGTATTCATTCCGATCGGCAAGGCAACCGAGGTATTCAATCGCGAAGGTCTCATGGAAATCGATGTGACCTACGCCAGGGAAGACAGCGCGCACGCCGTGGTCGCCTCACTGCGGCGGCTGTTGCTCGCGCGTCACGGGCAGGAGGATTTCACGATCAAGACGCAACAGCAGATGCTCGAAGTACTCGACTCGGTGTTGCGCCTGCTCACGCTCGGGGTCGCGGCGATCGGGGCGATTTCGCTCGTTGTCGGCGCGGTCGGGATCACGACGATCATGACGATTGCTGTCGCCGAGCGCACGTCCGAGGTGGGTTTGTTCCGCGCGATCGGCGCACCGCGCAGCGAGATCCGGAAACTGTTTCTCATCGAAGCCGCCATCCTTGGTGGTGCCGGTGGCATCGCGGGGATCGTCGGTGCTATTGCCCTCGTGCAATCCGTGCGCTTCGCGCTGCCGGATTTTCCGCTGAACCTCGTGTGGGTTTACATCGTTATCGCGTTCGCGGTGGCGACGCTGATCGGTGTCATCTCGGGACTCGCGCCGGCGGCGAAGGCGGCGCGCATGGACCCGGTCGAGGCGCTGCGCGCGGAATAACTCAGCCGTCGCCCTGCGGTGCCGCCGGTTCGAGACCGCACTGCGCGCGGAGGATTTCCTCGTTGTGTTCCCCGACTGCGGCCACCCAGGGCTGCACCGTGGCCTGGGTCGCGGAAAACAGAAACGGCGTGTTCGGCACGGTCAGCGGTCCGGCGGCGTCGTGCACTTCCGTCATCATGCCCCGATGACGCAACTGCGGATCGGCGACCATGTCCGCGAGATCGCGGTACGGGCTGACGGGAATCTTCGCTGCTGTAAGTTTTTCGATCACGGTGGCCGCCGCTTCACCGGCGGTCCAGGCCGCCACGATTTGCAACAGGTCGTCGTAGTGATTCAGACGCTCGGCGGTCGTGGCAAAGCGCGGATCAGATTTCAGCGCGGGCTGGCCAATCACATCGCAAATCGAGGCGAAATGCCGCGGGCTGATCAGCATCATCATGACGTAACCGTCGCGCGCGGCGAGCGGTCCGTACAGCCGATCGGTCGTCGTCGGTTCGAGCCGCACCTGGAAATCCTTCTGCATCGTACCGAGCAGCGCGTCGAACATCGCGATATCGATGTACTGGCCGACCCCGGTGCGTTCGCGGTAGTACAGCGCGCTCGTGATGGCGCCGAATGCCTGCAGCGAGGCGACGTTGTCAGCCACCGGCGGGCCGAGGTTCAGGGGTTTTTCGATCTCCGGCTGGTAGCGCAGTGTCGCGAGATCGTAGCCGCTCCAGGCATGCACGACCGGGGCGAACGCGGGGCGATTCGCATCGGGACCGGTTTGGCCGAAGCCCGAAATCGAGCACATGATCAGGTTCTCGTTCACTTCGCGTAACACCGCGTAGTCGATCCCGAGCCGTTGCATGACCCCGGGGCTGAAATTTTCGACCACGACATCGACATTCGCCGCGAGTTGTTTCACCGCCTCGATTGCGCTCGCCTGTTTCAGGTCGAGCGAAATACAGCGCTTGCCGGCGTTCAGTTGGCTGAACAGCGAACTCACGCCGTCGCGGTGCGGTGGTACGGCGCGCATGATCTCGCCTTCCGGCGGCTCGATCTTGATGACCTCGGCGCCGAGGTCCGCCATCATGCGTGTGCAGTAAGGCCCCGAGATCACGCACGTGAAGTCGAGTACGCGTACACCTTCGAGTACTTTCGGGCCGGTCGTGGAACGGTTCGCTTCGAGTTTCATTGACAGTCGGTGGCTGGAGCTGAACGCAATGTTACGATGTCGCGCGTCTGTTGGGTATACAACGAGGATCGAAGTCCATGCTGGACCGCAGTACCATCGGCGCGAAATCGACGCCGTTCGACGCCGATGTCGAGAAAGGTCGCCTGCGTCTGTTCGCGAAAGCGATCGGCGAGACGAATCCGGTGTATTTTGACGAAAACGCCGCTCGACAAGCGGGTCACCGTTCGCTGTTGATGCCGCCAACGTTCCTGTTCTGCCTCGAAATGGAACACCCCGATCCCTATCTCTGGTTTCGCGAACTGAATATCCCGCTGGCCCATGCGCTGCATGGCGAACAGGCATTTCATTACCACCGCGCGGGCTATGCCGGCGACGTGATGACGTTCGCCGCCGAGATCGTCGACATCTACGCGAAGAAGGGCGGCGCGCTCGAATTCGCCGTCCAGGATGTGTTCATCACGAATCAGCACGGCGAAGCGGTCGCGGATTTTCGCCGCACCGTCGTCGTTCGCAACCCCTGATGGAGGATCCGAGCATGCACTTGCCGGACTACGCCGCGATCGAGCTCGACGATGAAATACCGTTGCTCGAAATGCCGCCTCTCACGCGCCAGATTCTCGCGATTTACTGTGGCGCTTCGGGCGATCACAATCCGATTCACGTCGATATTGATTTCGCCCGTGAATCGGGACTCGACGATGTCATCGCCCACGGCATGCTGATCATGGCGTACATGGGGCGCGCACTGACGAACTGGGTTCCGCAGGGCGCGATACGGTCGTTCGACACGCGCTTTCAGGCCATGACCCGGATCGGTGATGCGATCACGGTGCGGGGTCGGATCGCGGAAAAATTTGACGACGCCGGAACGCCGTGCGTGCGCGTCGAACTGACGGCCACGGATCAACGCGGTGACGTCAAAACCGCGGGCGGCGCCGTCATCGCGTTCGCCTGAGCACGTTCAGGCGTGCCCGCTTTACGGAGGTCATAACGTGAAGACGATTGCATTCGTGATCGGCATTCTTGTCGCAACGCCCGGGGTGGCGGAGGTCATCCACATCCCGGTCGGTCAGCAGGCGCCCGAGCGCCGGGATCTGCCGCGGCCGGTGCGCGGTATGAGCACGACGCAGGTGCTCGAGCAGTTCGGCCTGCCGCAGAGCAAGACCGGCCCGGTCGGCGAACCGCCGATATCCTCGTGGCGCTACCCGCAATACACGGTTTATTTCGAATCCGACACGGTCATACACAGCGTGTTGCAGCACACGCCGCGCGTCGATGTCGATGCGCTGCCGGAGCCGCCGGCGCAATAGCGCGCAAGCGCGCGTCGCGCCGCGCTCAGCTCGTCTCCACGACGGCGCCGCCGTCTTTCAGCGCCGGTTTCAGCTTGCCCTGGAACCACCAGCCGAGTAACGCGACGGCCGTCGCGGTAACGCTGAACGCGGCGCTGTAGCCAAAGCGATCGATGATCGTGCCGAGCAGCGCGACCCCCGCCCCCTGGCCGATCATGAGCGAGAACGCGAACAGCGACACCGCGGTCCCGCGCGCATCCGGTGCGAGCTCCGTGGCCAGTGTCTGCAGCGTGTTGTGCATGACGTAGAAACCGAATCCGCACACGATCAGCACCGGCACGCAGAACTGCCAGCTCGGGGCCAGCGCGAGTCCGAAATAGCACGCCGACATGAGCAGCGCGCCGACGATCACCATGCGCCGCTCGCCGAGCGAGGCCACGATGTATTTCGCGGTATTGCTGTAGATCAGGCTGCCGATCCCGAAACACGCGAGCATGACCCCAACCCACGCGTACCCGATGCCGAACGTGTGGTGCAGGAATGCACCGATGAACGCACCACCGCCAAAAAAGAAAAACCCCTCGATCGTCGCCGTGATGATCACGTGGCGCGGACGCTGCTGGCGCAGCAACGCGAGGTAGGGCGCGAACAGCTTGCGGCCGCGCAACGGTGCCGCGCGCAGCGTTTCGCGATGGTGATTCGAGAACCGCCACACGAGGTAGGCCATCGCCCCGACGATGACCCCGAAGATCACGAAGATCACCCGCCAGCCGAACAGCTCCGCCATGATGCCGCCGAGACTGCCACCGGCGATCTGGCCCATGATCAGCCCGTTCAGGTAACGCGCGATGACCGGCTGCCGGACTTCGTAGGCGAAATGGTCGGCGATAAACGCCATCGACAACGGTACCACCGCGGCCGTGGCCACCCCGGCCATGAAGCGCAGCAGCGCGAGCATTCCGATGCCGCCGGCGAGCGCGCACGCGAGTGTGAACACAGCCGAGGCGGCGAGCGCGGAGACGATGATGGTCAGTTTACCGAAACGGTCGCCGAGCGGACCGTAGACGAGCTGAAACAAGCCATACGGCAGCGCGAACGCGGTGACGATAATGCTCGTGCGCCCCACGCTGAGGCCGAAATCGTTCGCGATGATCGGCAGCAACGGATCGGTCACGCGCATGATCGCGACGACGATAAAAGCGGCTGCGCTGAGCCAGAATATGATTTGGTTCATCGGGTACGTACTTGAATGGGGCGCCGCCTGGAGCGGCCGCGGGCATCTGCCGCGCGCGTGCGCGGCCGGCGTATGATACACGAGCGGCCACGCTTCGGGTTTGCTTCAGAATTTGTCGTGCGCGGCCGCTATACCCGCACGGGACGTCCCGTTGAGTGAACGCCATGATCAGCCTGCACACGATGCATTCGAGTCATACCGCCGCGTCGCCGCGGCCGCCGCTGGCCGCGCGCGAACCGGCATCGGAACCACAGCCGCGATCTGCCACCGCGGTTGAGCCGGCCGAACAACGACGCCTGCAGGAACTCGCCGCGCGTGATACCCAGGTGCGCAGCCACGAGCGCGCGCACCTCGCGGCCGCGGGGGGGCTTGCGACCGGTGGCGCGCGGTTTCAGATGGTCCGCGGCCCGGACGGTCGTCAGTACGCAACGGGTGGCGAGATCAGTATCGATGTCTCACCGGTCGCCGGTGATCCCCAGGCGACGATCGACAAAGCCGGGAAAATCCGCCGCGCGGCGCTCGCGCCGGCTGAGCCGTCGCAGGCCGATCGGGCCGTGGCCGCGCGCGCCACCGCGATGGCGAACGAGGCGCGGATCGAAATGCAACGCGAGGCGCGGGAAGCCGCGACGAAGGACGCAGCGGGTGTGTGCCCGAATTGCGGCGGCCGCCATGGGCCGGACGAAGCGACCGTCGGGGCGGTGAACGCCGCGAACGGGTACGCCCAACGCCCGGCGCAAGCACCTGTCAGCGTGGACACCGCGGTTTAGAACCGGCTAATTTTGCGAGCCAGTACCGTCCCTGAGCGAAACTCCTGTCCGTAGCCGTCCGGATGTTCTATACGGATAGGATGCACATCGGCCGCGCCCGGCGGCCAAGCGAAGGAGCGAGCCATGAAGACGAAGCGACTCATTCAAACCATCCTGTGCGTGCTGGTGCCGCTGCAGGGCGCAACGGCAGCAATTGATCTGGACCAGACGGGGGCGTCCACCAGCACACTGTACGGCGACTGCCTCGCGCCGTGTAACGACACCGACACCTTGTCCGTCGAATTCGGCCCAACCACGGGCAGCACGGGGATCCTCATGTCCACGCAGACCGTCAGCGGCGCTGCGATAGGCAATTCGGGTTCGCTGTTCGCGAACGCCACGATCCTCGGCGGTCTGAATACTCCGCAACTGACCGCCCAGGCCATGTCCGTGGACGGCAAGTACGCCGGAATTTCCGCGACCGGAATCCAGGGTTACACCGTGACCGGGGGCGGCAATGGTCAATTGATCAGCGCGACGGTCACGCTCACGGGTACGGTCACAAACCCGCTCGCGAACAATCTGACGGAATTGAGCGCTGCCGCGGTATTGATGAAGGTCGCCGATCCGACCGATTTCATGGCGGCCTTCGCTTCGCTCTACCTGCTCTCACCCGATGCGCTGAACCTGTCGCAGAGCGCGAGCGGTGCGGTGAACCTGATGGGCACGATAGACCTGACGGTGGATGAGGGTGAGCAGTTCTACCTCGTCGGCTTTCTCAGCGCGAATGCCGGTGGCGCCGGTGCGATGGCGGACTCGACGAGCACGTTTTCGGTGGCGTTCGATGCCGGCTCGGCCGCGGTAATTGCGCCGGCCGCGGTGCCGCTGCCCGGCGCGGTATTCCTGCTGTTACCGGCGCTCGGCGTGCTTGGATGGTGTCGACGGAGATAAATTAACCGCTTTAGTGAACCCGCGGCCGGGGCCTGCTTGCGCACGCCCCGGCCCCCCGAGTCCGGTTTTCCCGCGCTTACTTCTGAAACGCCGGGATCACTTCTTTCGCAAACAACTGCATGCTCGAGCGGATATGGTGCGCATCGAGACCCGCGAACGCCATGCCGCAGACGAGATCCGTAACCCGTCCCTGCTTGACGTAGTCGAACAGGATTTCCTTCGCGTCGTCCGGCGTGCCGACGATCGCCGGTTCGCCGAACATGTCGAATTCCTGTTTTGCGATCATCTCGTCGACCGAGGGAATTCCCGCAAGTGCGGCGTCGTCGCCCGGCTGGTCGTTCGCTTCGCCGAACCATTGCGCATAGCACGATGCGGTGTGGTGCAGGGCCCGCGCCGAATTCTCCCACGCCTGTTCGCGACTCGGCGCAACATGGATCCAGCGTAGCTGTGCAGTGTTGAATTCTGCCGGATTACGGCCGGCGGCTTCGAGACAGGCATCATAATGCGCGACGTTCGACATCGGGCCGGTCACCTGGTAGTGAAAGCCCATCTTCGCCGCGCGTTCGATCGCTTTCGGTGCGAGCGCGCCGATCCAGATCGGCGGATGCGGGCGCTGTAACGCGGGCGGTGAAATGCGGATTTTGTTCAGCTTGCTGAACTTGCCATCAATCGTGACTTCTTCATCCTGCAACAGGCGCTGGACGATTTCGATACCTTCACGCAGACGCGCCCCACGTTCCTGAGCCGGAACCCCCTGGTCGTCGAATTCTCCGGGCCGGTAGCCGAGCCCCACGCCGAGTTCGAAGCGGCCGTTCGAGATCAGATCGACGGTGGCGGTATCTTCGGCAATCCGTACCGGATTGTGCAGCGGCAGCAGGACGAGAAACGTGCCGATCCGGATCCGGGTCGTGCGCGAGGCGATGGCACCGGCGATCGGCAACAGGGAAGGAGAATAACCATCATCGACGAAGTGATGTTCAGTCAGCCACGCGTGGTCGTAGCCGAGTGCTTCCGAGTCCGCGATCAGGTCGAGGTGGTTACGATAAAGGTCCTGCCACGGGACCCGGTTCCACGACGGATTCCGGAACGACCACAAGCAGCCAAATCTGAGATTCATGTTTTGCCTCCTGTTGAAATACTCGATTCGTTTTTATTTTCGCCCGACGAAACTACACGGCCGGCCAGGCTTCGGCAAGCCGCCGGCCGGCAATGCGCTGGCGCGTAGCGGTGGAGACCGCTATAAAGCGTGCTGGCCCGCTACACACGACGCGCGCACGACGGCATCCGCGGCGTGGAATCCATCGGTGCCACGTTACCGGAAGTCCGGGATCGCCGAAGATTTGGCCTGGCTGCCGCCAGTGAATACCTATGGAGTCATAGCGTGACGAATGAAAATGTGATCAATACGACCGCGGCGACGTTCGAACAGGACGTTATCGGCGTCTCCCACGGTAAACCGGTGCTCGTCGACTTCTGGGCCGAGTGGTGCGGCCCGTGCCGCTCCATCGCGCCGATCCTCGAGCAACTCGCCGCCGAGCTGGACGGGGAACTACTCGTCGCGAAAGTCGACACCGACGTCGAGCAGGAACTCGCGCAAGCTTTCGGAATACGGTCACTGCCGACGATGATGTTGTTCCGGCACGGCAAACCGGTCGAGCAGATTATCGGCGCGCAGCCGGCGGCGGTGATCCGCGCCGCGGTCGAGAAATTGTTGCCGCGCCCGGCAACCGCGCTCGTCGACGCCGCGCGGGCACAACTCGCCGCCGGTGACACCGAGGCGGCCGGCCGTAATCTCGCCGAGGCGCTGGCGCTCGACCCCGGCGACTACACGATACATCCGTTGCTGGCGAACGTGCATATCCGGCGCGGCGATTATCGTGCCGCGGAACAACTGCTCGAGGCATTGCCGATCAACGTGGCGACGGACGATGCGTTCGCGCCGGTCAGGGCGACGCTGCAGCTCGCGCGCGAGCTGCCGGAAGGCGCCGATCGCGCGGACCTCGCGCAGCGTCCGGCGGACGACATCGAGGCGCAGTACCTGTCGGGTATCATGGCCGCCATCGACGGCGATTTCGATACCGCACTGGAACGCCTGTTCGACCTGATCGAACAGCATCGCAACTGGCGTGACGGCGCAATCCATAATACGATACTCGATGTGTTCAAACTGCTGGACGACGACGATCCACGGCTGAAAACGTACCGGACGCGCCTGGCACGTACGCTGAATTAATCCGGGAAACCCTTATGAAGAAAGCTTTGTTGTTATTCGTCGTCGTGTTCAGTTTCGCGACTGGCGGGGCTTATGCTCAAGTCCATGACCCGCGCGCGATCGATGCCGATCCGGCGACCGCGACCGCCCCGATTGCGCCGGTCCTCGAAGGCCTCGGCACGCAATCCATGACCGTGACCACGACGAACGAACGCTCGCAGTACTTTTTCAACCAGGGCCTGCGCCTGACCCTCGGCTTCAATCACTCCGAGGCGCTGCGCTCGTTCAAGGAGGCCGTCCGCCTCGACCCGCACAATGCCATGGCTTACTGGGGCTGGGCGCTCGTGCTCGGACCGAACCTGAACCTGCCGATGCAGCCGACCGTCGTAGCGGACGCGTACCGCGCGGTCCGCGCGGCGGTTGCGTTGAAGGACAAGGTGAGCGCGCGCGAGCAGGCATTCATCGACGCGCTTGCCGTGC
This sequence comes from uncultured Gammaproteobacteria bacterium, assembly GCA_963976285.1. Classification (GTDB taxonomy): domain Bacteria; phylum Pseudomonadota; class Gammaproteobacteria; genus UBA11873. The sequence goes on from CAXBJY010000028.1 coordinate 28,390, forward strand.
GTTACACCGACGATCCGGAGGCACCCCGCGCGCCACTCGATCACGCCTACGCCGAGGCGATGGCCGCGGTAGCCGAACAGTATCCCGATGATGCGCATGCCTGGACCCTGTATGCCGCGGCGCTCATGAACACGAACCCGTGGGATTACTGGTATCGCGACAGCTCGCCGAAACCCGCGACGGTGACGCTACTCGCCGCGCTCGATCGCGCGCTCGAACTCGATCCCGATCACGCCGGCGCACATCACTACCGGATCCACGCGGTCGAAGCGTTTCGTCCCGAACTCGGCATCGAGAGCGCGGACAAACTCGCCGCGCTGATGCCGGGCTCGGGTCATCTCGTGCATATGCCGTCGCACATTTACATGCGCGTCGGTCGCTACGCGGACTCCTACACCACGAACGTGAAAGCGATTGCGGCCGATGAAGGCTACATTACCCAGTGCCGCGCGCAGGGCATGTACCCGCTCGTGTACTACCCGCATAACGTGCATTTTCTGTCGTGGTCGGCGATGTTCCAGGGGCGCAGCGAGGAGGCGATCACGGCGGCGCGGAAGGTCGCCACGTCCGTCGGGGTGATCTCGCGGGACAATATCTGGGGTCTGTACGAATCATTCGGTTCACAGCCCCTGTACGTGCTCGCGCGCTTCGGCAAGTGGGAGGAGATCCTGGCCGAAGGCGTGCCCGGTGAGGGCAGCATCTTCATGAACGGTGTCTGGCATTACGCGCGCGGTCTCGCCTACCTGCATACGGGCCGGCGTGACGCCGCGGAAGATGAGCTTGCGAGGTTGACGGCACTGCGCGGACACGTCGCAGCGGATCCGGGCTATCGGGTCGGTTTCGGTGCCGCCGGCACCCTGCTCAGGGTTGCCGAGGAAATTCTGCACGGTGACATTGTCGCCAAGCAGGGGGATTTCCATACCGCGCTCGCCCATATCGAGCGTGCCGTGCGTCTCGAGGACTCATTGCTCTATAACGAACCGCCGGACTGGTACTTCCCGGTGCGACATGTCCTCGGTGCGATGTTGCTCGACGCCGGCCGCCCGGCGGAAGCGGAAGCCGTGTACTGGAACGAGCTGAAGCGCTATCCGCACAATGGCTTCAGCCTGTTTGGCCTGGAACAGGCGCTCACCGCGCAAGGCAAGGACGAACTCGCACGCGTGATCCACGCACGGTTCGAAGAGGCGTGGTCCGAGGCCGATGTGAAACTGACGAGCTCGCGCTTCTGAACCCGGCGGGTTGCCGGATTACAGGCGGTACACCGTGACCGCCGTGTCGTGAAACAGGTACGCCTGTTCCGCATCGCTGTACGGTTCGGCGATGCGCTTGTAGGCGTTCCACAGCGTGCGGTAACTGCAGGAACGACCGTCGGGCGGGAAATTCGATTCAAACATCGCCCGCTCCGGACCGAATGTATCGATACACCAGCGGATATGATCGCCCCAGGCCGAAGCAATCACGGCCGAGCCGGGTGGCGTTGTCAGCCGGTGCCAGCGATTGCCGTAACTCGGCATGCCGATACCGCCGAGCTTGATCCGGGTGTTCGGCAGTGCCGCGAGCGCGGCCAGGTGCTTGCGACAGAACGCCAGCACGTCGGTTCGCTGGCCCGCGTAAGGCCCGATCCCGAGTGGCGCGCCGAGATGATCGAGGACGACGGTTGTCTCCGGCGCCGCGCGCGCAAGGGCCGTCAGTTCCGGTAATTGCGGGTGGTAGAGCCAGGCGTCGTAAGTCAGGCCCAGCGTGCCGAGCGTGCGCACGCCATCGGTGAATTGCGGGTCGAGCAATAATTCCGCCGGCGGGTCCGTCTGATGATTGACGATATCCGGGCTGGCATCCCAGGCCGCGGCATGCCGCACCCCGGCAAAGCGCCCGCCGGCCACGTCGATGTGCGCGCTCAGCACGTCGGCGACACCGCGACCCAAACATAAATCCGCGTGACCGATAATGCCCCGGATCAACGGCCGGCCGAGCAGTGCCGCGAGTTCAGCTTCGCGGGCCAGGACAAATTCCGTTTCGCCCACCGGCGCCAGCCGCGCCGGCCCGCTCTTGCGGTATGCCGACCCGCATTCGACATACACGGTCGCGACGATGTTGTGGCCGTCGCGAACATCGGCGGCAAATTCCGCGGTGAGATAACGATCGCCGGCGTGATCCCACAAATGATGGTGCGCGTCGCAGATTCGGAGATCCGGGCGCAGGACATCCTCTACGATGGCTGCACGCCAGACGGCGCGTGACGCTTGCGTTCGGGTTTCGTTCTCGCTCATAGCCGGTACTGTCTCCCTCGTGCGGCACGCGCGGCGCGCCGTGATCGTGCGAACCGCGTGCATTCGCTGCCGCTGCGCGCGGCACCCCGGTGCACGACGGGGTCTCAGCCGGCGTGAAATACCTGCCAGCTGAACGCAACCCCGAGCGCCGTGATCGTGGCGTTTGCTTCCTGCAAAAACGCGACCCCGGCCGCCGGCGGTGCTTCGCGCAAGGCGATGAGGATCTTGCGCTGCGTATTCTGCCCGTCCGGGTAGGCGCGATCGATTTCACCGGAGCGGATGAAGTGCATGTAGGTATTCAGCTTGGCCTTGAGCGCTTCGATGTGCGCGGTCGGATCGTCCCACGGATCGGGATCCGCGACGGTCAGTACGCAGTAGCCGTCCGGCGCGATGCCGATGTAGTCGATTTTTTCGGGATCCGCGAGTGCCATCGTCAATCCGGGGGAGCGTCACAAGCTGTTCATTGTAGTTTGTCGTGAGCCGACGTTCACGCGCCGCACGGCCGGCAGGCGCTCGACCCGCCGCGCGGCGTCTGTGTAAAGTCCGCGTATCGTTAATCAAAGGGCAGGGACCGTGGATAAAGAACTCGAACTCGCACAGCAGGCCTACGACGTCGTGGTCGATTTCGTCGTCAATTATTCGTTTCAACTCGTCGGCGCGATCATCATTCTCATTGTTGGCTTCATCGTCGGTGGCTGGGTCGCACGCGCATTACTGCGGCTGCAGGAGCGACGAAATGTCGATGTAACGCTGCGCCAGTTTATCGCGAGCACCGTGCGGCTCGTCGTGATCGGCCTGTTCGTCATGATCGCGATTGGCAAACTCGGGATCAGTATTACGCCGTTCATCGCGGCACTCGGCGGTCTGGCCGTCGGTGCAAGCTTCGCGATCCAGGGGCCGGTGTCGAACTACGGTGCGGGTTTCGTGATCATTCTGACCCGGATGTTCAAGGTGGGTGACACGATCTCGGTGCAGGGATGTTCCGGGGTGGTCAAGAACATCACGCTCGCGCTGACCGTACTCGTCGCCGAGGACGGTGAGGACATCGTGATCCCGAACAAGCACATCGTCGGCGAAATCCACCGCAACAGTTATATGAACCGGCTCGTCGAAGGCGGCATTGGTGTCGCCTACGGCGACGATCCGGATCAGGCGATCGACGTTATCTCGGCTGCGCTCGGCGCCGTCGCGGGGATCGCGACCGAGCCGCCGCCACAGGTCGGGATCGAAGCGTTCGGCGATTCTTCGGTAAACCTCGCGTTTCGCTATTGGGTGCCCAGCGGTTCATTCTTCGAAGTGCAATACGCCGCGAACCGGGCGGTGTTCAAAGCGCTCGGAGAGGCCGGGCTGACGATCCCGTTCCCGCAACGCGAAGTGCGCGTACTCGGGCGTGAGGCCGCCTGAGCGTCGCAGCGCGTTCAGTCGCTCACCCACGCCGCGCGTTTTTGCACGAGCTTGCCATCGCGGTAATCCGCGAAGGCCTGTTCGATTTCTTCGCGCGAGTTCATGACGAACGGGCCGTGCTGCACGACCGGTTCGCGTAACGGGCGCCCGGCGACGAGGATGAAACGTAATGCGTCGGTTGCCTGAATCGTCAACGTGTCGCCGTCGGACAGCGTCGCGAGCGCATGCGTCGGCAAGGTTTCACCGGCGAGCGTCCCGTTGCCGGCGTACGCGTAAACGAAAGCGCTCATGTCGGGTTCGAACCGATGCGTGAACGAAGCGCCCGCTTCGAGTGCGACGTCGAAATACGTGACGTTCGTATGCGGGTCATCGATCGGGCCCCGCGTGCCGTCGAGCGTGCCGCTGATCACGCGCGTCCGGCAACCCGGTGAAGCGACTTCCGGGATCGCTGCGGCGGAAAATTCCTGGTAGACCGGATCGCTCATTTTCTCCGCTGCCGGCAGGTTGATCCACAACTGGAAGCCACGCATGAGGCCGGCCGTCTGCTGCGGCATTTCTGAATGGATGACCCCGCTCGCGGCTTTCATCCACTGGATCCCGCCAGCTTCGAGATCACCCTGGTTGCCCATGCTGTCGCGATGCTGCATGTGGCCGTCGAGCATGTAGGTCAGCGTGATAAAACCGCGATGCGGATGATCCGGAAACCCGGCGATATATTCATGCGGGTTGTCGCTGCCGAAATGATCGAGCATGAGGAACGGGTCGAGATGGCGCAGCGACGGCGTACCGATCGTTCGATGCACGGTAACGCCGGCGCCCTCGGCGAGCGGTACGGCCCTGACGAGCGCGGTGATCGTAGCGGTCATTGAAGATGCCCTTCGATAAAGCGTTGCAGGCTCCCGAGGTCCATGGCACCGGATTGCCGCGCGACTTCGCGACCGCCGCGGAACACGACGAGCGTCGGGATCGAGCGGATATTGTACCCGGCGCCAATGGCCGGTACGTCCTCGGTGTTCAGTTTCGCGAGCACCGCGGTACCGGCAAACCTGCCTGCGGCCTCGCTGAATGCCGGCGCCATCATCTTGCACGGTCCGCACCACGGCGCCCAGAAGTCGACGACGACCGGCAGATCGGATTTCGTGGTCATTTTCGTGAAGTTACCGGCGTTCAGTTCGACCGGCTTGCCGTCGACGAGCGGCGCCGCGCACTGGCCGCATTTCGGCCGTTCATGAATGCGTTCGGCGGGGATACGGTTGATGCTGTTGCAGTGAGGACAGGGCAGATGAACGGGCATGATGGATCCTTCGGGCTCGGTGAAATTATGAAGTGGGGGCTCGGGTCCCGGTTTTCAATCGTTGCGTCACTGCGCCCGGGGTGCGCAGACCCGGGACCCCGTCGCGTCGGGTGTGGAGCGTGGCATCCGTTTCGCAACTGTGCGTAAAATCCGCGCAGCCGGATCAACCGCAGCAACCGAGGACCCCGTATGCGCATCATCGAGACCCCGAACGATATGAAACAGTACATTGGCGAGGAATTCGGCGTGTCCGAATGGGTGCTCGTGGATCAGGCCATGATCGACAAATTCGCCGACGCCACCGGCGATCATCAGTGGATACACGTTGATGTCGAGCGGGCGAGGAAGGAAATGCCGGACGGCAGAACGATCGCTCACGGGTTTTTGACCCTGTCATTGATCCCGCGTCTGTCCGCCGGGATCTGGAAAATCGAGCAGCGCAGCCGCGGGGTCAATTACGGCCTGAACAAACTCCGCTTCACCGGCACGGTGCCGGTTGATACCCGGGTACGCCTGCGACAGACGCTCGTGAATGCCGAAGACGTGAAGAACGACGGGGTCAGGCTCACGTTCGAACACGTCGTCGAAATCGAGGGCGCGGAGCGGCCCGCACTCGTCGCCGAAGGGCTCAGCATCGTGTATCCCTGAGTGCCCGCGCACCGGTTTGCTGCTGCGATGCAGCAAGCAGTGCCGTGTTGCAGCCAATTATTCCGGCTAGAATTCAGTGCAGGGTTGCATCTCGTTTTGATGTGTTAACGCTTCATTTCACGCAGGAGGAATCCGCATGCACGTAGGTATGGCGTCAATTTTTCAGAACCCCGGCAACGAGAACGGTGTCAGCGACTATTCCGTTTACCGCGACGATCTCAAACTCGCGTTGATGGCCGAAGGCCTTGGATTCGAGTCGGTCTGGGGAGTCGAACATCATTTCACGGATTACACGATGACCCCCGATGTAACACAGTTTCTGTCGTTCGTCGGCGGTGCCTGCAAGAAAGTCAAACTCGGTACGATGGTGATCGTCCTGCCATGGAACGATCCGATGCGGGTCGCGGAAAAGGTCTCGATGCTCGACTGCATGACCGAGGGCCGCGCGATACTCGGCATCGGACGCGGTCTCGGCCGGGTCGAGTTCGAAGGCTTCCGCGTCGATATGAACGAATCACGCGAACGGTTTGTCGAATGCGCCGAGATGGTGCTCGAAGGACTCGAACAGGGCTATTGCGAGTACGACGGCAAGTTCATCAAACAACCGAAAGCGCGCATCCGGCCCGAACCGTTCCGTTCATTCCGTAACCGCACGTACGCGGCGGCCGTGTCGCCTGAATCCTCACAGATTATGGCGCGCCTCGGGCTCGGGATCCTCGTGATCCCGCAGAAGGACTGGGCCGACCATGCGCAGGAACTCGCGGATTACAACGAGACGTTCCGCAAAATGCATGGCGTGGCCGCACCGCGGCCGTACATCGGCAGCTGGATTGCGTGCGACAAGGACGCCGGCAAGGCGGAGGAAATGGCCAGCAAGTACATCGGTGGTTACTGGCAATCCGTGGTCAAGCATTACGAAATGTTTGGCGATCATTTCCAGAACACGAAAGGTTACGAGTACTACAAACGCTTGCCCGAAGCGATCAGCGAGATCGGTGTCGACGGCATGTCCGAGTTCTTCATGAGCCTGCAGACCTGGGGCACCCCGGAAATGTGCTACGAAAAGATCAAGGACGTGCACGCACGCACGGACTGCTGCGGTCTCACCGGCGTGTTCAGGTACGCGGGTATGCCGCACGAGATGGCCGTGAACAATATGACCCTGTTTGCGAAGGAAGTGATGCCGGAGCTGCGCAAGCTCGGACACAGCCCGGTGTTCGATCTCGAAGAAGATGCCGCACCGGCGTTTGCCGCCGCGGGCGCCTGATCACACGCTGGGGCAGCGGTAACCCTGAACCGACCCGGCGCGCTCCGCCGCGAGCGCGCCGGGTTTTTTTATGCCTGCGCGAAAAAGCACCCGAGCGCGCGGTACAGCGCGTGCGGGTCACGCGCGCCGGCGAGTTCGCGGATCGAATGCATCGCGAACGTCGGTACCCCGACGTCGACCGTGCGCACCCCGAGCGCAGTCGCGGTAAGCGGTCCAATCGTGCTGCCGCAGCCCATGTCCGCGCGGGCGACGAAACTTTGCACCGGCACCCCGGCCGTGCCGCACGCCTGCTTGAACAGCGCGATCGTCTCATTCGTCGAGGCGTAGGCCTGGTTGCTGTTGACCTTGATCGCCGGTCCGCCGTTCAGCACGGGTGCGTGCTGCGCGTCATGGCGATCGGAGAAATTCGGATGGATGCCGTGCGCGTTGTCGGTCGAGACGAGCATCGATTGAGCAATCGTCCGCGCATAGTTTTCGCTCGTCGCCGTGAGGCGTTCGAGTATGCTGCGCAGGAATGGCCCGCGCGCGCCGACCGCCGAGCCACTGCCGACTTCTTCGTGATCATTGCACACGATGAGCGCCGTTGCCGGCGTCTCGAGATCGAGCAAGGCGCGGGCACTCACGTAACAGCTGAGCAAATTATCCAGTCGCGCGCTCGCAATGAATTCCTCGCGCAAGCCGACGATCGCGGCTTTCTCCACCGGATACAGCGAGAGTTCGAACGCGATGATTTCAGCGTCGGCAAGCGCGGGGTCGCTCGCGCGCAATTGCTCATTCAGGGTTGCATGCAAATCGAACGCGACATCGTCGCGGCAGACGATCGCGGGCAGGTAGGTCTGCTTGTTGATCGCGCGGCTCTCGTTCGCCTCGCGATCGAGGTGGATCGCGAGACTTGGAATGATCGCGATCGGTCGCGCGAAATCGATGAGCCGCTGCTCGATACGCCCGTCGCCGTGGCGGATGCTTACCTGGCCCGCGAGCGACAGGTCGCGGTCGAACCACGGATTCAACAGCACACCGCCGTACACTTCCACCCCGAGTTGCCAGTAACCGTGCGCCTTGAACGCGGCGTTCGGCTTCAGTTTCAGGCACGGGCTGTCCGTATGTGAACCGACCATGCGGACGCCGGTCTGCGCCGGATCGCCGGCCAGTGTGAACGCGACAAGCGAAGAATCGCCGCGCGTGAGGAAGTACCTGCCGCCGGGCTCGAACGACCACGCGGCGGCTTCATCGAGACGTATGAAGCCGGCTTGCTCGAACGCCGTGGCGAGATTGTGAGTCGCATGAAACGGGGTCGGAGAATTGTCGAGGTAGTCCAGCAGATCTTCGTTGAATGCGCGTTCGTCCATTAAGTGAATATCCTTCGTTCGAGGGGCATAGCGGGTGAGGGATCCTGCACGATCACACGCGGCGCGGCCAGTCACGCGCACCCGACGGGGCCCGGGTGCGGCTCACGCCAACGCGACCCCGGGCATGCCGATCATATCGGTGACACCGTAATCGATACCCATTTGCGTGAGCAGGGTCGTCACCTGGCCGCGATGATGCGTCTGGTGATTGAAAAAATGCGTTGCGGCCTGCCAGTAGACGTACGTTCGCGGCGCCGGATTGACCATGCTCGTATAGCGCAGGGTGCCGGCGAGCGTGTGGTCATCGAGTTGTTCCGTCCAGCGCACGATGCGGGCGTCCTCGGTGACTCGCGCGGCGCGCAATTGCGCGAAATCGGCATACAGTTCCGCATCGAGTCCCGGGGCGGCGTACGGTGTGTTTTCGAAACGACCCATCCACACCCGGTCGGCGAGCAACAGATGATTCAGTGTGCCGTGCAGGGAGCCGAAGAACGCGCCGCGATCGGCCTTGCGTTCGCGGTCCGGGGCGTTCGCGCTCGCGGCGTAGAGTTTTTCGTTGATCCAGGAATTGTAGCGGGCGAGAAAACGGAAATGTTCGGCGGTCATGCAAGTCCTCCGTCGGTTTGATCACCGTCCGGCCGGTGAAGGCGCCGATGGCGCATCGCACAATACTATCCGACGCGTTCGCCGGCGTGAAATAAGCTATCGCAATGGTATAGTCCGGTGCCCAAGCACGTGTTTTTTCAAGCGAATCAAGCGGAAGTCTATGAATCGAATCGTATTGATCGGGGCCTGTTGCGCCGCTTTGCTGGCGCCGTTCGCGGTCCAGGCGGCGGACCCGGCGCAGTCCGAAGTGGATGTCTGGGCGACGTTTCTGAAGCCGAAGTATTTCGGTGATCGGGAAATTCAGCAGGGCAAATCCGTGATCGAGCTGCGCATTCCGCAACGTGCCGAAGACGCCGGGGTCGTGCCTGTGAGTCTCAATGCCGCGATAGCGCAGTCGCCGGAACGCTATATAGAACGCATGTACGTCTTCGTCGACAAGAACCCGAAACCCCTCGCCGGTACGTTTCATCTGACCCCCGGCATGGGGCGCGCCGATTTATCGATGCGGTTGCGCATCAACGAATACACGACCGTCCGCGTCGTGGCGGAGCTGAATAACGGCGAACTGCACATGGATGACGGCTACACGCGTGCGAGCGGCGGATGCTCCGAGCCGCCGCAATTCCTCAAGCTGAAAGAGGCGCGTGAACGGATCGGACAAATGAAGTTCCGCGCGCAGGCGAGTGACGACGACAAGGCACTCGCACTCGGTCAGCTGATCGTGAGCCATCCGAATGTCACCGGTTTGCAGCTGAATCAGCGCACGCGGGCTTACGTGCCGGCGGAATACGTCACGAAGGTCGTGATTTCGTTCAACGGCGAACACGTGATGACGGCGGAGACGGACATTTCGATCAGCGAGGATCCGAGTTTCAGGTTCTTTTTTCGCCCGCGCGAAGGCGGGACGATATCGGCGGAAATGACGGATTCGAAGGGCCGCAATTTCACCCGCACGTTCGATGTCGAGGGGGCACAATCATGAGCGCGGTGGCGGAACAGGGGCCGTTGCATATCGAACCGGAGCGCATCGATCGCGTGTGCGCGGAGTCTGAAATCTATCGCGACCGGCTGCCGCTCGCCGGCGCGCACCTGCTCGAACTCGGCTGCGGCGCGGCCGATCACACGCGCGCACTCGCGGCGCTCGACCCGAGCCTGCGTATCACCGCGCTCGAAGTCGATGAGCGCCAGCACGCGAAAAACTGCCGCGCACAACACGCGGCGAATATCGAATTCAAGCCCGGTGGCGCGGAAGCGATCCCGGCGGATGCGGCAACGTTCGACATCGTGGTCATGTTCAAATCGCTGCACCATGTGCCGGAGTCGTCACTCGGCGCCGCGATGCGCGAAATTCATCGCGTGCTCGTCGACGACGGGCTGGCCTACATTTCCGAACCGATCTTCGCCGGTCCGTTCAACGATATCCTGAAGCTGTTCCACGACGAGCAGCACGTGCGCCGCGCCGCCTTCGCCGCGGTTACCGAGGCCGTGGCAGCGGGCCTGTTCGAGTCGGTCGAGCAGATTTTCTTTCGCGCGCCGGTATTTTTTGCCGACTTCGCGGACTTCGAACGCAAGATCATCGGCGCGACCCATACCGAACACTCACTGGATGCGGCGACGTACGCCGAGGTGAAGTCGCGCATGGAAGCCGCGGCCGGGGCGGACGGGATCCGCTTCGAGGCGCCGATGCGCGTAGACCTGTTGCGCAAGCGGTCGTAGACGGCAGCGGTTTCAGCTATTCGACGATCTCGTTGATCGTAATCTCGACCGGCTCATTCTGACCCGCGGTTACCGCTGCCACCTGCCCCTGCAAATCGCCGCTCGTCGCCGTTGGCGTACCACTGCGCGATATTCGCGCCGTGATATCGACTGTTGCGCCGGGGGTGAGGCGGAACTGTGGCGCCATCGCGCTCGTTTCATCGAGGACGAAAGAACGCGGCAACTCCCCGGGTGACGTCCGCACGACGGCGAGGGGCGGGCCGCCACCGCCCGGCGCGCGGGCAAAGACGAACAAGACGTCGCTCGCGCTGATGCGCTCGGCGAGTGCCGGGGCGAGGGCCACGCGAACGGTAATGGCGCTCGATTTCGCGGGTTCGGGCGCGGCGGTATCCGCGGGGCTCGGGGCGCCGGGGCCGGCGACCGTGTTGCCGCTCGCGGCACCGATCCCGGCGATGATCGCATCGAGTTCTTCGGTCGCCGAGCCGCGTTCGGCGCTCAGGGTGCGCGCGCGATTCAGGCGTTCCAGCGCGAGTTCGCGCTGCCCGGTTTCCACCGCGGCAAGCCCGGCGAGCCACAGGCCGGCAATATTGTCGGGCTCGAGCGCGATCGTGCGTTCCACGAGTTCACGCGCTTGCGGACCGATACGACCGTTGTTCGTCATCGCCAGTGCATCCGCGTACTGCAGCATGACCTGCGGCACATCGCCGAGGAGCGCATAGGCACGTTCGAATGCAGCCACGGCGTCCGTGTAGCGCGCGAGGACCATGTACGACCGTCCCAGCAGCATCCAGCCTTCGGCACTGCCGGGATTCTGCTGCAGCCGTTGTTCGAGTTGCGCCAGCACCGCTTCCATCGATTGCGGGGTCGTCGCCTCGGGTACCGGCGCCTGTACAGGCGTCTCGCTGAGCTGCGGTTGCCCGAGCCGGTTATACGTGAGCAGTGCGACCCCGGGGATTACGAGCGCAACGGCGGCGGTTGTCAGCCAGCGTGCAACCGGACCCGTGCCCGCGGCCGCCGGTGTATCCGCTTCTTCGAGCAGGGCGCGCGTGATCTCGTCTTCGGCGGACTGCCGATCCGCCGCGTCGATCACCTCGTCGTCGAGATCGGCGGTAAGTTCCGCAAGCCGACGCGCGTGCAGTGCGCGGTGAGAATCGCGGCCGCCGTCGGCGATCCGCGCGCGCAGCGCGGCGGGCAACAGCATTCCGATGACCGCGATCAGGAGCGCGGCGGCGATGAGCCAAAATGTATTCATTCAGGTCTGGTCAGAATTGGATTCGAGCAGCGCGCGCGCCTGGGCCCGTTGTTCAGCGGTCAGTGGGGTCGCGCCGGTGCGACGTGCCCGGGTCGTCCTGCGCACGATAATGACGGCACCCACCAATAACAGCGCGGGTCCGAACCACAGCAGCAAAGTCGTGAGTTTCATCGGCGGTTTGTACAGCACGAAGTCGCCGTAGCGCGCGATCATGAAATCGGTCACGGCCTGCTTGTCTTCTCCCGCGACGACCATCGAGTAAACCTCGTTGCGCAGATCCTGGGCGAGGTCCGCGTGTGAATCGGCCAGCGACTGGTTCTGGCAGACGAGGCAGCGCAGTTCCTCGAGCAGCGTTTCGTAGCGTTCCCGCTTCGCCGGGTTGTCGAACTCGACCGGTGTATCGGCCGCGAACGCGGGCGATAACAGCGCGAACAGGACGCATATCACGACGGTTTTCACGACTCCGCACCCAGTTCATCGAGCAGCGGCAAAATCACGTCGTCGAGGACTTCGCGGGAGATCGGGCCCACCTGCTTGTAGCGAATGATGCCGTGCCGGTCGAGCACAAACGTTTCCGGTACACCGTAGACCCCGAGGTCGAGCCCGAGTCGGCCTTCGTGATCGAACACGGTTCGTTCATACGGATCGCCGTGGCGGTCGAGCCAGCCGAGCGCGTCGTCGCGCGCATCCTTGTAGTTCAATCCGACGATGGGAACGCGGCCGGAGCGTGCGAGTTCGACGAGCAGGGGGTGTTCCACCCGGCACGCAACACACCACGACGCCCACACGTTCAGCAGGCGCGGCGTGCCATGCAACGATTCCGCCGAGAGCGTTGCCTCGCTGCCGAGTTCGGGCAGCGTAAACGCGGGCAGGGGCTTGCCGATCAGGGGTGAGGGCACGTGGCGCGGATCGAGCTTCAGGCCGACGGCGAGGACGGCGACGAGCGCGATGAACACACCGATGGGGATCGCGTAGCGCATCGACCGGTTACCGGGAGCGCGCCGCGACGACCGTTTCGCGGCTGCGCGCGGGGCTGAGCAGACGCGTGTCGAGGATAGCGAGCAGGCCGCCGCAAGCCATCATCAGGGCCCCGAGCCAGATCCAGCGCACAAACGGCTTGTAGTGCATGCGCACGCTCCACGCTCCCTCGTCTAGCGGTTCCCCGAGCGAAACATACAGGTCGCGCGTGAACCCGGGTTCGATCCCGGCCTCGGTCATCGGCATGTTGCGCACGTGATAGAGGCGCTTTTGCGGCTTCAGGGTCGTGAGCAAATTGCCGTCGCGCAGTATCTCGAAGCGACCCTCTGTGGCGCGAAAATTCGGTCCTTCGAACGTACGCAGGTCGACGAAGCGAAACTCGTAACCGGCGAGTACCGCGCTGTCGCCGGGCGCGAGACGCTGGTGTTCGTCGATGCTGAAGTAGCTCGTCATGACGACGCCGACGACCGTCACCGCGAAACCGCAGTGAGCCAGACACTGGCCGATGAACGCGCGCGGCAGTTGCGCCAGCGCGAGCCACGGGCGTTTACGCCCGTGGCAGCGTGCCACGATGCCGCTGATCGTCGTCGCGAATATCCACAGCGCGAAGCCGACACCGATCGCGACGGCGACGATTTCCTCGCCGCCGAGCATCGCCACCGCGATGATCGTGCCGATGATCGCGGCGATCAGGGCGTGCCGTGATGCGCGCCACAGGCGCCCGATGGAGTCGCGTTTCCAGCGCGCGAACTGGCCGAAGCCGAGCACGGCGATCAACGGCAGCATGACGGCGCCGAACACGGCATTGAAATACGGCGGGCCGACCGAGATCTTGCCGAGACCGAGCGCTTCGAGCGCGAGCGGGTACAGCGTGCCGAGCAGTACCGTCGCCGTCGCCACCGCGAGCAGGGCACTGTTCATGAGCAGGAAGACCTCGCGCGACACGGGTTCGTAGTCGCCACCGGCGAACGTCGACGGCCCACGCCACGCATACAGGATCAGCGAGCCGCCGATCACCGTGCCGAGCAGCGCGAGGACGAAAATCCCGCGCCCGGGATCCGTCGCGAACGCATGCACGGACGTCAGTACACCGGAGCGGACGAGGAACGTGCCGAGCAAGCTCAGCGCGAACGTGGCGAGCGCGAGCAGTATCGTCCAGTTCTTGAACGCGCCGCGCTTTTCCGTGACCGCGAGCGAATGGATCAGCGCGGTGCCGAGCAGCCATGGCATGAACGAGGCATTCTCGACCGGATCCCAGAACCACCAGCCACCCCAGCCGAGCTCGTAGTACGCCCACCAGCTACCGAGCGCGATACCGACGGTGAGGAAGAGCCACGATGCCACCGCCCACGGCCGGATCCAGCGCGCCGCCTGGGCCGTGATCCGGCCCTGGATCAGTGCCGCGATGGCGAAGCCGAACGCAACCGATGATCCGACGTAGCCGAGGTACAGCATCGGCGGGTGGATGATCAGTCCCGGATCCTGCAGCAGCGGATTCAGATCGCCGCCATCCAGCGCCGCCGGGCTCAGACGCACGAACGGATTCGACGTGAACAGCATGAACGCGAGAAAGCCGATCGAGACAATCCCGAGTACGGCAACGACGAGGGCGGCAAATGCCGGCGGCAAGCCGCGATCGAACACCGTGACGGCCACCGTCCAGCCGCACAGGATCAGCACCCACAACAGCAGCGAGCCTTCATGCGCGCCCCACACGGCCGACACGCGGTAGGCCACGGGCAATGCCGAATTCGAGTTTTGCGCGACGTAGGCGATCGAAAAATCGTTCGTCACGAACGCGTGGATCAGGATCGCAAACGCGCCGAGCACGAGGACGAACTGGACACGGGCGGCCGGGCGCGCCAGCGCGATCCAGTTCGGGTAGCCGCGAATACCGCCGACGAGCGGAAAAAATGCCTGGACGACCGCGACCCCAAGCGCGAGCGCGAGCATGAAATGACCGATTTCGGGGATCATTGCGGGTGGGGCGGCAGCGTGCCGGGCTTCGCCGCCGCGAGCGCACTCGCGACTTCCGGCGGCATGTAGTTTTCGTCGTGTTTCGCGAGCACTTCAGAGGCCTCGAACACGCCGTCTTCGCGCGTGCGTCCGTGCGCGACGATACCCTGACCCTCGCGAAACAGATCGGGCAGGATCCCTTCGTAGCTGACGACCACCTCGTGCACCGTATCGGTGACCGTGAATTCCACCGCGAGGCTGTCCGGGACCCGCTGCACGCTGCCATCGACGACGAGGCCGCCAACCCGGAACTTGCGCTCGCTCGGTGCCTCGCCGGCGGCGACTTCGCTCGGCGAATAGAAATACATCAGGTTCTTCTCGAACGCGGTCAGGATCAACGCCGTCGCGACGCCCATGCCCGCGAGGATCAACCCGATCGTCAACAGACGCTTTTTACGTTTTGGATGCATGCTCGTGAGATTCTCGTGCGATATTCGCCAGTAAGGTTCTTTCCCGACGCCGCGCCCACCAGGCGTTCAGCACGAGGACCGCGGCGCTGACCCCGTAGGAAAACCAGACATAAAAGGCGTACCCGCCCATGTCGAAAAAATCCCCGCTCATCGTGTGACCGCCGTACGTGCCGCGCGTTCCTTTACCCAGGAGGTGTGGCGTTCGGCCTCGAGGATCTCGCAGCGCGCGCGCTGCATCATCACCGCGAAAAAATAAAACGTATAGGCCAGGCTCATGATCAGCAAGGGTATCAGCATCGCGGTATCGATCGACGGTTTATCGAATTTCGTTACGGTCGGTCCCTGGTGCAGCGTGTTCCACCACTCCACGGAGTAATGAATGATCGGAATGTTGACCGTGCCGACCAGTGCCAGGATCGCGCCCGCGCGCGCCGCGATCCGGCGATCCTCGATGGCACCCTGCAAGGCGATGTAGCCGAGATACAGGAACAGCAGGATCAACTCCGAGGTGAGCCGTGCGTCCCACACCCAGTACGTGCCCCACATCGGTTTGCCCCACAGCGAGCCGGTCAGCAACGCAAGCGCGGTGAACCACGCGCCGAGCGGAGCGCAGGCGCGCGCGATCATATCACCAATCTTCACGTGCCAGATGAGACCCATGGCGCCGGACGTGGCCATGACCATGTAGATGAACAGCGACATCCACGCGGCCGGGACGTGGACGTAAATAATGCGGAAGCTTTCGCCCTGCTGGTAGTCCGCCGGGGCGAGCACGAGGCCGCCGATGAGCCCGGCCACGAACAGCAGCACGGCAATCGCGGCGAGCCACGGGCTCAGGCGACAGGCGAACGCGTAGAAATAGACCGGTGAAGCGTATTTATGGATGAAATTCAGATTCATGCGTGTGCGAACTGCGTCCGTGTTCAATTAATTGTGGTCAAGTGGTTCCGCCCGGCGGTCAGCTCAGGCGAATTTTCAACGCCGCCGCGGCGCCGAACGGTGCCAGGCATGCCGCCAGCACCGCGAGGCCACCGAGAAAATACAATTCCGCCGCGATGGGCAATTCCAAGCGTGCATTATGGATCGCCGAGGTGCCGAAAATCAGGGTCGGCAGGTACAACGGCAGGATCAGCAGGGCGACGAGCATGGCCCCGCCGCGCAAACCCACGGTCAACGCGCTCGCAATCGCGCCGACGAGGATCAGCACGGGTGAGCCGAGCACGAGCGTGGCGGCGAGCGCACCGAGCACGTGCGGTTCGAATCCGAGTATGAGTGCAACGAGCAGCGCCATGAAAATCTGCGGACAGGCGGTCGTTAGCCAGTGCGCGGCAATTTTCGCCGCGACGAGTAGGGGCAGCGGCGCCGCGCTGAGGACGAATTGCTCGATCACGCCATCCCGGTAGTCGTCGAGGAACAGCGTATCGAGGTTCAGGGTTGTCGCCAGCAGTACCGCGATCCAGACACTCGCCGGGGCGATCACGGCGAAGATCTGCTCGTCCGGACCGATCGCGAGCGCGAGAATTGTGACCACGAGGACAAAGAAGATCAGGGGCTGGACGAGGTCCTGTTGCCGCCGCAGGCTGC
The DNA here is from genome assembly GCA_963976285.1 of uncultured Gammaproteobacteria bacterium. GTDB lineage: Bacteria > Pseudomonadota > Gammaproteobacteria > UBA11873. The sequence goes on from CAXBJY010000028.1 coordinate 45,181, forward strand.
GCTTCAGTTCGCGCCGGAAGACCGCGGACGCCGCCGCCATCAGGATTCGTCAATCCGTAGCGTGCGCACCCGTCCGGTGTCGAGCTGCAGTGGTTGATGCGTCGCGATGACGCTGAGTCCGCCGCGCGCGGCATGTTGCTCGAGCAGTTGCTCGATTTGCGCGCGACCGTCGCTGTCGAGCGCGGTGAACGGTTCATCCAGGATCCACACGGGTGCGTCGCTGAGCATCAGCCGGGCGAGCGCGGTGCGCTGCACCTGGCCCGCGGACAGCAGGCGCGCCGGCGTGTGCAGGCGCCGTTCGAGTCCGAGCGCGGTCAGCGCGTCGCGGCACGCTGGCGGCGCGGCCGGATGGTGGAGGGCGCAGGCGAACTCGAGATTTTCGAGCGGAGACAGTTCCTCGCTGACCCCGCGCCGGTGACCGATGTAGCTGACCGCACAGCGGTAATCCCCGGCCTGCTCCGCGATATCGACCCCGTTCCAGCGAATCGTTCCGGCCGCAGGGGGGCTCAGACCGCAAAGCAGTCGCAACAGGCTCGTCTTGCCGCTGCCATTCGCGCCCTGGATCTGTAGCACGTCGCCCGCGGCGACCGAAAAATCGAGCGCGGCGAACAATGTGACGTCGCCACGCACGCAGGCGAGGCCGGATATCGTCAACTCATTGGGGTTGGGGGACAACGGGGTAACGGCACGGCGCCAGGGCCGCGCAAGCGACCCGTGGCGTGCCGATCAAAAGTGGATCGGTCAGTCGATGACGAACTTGCCACCACCGGGCATGCCGCCGCCGGGTAAGCCTCCGCCGGGCACGCCGCCGCCCGCGGCACCGGGAACGACGATCCGGGAGGCTTCCTCGCGCGCCATTTCCTGGGCGCGTTCCTGCAGGCGTTCGATCGCTTCGCTGACCCCGGCCGGGAACATTTCGAAGGCCTTGTCGAGGGAATCCGTATCGAGCGGGAACTGCACGGGGATCGGGCCCATTTGCGTCATCAGGGTCGTGTCGCCGATGAATTGCGTCGGGCGCGACGGGTCGGGTTCGCCACTGGCCGTTACCGGAGTCAGGCGTTTGATATTTGCTGACCTTAAGTCAGTGAACGATTCTTCCCGGTACAGATTGTCGACATCGACAACCAGTCCGGCCGGCGTTTGCGCGTTATCGGCGGCCATTGATCTTCCCTCGCAGCAGAATAATTTGTTGAGTTTATCAAATCCCGGCCGATTATTGGTCTGGAGCTACGTTATACCTGCCGCCACGTCGACGAGACCGGGGGGCACTGCCAGGCATGCTCATGGAAACGGTGGCGAGTGGATGTCATGCCGCGCCGTTTTGCGAAGTCGGTCACCCGAATCACGGATCCGTTACCGCCACGTTGCGGTTTGTAACATCGGGAAGTGGCTGATTATTGTAGACTGACGCTTTTTATCGAAACGAAAATTACGGTATGAAAATCATCGTAACGGGGGCGGCGGGATTCATCGGCTCCCGCTTGAGCGAGAAACTTCTGGCGCGCGGCGACGAGGTCGTCGGGATCGATAACCTGAACGACTATTACGACGTCTCGCTGAAAGAGGCGCGGCTCGCGCGCCTCACCCCGCAGTCAAATTTTGAATTCCATCGCATCGACGTCGCCGACCAGGCCGCGGTCGAACGCGTGTTCGACGCGGCTAAAGCAGACCGCGTGATGCACCTCGCCGCGCAGGCGGGGGTGCGTTATTCGATCGAAAACCCGCGCGCGTATATCGAGTCGAACATCGTCGGCTTCATGAACATCCTCGAGGCTTGCCGTCATGGCGAACTCGAACACCTCGTGTACGCCTCGTCGAGTTCGGTCTACGGCGCGAACACGAACATGCCGTTTTCCATCCACAATAACGTCGACCATCCCGTGTCGATGTATGCGGCGACAAAGAAATCGAACGAATTGATGGCTCACTCCTACAGTCATCTATACCGCCTGCCGACAACGGGATTACGCTTTTTCACCGTCTACGGTCCCTGGGGCCGTCCCGATATGTCGTTGTTCCTGTTCACGAAAAACATCCTCGAAGGCAAGCCCATCGACGTCTTCAACTACGGCAATCACCGCCGTGATTTCACTTACGTCGATGACATCGTCGAGGGTGTGATCCGCTGTATCGATCAGGTTGCCGAACCGTCGCCGCAATGGAGCGGTGATGCGCCGGATCCGGGCACGTCGAACGCACCGTACCGGGTTTACAACATCGGCAATAACGCGCCGGTCGAATTGATGGATTTCATCGGCGCGATCGAGAAGGCGCTCGGGATGACAGCCGAAAAGAACCTGTTGCCGTTGCAGCTCGGCGACGTGCCGGACACCTACGCGGACGTCCAGGCGCTCGTCGACGACCTCGGCTACAAGCCCGCAACCTCGATCGAGGACGGCATCGCAAACTTCATTGCCTGGTACAAGGATTACTACAACATCTCATGAGTACGCATAATCGCACCGTATCGGTCGTCGGACTGGGCTACGTCGGGCTGCCGGTGGCCGTCGCGTTTGGCCGGCAAGCGCAATCGATAGGCTTTGATATCAACGCCGCGCGGATCGCCGAGCTGAAGCGCGGTGAGGACAGTACGCTCGAAGTCGAACCTGCCGATCTCGCGCAGGCGAATATCCTGTTCACCTCGGATTCGAAAGATCTGCAAAAGGCGGATTTCCACATCGTCGCCGTACCCACGCCGATCGACCAGGCCAAGCGACCGGATTTGACCCCGGTCCTGAAAGCCTCGGAAACGGTCGGCGCCCAGCTGAAAGCCGGTGACATCGTCGTGTTTGAATCGACGGTATATCCGGGTGCGACGGAAGAAGACTGCGTTCCGGTGCTCGAACGCTGTTCCGGACTCGTGTGCGGCAAGGATTTCTTCGTCGGTTATTCGCCCGAACGGATCAATCCCGGCGACAAGGAACACACGTTTACGAAGATCACGAAAGTCGTGTCCGGTCAGACACCGGAAGTGCTCGAAATCGTCGCCAGTGTGTATGAGAGTGTCGTTACGGCCGGGGTGCACCGCGCCGCGACGATCAAGGTGGCCGAGGCCGCGAAGGTGATCGAGAACACGCAACGTGATTTGAACATTGCGCTCATGAACGAACTCGCGCTGATCTTCCACCGCATGGATATCGACACCCGCGATGTGCTCGCCGCTTCCGGTACGAAATGGAATTTCCTGCCGTTTGATCCGGGTCTCGTCGGCGGGCACTGCATCGGGGTCGACCCTTACTACCTGACGCACAAGGCGCAGATTACCGGCTACATCCCGCAGGTTATTCTCGCTGGCCGCAGCATCAACGACGACATGGGCGCTTTCGTCGCCACGCAAACCGTCAAGCTGATGATCCAGCAGGGCACGCTGATCAAGGGCAGCGTCGTCACGGTGCTCGGGTTCACGTTCAAGGAGAACGTACCGGATCTGCGCAACACGCGCGTGATCGATATCGTCAAGGCGATGCGCGAGTACGGCGTCGAGGTCCAGATCCACGATCCCTACGCGAGCGCGGCCGAAGCGCACGAGGAATACGGCGTTAATCTGCTCACGACCGCTGAACTCGCACCCGCCGATGCCGTCATCCTGGCGGTACCGCACGCCGCGTATCTCGATGCCGGCTGGACCGGCGTGACGGAACGCCTGAAAACCGGTTCCGGCATCGTTATGGATGTCAAAGCCCGACTCGATCGGGCGACCCGCCCGGACCACATTAAGCACTGGAGGCTGTGAAGTAGATGAATGTCGTCATGATTGGGACGGGTTACGTCGGACTCGTCTCGGGCACGTGTTTCGCCGAATTCGGCGCGAACGTAACCTGTGTCGATGTCGACAAGGGCAAGGTCTCCCGTCTGCTGGCCGGGGAGATCCCGATCTACGAGCCGGGGCTCGATGACCTCGTTGCCGGCAACGTCAAGGCCGGACGCCTGTCGTTCACGACCGATCTCGGCGCCGTCGCGCCGGACGCGGATCTCGTGTTCATCGCCGTCGGTACGCCAAGCCGTCGCGGTGACGGATTCGCCGATCTGAGTTTCGTCTACGAGGCGGCGCGCCAACTCGCACCGCACCTGCGCGACTATACGGTGATCGTGGACAAGTCGACGGTGCCCGTCGGGACCGCGCGCAACGTGGCCCGGATCATTCGCGAAACCAACCCGGATGCCGATTTCGACGTCGCCTCGAACCCGGAATTCCTGCGTGAAGGCGCCGCAATCTCTGATTTCATGCGCCCCGATCGGGTCGTGATCGGTGCCGAGAGCGAGCGCGCGGAAGCGCTGCTGCGCGAACTCTACCGGCCGCTGAACTTGATCGAGGCGCCGATCCTGTTCACCGGGCTGGAAAGCGCGGAACTGATCAAATACGCGTCGAACGCATTTCTCGCGACGAAAATCAGCTTCATCAACGAAATGTCCATGCTGTGCGAAGCCGTCGGCGCCGACGTCCACGCGGTGGCGAAAGGCATGGGCATGGATAAACGGATCGGGTCGAAATTTTTGCATCCGGGGCCGGGTTACGGCGGCTCGTGCTTTCCGAAGGACACCCAGGCACTCGTGCGCATTGCCCAGGAGCACGATACCTCAAGCCGCATCGTCGAATCCGTGATCGAAGTGAACGCGGCGCAGAAGGCGCGCATGATCAAGAAAGTCCGGCTCGCGCTCGGCGGTTCCGAGGCCGAGAAAACGATCGGGGTGCTCGGACTCACGTTCAAACCGGAAACCGACGACATGCGCGATGCCCCGGCCCTGTCGATCCTGCCGGCCCTGATGGAGAAGGGCGCGAACGTACGTGCGCACGACCCGCAGGGCATGCACGAGGCACGCGAACTGCTGCCGGCCGATGTCACATACTGCGATGATCACTACGAGGTGTTCGACGGTGCTGACGCGGTGCTGTTGCTGACGGAATGGAATCTCTATCGCGGACTCGATCTCGTGCGCGCGAAAGCGGTCATGCGCACACCCGTGTTTGTCGATCTGCGCAACGTGTACGAACGCGCAACGATGGAATCACTCGGCTTTTCCTACTACTGCATCGGACGCTGAGCAACGACCGCGCGTAAACGATCCGTGCCGTGGTGCGGGCGGTGTAACATACCCGCGCCATGCTGTTTTCCACGCAAACCTTCCTGCTCCTGTTCCTGCCGCTGACGCTCGCGGCCTACTACGCCGTGGCGGATTCGCGGCGGGCACGGGTCGCGCTGATCACGCTCGCTTCGTTCCTGTTTTACGCGTGGTGGGATCCGCGCTTCATACCCCTGCTGGCAGGACTGATCGGTTTGAACTGGCTCATCGTCCGGGCGCACGCGGCGCACGGACGTGCGTTCGTACTGACGCTCGGGGTCGGGGTGAACCTGCTGTTTCTCGCGCTGTTCAAGTACGCGAATTTTCTCGCCGAGAACCTGCTCGCGGTCGTCGGCATCGAACACGAACCCTGGGGCCTGATCCTGCCGCTCGGGATCAGCTTTTTCACGTTCCAGCAAATCTCCTACCTCGTCGATCGCTACCGTGGCGAAGCGCCGATTTACGGCTTGCTCGACTATGCCGCCTACGTCAGTTTTTTTCCGCAGTTGATCGCGGGCCCGATCGTTCGCCACAACGAACTCATCGCGCAGTTCGAACCCGATCCGCGCACCACGGCAAACCTCGAACTCGCCGCGCGCGGGCTTGCCCTGTTTGCGCTCGGGCTGACGAAGAAGGTGTTTTTCGCCGATGAACTCGCGCCGATCGCCGATAGCGGTTTCGACGTCGCCGCGGCCGGCGGCGCTCTCGCGTTCGGCGATTCGTGGCTGTCGTCGGTGGCCTATACCCTGCAGCTGTATTTCGATTTCTCCGCGTACTCCGACATGGCGATCGGACTCGGCGCCCTGTTCGGATTGCGCCTGCCGCTGAACTTCGACGCGCCATACCGCGCCCTCGATATCCGCGCGTTCTGGCGGCGCTGGCATATGACGCTGTCGCGGTTTCTGCGCGACTACGTCTACATTCCGCTCGGCGGCAACCGCGGCAGCGTCGCGCGGACCGTGTTCACCGTCATGGCGACAATGTTGCTGTGTGGTCTGTGGCATGGCGCGGGCTGGACGTTCATCGCCTGGGGCGCGCTGCACGGCGCGGCGATCTGCGTCAATCGCGCGTGGCAAACCGCGGGTGGGCGCCTGCCAGGCCCGGCGGCGTGGGCGTTGACGATGCTGTTCGTGATCGCCGGCTGGGTATTGTTCCGGGCAGACGATTTCGCTGCCGCCGCGCTCATGTTGCGGACGCTGGCGGGGGCGGCGGGTTTCGCCGCCGGCGATGGCGATACGGGTGACTGGGCGATCGTCGCGATCGCCGCGGCGTTCGCACTGCTCGGGCCGACGGCGTTCGCGGCAGCCGCGCGCGCGACGCTCGTGCAGCGCCGCTATGCCGTCGCGGTTGGTTGCATACTGTTCCTCATTACGCTCCGTGTGGGCCAGGGTCGCGGCCTTGAATTCATCTACTTCCAGTTCTGAAGCGCGCGCCTGGCGCGGCTTTCTGCGCACCGTGGCGGGGGTGTTCGCGGCGCTCGCGGGCGCCACGTATGCGCTGATTCTGCTCGTCGATCCGTACGGCAATATCCCGTTTTCGCTGCCACTGGAACGCGCGCCGATCAGCACGAACCAGCGCTTTTCCTATCCGGTGCTCGCGCGCGCGGCACGCTTCGACAGCGCGATCATCGGATCATCGACGGTACGCCTGCTCGACCCGACCCGACTCGATGCGGCAAGTGGCGCGCGGTTCGTCAACCTCGCGATGAATTCCGCGACGGCCTACGAGCAGATGCGGATCCACGAGCTGTTTTTGCGCTATCACCCGAACCCGAGGGCCGTGATCATCGGTATCGACGACAGCTGGTGCCGGCGCGAGAATGCATTCGAACGCTACACGTTCCGCGAGTTTCCTGAATGGATGTATGACGAAAATCCGTGGAACGATCTGCTCTACATGTTCAACGACAAGGCGCTGGAGAATACCGTGCGCCTGCTCGAACTGATCGCGGGCAAGCGTTCGCCGAAATATGAGACGAACGGCTATCGCGACTTCACGCTCGATTTCGGCACTTACGATCCGCGCGCGGTGGCCGCCCGCCTGTACCCGCGAGGGCGCCCCGCGACGCGACGCATTCCGGATATCCCGCCACAGGCGGAGCATCCACAATGGCGATTCGCCACCCACGCCCTGTTGCGTACGATGCTCGAACGCACGCCACCGGACACCGATACTGTGCTCGTTTTCGCCCCGATGCACGGGGATTATCTTGCCCGCAGCGAGCGCCTGTACCGGGAATGCAAGGCGCGGATACTAGCGCTCGCGGAAGATCGGCGGGTTACCGTATTCGATTACATGCGCGATTCCGTGATCACCCGTGAGGACGACAATTACTGGGATCCGCTGCACTATCGCGCGGCGGTCGCCCGTATAATCGAACACGACATCGGCGCCGCACTGAACGGGCACCCGGAACCGCAATCGTGGTACCGGGTCCATGCCTTCGCGGCCGCAACCCACCCTTGATGGCGAACGACGCCGACGGCAACTATGCAATTCATCGATCTAAAGACCCAGTTCCAGCACCTCGAAGCCCCGATCCGCGAACGCATGGACCGGGTGCTCGCACACGGTCAGTACATACTCGGTCCTGAAGTCGCGGAACTCGAGCAGGCTCTCGCGGACTATGTCGGCACCTCGCACTGCATCGCGGTGTCGAGTGGCTCCGATGCCCTGCTCGCCGCGTTGATGGCGCTCGGGATCGGCGCCGGCGACGAGGTCATCACGTCCGCGTTTACGTTCATCGCGACGGCGGAGATGATCGCGCTGCTCGGTGCGCGGCCGGTGTTCGTGGATATCGAAGCCGACACGTACAACCTCGACCCGAACCTGATCGAAGCGGCGATCACGCCGCGCACGCGCGCCATCATGCCGGTGAACCTGTTTGGTCAGTGCGCCGCGTTTGACGCGATCAACGCGCTTGCCGCTGCCCGCGGTCTCGCCGTCATCGAAGACGCGGCGCAGAGCTTCGGCGCGACGCGCAACGGGAAACGTTCCGGCGGCCTGGCCACGGTGGGCGCGACGAGTTTTTTCCCGGCGAAACCGCTCGGCTGCTACGGCGACGGCGGGGCGTGTTTCACGAACGACCCGGCACTCGCCGCGCGTATGGCGAGCGTGCGTGTTCACGGTCAGGGCGAGCGCTACCATCACGATGTGATCGGGATTAACGGCCGGCTGGATACGCTGCAGGCCGCGATCCTGCTGGCGAAGCTCGAGTCGTTCCCGCACGAGGTGGACGCGCGCGCGCGGGTCGGCGCGCGTTACTCGGCGGCATTCGCCGCGCGTTGCCCGGCGCTCGTCGTGCCGGCCATCGCACCGGGTAATACCTCGGTATACGCGCAATACACGCTGCAATGCGACCGGCGATCCGAAGTGCTGGAGCGGATTAACGCACGGGGCGTGCCGACGGCGGTTTACTACCCGGTACCGCTGCACAAGCAGGTGGCGTTCGCGCACCTGAACGACGTATCCCTGCCGGTGACGGAAGCGGCTGCTGAACGCGTGTTCAGCGTACCGATGCATCCTTTCCTGGCTCCCGAACAACAGGACCTCGTCATAGATGCGGTAGTCGACGCGGTGAATACGGGTTAATCCCGCAATCCGAACGCGTCGCTTAACCGGCGCGTCATGACACGGTGCAATACCGGGGTAGAACGGTATGACTGATGCAGGCGGCGAGCGCCCGATCGCAACCATCCTCGTAACCGGAGGGGCAGGATTTATCGGTTCGGCGTTCGTGCGGCATCTGCTCGCAACAACGACGCTGACCGTCGTCAATGTCGACAAGTTAACGTATGCGGGCAACCTGCAATCGCTGACCGGTGTACTCGACAACCCGCGGCATCACTTCGCGCGGGTCGACGTGTGTGACGAAGCCGCGCTCGACCGCCTGTTCGCGCAGTACGCGCCGGACGCAGTGGCGCATCTCGCCGCCGAATCCCACGTCGATCGCTCGATCGACGGGCCCGGCGAATTCGTCAATACGAATATCGTCGGCACGTATGCACTGCTGAGTGCGGCGCGGCGCTACTGGCAACAGCGGCGAGCCGAAGATGCGGCGTTCGTGTTCCATCACATCTCGACCGACGAGGTGTTCGGCAGCCTGCCGTCACCGGGGCGCTTCACGGAGGCCTCGCCTTATCGTCCGAACTCGCCGTATTCCGCGAGCAAGGCGGCGGCCGACCATCTCGTGCGGGCGTGGCACAAAACCTACGGCTTGCCCGTGGTCATGACGAACTGCTCGAACAATTACGGCCCTTACCAGTCGCCCGAAAAACTGATCCCGCTCATGATCATCAGTGGCCTGTCCGGCGAACGCCTGCCCGTATATGGCGACGGTACGAATGTGCGCGACTGGCTCTATGTCCAGGATCACGTCGAAGCCTTATGGGAGGTCATCCGTCGTGGCGCGAGTGGTGAAACCTACAATGTCGGTGGCGGCGAAGAACTGCGCAACATCGATGTCGTCCACGCGATATGCGCGCTGCTCGACGAGTTGCGCCCGCGCCGACGCCCGCATGCCGAACTGATCGAATTTATCGCCGATCGCCCGGGCCACGATCGGCGTTACGCGATCGATGCGACGAAAATCGAGTGCGACCTCGGCTGGCGTCCGCGCGAGAACTTTGCGTCCGCGCTGCGCAAAACCGTTGCGTGGTATCTCGCGAACGAGGACTGGTGGCGGGCCGTCATGGACGGGAGTTATCGCGGGGAACGGCCCGGGATCGAACGCGGCGGGGAATAGCGCCGGTCACGCCATGCGCTCAGCGTAATCGATAGTAGCGCTCGGCGCCGAGGAGCTTGCGCAACCAGAAACCGACATGTTCGGGTCGCAGCAACCCGGCCGGATTGCGCATCAATCCTTGCCGGATCATTCGCGCTCCCTGTTCGCGATCACCTGCTTCGTAGCGTCGCAGCCCCTGTACGAATTCGAGCGAGCCGTGCGCGAAATACAGGACAACGGAATACAGCAGGTATTTCGCCCGGCTTCGTTCGCGCCAGTAACGCAACGTTGCGCGGATCCGCTCCTCGATGAACGGCATTTCATTGACGTGACCTTTTTGCCGCTCATGCAGCCGGAACGCGACGAGGTCGGCGTCGAAAAACCGGAACGGGTAGCGCGCATGGGCGCGCAGCATGAAATCGAAATCCATCGCGTAATGCAAACCGGTATCGAGCGGGCCGGTGTCGGCAAAGACCTGCTTTTTGAAAACGGAGCCGGGTTGCCATAACTGTAATGCGCTCCACCACCAGTGCCGGAGCTTCCACGGCGAGTAGTTTGGCCTCACTTTCGCGATGCGCTTTCCCGCTGCATCCACCCGGATGTGATTGCTGATCAGCGCCGCCGCGGACGGGTTCCGGCCGATCATTGCCGCCAGCGTGTGCAGTGCGCCCGGCAACAGAAAATCGTCGGAGTTGACCCAGATGATCCATTCCTTCGTCGCGAGTTGCAGCGCTTTGTTGACGGCGTCCGATTGTCCTGAATCCGGTTCCGAACGCCAAATCAACGCCGGATACTCTTCGAGTATTTTTACCGTACCATCCGTGGACGCATTATCGATGACGATGTGCTCGACGTTCGGATAGTCCTGTGCGAGCACGGATTCGATGTTCTCGCGAATATATTGCGCCTGATTGAACGACGGCGTAATGACGCTGAAACCCGGGTTCGTCATCAAAACCGTGCCGCTACGCGGGTACCGCGTATTCGAGTCGCAGTTCCCACGCGCCGGACTGTCGGTTGAATGCCACAACGCGTTGTTCGGCGGCGAACGGACACTGGCGCAGTAATGTCTGCGGTAGTCCCCGCAGCGACAACGCGGCGCGTCTCGCGAGCGTTCGGATCGGGCCTGCACGCGTGATCCCGTGCAATTGCAATGCGGCTTCCACTTCGTGCCGGTACTCGTTTTCATGCACGCGGCTGCGCTGGTCCGGGAGTTGCCGGAAACAGGCAAGCGGCGCCTCGAGTGCTACCGCCCCGGTGAGTTTCCAGAACCGCAGCCACAGTTCGAAATCCGCGGCGAGCCGGAATTGCGGGTCGAGCGCAGCCCCGGCTTCGTCCCACAGATCGCGGCGCCAGAACGTCGATTCCTGCTGCATCATCGCCGGCACGTCGCGAACGAAGCGCAGCGAATCCGGCCGCAGCGCGCGTTCACGACTGTAGCAGCCGATGCGTCCGGCTCCCGTCACATGACCGTCGGGGTTCGCTGTCAGCGGGTACCGGCTCGTCAACCAGCGAATATCGTCGAACGTGTCGAAAATCCGGGCGACGACATCGAGCGCGTGCGGAAGATAGAAGTCATCGGCATTCAGCCACGCGAATACATCTCCCCGCGCGTGCTTGAACCCCGTGTTGATCGCATCGTAGGGCCCGGCGTCGAGGCCGCTGATCACCGTCACACCGGGATACTCCGAGGCAATTTCCAGTGTCCCGTCATTCGAGCCGCCGTCGACGATGATGTGCTCGACCACGGCGCCGTCATTCGCGGCGACGCTTTCGATCGTGCGGCGGATCGTGTTCGCCTGGTTAAGGCACGGCGTGATGATCGAAAGGACGGGGCGGGGCGCTGCAGGCGTATCCATGATCGTGCAGTCGCGACGTCACCTGATCGTCGTGGCGCTGAGGCGGTGCAGGCGGGCGGTGACCTCCCGGCGCTGCGCGGCGGTTGCGAACTCGTGACGGGCGCGGAATTTGCTGTCGGCGCGGACAAAACATAAATCCGCCTGCGCCAGTGCACCGTCGAGCGGCCGGTAGGACAGGCCGAAGATGTCGTAGATGGCAAAGCCGGCCTGTTCCATCAGATGAATAATCTGCCCGACGGAGCCGCCGTGTTCGTAAAAATTGAAAAACGACGTTTCGCACACGACGAACGCGCACTGTTCAAGCGTGCGCCCGGCCCCGGCGAGTACGTCGTGTTCGGCACCCTGCACGTCGATTTTCAACAGGTACGGCGGTTCGAACCCGCCGGCGTCGCGTACGGAATCGAGGGTCGCGACTTTGACCGAGCGCGGATAACCGTTGACGTCGCTGTCCTCGTTTTCGCGATAGAACGAGGAACCAACGAGATCCGGGTGCACGTTGATCTGCATCTCGCCCGGCTGACGATGGAGTGCGACATTGTGATGGGCTGCGCGCCCGAGCCTGGCGACCGCGCTGTCGAGCCGTTCGCCGTATTCGACGAGCGGTTCGAACAGTTCGTAGCGGGCATCAGGAAATATTCGTGCGCAGGCGAGGCTCCACTCCCCGTGCGCGGCGCCGACGTCGATCACGGTATTGATTGCCTGATCGAGTGTCACGATCTGTTGCAGTACCGCTTCCTGCGACTGCCGTTGCCAGTGTTTCAGGGTGTCGCTGCTGACCAGTTCCGCGCCGAACACGCGGACGAATTTTTTAATCAGCTGTTTCATATTGCGTCTACGGGATTCGGCGTCGGTGGCAGCACCCGTCGGAGTCTAGCATGCGCAATTCCCGGCGGAGCACGCTGGCGATCGTCCGGCCGTCTGCCACGGCGGCAGCGTGGCATCGCATTGAGATTCGGGCGACCGGCGCCGGGCTGTGGCGTTGCTACTTCGCCGCACGGGCGGTAGCGGGTTCGACGGCGACGCGCCCTGAGCTTGAACGAAGTTTCAAAGTTCCGACCCGGTCAAAATTGCCGCGCAGCCTTGCGCAAACACCCGACGTGGCGGTAGGTGCCTGTTCCTGCTCGAATCCGCTGATACCCCCATTGCGGAATGATCCCGACCGCTGGCGCGAAGATTTGACGGAGCAAGCTGAGCGCAGCCGACGGATTCACGCGCCCGCGCCCCCGCGCGGGCGATTGAACGGGAATTTTGCGGGCGGCACGACTCAACTGCTCAATGATCCCTGGCGCAGGCCGGCACGGCAATAACTCAGGCGTCGCGCGCCTGGACGAAGTCCGCAAGACGCAAGTCCTCCTGGTTGGCCGCTAACAATTGCTCCAGCGTTTTAGGCGTGAGGTCGTCCCGGCGGATCTGATTCGGACTCGCATTTCGCGGGAGGTCGCCGGGCGGGCGATTCAGACCCAGGGACTGCACGAGATAGTCGATGAGCTTCGATTGCGCGGAAATGTCGACGACCTTCGCGAAATTCCGCTCCATGGATTCGCGTGCAGCGACAAACGTGGGGTCCGCGCCGGACAAGAAGAAGCACTGCAGGTTCGAAAATTCCCTCGGACGTTCACTTGCCAGCAGAGCGAAGAAGTCATCCGGATCGAGATCCCGGGCCCGTTGATGCAAAGCGTGCGCAGGAAACGTGCGGACAAAGTTGTACGTGGACACGAGGCGATCGACCGGGTCCCGCGTGATCGAAAAACGCAGGATCTTCGTGTCGCGGATATCGAACGTTCCGCCCGCCGGTACGAGGGCCGAATATTCATCAATAAGTGACTTTTCGTAGCCCATCGGGGCGTGCGCCGAGAGTGCGCGTATGTCGCCGATGTTTCCGATTGATTCACGCAGGTTGTTCAGACGCGGGTGGTGGTCCTGGTACAGCCTTGCATAATTGAATAACAGGAGGTTCTTCATACTCGTTCCTCCCGCCTTGGGGATGTGGACGAATACCGCGAGATGCTTCGAGGCCTCGGACGAGAGATTTTCCGGATCCTGAACCTTCAGGTGGGCGAAACGCAGATTGTCGCGGTAGGCTTCCGGGAGCGAATTGCCGGCCGGCCGGGCGGGACTGAAAATTGCCGAATAACGATCCGCTATCCAGTGTTTTAATGCTTTCACTATGACGTACGAGGCCCGGGTAAGATGCCTGCATCATAAAGTTAAAATTTTCTGGATCAAACCGGGTGACACGAATGCAGATGTCGACTTTGTCGCTATTCGGAAAGCCGGAAACGCTCTTTTCCTGACTCGACTAACGTCGCCGGTTTAGTCATGAGTTCAGTTCGGGGCGTCGCCACGAGCGGGTGCGGTAGGGAAATGCCACGGGAAACACCGCTGCCCGCGTCTACGGGTCCAGGCAAGGATCCTTGGGTACATTTTTGTGTACGAGGCGCTGTCGGGATCGCAATGCAAATCTCGGCGCAGTAGCGTTCTACCGTCGCGGCCGCTCACACAAGCGTGATACCGCTGCGATCGATCTCGGTATCGACGATCAGGGTCGCGCCGAGTTGCGTATAGGTCGCGTAGGAATGCCCGGCAAGCGCCACGGGGCCACCCGCGGCCTCGTTCCAGCCACCGTCTTGCGTATCCACCGAGTCGCCCGCGTTTCCGTCCACGCGCAAAACGTCGGTGTCGGAGAGGTCGAGCACGTCGAGCGCATTCAAACGCAGCCGGTTATCGCCTGAGCCTGTCAGGTCGATGATCTCGATACCGATGAACGTTTCGTTGTCGATGGCGCTCAGATCCACGAGCATTCCCGTTCCGACGAGTTTCAGTGTGTCTTCGCCCGTGCCGCCCCGGACATTCGCGTCGTCCGGATCGAAGACGAGCGTGTCGTTACCGCCGCTGCCGATCAGTGTGTCGGCGCCGGCACCGCCGGTCAGGACATCGTTACCCTCGCGGCCGTTGAGTCGGTTCGCACCCGGGTTACCCGCGAGGTAGTTATCGCCGTCGTGGCCGGTGCCGTTGATGTTCGCGGTGCCGAGCAGAAGCAGGCGTTCCTGTGCGTTGCCGAGCGTGTAGTTCACCGGCGATTGCACGGTGTCGCTGCCGGGATCGGCGACACTCCGGTCGATTTCCGTTGGACCGTCGATGCGGTAAGTGTCGTTACCGCCGCCGCCGCGCAGCATATCGCGACCGCCGTCACCCCACAGGATGTCGTTACCCTGGCCGCCGATCAGCGTGTCGTCGCCGGACCCGCCGAGGAGTCTGTCGTTGCCATCGCCGCCGATCAACGTGTCGGCGCCGCCACGCCCCGTAAGCCGGTTCGTGCCCGGGGTACCGCGCAGGTAGTTGTCGCCGTTGTTCCCGGTCGCCCAGTAATCCCCCTCACCGAGCAGGAACACGCGTTCCTGATGGTTGCCGAGCGCATACGTCACGCGGGCGTGTACCGTGTCGATTCCCGGATCAGCGAGCGACTTGTCAATCTCGTTCGCAAAGTCGACGAAGTAGGTGTCGTTGCCACTACCGCCGCGCAGCGTATCGTGACCGGCGTCGCCCCGGAGCGTGTCGTGACCCGCGCCGCCGAGCAGCGTGTCATTGCCCCGTCCGCCTGCGAGGCTATCGTTACCGCCGCCGCCATCGAGGGTGTCATTTCCCGCGCCACCGTCGAGGTCGTCTTTGCCGCCCCGACCCGACAATTTATTGTGAGCGCTGTTCCCGCTGAGACTGTTCGCGCCGTTGTTGCCGATCCCGTCGATGCGCGACGCGCCGATGAGGACCAGGTTTTCCTGCTGAGTGCCAAGCGTGTACGCAATGTTCGATACGACGGTATCGTTGCCCGGGTCGCCGCGGCTTTTTTCGATTTCGTTACCGCGATCGATTCGATACCGGTCGTTGCCACCGCCGCCGCGCAGCTGGTCGCCGCCGGGACCGCCGATTAGGGTGTCGTTACCCGGGCCACCAAGCAGCGTGTCATTGCCCGCACCGCCGTTGAGTACATCGCTGCCGTTTTCTCCGGTGAGCGAATCGTTGCCGCCCCAGCCGCTGATGTCGTCGTTGCCGCCGCGGCCGGCGAGTACGTTTGCGCGATTGCTGCCTTCCACCACATCAGCGGAATGACTGCCGATCGCATTTTCAATATCAAAATAAAACTTGCCCGTGCTCTGGTTATTCCAGTCGAGCGGCAGCACAACAGCGAGCAGATGCCCCGCTGATGATTCGGTATGCAGATCGATATACCAGCCAAATCCGGAGAACCCCGCGTTGATGACATCCGTCCCGCCCGCATCCCAGAACGTTTCGAGGTAGTCGTCATTGAGCACCCGATAGTTCGTATTGCCCGCTCGTGTCGTGCGGTTCGCGCCATACAGGTACTGCAACGCGAGAATGTCGAGCGGCATCAGGGTTGCGGGGTATCCGACTTCGCCGGGCAGCTGGAATTGCGAAAACCACTCCTCAACCGTCGTCGCCTCGTTATAGGACATGACGGTTAACAGTTGGGTGTCCAGCGGCGCGAGTCCGAGTTGCGTGAACGTGGGTCGCCCGGTTCCGCCATCGTCGTGCGGGTGCTTGAGCCCGAGCGCGTGACCCAATTCGTGTAAGGTGACGAAATGCCCGGCGCTGCCCGGATTGAAGCTCGAGCCGGCGATGGTCGCGTTCGTGAAATTGAACCAGACGTCTCCGGATGCGTTCGGGTATGAACTGATTCCCTGGTAGGCGAGGAATTCGTTCGTCAGCGGATCATTCGGAAAATACGCGCGCGCGATAACATTCGGCGCGAAACCCCAAAGCGAGGGATTGCTTGTCCCCGTAACAACGATGTCGGCTACGGTTGCGTTCGGATTCTCGGCATGCCCGGCATAGGCGAAGCGAATGTTCGCGACTTCCGCGAAGCTCGAGAAAATCCCGGCACCGAGGCCTGCGGTTGCGGACGGGTTGGACCAGTGCCAATCGTCGTCGTAGCCCAAATCCGCGAGCGCCCAGGCCAGCGTGCGGCTCGCGGGGAGGGCCCACTGTGTCCCGTTCGTCAGGCCGGCGACATATTTGTTCGACGATTGCGGCTGTAATCCGCTGCGCGTGGCTGCCATCGTGACCCCCAAGGGGTGCCTCGGTTACGGCGCACGCTCGTGTGCAGAAGCTTCGAGCTTCGTTCTGTATCGGCCGCGTTAAAGTTTAACCGAGCGATTCGGCACTTTCCTGCCGGTATTTCCCTCGCGCCGGACCGGGCTCGCCCGGGGTTCTCCTGCGTGCAGGGAGAGTTTCCCGGCCACCGCGCACACCGCGCCGCGGCGCGTGCAGACCGGCGCCGCTTGCGTTGACCCGGGGCGCGGTACCCGACTATAGTGTTCAAAGCATGAACGCTGAGCAACGCGAAGAGGCTGTAACCCGTGAGATCCTCGAGGCGATCGACGCCAAGAGCGACATCACGCAACGCTACCTCGCCGGGCACATGGGCGTCGCTCTCGGGCTCGCCAATTCGTACCTGAAGCGTTGCGTGAACAAGGGGCTCGTCAAAATCAAACAAGCGCCCGCGAACCGGTACCTTTATTACCTCACGCCGAAGGGGTTCGCGGAGAAGGGCAGACTGACGGCTTCATACCTCAGTTACTCGTTCAGCTTTTACCGCAGTGCTGCGGAATCCTGTGCCGAGTTGCTGAACGTCGCGCGCGAGCGGGGCTACGTGAAACTCGGCCTGTACGGACATTCGGACCTGGCTGAAATTGCCGCGTTCCGCGCGCTCGAGTTCGGCTTTGAAATCACTTGCCTCGTGCATACCGGTGAGGGTTCGGGGAAATTGCTCGACGTGCCGGTGTACCGGCGTTTAACCGATGCGCCGGCAGTGGACGCGTGGTTATTCACGGAGTTGCGCGACCCGGCGGAAATGCTGCGCGATCTTTATCGCGAGGCAGGCACGAACAGGGTGCTGGTCCCCTCGATTTTGGGGTTGCGTCCCGTGGGGCCAGACTAACCGCAAGCGACGGGCATACGCTTGCAACCGGAATTTCTACTTAAGGTAACCGCACTTGATCTCGACCGTTCGATCGCAAGTTCTGCTTGCTCTCTATTGCAGCTGCGTGCTCTGCAGGCATGGCCGCCCGTCGGCAAGCGTCCTGGAAGCATCGGTTGAATGACGATGCTTGAACGAGCGCGGCAGTTGATCCGGGCAATTCAAAGTATTCCCGGAAGTTTTCACTACCAGATCGATGTGCATGATCGTCAGCTGATGCTGATGGGGCGCCAGAGCAGCTGGATGCTGCAACAGCGGCGCGACCTGCATGACCTTGCCGCGGCCGAGTTTCGCGTATTTTCGCAATGGGGCGAGGACGGCATCATCGAGTGGCTGATCCAGAATTTGCCGATTAAGGAAACGACGTTCGTGGAATTCGGCGTCGAGAACTACATGGAGGCGAATACGCGATTCCTGATACAAAATCGCAACTGGCGCGGCCTCATACTCGACGGCAATGCCGCGCATATGGACTACGTCCGCTCGACCCCGTTGTACTGGAAGCACGATTTGACGGCCGCGTGCGCGTTCGTCACCCGTGAAAATATCAACGAGGTGCTCAAAGACAACGGCTTCAGCGGAAAAATCGGGCTGCTCAGCGTTGATATCGATGGCAACGATTACTGGGTTGCCGAGGCGATAGACGTTATTGATCCGGCAATTCTGATCATGGAATACAACCCCGTTTTCGGCGATATGGTCCCGGTAACCGTGCCTTACGATGCCGGCTTTTCGCGCTTCAACGCGCATTATTCGGGCATGTATTTCGGCGCGTCCATCGGCGCGGTGCGTGAACTCGCGGAACGCAAGGGCTATCGCTTCGTGGGAACCTGCTCGAACGGGATCAACGCGTTTTTCGTCCGCGAAGAACTGTTTGCGCATATCGAGCCGAAGCTGAAGTCGCTCAAGGCTTATCCGTCACGTCACCGCGATTCGAGAGACCAGCACGGTAACTTGTCGTATGCGGCCGGCGAGGACCGCCTCGCGTTAATCGACGACATGCCGGTTGTCTGTGTCGCCGACGGCGAGCAGCGGCTGTTGCGGGATTTGGGCCCGCTGTACAGCGAATCCTGGCTCGCGGACATGTAGTCGCGGGCGACGGATTAGAATTTCCAGCAAGCGCGAGAAGATTACATCGTGGTATCCATCAAGGTTGACATTTCGGTTGGTGAACTGGTCGACAAGATCAGCATTCTTGAAATCAAGCAGGAGCATATCGACGATCCGGACAAGCTCGCGAACGTGAGCAACGAGCTCGGGATCCTGAACGACGAATTTCTGCACAACGTACCGAAGTCCGACGACCTGGATGTTCTGAAGGACAGGCTCAAAGCCGTCAACCTCGAGATCTGGAACCTCGAAGATGATATTCGCGATCAGGAACGGCGCCGTGATTTCGGCGAGAAGTTCGTGCAGTTGGCGCGCAGTGTTTACAAAACGAACGATAAACGCGCCGCGCTGAAACGCGAGATCAACGTGCTTCTCGGTTCGGCAATTGTCGAAGAAAAATCCTACCAGGAATATTGATGTCGTGAAGCGGGCAGCGCCGTCAAACCGCGGTCGAAGACTGTGAAGGTATTACTCGGACAGCTCGGCTCGAACGGCGACTGCCTGTACGCCACGGTGCTCGCGCACCAGGTCAAGCACGATTTTCCGGACTGCCACCTGACGTGGGCGATCTCGGGATTGTGCAAGTCGGTGCTGCGAAACAATCCGCACGTTGATGA
>CAXBJY010000029.1:0-63479 GCA_963976285.1 uncultured Gammaproteobacteria bacterium
TTCGTCCACGACTTCGTTGCGGCATGGACGAAGGTCATGAATGCGGATCGCTTCGACCTTGCCTGAGCGTCAACCCGCAACGCTGTGCCGCAATGACATGCGGCGCAGCGTTCGCGGCACGCTGCGCGACGGTTCACCCGTATCGTGAACAAAGCGGTGTGGTCTGGGTCGGACGCGGCGTCGCGCGCTCGCGCAACAGGCTGAAGCCGCGGAAACCAGAACGTCCTGCCTGCATCGGCGCAAACCCCATGCCGACGCGGGCAGGAACGCCGGGACCGCAGCCCGTATTGCATCGCGGGCGCGACCGGGTCGGGCAGGTTCGCAACGCCGCCCCCGAACCGGACGCTGCGACAAACACTGGTGATCCCGCTTGTCTCAACTGCTCGAGCGACCAGTTCGGGTTCGATTCGATCCGCGGCGGCGAGAGCGGCATGCGGTATCCCGCCACCCGTGGCGTTTACTATCTCGCCGTGACGGAAAAAATACCGGAAACGGACCGTGGGACTGTGTTAGGTTTTTGCTTCGTCCGCTAACGGCGGTCGCCGGAAAGCTGCCGGCAGCCTGTCGATCCGACCGGGGGGGGAAGATGCAAGCGATGAAAACTTTCACGAGTCTGTTATGCGAATTCCGCCGTGTGCGGTCCGGTCGAGGATGCCCGCTCGACCGCGGACGGGTCGAGCATCAATGTCGCCTCGCTGGGCAGCGATGCGGGAGTTACGCTCGGTGCGGGCGCAGCCGTCCTTGGCGAGGGCCTCTCCACGCAGTCATACGTTCAGGGCGGGGCTATTTATGATTTCATTCCGCGTCGCATGGATGGCCAGAGCGGCCTCGGCGAAATCACTTACATCGCGCGAGCGACCCTGCTGGAACACACGTTCAGCGCACAGGGCCTGTTTACCAGGCCTCGGTTGCGATCAGCGAAATTGACGAGAACGGGAATATCGTCAGCGCCAAGAGTTCGGAGCAACTGCTTATCGGTACCACCCCGGCGTTTGGCATCGACGAATATGAAGAATTCGGCCAGTCCGTGCAGATCGTCTCGGGAAGGCGTTACATCATTACGCTGACGGGCCTGGTCGATATCGCGTTGACGTCGCGCTTCGATTCCGACACGTTCGCCTACGGGCAGGTATTTTATTCATCGTCGCTCGGTCTATCCGCGCAGATATTCGCCCCGGAAGGTTGGGAACTCGAATATCCCGGTGGCGTGCAAACGACCCTTGGCGACTACCCGCCGTTCAATACGCCGGCCCTCGTGCCATTACCCGGAAGCCTCGCTCTCGTGCTGGCGCCGTTTGCGGGACTGACCTGGCGCCGTCGCGCCGCGGCCAGGCGGCGCGCATAAGCCACCGCAGCAGGGGCGCTTTATTTGCTCGCAGCTCACAGCTGACTTGCGCCGCGACGACGGCGACCCCGAGCGGGCGCCCGGCCGTGGTGTTGTCGCCGGCGTCATGTCCGGACGCTGCCCGATGTCGCCGCGATCCTCATCTCACAACGCCGTGCGCGAGTGAAGGCTGCCGCTGCCGTCGGACAGAAGGCGGCCGGGCGGGATCCAGAGACCTGGGGTAAGGAGTCTCGGCGCGCTGGGGGACAACGTGGATCCCGCCCGACCATTGAACAGTGGGGAAATAGCTACGGGGTCGCGGAGCTTGCCTCGCAGGTGTCTGCGGCAACGTCGTTGCAGCCGTGTCTCGCAGCGATGATCGCGGCCGGCGCCGCGTCCGGCAATGACGTCACCCCCGTCGCGACAGCAGCTTGTGCGTCGGCCGGCAGGTACAGGGTGCCGCTCAATTCCGCGCGCATGAAACGGTGTTGCTGAACGAGTTCCGCGTGTCCGGCAAATGCGGCTTGCGGTGCGGTGCCCGCGACTACGAAGGCGAGGGTCAGTGAGCGAAAAAGTGCGGTCGATGGCATGTCCGTTGAACTCCGTACGCTGTCTGCGAGGTGAGGTTCTATGCTATTCACGTTGCGCGCAACAGTGGGTCTACAATGCGTAAATAACTGTAACCGGAGCCTTACGGTTCCACCCGACACTCGTGACGACTAGAGGACGAAAACATGCAGGCAAACTGCTGGGACGACGCAACCGACTATAACTACACGGAACTCGTGGATGGCCTGAACCGATACTTGCGTTTAAAGACCGTACCGATCGGCATGAAGCGCTTCGCGACGGTAGCCGAGATGGAGGAGATCCCGCGCTTGCGCCGACCCGACCCGGCGGAAAAACTCGCCATGGATCAGGTCGTCGGACAGAGTCGCTGGCTCGGCTGGACGATCGGGATAACGATGGACAACCTGATGGGCGCGCAATGCGGCGCCGTTGTCGGCCTGCATCCGCCAACGACGGAATGGTTGAGCGGCGCGCACCTGACGGGAGTGTGGTACGGCACGCTCGAGGACAGCGGGGCGCATCAACAGGCGATGAGTTGTGCCTCGTACGGTGATTACGAATCGCTCGCCGTATCACCGTTGACATCGGGACGTCTCGGCAATCCGGATATCTGCCTCATTTACGCAACCCCGGGCCAGATGATCACGCTGATCAACGGGCTGCAATACCGTGGTTACAAGAAATACAGTTTCACGTGTGTTGGCGAAAGCGCCTGTGCGGATTCGTGGGGTAATGCGCTGAAGACCGGCGAACCCTCGGTTTCGATCCCGTGCTATGCGGAGCGCAAGTTCGGCGGCGTACTCGACGAAGAGATGCTGATCGCGCTGCCGCCGAAGTTTCTGCCCGCGATTGTCGAGGGGCTCGCCGCGCTCAGCGCGAACGGTCTGCGCTATCCGATCCCGAATCACGGGATTCAGAAATCGCCGCTCGACAGTATCCAGGCGAGCTACGGCAGCGAGCGGGTGTGAACTTTGTCGTCGCCCGGGGCAGCCTGGTCGCTGCCCGTCGCGTGCGTCACGTTGCCGACCGGCGCGGCAAACGCGTCGGAGATCAACGCATCGACGCTGTCGCCGGTCAGTGAGCGCAGGAATGCGGCCAGATCCGCGCGCTCCTGAGTGTTCAGTTCGAGTGGCTTGATCAGCGGGTCGAGCAATTCGTTTTCGATTCCTCCGCGTGCATAAAATTCGATGACGGCCTCGAGCGACGTCAGCGATCCATCGTGCATGTACGGTGCGGTGAGCGCGATATTGCGCAGGCTCGGCGTGCGGTATTTCCAGCGGTCGTCGGGGTCCTGCGTGATTTCGTAATAGCCGAGATCGGCGGGCGGCTTCTCTGACGATTCCGTGACCGCGTCCGGATCGACGTCAATGAACACGCCCGGCGCCAGCAGGACCCGCTGCGGTTCCGTCGGCGGCAGCCGCATCGAACGCTCGTAGCCGATCCCCGTATTGTGTACGCCGTGATCCGTAAACAGCGCATGGTCGTCCGCGATGAGGTGGCAGGAACTGCAGTTTCCCTTGCCGGTGAAAACGGCGAAGCCCCGCTTGACGTCCTCGCTGACGGCATCCGGGTCACTGCCGAAGTGCCAGCGGTCGAACGGGCTGTTGGCCGAGATAATCGTGCGCTCGTAACTCGCGAGTGCCTTGCCGATCGTCGCGATCCCGACCGGCTCGCCGGCGAACGCCTGTTCGAACATTCCGGTGTAATCGGGCAGCGAGTCGATCCGGTTGACGACCGCGCTGACGGACGGGTTCGCCATCTCGTTGACGGCGAGCAGCGGTTGCCACACCTGGTGTTCGAGACGGTCGTCGCGCGCATCGTGAAACAGGCGCTGCATGTAGCCGACGTTATACAGCGTGGGGCTGTTACGACGTACGGTGCGGCCTTCGAGTCCCACCGCCATGGCGAGTTCGTTGTGCGCGAAACCCTGCTCGGGCACGTGGCACATCGCGCACGAAATCGTCTGGTTCAGCGACAGGCGGCGATCGAAAAACAATTTGCGCCCCAATGCCACTTTTTCCGCTGACAGCAGGTTGTCCGCGGGCACCTCGAGCGGCGGCAGACCAAGTGGCGGTGGGGTCATCATCGCGAGCAGATCCCGTGCCTCGCCGCGGCGATTCGGCAAGTGTCCCGAGCGGGTGGCGTAATCACCGGTGGCGTAGCCGTCCTTGTTGTCGCCGGCGCCGTGCAGCGTGCTGCCGCCGAGCGCGGTGCGTACGGCGGCCGCGCCGCGCGCCTGGCCGATCACCGTTTTGATGTCGTTGACGATCGTGTCGGCGTGCAGGAAAGACACACTGTAGATATTGCGGATCTGTCGCGCCGCATCGATCAGGTACACGCGCAGAATGTGCGAATAGCTGCCGGAAGGATTACCGTCCGCATCGTATTCCATCGCGACCGTCTGGTTATAGCTCTTGAGTATCGGGTCGAGCTGGTCATTGCTGCCGCACGTAAGAAAGCGCCAGTCCGCGCCGTCGGGGCGGAAGTTGCCGCCGTAATCCGCCATCACCTGCGGCGTATCGTTCATCGGATCGAAACTGAGCGAGACGAAACGCACGGCGCCGCGCAAATCGGGATCGTCGTGGATGCGCTTCGCGACCTGGCTCAGTACGTACGTCGCCAGCGGGCAGCCGTTCACGTCGTCGCAACTCGTGTAGACGAAACTCATGAGCACGGGTTTGTCCCCGAGCAGGCTCGCGAGATGCAGCGCGGTGCCGTCACTGCCGATCACCTCACCATCCCCGGCAACCCCGAGTACCGGCAATGCGTACGAACCCGGCGCCGGTGCCTCGAACGTGAGTTCCGCGTAACCGGGCGCGAGGACGACCGGCGGGGTTTTCGGATCATGCTGATCCCCGTGGGCGAGTGCGCCCACGGGGAGGGCCAGTGCGCCGAGCAGCAGCGCTGCCCGGCGGAGGTGGTGACGGATCGGCGCGCGGCTGACCGATACCCCCATCAATGCGTCGCAATCAGCGAGTCGGTCGGCTCGGCCGGTTTCGCGCCGTACAGTGCATGTGAGCCGAAACGCATCTGGTGCGGGTGGCCGAGTTTCAGCGCGCCGAAGTCGATCGTGAATTTATGCACGAGCTTGCCGTCCTTCCAGTCATACGCCTTGAAGTAATCGAGGTCTTTGCCGTCGGACGCGGTTTTCTTGTCCCAGTTGCCGAGCAGGGAAGAGGTGTAATACAGCCGCGTGCCATCCCAGCTTTGCGACACCATGTTCACCTGCGCACCGATTTCCTCGACGAGCGTTTCTTGCGGCGCGAACGGATCGGTAATATCGAACCGGCGGGTCATGCCGTCGTTCCACGTGTTCACCCATAATTCCTTGTCGTCGGCGCTGATCGAGATGTCCACCGGCAGCGGGATCTTGCTTGCATCACCGATATCGGCGACTTCCTTCGCCTGCCATTCACCGGCATCGTCGGTGTAGATCAGCCAGATCTTCGACGTCAACGCAGTGGTCGTGAAACAGTAATCGTTCTTCCCGCCCCAGGCGCAACGCACTTCGAGCGGCGCACCCGGTACGTCGAGAATTTTGATCGGTTTGCGCGTGTGCAGGTTCCACACGACGACCGTGTTGCCGAAGCGTTTCATCGCTTCCGGATCGGCCATCATCTTGCCGAGGTCCATCATGTAGTTGTTCCAGCCGGTAAACGACGATGTGACCATGACATTAAGCCGCGGCAGCGCGCGCAGATCGTAGCCGTAGCCATCGGCGAACTGACCGCCTTTTTTCGCCCCGTTCAGGTTTTCATCGGTCGGCATCCAGTACGTCGCGACGTATTCACCATCGTTCGTGTACTCCGCCATGCCGGTGCGACCGCCGTGATCCTTGTCGTTCGACAGGCCGGTCACGAGCATACGGCCGGGCAGCGCGTAAGTCGTATGCGGGCCGACGATGCCGCCGGTTTTCGCGGTGAAGTCGTCGATCGTGTGATGCAGCGTCGGTTTCGCCGGGTTCGTGTGCACGTCGAAGATAAAGATCCGGTTCGTGTCGAGACCCGCGGCCCACAGGTAATGGCGGTCGTCGGTAAGGCCGGAATGATGGGCCTCGTTGCGTCCGCCAACGGAGAAGCTGTCGATAATCTGGCCGTACTTCGGCGAATTCGGATTGACGTCGATCGTCACGAGCTTGTCGGAGCCGTCGCCGACGCCCTTGACCCCGAGCGTCCAGACGTAGACATAGTCTTCCTGGCCGACGATTTTCGCCATGTAGGGCGACATGCAGGTTTCGTCCGCGATCGTTGCGAATGGCAACAATCCGAGGCAGACGACGAGCAGGCGCCGGGTTGCCACGGCGAGCCGGTTGCGTATTGTGGATTTTCCGTTCATAGCACTCTCACCCTCAGGAGTTGCGCGCCATCCGGCGCGATTATCGTGACTCTATCACAGCGCTTGGGCTGTCTGGGCCGGTCGTTCGGTGCGACGCAAGCCGTGTTCCGGACCGCTTCGCCGGTTCTGATATTGATATTATTCAGTTATAACCTTATAACCAGATGGTAAGCGGAGCAAGCAGCAACAAGCTGCCGGTCCGGGTCGCTGGACTCCCTGCAAACGGGCGGTTTACAGTGCTCCCGGGGCACGTACAAATTCAGACGACGGCCACGGGCCGCGGGGGAATTCGCGATGTGGAAATATCTCCGGTTTGGTTACTTCCACTGGGTCTGGTTCGCCGTTGCATTCTCCGGCTTGCTCCTCGGTGGCGCCTGGATGTGGCTCGGCGTCGCCTACGTCTTCATCGTCGGCGTTGGCGGTGAAATCCTCACCCGCGATCGGGTCGACGACTCGAGTCCACAGTACAGCTACCCGATTATTCACGACCTGATCCTGTATTCCACCGCCCTCGGGCTCGTTGCCGGCGTGTTTATACTGACCTGGAGCGCGAGTGGCGCCGATTTATTCGCACTCGGCGCGGCGGTCAACGACGCACTCGCCACTACCGGACTGCACTACGACGTACTGGCCGCGCGCGCGGCGAACGCCTGGTACGACTACCTCGGTGCCGGTCTCTCCGTTGGCGCCCTGCTCGGGGTTACGGGCATCGCCTGTTCGCACGAACTGACGCACCGCACCGCGAATCCGTTCGACCTGTGGGTGGGGCGCTGGGTGTTCGCGCTCATGTTCGGCACGAACTTCGCCACCGAGCACGTCTACGGGCATCACAAGGAACTCGGGCATCCGGAGGTCGATCCCGTCTCCCCACGACGCGGCGTGGGTTTCTATCATTTCCTCACTGTCGGGCAATGGCGTCAGTGGCGCGGCGGTTTCGGGGTCGAGGCAAAGCGGCTGCGCGCGCTCGGCAAATCGCCGTTGTCGCTCGTGCACAATCGCGTCATCCATGCCTACCTGCGCGGCACGCTCGTCGGCGTGCTGATCTTTCTCGGCGCCGGCTGGGCCGGCCTTGCGTGCTGGCTCGTGGCACTCGCGTTCGCGAAGTACATTCTCGAAGGACTGAATTTCTTCTCCCATTACGGCATCGTCCGTGCCCCCGGCGAGCAGGTCGCGATCCGTCACACGTTTTCGAGTTACAACCCGCTCAGCAATCACTTTCTGTTCAACCTCGGCCGACACGGATCGCACCACACCTACGATCGCGAGTACTACTATCTGCCGTTCGAACGCTCGCCGACGTCGCGATTCGGTTATCTCACGATGACCGTGATCTCGTGGGTGCCGCCGCTGTTCTGGAAAGTCATGATCCCGACGCTGAAAGACTGGGAGCAAAACTGGGCGACGCCGGAAGAGCGGCAACTTGCCGAAGCGCAGAATCGGGCGAGCGGGGTGACGGATCTGCAGGCATCCGACCTGAACGCCGGCTCGGCAAGCCCGGCCTGAGCATGCACCGCCGGCGCATCGACGTACCGACACCGTACGTGTAATTACCGGCGCGCAGTCGCGACGTGGGATTATTTGATCGCCTGAAGAAGAAGCCGGCACGCGCCACCATCGAGCCCGGCGGGCTTGGGCTCGAGGTCGCGCCCGGACAAAAACTCCTGAACGCCGCGCTCGACGCCGGGCTCGACTGGCCGCACGATTGCCGGGTGGGCAGTTGCGGCACGTGTCGCTGCCGCCTGCTGTCCGGTCGCATCAAACCCCTCAGTGATTTCATTTACACGCTCGATGCAGCCGATATCGAGCGCGGCATGATTCTCGCCTGCCAGACGCTGCTGAAATCCGATGTCGTCGTCGACGTCGAACTCGGCCGGCGTACAAACGTCACGGTGGAGCACTACACCGGCCGCATTGCCCGAATGACGGCGCTGACCCACGACATCGTCGAACTCGTCGTGACGGTCGGGCAGCCCTGTTTCCAGGACGCGCTCGCGGGCCAATACGCGGAGTTGAAAACGGCCGCGGTCGCGCTGCCGCGCAGTTACTCGTTTGCGCGACCGCCACAGTGTGAACAGCCCGGCGAGGTGTCGTTCTTCATCCGCCACGTCCCGGGGGGCGAGTTCACCGACTGGCTGTTTGCCGCACCACGGATCGGGGAGCAAATCGAGATTGCCGGCCCGTACGGCAATTTCTATCAACGCGACGGGGACGGCGCGACGCTGTGCGTGGCCGGCGGCAGTGGCCTCGCGCCGATCAAGGCATTGATCGAGGCGGGTGCGCGGGCAGCCTGCGCGCGCGACCTGCACGTGTACTTCGGTGCGCGCAGCCAGGCCGATCTGTACGCGCTGGACGAGATCGAGACGCTGGGCCGCGCGTGGGACGGGCAGTTCAGCCTGATCCCCGTGTTGTCGCACGAACCGGCCGATTCGGACTGGGCCGGCGCGCGCGGCCTCGTCACGGAAGCGCTGGCGCAGGCAGCGACGGATCCGGCAACCGCGCAGGCTTATTTGTGTGGGCCGCCGGCCATGATCGATGCCGCCCTGCCGGTGCTGGCGCAACTCGGGATCGGGGACGGGGCGATTTTCTTCGACAAGTTCGAGGACGCAAGCACACAGCCGCGCACCGGATCCTGAAACCTGTCGTCACAACGGCGCGATAAGGCGCCGGGGAGCAACGTCGAATGGCAAGTAATTCCGCTCGCAAGCGCGTGCCGACGGTCGCGCACTGGGGACATTTCGCGGTTGACGTGAGGGACGACGAGATCGTCGCCGTGCACGGCTACGACGACGATCAGTCGGTTTCCCCGATCGGGCAGGCCCTGCTCGACGTGCGTGATCCGAGTGTACGTGTGGCACAGCCGATGGTGCGCCGCGGTTATCTCGAAGCCGGCCTCGCGAACGACGGTACCCGGCGCGGCCGCGAGCCGTTCGTTGCCGTCTCGTGGGACGAGGCGCTCGACCTCGCCGCGACAGCGCTCGCCGAGGTGAAAGCAAATTACGGTAACGCGTCGATCTACGCTGGTTCGTACGGCTGGGCCAGCGCCGGCCGGTTTCACAATGCGCAGGCGCAATTGCATCGCTTTCTGAATCAGTTCGGCGGCTATACGCGATCGTCCGGCAGCTATTCCGCTGCCGCCGGCGAGCGCATTCTGCCGCATGTGCTGGGGCGCGATTTGTACACGCTGTTTCTGCAAACGCCACCGTTCACCGAGGTTGTCGAGAACACGGAGCTGATCGTGTGTTTCGGCGGCTTGCCGCTGAAGAATTTGCACGTGGCGATGGGCGGGGTTGGTTCGCACCGCGCCCCGACGCAATTGCAGGCAGCGGTCGATGCCGGAATCGAGTTTGTGAATTTTTCGCCGATTCGATCGGATCTGATCGCCGAGGCGCGGGCCGAATGGCATCCGATCCGACCGGGTACCGACACCGCGGTCATGCTCGCGCTGTGTCACACGCTGCTGTCGCAGGGGCTCGTCGACGAGGCGTTTATCCGGCGCTACACGGTGGGCTATGAACGCTTCGTGCGCTATCTCGAAGGCGCTGATGACGGCCAGCCGAAGGACGCGCAGTGGGCCAGTGCGATCAGCAGCGTACCGGCGCCGGCGATCGAATCACTCGCGCGCCGGATCCGTGAACGTCGCACATTCATCACGATGGGCTGGGCGATGCAACGCGGCGAACACGGCGAGCAACCGTACTGGGCGGCCGTTGCGCTCATGTCGATGGCCGGGCAGATGGGTTTGCGCGGCGCCGGGGTCGGACACGGGGTCGGCTCCATCCATACGGTGGGTTTCATGGGCCGGCGTCTCATGCCGTTCGGCTGGCCGGGCCTGCCGGAAGGCAAGAACGCCGTTACGGCCGTAATCCCGGTCGCGCGGATCGCCGATCAACTGCTGCATCCGGGCGAGCCGTTCGAATTCGACGGGGTCACCCGTCGCTACGAAGATATTCAGCTCGTTTACTGGGCCGGCGGTAATCCGTTTCATCAACACCAGGATCTGAACCGTCTGCGGCGTGCGTGGGCGAAGCCGCACACCGTGATCATCAACGAACCGTTCTGGACCGCCACCGCGCGGCACGCGGACATCGTGTTCCCGATCACGACCTCGCTCGAACGCAACGACGTGTCGTTCAATATGTTCGATCAGTTCGCCAGCCCGATGCCGCAGGCCGTACCACGATTCGGCGATGCACGTAACGACTACGATGTTTTCTGCGGACTCGCCGAGCGGCTCGGATTCGGAGCGGCGTTCAGCGAGGGACGTGACGAGCAGGCCTGGGTGCGTCACATTTTCGATGAATCAAAAGCACTCGCGGCGCGCCACAACATTGAAATTCCGGCGTTCGACGAGTTCTGGGCGGGCGAACATTTTTCTCTCGCCGGGCAGCTGCCGGAAACGGAATTTATTCTCGAAGCATTCCGTCGCGACCCCGAGGCGCATCGGCTCGGTACGCCGTCGGGCAGGATAGAAATATTCTCGGACACGATCGCGAACTTTGGCTACGACGATTGCCCCGGCCATCCGGCGTGGCTCGACAAGGTCGAATGGCTCGGTGCGCCGCTGAGTGAACGTTACCCCTTGCACCTGATTTCCGGGCAACCGACCCCGCGTCTGCACAGCCAGCTCGACCACAGCCGCGTGAGTCGGGCGACGAAGATCCACGGGCGTGAGCCCGTGACGATGCATCCCGATGCCGCTGCCGCACGCGGCATCGCGGCCGGTTCCGTCGTGCGCATATTCAATGACCGCGGCGCCTGCCTCGCCGGGGTCGTACTTTCCGCCGACCAGCGCGCGGACGTGATTGCGCTTGCAACCGGCGCCTGGTTCGACCCGATCGACACCGACGACGGGCTCGGCCTGTGCGTGCACGGCAACCCGAACGTGCTGACGCGTGACGCCGGGACGTCGCAACTCGGCCAGGGGCCGATTGCGCACAGCTGTCTCGTCGAAGTGGAACCCTACACGGCGCCGCTGCCGGAAGTGCGCGTGTTTTCTCCGCCGGAGATCATGCGCGACCCGCGACGCGTTCCGGATCCTGGAACGGACGGGTAACGGCCGCGAATCACGGCGCACGCCGTCGCCGTATACGTCCCGTTCGACTCCCCGGCGAAACGGACGCTGCGTGGCGGCCCGGCGTCGCATCATTCGGAACCGGTATTGAACGCCGGCCGGTGCGCCGGATCCGCCCCGCGCCGGTTGAGCGCCGGGCTTGCCGGGTAGCGGGTTTTCCCCGCGGTTCTACGGCTCGCGATGTGCGCGTCGTGCCCCGCGCTTGCGGTGCGCCGCGATGTCGGCCCTGCCGTGATCGTCGCCGGCGATCCGGATCGCGGAACGCGCGCGTTTCCGTCACACTGTCGCCCGCATGGTCTCCTCCCCGGTATTCATTCGCGCGGCACCCGTCATCTTCGTATTCCTGTGGTCTACGGGTTATGTCGGCGCGCGCTTCGGGCTCCCGTATGCCGATCCCCTCACGTTCACCGCGGTGCGGTTCGCGATCGTGACGGCGCTGCTCGCCCTGCTCATCACCGGGCAGGCGCGCCGCCTGCCGCGCAGCCCCGTCATGTGGCTGCATCTCGCCGTGTCCGGCGTGCTCATTCACGCGTGCTTTATCGGCGGCGTGTACTACGCCATCGATGCCGGGGTCGATATCAGCATCGCCGCGCTGATCGCCGGAACCCAGCCATTACTGACGGCGTTCGTCGCGGTCGCCGTGCTCGGTGAGTCCCTGCGCCGCGCGCAATGGCTCGGCTTCGCGATCGGTTTCGCCGGCCTCGGTCTCGTCGTGGTGAAATCGATCGGCATCGGCGGCTTGCCGTGGGCCGGACTTGGCGGATGTTTTCTTGCGCTCGCCGGGATCACGTTCGGCACGCTGTACCAGAAACGCTTCGTCGTCGGGATCGATCTGATGGCCGGCTCAACGGTACAGTTTTGCGCCGCGCTGATCCCGTGCGCGGTGTGGGCGGTGCTGTTCGAGGACGGTCGTATCGAATGGAATTTCACCGTTATCGCGACACTCGCGTGGCTGTGTCTCGCGATGTCGCTCGGCGCGATATCGATCCTGCTCGTGCTGATCCGCAACGGTGCGGCGGCGCGCGTGTCGAGCCTGTTCTACCTCGTGCCGCCGGTGACGGCCGTGCAGGGTTATGTGTTGTTCGGCGAACGTCTCACCCCGATCCAGATCGCCGGCATTGCACTCGCGGCATCCGGGGTCGCGCTGATCAACATGGGCGGCCCCGCGAACACCGCGGCGCCGCCCGCGGCCCGTGCCTAGCGTCCGGCCGAGGCGTCCTGGTGGCGGCGCAGCGCGTCGCCGAAGTTCAGCAGGAACTGCAGGCTTCTTTGCGATTCGGGTTTCGTGAGCAGCGACAGGGTCGACATGAGCCCGCCCGGTGCCGGCGTCGCCGCCGTTTTTTCACCGGCTTCATTCAGCGACGTGAAGACATCACCTACGAGTTCCGTCATTTCGTCGCTGCCAAGCGTGTTCGCGGCGTGTTCGACGAACGCGAACAGGCGATCGACGATGCTGTCGGTTACGGCCGACCGCATTGCGTGGATGAGCAGCACCGTTTCGAACAAGGTATCGATCGCGCCCGCGCGATGCAGTTCGCCGAGTTTGTCGATCACATCATGCACCGCCGCGCGCGTGTCTTCCTCGTTCAGACGATCGACGACTTCGAGCGCGGCCCCGGCAGTCGTCGCCAGACGTTCAACCATCGTATCGGTCAGCGCCTCGCGCATGCCCTGCACGAGCCGCTGGATTTCCTCATTCGTATCGCCGGGCGCATCGGCCACGGACGTAATCGGGGTAGCCATGTCGAATTCTCCTACAGCAGACCGCGTGCCGACAGCCAGTACAGGCGGTTATACGCGAGCTTGAACCAGTGCAGCATCTGCCCGGGCGGACCGGGGTTCGGTGGGGTCGTGTAATTGAACCAGACATAGGTGCCCGCCTTCATGCCCGTTTCGATAAAGCAGAACACCTTGCCGTCGTACTTCCGCGCCATCCGGCCCTCGTTCAGGAGGGAGACGAGATTGTCGATGATCGTGTCCGCTTCGAAGTGAGCCGTAGAGCCGGCTTTCGATATCGGCAGATTCGTCGTATCGCCGCACACGAATACGTTCTCGGAACCTTCGTGCAACAGTGATTCGCGATCGGTCGGGATCCAGCCACCGGCCCCGAGTTCGGAATCCGTGACCACCTGCGCGCCATGATGCGGCGGGATCGTCACGAGCAAATCGTAGGAGACTTCGCTTTCTTCCTCGGAGTAGATGATCTTCTTTTCCGGGTCGACGGATTTCGCGTTGAAAAACGTCTCCGACTTGATGCCGAGCTTTTCGAACTCGCCAGCGGCCCAGTGCCCGACCGGTTCGAGCGAATGCAGGCGGCCGATGGGGTAGGTATACAGGATCTCCGTCTTGTCGCCGAGACCGCGTTCGGCGAGGAAATCGTTCAGCATGAACGTCGTTTCCAGCGGCGCCATCGGACACTTATGCGGTGCATTCACATTGACGACGATGCGTCCGCCGTCGAAACCATCGAGCGCTTCGCGCATTTTTCGTGCGCCGGGCAGGTCGTACAGCCAGTGCGCGCCTTCGGTCATGCCCGGGATCGTATCCGGGCGCAGCCGCGAGCCGGTCGCGATCACGAGGTAGTCGGCTTCATAGGTCTTGCCGGATTCCGTCGTGACGACTTTCGCGGCCGGGTCGATTTTCGTCGCCGGATCGATCTGGAAATTCACCCGGCGGTCGAGCACGCTCGTCTGGTCGCGAAACAGTTCTTTTTCGCGGATGCGGCCGAACGGTACGTAGAGGAGGCCGGGCTGGTACATGTGCCTTTCGTCATTACCGATCATCGTGATGGCTACTTCGTTTGCACGCAGCTCCTTGCCGAGCTGTCGGCACAGGCCGTTAGCGATAATCGTCCCGGCGAGTCCGCCGCCGACGATGAGAATCTTCTTTGCCATAGTCCATCCCCTCCAAAAAAGCGCGCGCCGGGCGCGAATAATTTCCTCGCCGGCAGTGTCACTGCCGTTCGAGTTCGCCTCGAGCTTATTTCATTTTCTTCACAACGATATGCCAGACGCCGTCGGCCTGCTCGATGCCGACGGTTTCATGTTTCACCTTGTCCACCCAGGCCGGTATATCCATTGCCGATCCTTCGTCCGTCGACAACACTTCAATCTCATCGCCGATTTCGACGAGTTTCAGTCCGGCGATCAATTCCATCAACGGCCCGGGGCAAAATGCACCCTTCGCATCGATGAGCGTGCGCTTTCCCATCGTGTGTTCCTTTCAAACCAGGTTAAAAAATGACGAGCTGACCGGACTCCGCGTCGGCGAGGAATTTCGTCAGGCCGCTCGGGCCGTCAAACAGATCGTCGACGAGATCGTCCATACCAATCGCAGCGACATCAAGCGCCATCGAACAGGCGTAGATTTTCAGGTCGCCGAGCATTTTGCCCTGGGCGAACAACTCGAGAGCGTCGGGTGCTTTACGGCTTTTCATTAAATCGGAAAACGCGCCGCCGGCATAACGGTTCGCGTCGTTGTCGCGGCGGAACACCGCGACGGCATTCATGCTGACGAAAACCTCGACCGGTCGTTCGGAAACGGCGGCAACCGAGGCGGCCATGGCGGCCATCTGGATTTTTTCGTGCTCACCGGAGCACAGGATCATATAGAGGCCGGGAGAGCTCATCGTGCGCAGTTACCTTTCGTGAGGGTGAGGGCTCGGGCCCGCCGGCGTACAAGCGTCATTCCGACGGGCTTACCGAAACCGCGGCAATATTACTGTTGGTTATAAGCTTATTCGAAAGCGTTCCGCATAGGATAAGCCCGGGGACGGATTGTTTCCAGCAACGCGATCGCGTCGCGAAGCGAAATTGTCTTTGTCGTCGCGACGCAACGGACGGGGTCGGTGTTCCACGCTGCCGCTCCACCGGGTGAGGGACCGGAGGAGCGGTAACAGGTGCGGGCCGCACGGGTTCAGCCGGCGACGATCGCGGCCAGCCCGTGCGGACTGAGGATCTCGATCCAGTAGCCGTCAGGATCCTTGATGAACGCGAGACCTTTCATCTTGCCGTCATCGGGACGTTTAACGAATTCGATATTGTGCTGTTCAAAGCGCTCGCAGGCGGCGTACACATCGGGCACCGAAATACCGATATGGCCGAAGCCCTGGGGCTCGGCATTGCCGTCGTGGTAGCCGGCGAAATCGGGGTCTTTTTCCGTCCCCCAGTTGTGGGTGATTTCGACGAGCGCGGGACGTCCGAACAGCCACCGCGCGCGTTCCGCTTTGTTCGTGGGGATCGTTTCGCCGGGGTCGAGATAGCCCATGAAGTACAACGAAAACTCCATCGATTCGAAATCGAAGCGATCGAGCAGCGTCATGCCGAGTATGTCGCGGTAAAACGCAACGGATACCTCGGGGTCGCGTACGCGCAGCATCGTCTGGTTCATTACATAACCCGCGGTCGCGGTCTGGTTCGTCATCGGTGTCGTTCCTCCGGTGTTCTCGTTGAGCGAGCGACAAGTATCCCACTTTCGCCGTGCGCGTGCGTTGTCGATACAATGCCGGCGAACCCGCCAATCGCCGACTCGGAGAACAACGCAATGCCCGGAAACAGCGTGGATGTCGCCTTGATCAATGGTTCGGTAATCACGGTCGATGACGCGAACACGATCGCCGAGGCGGTATGGATCCGCGATGGACGCATCGCCGCGGTCGGCAGCAACGCCGAGGTGATCGAACGCTGTGGCAATGCCAGCCAGGTCGATTTGCAGGGCAATTCCGTCACCCCGGGTTTCGTCGACACGCACGGCCATATCGCGCTGTTCGGTCTCGATGAACTGAAGGTTCAGCTCGGCGGCGCACTCAGTCGTCGCGCAATACTCGAACGCATCGCGGACGCCGCACGGGACGCGAAACCGGGGGGCTGGCTGATCACGACCCCGATCGGCACCGGTCCGTATTACCTCGATTTCGAAGCGTTGCGTGCTGCCGGGGAACTGCCGCTCGCGGCGGAACTCGAACGCGCGGCGCCGCACAACGCGGTGTACATCACCGCACCGACGAACCGGGTGCCGAATTCGGCCGTGCTCAATTACCGCGCCCTCGCGGCGGCCGGGATCACCGCGGACACGCCGACGGCGGCGCCGATCGAAATCGTTCTCGATGCACACGGCGCGATGACCGGCGAGCTGCGCGGCGCGATGCAGCCGCTGTACAACCCGCACGCATTCTACGAGCGGATTGCGAACGTCATCCCGCCGGCGACGTACGCTGATGTGCGCGAAGGGATCCGTCGCCTCGCACCACAGTTTGCCGCCGGCGGCACGACGACCCTGCTCGAAGCGCACCTGACGCATCCGCGCGAACTGCGCGCATACACGGAACTGCGGGAAAGCGGCGACTTGCCGCTGCGCGTTTTCTTCACGTTCGAAATCGACGGACGTGCGTCCGTGGCCGAGATCGAACGCGAACTCGAAACGCTGCAGTTCGCCGCCGGCAACGGTTTCGGTGACGCGCGCCTGAAGGTTGCCGGTATCAGTGCGGGGCTGGACGGGCCTTACTGGCATGGTGCGGCGGTCCACGATCGCGCGTACCCGGGACCATTCGGTGAGCCGGTAGAGCCGACGACCCTGATGCCGCCGGCGACGTATCGTGAAGTCGTGCGCCTGGCCGTGGAGCGGGGTTTTCGCCTGCATACGGAATGCGCGGGGCGCGGTTCGATCGAAATGGCGCTGGCCACGCTGCGCGACGCGAATGCCGTGCAATCGATCCGGGATCGCCGTTTTATCATCGAACACTGCGAATTCCCCACGGCCGCGCAGATTGCAACGTGCGCGCAATTGGGCGTGATTCCGACGACGAGTACGAACTTTATCTGGGGCAAGGGCGACGAGGTCTACCGCGCGCGTCTTGGTGACGCGCTCGCGGCGACGGCGATCCCGTTGCGCGCGTGGATCGATGCCGGTGTCCCGGTGTGTCAGAGTACGGACTGGGGACCGCGCAGCGCGATGTTCACGCTGTGGCAATCGCTCGCGCGGCATGCCGGGCTGTCGGGGCAGGCGCTTGGCGAGGCCCAGCGCATTACCCGCGAGGAGGCGATCCGGATCTTTACCCTGAACGGCGCTTACGCGCTCGGCATGGAGCGCGAGATCGGATCGATCGAAATCGGCAAGCGCGCCGACCTGGCCGTGCTGTCCGCCGATGTACTGAACTGCCCGCTCGACGCGCTGCGTGATATCGATGTCATGCTCACGCTGCGTGATGGCGAAGTCATCCACGCGCGCTAACGGCGCCCCGCGGGCCGCGCAGACAGTGCATAAATGCTGCAACGCATCATTTGAGTGCCGAATCCGGCCCTGAAAGGCGCTAGCGCGGTACGCTACAGGTGCCGCTAAACCGCGCTAACTGACGGAAAAATAAAACAAACTTGCGAGTGCAGGTGAAACCTGGCATCGGAATTGCTGTGTCCATTGCGACTACCGCCTTTGCCACCGGAGTTTTGCCCGCATGGATTATCGTTGCCCAAGCCTGCCCGGCGCGCTGCGCACACTCGCGATCGGTCTCGTCGTGCTGATCGCAGGGGCCGGCGCGGCCGCGGCCAGCGAACCCGGCGTGCTCGAAACCTACCCGGGCGAGTTGATCGATGTGGACGGTCACGCGATGCATATCCACTGCGTCGGCAGCGGACACCCGGTGACGTTATTCGAATCGGGGCTGGGCGGGTTTTCACTCGAATGGAGCGAGGTCCAACGGCGCGTGGCCGGGCAGGGCCGCGTGTGTGCCTACGATCGCGCGGGCTATGGCTGGAGCGACCCCGGACCGATGCCGCGGACGGTCACGCGCAATGTGGTCGAGTTGCATCGTTTGCTCGAGGCCGCGGGCGAGACCCCGCCGTACGTCCTTGTCGGGCATTCCTATGGCGGCATCATCGTGCGCCTGTTCGCGCAATCCTATCCCGACGAAGTGGCCGGGCTCGTACTGCTCGATGCCTCGGCACCGGATCAGTTCTCGCGCCTGCCGGACACCGCGCTGCCGCGGGCCCTGATCGCGGCCGCGCGCGGCGGCGCACCGTTGCGCACCGCACCGCGCCTCGTCGCCGCACTCGACGCGGATGTTCGCACGACGGCGATGCACCTGATGATGTTGCCGAAGGCGCGGCTCGCGTATCGATCGGAGATGGCGCATTTCGAACGTGCGACGACCGCACTGCGGTCCCAGCGTGACGGCGCGCTCGATGTCCAGCTCGTCGTCGTATCGCGCTCGCGAAACATGTTCGGGCGCAGCGCTGAGGCCATACGCACGGAATCCCTGTGGCAGCAGATGCAGCGCGAGATGGCTGCGTTGTCGACCCGCTCCGATCACTGGATGGCGGCCGACTCCGGTCACGTGATCCATGCCGACCGCCCCGACCTCGTGGCGCTCGCGGTCCGCGAAGCGGCAGCCTACGGCCAGTTCAATCCGCGTGCGCCGGACGCGTCGTCCGTGCGTCTCGTGCTCAGCGCGCACGAATTCGTGCCGTCGAACTGGCACGGCATTGCGGCACAGGGACCGAATCTGTAGCGCACGTGAAAACCGCGCAGTGCGGTGCGGCCGCCCCGGTGCACGAGCATCGATCAGGATCGGTATCGCGGTTGCCTGCGTGGCGGCGCGGGCGTTCGGCGAAAGCCATCAGCGTGTTCCATCCCGCTCGCGCAAGACCCGTTCATTCACCCGGCAACAGCGATCCCGGGGCGCGTGGCGGGCACTACGTTTCGCACCGTTGCGCACACCTGCGTAACAGCCCGGCGCCGGTTTAGTGCATAAACC
This sequence comes from uncultured Gammaproteobacteria bacterium, assembly GCA_963976285.1. GTDB lineage: Bacteria > Pseudomonadota > Gammaproteobacteria > UBA11873. The sequence continues at coordinate 19,048 of CAXBJY010000029.1, forward strand.
GCGAGCGACGAACGCGGGTATCTCGCCAAGTCATTCTCCGGACTGGATTTCATCGCTTGGCACGCATTCTGCAGTGCAGCAATCGAACGCGCGCAGCGCGGGCCGGCACGATCCGCGACGCGCGCAAAAATTTCCAGGGAGAAGTAACGATGATTGAGACCTTGATTGAGGTGGACGTTAACAAGTCGGCGGAAGAGCAGGCGGACGTGATTCATAACCGCTGGCATCCGGACATTCCGATGACCCGGATGGTGAAACCCGGTGACGAGTTTCGCATCCAGTGCCTCGACTGGACCGGCGGACAGATCAGCAATGACGACAGCGCCACGGATATTCGCGATGTCGATCTGACGAAAGTGCATTACCTGAGCGGCCCGATCGGGGTCGAGGGTGCCGAACCCGGCGATCTGCTCGTCGTCGATATCCTCGACGTCGGCGTCCTGCCGGAATCCGCGTGGGGCTTCACCGGCTTGTTCGCACGCGAGAACGGCGGCGGTTTTCTTACCGAGCATTATCCCGACGCGCGCAAGGCGTGCTGGGACTACAGCGGGATCTTCGCGTCTTCGCGTCACATTCCGCATGTGCGCTTTCCGGGCACGATGCATCCGGGGCTGATCGGCTGTCTGCCGTCGGCCGAACTGCTGAGTACGTGGAACAAGCGGGAGCAAGCGCTCGTCGCGACCGATCCCGACCGCGTACCCGAACTCGCAACCCTGCCGCACGCACCGACGGCCGTCATGGGGCAAATGACCGGCGCCGCGCGCGACAGCGCCGCCGCGGAAGCCGCGCGCACGGTGCCGCCCCGCGAGCATGGCGGCAACTGCGATATCAAGAATCTCTCGCGCGGTTCAACGGTGTATTTCCCCGTGTATGTCAAGGGCGCGGGACTGTCCATGGGCGACATCCACTTCTCCCAGGGCGACGGCGAGATCACGTTTTGCGGCGCGATCGAAATGGCGGGCTACCTCGACATCCGGGTGAACGTGATCAAGGGCGGCATGGAGAAATATGCCGTCGTCAATCCGATCTTCAAACCGAGCAAGGTCGATCCGAACTACAGCGACTATCTGATCTTCGAAGGCATCTCGGTCGACGAGGACGGCAAGCAGTATTACCTCGACGCCCACGTTGCCTATCGGCAGGCCTGCCTCAATGCGATCGCCTACATGAAGAAGTTCGGTTACACGGGCGCGCAGGCTTACGCGATTCTCGGTACCGCACCGGTCGAAGGTCACATCAGCGGCATCGTCGACATTCCGAATGCGTGCGCGACCTTGTGGTTGCCGACGGGAATATTCGACTTCGATATTTCCATCAACGCGGAAGGACCGAAGCTCGTCGACCTCGGTGGCAAGGATCTCGCCGTCGCTTCCTAGTCGCTTATCCGCAAACAATCCGCGCGGCGCCGGCAAGGCGCCGTTGCGGTGGAGGACTCTTATGCCCGTCTATGAATTTCATTGTGCCGAGCACGGCATCACGAACGTGTTGCGCAGCATTGCCGATCGCGATTTGCCCGTGGCCTGTCCCGATTGCGGGGCGGACGCGGTACGGCTGACCTCGGCGCCACGACTCACGCTCATGTCGGCGGCGAATCGCGACGCCTGGGCGCGCAACGAGCGCAGCGCGCACGAACCGCGACGCGCGCAACGCAGCGCCTGCGGGCACGTCCACGGCGCCGGTGACAGTTGCACCGGCAATGAGTCCGGCACGGGCGCGCCGGCGCTGCGCCAGGCCGCATCTTCCGGACGACCGTGGATGCTCGGACATTGAGTGTGATGAACCGTATGCACGCCGCGGGGGCCTGCCGGCCCGCGCAATCACGCAAGGACAGCGACAGGATGGAACTGAAGTGAGAACTTATCGAACTGATCACCGCAATCCGCAACGGCTGCGTTACGGCTGGCGCCTCACGCTAGCCGGACAGATCGTCGTCGACCCACGCCAGCGTGCGGCGATTTTTCTCATGCTCGCCTTACGCAATGAGCAGGCGACGCTACAGCAGATTTGCGATTACCTGAGCGAACAGCAAAGCCCGACCCCGCGCAAGGGTCGCTGGCACTGTTCGACGGTGAAGAAAATCATCGACCAGAACCGGGCCCTCGTGAGTCTGTTGCCGCGTGCGCTGCCGGCCCACGGGGTGCCGGCGCCACTGCCGTTGGCGCCCGCTGAGCGCGATGCCGGCAACCCGACAAAACCGGACTGTGCGAATGCACAGGAACGCACCGCGATCACGGCGCGTGACCCCGTCTATGCACCAACTCGACGGCGCCACTCAGGCGCTTTAGTGCATAAATCCGGACCGCGACCGCTCGCGCGCGGCTAAGTACCTGTAATCGCGCCAGATTGTGATTTGGCACGGTTACTGCACTGCAGCATACAGGTGACTTACCTGAATCCTTGAGAGGGCAGAACATGCGTAAAAAATTGAAACTCCTGTCACTCGGCCTTGCTGCCGCACTCGCGACATCCGTCGCGGCGGTCAGCGCGGCCGACTATCCCACGGCGGCGGTCAATACGACCGGTCTCGCCGTTACGGACGATGTCGTTACCGTCGGCATCCTGCATTCCGTAACCGGCACGATGGCGATCAGCGAATCGGGCTCCGTCGAGGCGGAAAAGCTCGCGATCAAACAGATCAACGATATGGGCGGGGTGCTCGGTCGCAAGATCGAAGTGATCCAGGAAGACGGCGCGAGTGACTGGCCGACGTTCGCGGAGAAAGCGAAGAAGTTGCTGGTCCAGGACAAGGTTGCATCCGTGTTCGGGTGCTGGACGTCGGCATCGCGCAAGGCCGTGTTGCCCGTGTTCGAAAAAGAAAACGGCATGTTGTACTACCCGACGTTTTACGAGGGCCTGGAGCAGTCGAAAAACGTCATTTACACCGGGCAGGAAGCGACCCAGCAAATCATCGCCGGACTCGACTGGGTGGCGAAAGAAAAAGGCGCGAAAACGTTTTATCTGATCGGTTCGGACTACATCTGGCCCCGCACGTCCAACAAGATCGCGCGCAAGCACATCGAGAACGTACTCAAGGGCAAGGTCGTCGGCGAGGAATACTACCCGCTCGGCCATACGAACTTCGGTTCGCTGATCAACAAGATCAAGCTGAAGAAACCTGACGTCATCTACAGCATCGTCGTCGGTGGCAGCAACGTGTCCTGGTACAAGCAACTGAAAGCGGCCGGCATCACGTCGGACAAGTGGACCTTGCTGACGATTTCCGTCACCGAGGATGAGTTGCTCGGTATCGGTGGTGAGAATGCCGAGGGTTTCTACGCCGCGATGAAGTATTTCCAGAGTCTCGACAACGAAAACAACAAGAACTTCGTTGCCGAATTCAAAAAGATGTGGGGTGACGACAGCGTTATTGGCGACGTTACGCAAGCCGCGTACCTCGGACCCTGGCTGTGGAAGCTCGCGGTCGAGAAGGCGGGCAGTTTCGACGTCGACAAGATTGCGGTTGCCTCCAACGGTATCGAGTTTGACGGGGCGCCGGAAGGTTACGTGCGGATCCATGACTCGAACCATCATCTCTGGAGCAAGACCCGGGTTGGCAAGATCCTGAAAGAAGGCCAGTACGAAGTTGTCTACGAATCTGAGCTGATTGAACCGAACCCGTTCCCGGAAGGCTATCAGTAGTCGTTTGCAGGAGCCGCCGGCGAAACGATTCGCCGGCGGTTTCCGTAACGGACCGGTGACGATGCCGCGGGCCGCAACTTCCCGTTCAATCACTCAATGGAGTAGCGAAAATGTTTAGCGATTACACAACGGCGGAACTTGGCGCAATTTTCGCGATGCAAGGCTTCTCCGGGCTGAGTCTGTTCTGTGTATTTCTGTTGATGGCGCTCGGACTCGCGATCATCTTCGGCCAGATGCAGGTGATCAATATGGCCCACGGTGAGTTCCTCACGATCGGCGCGTACACCACCTACATGCTGTCGACGCTGGCCGAGCAGTACGCACCCTCGTTCATGGATTACTACTTCTTTCTCGCAATCGGTCTGAGTTTTCTGATTGCGTTCATCGTCGGCTGGCTCGTCGAGTTTGCGATGATTCGATTTCTCTACAAGCGGCCGCTCGATACGCTGCTCGCTACCTGGGGGCTGTCCCTGATCATGCAGCAGGGTTTTCGTTCAACGTTCGGTGCACGCGAGGTCAGCCCGACCCTGCCGGACTGGCTGCTCGGCTCTTACCAGTTAACCGACATTATCGAAATTCCAATCAACGGCATGCTCGTCGTGGGCGTTACGGCAGTACTGACGCTCGTTGTATCGCTGTTGCTGTTCAAATCACGCTGGGGCCTGAAAGTGCGGGCGACGACGCAGAATCGCGTCATGGCGGGTGCGGCCGGGATCAATACCGCGGCGGTCGACCGTTACACGTTCGCTCTCGGGTGCGGCATCGCCGGCGTTGCCGGTGCCGTCTTCACGACGATCGCATCGACCGGGCCGACGAGCGGTTCACTGTATATCGTCGACACGTTCCTCGTCGTCGTGTTCGGCGGTGCGGCGAGCCTGTTCGGCACCATCGCCTCGGCATTCTCGATCGCGCAGGCGCAGTCGATACTCGAGTTCTTCCTCAGCGGCTCGATGGCGAAGGTCATCACGCTGACGATCGTCATTGGCATCCTGATGATGCGACCGGAAGGGCTGTTCTCACTGAAGGTGCGCAAATGATCGGCACGCACACTTCGTCAATTGCTATTACCCGTTACCGCAAGGAGGCCTGAAGCATGGCAGGTTTGAAGGAGAGGCTGTTCGGCAAGCGTGCAGACTTGTTCGCGCTTGCGTTGCTGGCCGGTGTGTTGCTCATCGTGCTGCCGTTATCGCTGGACATCTTCCGTCTCAATCTCGTCGGCAAGTATCTGACCTACGCGTTCGTCGCGGTAGGCCTCGTCCTGTGCTGGGGTTATGGCGGGATACTCAGCCTGGGGCAGGGGATCTTCTTCGGCCTCGGCGGCTACTGCATGGCGATGTTCCTGAAACTCGAGGCCTCCGATCCGGAAACCACCGCGATCCAGTCCACCCCGGGCATACCGGACTTCATGGACTGGAACCAGCTGACGGAACTGCCGTGGTTCTGGGTGCCGTTCGAAAGCTTCACGTTCACCCTCTTCGCGGTGCTCGTGATCCCGACCGCCCTCGCCATGCTGATCGGGCTTGCGATGTTCAAGCGCCGGGTTAGCGGGGTGTACTTCGCGATTATCACGCAATCGATCGCGGCGATACTGACGATCCTCATCATCGGTCAGCAGGGTTTGACCGGCGGGGTTAACGGGATCACGGATCTGCGTACCCTGCTCGGCTGGGATATCCGCACGGATGAGGCGAAGTACGTGCTGTATTACGTGAACGGCGGATTGTTAATTGCGTGCATTCTCATGGGGCGCTACATCCTGTCGAGCAAGCTCGGCAAGCTGCTGCTCGCGCTGAAGGACAAGGAAGACCGGGTGCGTTTTTCCGGCTACGACGTTTCAAACTTCAAGATCTTCGTGTTTGCCGTCGCGGCGATGTTCTCGGCAATTGGCGGGGCGATGTTCGCGCTGCAGGTCGGGTTCATGTCGCCATCGTTCATCGGCATCGTACCGTCGATCGAGATGGTGATCTTCGCCGCCGTCGGCGGGCGCATGTCGCTGATCGGTGCGGTCTACGGCACCTTGCTCGTGAACTGGGGCAAGACCGTGTTTTCGGAAAGTTTCCCTGAAATGTGGCTGTTCCTCATGGGCGGGCTGTTTATTGCCGTCGTCATGGCATTTCCCAACGGCCTGGCCGGGATACTGAGCAAAGGCTGGTTCTCGCGTCTGCAGGCCTGGGGCCGCCGCGGCGCGCCGCCCGGTGTCGTCGATATCCGCGACTCGAACCGGGTTCCCCGGGTCGAAGAACCGACGCTGCAGGACGATCTGCCGCCGCGTACCGCGGGTACCGGCAAATGAGCACGTCATTTTTTTACGCCACCGGCGGGATAAGCGAGGGAATTCGTAATGGCTCCGAATGACACGAACTTTTTGCTCGCGATTGAAGACCTGACGGTTTCCTTCGACGGGTTCAAGGCGGTCAGCGATCTCACCGCCTACATCGACTACAAGGAACTGCGGGTGATCATCGGCCCGAACGGCGCGGGCAAGACGACGCTGCTCGATTTGATTTGCGGCAAGACCTCGGCGAGCAGCGGATCGATCCGGTTCAAGAACAAGGAGATCAGTCATCTTGCGGAGCACCGGATCGTGCGCGAGGGCATCGGCCGCAAATTCCAGACCCCGTCGATCTACGAGAACCTCACGGTCTATGAGAACCTCGAAGTGTCGTATCCGAGCGCGCGCAATGTAATGCAGGCGTTGTTCTTCCGGGTCGACGAGGCGATAGACGCGAAAATTCGCGAAGTGGCCGGACGGATCTACCTCGCCGACAGTCTCGAACTCGAAGCCTCGTTGTTGAGTCACGGGCAGAAGCAATGGCTCGAAATCGGCATGTTGCTGATCCAGGATCCGGAACTGCTGATGCTCGACGAGCCGGTCGCGGGCATGAGCGTGAAGGAGCGCGAACAAACGGCAAAGCTGCTGAAGGATATCTGCGCGGATCGCAGCGTCATCGTGATCGAACACGACATGGAATTCGTCGAGCGCATCGCGAGTCGGGTGACGGTGATGCATCAGGGACAGGTACTCGCCGACGGACCACTCGACGAGATCAAGCAGAACGAAAAAGTGATCGAGGTCTACCTCGGCCACTAAGTGGCAGACAATTCAACCCGGGGACGCTGAATATGCTGGAAGTTAAGGATCTTGACGTCGCTTACGGCCAGAGCAAGGTCATTGAGGGCCTGAACCTCAGCGTGCGCGAAAACGAAACGCTCGCGGTGATGGGCCGCAACGGCATGGGTAAGACAACGCTGTTCAAATCGCTGATCGGCATTCTGCCGACAGCACAGGGCAGCATCACGGTCGACGAAGTCGACGTCTCCCGCATGGCGAGTCACCAGCGGGTTGCGAACGGCATTGCCTACGTGCCGCAGGGCCGAATGATTTTTCCGTCGCTGACGGTGCGCGAGAATATCGAGACGGGTCTCGAAACCGCCGACGACAAAACGATACCCGACGAGATCTACGCCCTGTTCCCGGTATTACTCGAAATGCGCAATCGCAAGGGCGGCAATCTGTCGGGCGGACAGCAGCAGCAACTCGCGATTGCACGCGCGCTCGTGTCGAATCCGAAGGTGTTGCTGCTCGACGAACCCACGGAAGGGATCCAGCCCTCGATCATCAAGGATATCGCGCGCGTGCTGAACGAGATCCGCAAGCTGCGGCAGATCACGATCGTGGTCTCGGAGCAGGTGCTGCATTTCGCGCTCGAAGTGGCCGACAGGATCGCCGTGATCGAGCGCGGCGGCATCGTCTATGAGGGCAACCGGGCGGATGTCGACACGAAAACGATCAGCGAATTCCTTGCCGTGTAACCCCGCGCGGGCGCGGAAACTGCTTGTTTTCCGGCTGCCGCGCGCGGCGGCGCCGGCCGCCAGGCCCGGATCGCCGGGTCGTCACTGGCGGCCCGATTGTTGTAAACGTCAGCGGGTGCCAGCAAACTCCGTGTGAGCTCGCGCGAGAATCCGTCGCGAGCCGGAACAGGAGGGACTGGCATGACGACAGAAGTACCGGCGAAGGCCCTGAAAGGGCACCATCACATCACCATCGGTGTCGGCAAACCGCAGGAAGATTTCGATTTCCACACGAAAGTGCTCGGACTCAAGTGCGTCAAGCGCACGTTGTTCTACGACGGCGCGATGCCGATCTACCATTTCTACTATGGCAACGATCTCGGCGAGGAAAGCACCTTGCTGACGACGTTCCCGGTGGCGCACACCGGGGTCAAGGCGACGGAAGGCGTGGGCCAGGTCAGCTACGTGAGTCTGTCGGTGCCCGAGTCGTCGCTCGGGTACTGGAAAGATCGCCTCGAAGCGCACGATCTGGCCGTGACGGAAACGGAACGCTTCGGCGAGAGGCATCTCGATTTCCGCTCACCGCACAATATCCGCCTGTCGATGGTCGGGGTGGCCGACGATACGCGCGCGCCGCGGACGCACGGGCCGGTGCCGGCCGAGAACATGATCCGCGGTACCCACGCCTACGGGGTCAAAACGCGCGACATGGATTTCATGGACGAATTCATGGAAGTCTGCTGGGGCAGTCGTCGCGAGGCGGACGACCGTAATCTCGTGCGCTACGCGATGGGCGCCGGCGGCAGCGGGACGTATACGGATTTCGAGATCGAGCCCGCGGGCAAGAGCGGCAGCTGGATCGTCGGTGAAGGGGCGATCCACCACGTCGCCTACAACTGCCCGAGCCATGAAGTGCAGGACAAGATCAAATTCTTCGTCGAAGGCATGGGCTACACGGATTTTTCCGACGTGAAGGATCGCGGCTACTTCGATTCGATCTACGTGCGCACCCCGTCCGGCGCGCTGTTCGAAGCCGCGGTGTCCCATGATCCCTCGTTCCAGTGTGACGAACCGTACGAGACACTCGGCACGAAAGTGATGATGTCGCCACAGATCGAGGCGAACCAGGAAGAGGTGATGAAAATCATCGGCATTGTCGAAGGCTGAACGGGCGCGCCGTGCCGGGCGCGAATCCCGGCACGGCGCGCGTTCGTTCACGTGCGCGGTCGTCGTGGTCGACCCCAGTCCGGATCGCTGCTCACGCGCCGCGCGCGCTCGTTCGCGGCACCGGCGTACCAGCCCGGGTCACGGTAATCATCGCGGCCGAGATCGTCGCGAACCTTGATCATCGTGAACATGCCGCCCATTTCGAGGTTACCGTAAGGTCCGTTACCCATCATCATGGGCAGCGTGTTTTCGGGCCCCGGGTGGTGCCCCATTTCGGTGTGTGTCTGGTGTTCGGCCATACCGCTTTTCCCCATGGCCGTAAAACCGGGCAGGATTTCGCGGATCTGATCGGCGAGTGACGCCTGCTCGACCCCGACCGGGTTCGGCACATCGTGGCCCATCGCGTTCATCGTGTGGTGCGCCATGTGGCAGTGGAAGATCCAGTCCCCGGGCACCGCGGTGAATTCGAGGTCGCGGGTCTGGCCGACTCCGACGATTTCCGTCGATTCCGTGCGCCACGCCGCTTCGGACCAGCGGCCGCCGTCCGAACCGGTGACGTGAAACTGCGCGCCGTGCATGTGCACGGGGTGATTCCACATCGACAGATTGCCCACGCGGATGCGTACGCGATCACCAGTGCGGGCGACGAGCGGTTCGATCGCCGGGAACACCTTGCTGTTCATCGTCCACAGGTCGAAATCCACCATGACGGATGGATTCGGCCGGTACGTGCCGGGATGCAGCGACCAGTTGTGCAGCAACACGCAGTAGTCGCGGTCGATGCGTCGCGGTTCGCCGCCGCGCGGATGGATGATGAACATGCCCATCATGCCGAGCGCCATCTGCACCATTTCATCCGCATGCGGGTGATACATATGGGTGCCGTGCTGTTGCAGGTCGAACTCGTACGCGTAGGTCTCGCCGGGCTTGATATGTGGCTGCGACAGGCCGCCGACCCCGTCCATACCGCTCGGCAGCAACAGGCCGTGCCAGTGTATCGTCGTGTGTTCGGGCAGCCGGTTCGTGACGTAGATCCGCACCCGGTCACCTTCGTTCGCTTCGATCGTCGGACCCGGGGTCGTGCCGTTATAACCCCAGCACTTCGCGCTCGAACCGGGGGCGAATTCGTGCTCGATTTCTTCCGCGACGAGATGGAATTCCTTCACCCCCGCGTTCATCGTGTGCGGCAGGGTCCAGCCATTCGGGGTGCGGACCGGGCGCACCGGATGTCGCTCCGGGGTCGTGGCGGGGCGCGGCGGTGTCACTTCCGCCGCGGCGGCCTCGCGCAACGGCCAGGTCGTGGCGTTGACGAGCGTACCGAGCCCGGCAAGTTGTAGCAGTCTGCGACGAAGATTCATGGCCGTGCCCCCGATCCGTGTGCGTGTTCATGCGCGTTGTTGTCGTGCGTCCGGGCGCCCGCGCCGCTTGCCTCGCCTGGCGCGGTGGTCAGGTTCGCGGTGTCGAGTTGCACGGTGCTTGCCTGCGCACTGCTTGGCAGTGCCGTGCCGACGGCGCGCGTGAGCGCGGTGCGCGCGAGCCAGTAATCGCGCAGGGCATTGATGTAACCGTCATAAGCATCGTACTCGGCGGACTTCGCGCGCAGCGATTCGAACGGACTGACGATCTGGAAATTCTGCATTTCCTGGGTTCTGAGCACGATATCGCGCCTCGCGGGCACGAAGCGCTGGCGGAATATTTCGACCCGCTCGCGCGCCGCGAGTACGCGCGTGTGCGCGACCGCGATGTCGTGTTCGATCGCGAGCGCGAGTTCGTCGACCCGCGCTTGCCGTTGCGCGAGGCTGGCGTCGGCTCGCGCGATGCGGCCCTGTCCCTGGTTGAACAGGGGCAATTCGAGGTTCAGGGTCGGACCGACGAGTTTCTCCCCGTCGCTCTCGCGTTCGAATTCGACCCCGCCCGTGATGGAGCCGAGGTAGCGGTAACGGCGATTCATGTCGAGCGCGGACGCACCAACGGTGACCGCGGCCGCGGCGGCTTTCAGATCGAGGCTTTCGTGCATGGCGAGTGCCCGCAACGCCGGGAGTTCGTCCTCGCTCGCCACCGGCAGCAGCAGCCCGGCGGGTAATTCGAGCTGCTGCTCGCCGTGGAAGCCGAGCAGTTGCTGCAGCCGGATCCGCGCGGCGTTGGCGTCGGCCACGGCCATCGCGGCATTGAGTTCGGCTTCGCTGACGGCGGCCTCGGCGAGCGTCAACTCGAGACGGTTGATATTACCGGCGGCGAAATAGCGCCGCGCGAGTTCGGCGGCGAGGCCGGTAGCGCGTACCGCGAGCGCGCGCAGCGCCGCGCGCTGATTGGCCCCGACGGCCGTGACATGCGCCGCGCCGACGTCCTGCGCGAGGTTCCACAGATCCGCGGCAACCTCGATGGCGCGCTGACGTGCTGCGGCGGTGGCGAGTTCCCGCCGCGCCGGCAGCAGCAAGGCATCGCTCAGGTTTTGTACGAGCGCCGCGCTAATCCGCATCATGGCGCCGCCGGCGTCGCTGTCGAGCGCGCCGAGCGATAGCGACGGATTTGAGAGACGCGACGCATCGAACACATCGGCGGCTGCGATGCCGAGCCGCGCATACGCCATACGCAGGCGCGGATTGTTCATGAACGCGATGCGCACGGCGTCGTTCACGCCGAGTGGGCCGGCCGGGGGGACCGCGAGCGTGAATTCGGCGGTGGCGCGCGGTTGCGCCACGTGCGGTGAAACACCGGTCCGTGACGTCACGAGTTCATCGACGTGATCGGACGATGGCGAGGGGGGGGCGGTGGCGCATCCCCCGAGCGCGACGAGCGCCGCGCAGACTAACAGTAGCGGAAACTTCATTCGTTGACTCCCGGAGAGTTCAATCGGCCGACGCAATGGCGCCGGTGGAAACGATTGCTCAGGACACGGTGGGAGGTCGCAAGCGCGGGGTGACGACGGTCGGACGCGGGTAGTCGTCCGCATGCAGCGGCAACACATTCGTGTGCGGCACGGGCAGCGCGAGCAGCTCATCCGGCACAAATTGCCCCGGCGCGTGCAGCGCGCAACTGCGCGCACAATCCTGACCGCAGTCGCAGCTAGGGTGGTCGGTGTGCGCGTGCGCAGCATGGTCGGCCGGCGCGTTCATGTCGGCATGCTTTGCGACTCCGTGTTGTGCGTGGTGCACGGTGGGCATCGTGGCATCGATACCGGCCGGTGCGGGCGCGCCATGCCCGGTGCACGCGGGCGCGGCCGCGACCGCGGCGATGCCCTGCACGAGCAGGACGATGCAGAGCGCGCAGGTGCCAAATGTTCGCCGCCAGTTCACCCGGGAAGTATCGGCGGAACGATCGATCGCCGCAAGTCACGCGGGGCGCCACGGCCTGCGGCTTTATTCGCGCTGAACCGCGTAATAACATCGATCCGCTCAATGCACCCACCGAAGCCGCCGGAGGACACCATGATTCGATTGTTTTCGCACCGTAAACGGCCCGTCAGCGCGGGCCCGTTTCCGCTCGAGGATCTCGCCCGCCAAGCCGGTCGACCTGCGGCTGGCGGCGGCGCGGGCGGGGACCCGTTCAGGGTCGGGAACCCCGATGAGCCGCTGTCTATCGGCAATGCGATGCAGGATTACTTCAACATCATGGACCGCATGCGGGTTGGTCCGACGGCGCCGGCCGAAGCGCCAATCCCGGCCGATCTGCGCGAACGCAGCGAGCATCTGAAAGCCGGGTGCTATTACATGGACGCGAGCATGGCCGGCGTGTGCGCGTTGCCACCGGATGCGGTGCTCGACACGCCCGTCGTCAATACGGCGCTCGCCGAAGCGGCGGAGCGTGAATATGGTTCCGGTTCCGCGGACAACGTGATGGCCGAGACGAGCGTGCGCGAAGGCCGTGAAGCGTGGGCGCGCTCGCTCGAGGCGGCGCAGGATTTTCAGCACAGCCATGCGCTCGTGATCCTCGTTGAATACACGCGCGAACCTGATCGCGATGAGCCGGGCGGCGCCTGGATCGCCGGCACGCAGGCCGAGCGTGCCGCGATCCGCTCGGCCGAAGTCGGCGCGGTCATGGTCAATTACCTGCGCTTCCTCGGTTTCGAATCACGCCTGCACACGGCCACGGCCCGCGATGTCGACCTGCAGCGGCTTGCCGTGGAATGCGGGCTGGCCGAGCGGATCGGCGCGAATGGCGCGAGCAGGTGCGTGAACCCGTTCGTCGGCGATCGCTTCGGCCTCGCCGTCGTGACGACGACGATGGCGCTGCATCCCGACGATCCGCTCGCGCCCGGAGTCGGCACGAAATCGCCGGGTTTCAAATGGTGGCTCGGGCTGGGGGGTACACGTTCAGGGCGTGCCGGCGAGTTGTTCCGGGATCGCCCGTTTCATCTCGGTCCCTATCCAATGGAAACCGTAAAACGGGTGCCGGAGCCGACCACGATCGTCGACGCGTCGAACATCCCGCGCGCGCCAAAACGGCGCGATATGTTCATCCGCGCCGCGATGGGGGATCTCGGGGCGAAAGCGCAGAAGGAACTCGATGGCTTTCGGATGATCACGAAAAACCCGTTCGGTCACGCGATGATTCCCGTGCTCGGCGGTATGGTGCCGCTGCAATACGGCGAACAAGCCGGCACGCGAATGGCGGGTACCGACGACCCGAAAAAAAACGCCGAGGCCGTCAAGGCGGCACTGTATTACCTCGGTGCGGACATGGTCGGGATCTGCGAAGTGCCCGAATACGCGTGGTATTCGCACGATACCGATGGTTCGGAAATCAAGCCGTATCACAAGTATGCGATTTGCGTCCTGATCGATCAGGGTTACGAGACGATGGAGGGCGCGAGCGGCGATGACTGGATCTCCGGCGCGCAAAGCATGCGCGCTTACCTGCGTGCGCAGTTGACCGGCGGCATCGTGTCCGAGCAGATCCGGCGACTCGGTTACTCGGCACGCGGGCACAGCGTCATGGACCAGGACGTGCTGCATATTCCGCTGATCCTCAATTCCGGACTCGGTGAACTGTCGCGGATTGGTGAACTCGTGCTGAACCCGTTTGTCGGTCCCCGCTTCAAATCCGGGATCATCACGACGGATCTGCCGCTCGCGGTCGATCAGCCGATCGATTTCGGGCTGCAGGATTTCTGTACGAAATGCACGAAGTGCGCGCGCGAATGCCCGGTCACCGCGATCCCGTTCGGCGAGAAAATCATGTTCAACGGTTACGAGATGTGGAAACCCGATGTTGAAAAGTGTGCGCGCTACCGCATCACGAACGCGGCCGGTTCCATGTGCGGGCGCTGTATGAAGACGTGCCCATACAACCTCGAGGGCATCCTCGCGGAGCGACCGTTCCACTGGGCCGCGATGCATCTGCCGTTCGCGCGCAAGTGGATCGCGGAGTTCGATGACAAGGTGGGTAACGGGCGCATCAATCCGGTCAAGAAGTGGTGGTGGGATCTCGATACCGATGCCGACGGCAAGGTCGTGACGGCGAACAAAGCGAATGCCCGGGAACTCGTGTTCCGCCCGCCGCTGAAACCGGAGGAGCAAAAACTCGGCTGCTACCCGCCGGACATTTCACCGCCGCCGGTGACCGCTGAACCGGTGTCGCCGGACCGCAAGGAAGCGCTGAAGCGCTACCGTGAGGCTCAGCACCCGCGCGACTATCGCCGCGCCTAGCGTATGTGGTGTGAGGTTGATCCGCGGGTGAGCACCCGCGCGTATTCCGTGTGTATGAACGCACCCGGGATCGCGAGTCGATGACTGCCGTCAGCGCAAGGCAAAACGCGCTCGTCGGTACGTGGCTGCTCGTGTGCTGCGCACTCGTGTTCGCGATGGTCATGCTCGGCGGGGTGACAAGGCTGACGGGATCCGGCCTGTCGATCGTCGAATGGCGCCCGGTGACGGGGATCCTGCCCCCGCTGTCGGAGGCCGACTGGCTGCGGGAATTCGCGGCCTACCGGCAATCGCCCGAGTTTCAGAAAATCAATCACGCGATGGACGTGCATGCGTTCAAGGAGATTTTCTGGCTCGAGTATCTGCACCGTCTGCTCGGGCGGCTGATTGGCGTCGTGTTCTTCGTGCCGATGGTGATCTTTTTCTGGCGCGGCGCGATCCCGGCGGCCGCATGGCCGAAGTACCTCGGTATGTTCCTGCTCGGCGGACTGCAGGGCCTGCTCGGCTGGTATATGGTCAAAAGCGGACTCATCGACAATCCGCACGTCAGCCAGTACCGCCTGACGGCGCATCTCGCCGCCGCATTCACGATCTACGCTTACATGTTGTGGATCGCGCTCGGCCTGTTTTTTCGCGATCGCGATGGCCCGGCGCACCGGTGGTTTGCCCGCGGCGCCGCAGTGACAGGAATGATTGCGGTCACGATTATTTCCGGCGGCTTCGTCGCCGGCCTGAAGGCCGGTTACGCCTTCAGCACGTTCCCGCTCATGGGCGGCGAATGGATCCCGTACGGCTTGTTGACGTTCGAACCGGTCTGGCGGAACTTCTTCGATAACATCGTCACGGTGCAGTTCGACCACCGCGTGCTCGCGATCACGACGTTCTCGTTGATTGTGTGGTTCTGGTTTGCATCGCGCAAGGCCGGCTTTCCCCGCCGTGCGCGGCTGGCGACGCACGCCATGCTCGGCGCGGCCGCCGCCCAGGTGACGCTCGGCATTTCGACGCTCGTGCTGCACGTACCCCTGGCGCTCGCGGCCGCGCATCAGGCGACCGCGCTGATCCTGTTCACGACGGCGCTGGTAACGCTGCATGCGCTGCGCGGCACGGGTCGGGCCGGTTGATCGGCATCTCCTAAGCCGTTGATCGCGCAAACCCGCTCGCGGCTTTTTACGATATGATCAAATTTTGAAGCTCGCGGGAGCGCCGCCATGTCCAGCCCCGGACCGCATCTGAAAGCCGGCACCGAGATGCGCTCACGCTTGCGCTTCATGCCCGACTCGGGACAGATCTGGCTCGACGAGCAGCGCATGATCATGGTCCACGCCGGTGCGATGGGGGAATTGCGTCGCGAACTGATCGAAACCCTCGGTCATGATCGCGCGCGCGGTGTCCTGACCCGCATGGGCTATGCCTCGGGCACGCGCGATGCCGTGTTCGTGCGGCGGTTGTTTCCGAACGCGAGCGACAACGACGTCTACATCATGGGCCCGCAATTGCACAATCTCGAGGGGATCGTGAACGTGCGCCCGGTGAAATACGAAATGAATGTCGCGCGCGGGATTTGCGAAGGCGAATTCATCTGGGAGAACTCCTACGAGGCGGAGATCCATCGTGCCCACTACGGAGTGGATACGGCACCCGCGTGCTGGATGCAGATCGGTTACGCCGCCGGCTACACCTCGGAATTGTTTGGCAGCTTCGTGCTCTACCGCGAAGTTGAGTGCAGCGCGAAGGGCGACCGTCACTGTCGCATCATCGGTCGACCGGTCGCGCAATGGGACGACGCGGAACAGGATCTGAAGTATTTCCAGCCGGAAAGTCTCGCCGATCGACTGCTCGAACTGCAGACCCAGGTCGAATTGCTGCGCGCCGCGCGCCAGGATGACGACACGGCCGGTGAGCTGATCGGCGAGAGCGCGAGCTTCAAGGCCGCGTTCGCGATGATCGAGAAAGTCGCCGCGAGCCAGGTGACCGTCATGCTGCTCGGCGAAACGGGGGTCGGCAAGGAAATGTTCGCGCGCCGCATCCACGAGCTGTCGACCCGCGCTAACGGCGCGTTTGTCGCCGTCAATTGCGCCGCGATTCCCGAGGATCTGATCGAGTCGGAACTGTTCGGGGTGGAGAAGGGCGCGTTTACCGGCGCGAGTCGCTCACGACCGGGCCGCTTCGAACGCGCCCACGGCGGCACCCTGTTTCTCGATGAAGTCAGCGAGTTGTCGCCCGTGGCGCAGGCAAAGCTGCTGCGCGTGCTGCAGGAGGGCGAAATCGAGCGGATCGGGGATACGGCCGTGCGCCGGGTCGATGTGCGCGTGATCGTGGCGACGAATATCGATCTCGAAACGGCCGTGGCCGATGGCCGTTTCCGCGCGGATCTGTTCTATCGCCTGAATCCGTATCCGGTATTCATCCCGCCGTTACGCGAACGCCTGCACGACATCCCGTTACTCGTGCAGCATTTCGTCGACAAGTACTCGGCGCAGCACGGCAAGCGCATCGCCCGGGTCACGAGCGGGGCGATGTCGAGCCTGCTCGACTACGCCTGGCCCGGCAACATCCGCGAGTTGAAGAATATTATCGAACGCGGCGTGATCCTGACG
Organism: uncultured Gammaproteobacteria bacterium; assembly: GCA_963976285.1. Classification (GTDB taxonomy): domain Bacteria; phylum Pseudomonadota; class Gammaproteobacteria; genus UBA11873. Next base: position 35,888 of record CAXBJY010000029.1, read on the forward strand.
AGCAGCGGTGAGGCGATCGACGCGCAGAACCTGCTGCCGCCGAGTTCCGCGGCGGCCGCGACCGCGAGCCCGGATCGCGACGCCGATGCAAGCCGTATCGACAACCTGCTCGAGAGCGTGATGCACGATGGCCTGAGTTTCGACGAACTCGAAGCGCGCCTGCTCGCGCTTGCGGTCGAGCGCGCGGACGGGAACCTGAGCGCGGCGGCGCGTCAGCTGCGAATGAGCCGGGCGCAACTCGCCTATCGCCTGAAGAAGAACGCACGTCCGGACTGAACCGGGGCTAGGGCCTGTCGGACGGGTGCGGAAAATCGATGATTTTTATCATTTGATAAAAATCGAGGGTTCGCGACCTCACGATTTCGTCAATTTAGTGCGTCGCAACAGCCGTGTGGATTCTGCGAATCGTCATTGCGATCAGGGGGATAGCGTTTGCTGGCACAGTTGGTGCACTAATCGGGGGATATGCACTGAATTAAGGCCCATGGGCAGCGTCACGAAACTGAACCTCGCCGATACGACCGCCACCCGCTATGTCCGGATCACGGATCCGGACCATCGCGGCTATGTCGAATTCCAGTTTTCGATCGGCGACCCGGGTCTGTATCTCGAAATGACGTTGCCGCCTGCCGCGTTCGAGGAATTCTGCCGCGAACACGCGGTGCGGGTGCTGAGCCCGGCCGAGGGGGCCGCGGTCGATGCCGGCGAGCGACGCTGGCGTTTTGGGGATGACGCAGAGGAAACGAGCTAATGTCGATTGAAATCAAGACCACGTCGGTCGAGCCGATCCGCCGGACGTTCGATCACATCGCGGACAAAATCGGGCCGGGCAAGGCCGCCACCCGCTACCAGGAAGCCGTGTGGGGTCTGCAGCCGCAGGTGAATCTGCACTACCGCCCGACCTGGGACCCGGACAAGCTGCTCTATGATCCGGCGCGCACGGCGATCGTGATGGCGGATTTCGACGACCTCATCGACCCGCGGCAGTACTACTACGGCACGTGGACGATTCAGCGCGGCAAGCAGCAGGATTCGCAGGAGAAGAATCTGAATTTCGTCGAATCGCGCGGCTTGCTCGCGAGCCTCGACCCCGCGATCCGCGAGAAAGTGCAGTGTCTCGTCGTCCCGTTGCGTCACGTTGCGTGGGGCGCGAACACGAACAACAGCTATATCGCGGCCTACGGTTTCGGCGCGCCGATGACCTCGGCCGCCTCGCTGCAAATGATGGACAACCTCGGGGTGGCGCAATACCTCACGCGTATCGGGCTGATACTCGCGGAGAACGATGCGGGTGCGCTCGATGACGCGAAGGCACTGTGGATGGACGATCCACGCTGGCAGCCGATGCGTGCTCTCGTCGAAGAGGCGATGGTGACGAAGGACTGGTTCGAATTGCACGTGCTGCAGAATTTTCTTATCGACGGCGCGCTGTACCCGCTCGTGTTCGATCGCTTCGACGCCACCGTCGCGCAGGCCGGCGGCGCCGCGTTCTCGATGATGAACGAGTTCACCGACGAGTGGTTCGCGGAGTCTTCTCGCTGGGTCGATGCGGTGATCAAGCGCGCGGCGCAGGAGTCCGACGACAACAAGGCGCTGCTGTCCGGCTGGATCGCGAAATGGGTGCCGCGTGTTCAGGGTGCGCTGAAGCCGCTCGCGGATCTTGCGTTCAACGGCGTCGGTGCAGCCGAGGTCGATGAAGTGATGGATCGCCTCATGGCACGCGCGGCGAAAGCCGGGCTCAACGTTTAACGAAGCGGGGTTTTAGCACATGGCCGACAATGTTTTTATCGCGTTTCAGAACAATTCCGAGGCCCAGCCGATCATCGAGGCGATCCTCGAAGACAATCCCGATGCGGTGGCGAACGAAACGCCCGGCATGGTGAAAATCGACTGTCCCGGACGGCTCGTCGTACGCCGCGAAACGGTCGAAGAGAAGGTCGGTCGCGAGTTCGACCTGCAGGAAATGCACATCAACCTCGTCTCACTCGGTGGTAACGTCGATGAAGACGATGACGAATTCGTGATCGCGTGGAGCAGCTAACTGCCGCGCGATCGATTCAAACGAACCAGCGAATGTCTTGCGAGAGGGAAACCCATGGCTAAACCAAAGCGCCTCGGATTGAAAGAAAAGTACAGCCTCATGACCCGCGGGCTGGACTGGGAAACGACGTACCAGCCCATGGACGATGTTTTCCCCTACGATAACTACGAGGGCATCAAGATCGTCGACTGGGACAAGTGGGAAGACCCGTTCCGTCTGACCATGGATTCGTACTGGAAATACCAGAGCGAAAAAGAGCGCAAGCTGTACGCGATCCTCGATGCATTCCAGCAGAACAACGGTCAGCTCAACATCAGCGATGCACGCTACATGAGCGCGGTAAAACTGTGGATCCAGGGCATCACCCCGCTCGAATACGCGGCGCATCGCGGGTTCGCCCATGCCGGACGCTCGTTCCGCGGCGCCGGCGCGCGCGTCGCCTGTCAGATGCAGTCGATCGACGAACTGCGTCATGCGCAGACGCAGTTGCACGCATTCAGTCACTACAACAAGTTTTTCAACGGCATGCACGGCTTCGCGCATATCCGCGACCGCGCCTGGTATCTGTCGATTCCGAAGAGCTTTTTCGAAGACGCGATGAGTGCCGGCCCGTTCGAATTCGTCACGTCAATTTCATTCGCGTTCGAATACGTACTGACGAACCTGCTGTTCATGCCGTTCGTGTCCGGCGCGGCCTACAACGGCGATATGGCGACGACGACGTTCGGATTTTCCGCGCAATCGGATGAGTCGCGTCATATGACGCTCGGTCTCGAAGTCGTCAAGTTCATGCTCGAACAGCACGAGGACAACGTACCGATCGTTCAGGGCTGGCTGGACAAGTGGTTCTGGCGCGGATACCGGCTGCTGGGTCTCGTCGGCACGATGATGGATTACATGCTGCCGAAGAAAGTCATGTCGTGGAAGGAAGCGTGGGAAATCTACTGGGAAGAAAACGGCATCGCCCTGTTCCACGATCTGAGTCGTTACGGTATCGAATTGCCGAAGCATCACGAAGTGGCGAGCAAGGAGAAGAACCGGCTGACCCACGAGCTGTGGGCTACACTGTACCAGTACAGCAACGCGCTTTCGCTGCATACCTGGGTGCCGGAAGATTCGGAACTCGACTGGATGTCGGAAAAATACGGCACGTTGTTCGACACGATGTATCGTCCGCGACTCGAGTTCTTTCGCGAGCGAGAGCAGGCCGGTGAGCGTTACTTCAACAACCGCCTGCCGATGGTGTGCCAGGTATGCCAGATCCCGGTGTTCTTCACCGAGCCCGACGATCCGCAGAAACAGTGCGTTCGCATCGTCGAGTGGGCCGATACGAAACATCATTGCTGTTCGGATGGTTGCGCGGACATCTTCCGCCGCGAACCGCAAAAATACGTCCAGGCACTCATCCCGCCGCAACAAATCTACCGCGGCGAATGTGGCGGGGCGACGAATATTTTCGAGTACGCGGCGTGGCTGCACCTCGACAAAGACGTGGATACGGGCGAGTACCGCGGCTCGCCGGATCACCGCAACTGGGAAGCGTGGGCGGCGCAACAGCCGACCCCGCAGGCGAATTCCGACGAAGCGGCCTGAAAAGGAGTACCGACATGACGGTGAAACATCTCGGTGACGCTTACGAGTTCGAATCAGAGAATCGTGAAGCGCGCTACGGCGGGGACATCAACTTCTACATCCAGTGGGAACAGCATCTCATGTATGCGTGTCCGTCGGCGTATCGCGCGCCGGTGGATCTGAAGCTCAGGGATTTCATGGAACAGATGTTCAAGCCCGATTATGCCCAGCATCCGGATACCGCGAAGCTCGACATCGAAACGCTCGAATGGCAGTTCGATCAGCAACCGTGGCAGCCGGATCTCGACAAGACCCTGAAGGAAAACGGGATCGGACACATGGCTTACCTGCAGGTCAGATCGCCGGGGCTCGAGGGCATGCACGGCGTCGGCAACTGAGGTTCGGCCGGTGAGTTTTCAGTTGACGATCGAACCGCTCGGCGAAACGATCGAAGTCGAGGATGGCCAATCGATCCTCGACGCCGCGCTGCGCGCCGGAGTCTGGCTGCCCTACGCGTGTAACCACGGGCTTTGCGGTACCTGCAAGGTGGATGTGCTCGAAGGGGAGGTCGACCACAACGAGGCCTCGCCGTTCGCGCTCATGGACGTCGAACGTGACGAGAACAAGACGCTCGCCTGCTGCGCGACGCTGCAGTGTGATGTCGTCATCGAAGCGGAGATCGACGAGGACGAGGACGCCCGCCAGATCGCGGTCGAAGACCGGGTCGGGACGGTGTCGCGGATCGAATCACTGACCCCGACGATCAAGGGGATCTGGATCGATGTCGACGGCGAGGGGATCGAATTCCAGGCCGGGCAGTACATCAATCTGCACGTTCCCGGGCTCGAACATCCGCGCGCGTTCTCGATCGCGAGCGCGCCGTCGTCGCCAAACTCGCTGGAACTGAACGTGCGCATCGTCGAGGGCGGTGCGGCGACGACTTACCTGCACAATGAACTGAACGTCGGCGACGAGTTGTCGTTCACGGCACCGCTCGGACGCTTCTTCGTGCGCAAGTCCGCTCCCGAGCCGATTATTTTTCTCGCCGGCGGTTCCGGGCTGTCGAGTCCGAAATCGATGATCCTCGACCTGCTCGAGTCCGGCGATCCGCGTGACATCACGCTGCTCTACGGCGCGCGTTCGGCTGCGGAGCTGTACTACGCGGAACTGTTCACATCGCTCGCCGCGCAACACGCGAATTTCACGTATGTCGCGGCGCTGTCGGAACCCGGCGGTGACGACGGCTGGACCGGGCCGCGCGGATTTGTCCACGAACTCGCCGAGCAACATTTCGACAAGCGCTTCGAGGGCCACAAGGCGTATTTGTGCGGACCGCCACCGATGATCGACGCGTGTATTACGAGCCTGATGCAGGGGCGCCTGTTCGAGCAGCACATCTTCATGGAATCATTTCTGACCGCCGCCGACGGCGCCGAACCGCCGCGCCGCAGCGCGTTGTTCAAAAAGTTCTGACCATGACGGCGGACGAGCGGGTCTTCACGATAGCGATCGCCGACAGCCAGGAACAGTTCACGTGCCGGCACGGTCAGAATGTACTGCTCGCGATGGAACGGCTCGGACGCCGGGGGATCCCGGTGGGTTGCCGGGGCGGCGGCTGCGGCATCTGTCGGGTACAGGTGCTCGGCAGCGGCGAGTTTCGTACCCTCAAGATGAGCCGCGCCCAGGTGAGCGAGGCCGACGAGGCCGCGGGCATTTGCCTCGCGTGCAAATTACTGCCCGAGGGTGATCTGACGATCCGCCCGCTCGGCTTACTGCAAAAGCAATTGAACCGATAAATTCGACTGGCCACAATGAGGGCCGGCAGCCACACAGCTTTGGGGAGGAACACGTCATGTCATTTCACGGTGTAATGCGACCCGGTCACACCTGCATCCGGGTACTCGAGATGGAGCCGGCAGTCACTCACTACGTCGAGTATCTCGGCATGATCAAAACGGGTGAGGATGACCAGGGCCGCGTCTACCTGAAAGCCTGGGACGAACACGACTGTTTTTCGATCGTGTTGCGCGAAGCGGATGAGCCGGGCATGGATTTCATGGGCTTCAAGGTGCACAGCACCGCGGACCTCGATCGTCTCGAAGCGGCGATCCGCGATTACGGCTGCGCGGTGGAACGCATCCCGGCCGGCGAGCTCACGGGTTGCGGCCACCGGATCCGCTTCGAGATCCCGAGCGGACACGCGATCGAGCTGTATGCGGAGAAGGACTACGTCGGCAACCTCCTCGGCAGCCTGAACCCCGATCCGTGGCCGGAAGGTCTCAAGGGCATGCAGGTGAACCGCTACGACCATTGTCTGCTGTATGGCCCGAATATCCCGGACGTCGTGGACTTCTTCGTCAACGTGCTCGGCTTCGGCCTGACCGAGCGGGTCATCGATCCGGAAAACAATATGATCGGTGCGTTCCTGTCCTGCTCGAACAAGGCACACGATATCGCATTCATCGATTACCCCGAGCCGGCGAAATTCCATCATGCGTCGTTTCTGCTGAACAGCTGGGAAGAGCTGCTCCACGCGGCGGACCTCATGGGCATGAAGGGGATCTCGATCGATATCGGACCCACGCGTCACGGCATCACGCGCGGGCGCACGATCTATTTCTTCGACCCTTCCGGCAATCGCAATGAAGTATTTTGTGGCGATTACATGTGGTATCCGGATCGCGAACCGATCACGTGGACGGCGGACGAACTCGGCAAGGCGATTTTCTACCACGACCGCAAGCTGAACGAGAATTTCCTCACCGTCGTGACGTAAGTCCCGGGCCGCGCGCCATCGGGACGGTACCCGACGGCGCAGGGGCGGGCTCAGTGGTTGTGGGGACGGCCCACCCCGGCGGGCAGGCGAATATCCTCGACGAGACGCCGGACATGCTCCGGCGGCGGCGCTGTGAGCAGCGCGACCGTCCACGCAACGACGAGATTCAGACCCGCACCGAGCGCACCGATGCCTTCCGGCGAGATGCCAAACCACCAGTGCGCCGCCGTGTTCAGCTCGGGCGCGTAGAACTTGAAATAGCCGATGTAGCCGAACGTGACCACGAGTCCCGTCAGCATGCCGCACACCGCCCCTTCGAGGTTCATGCGGCGCGAGAAAATACCGAGCAGGATCGGCGGGAACAGCGACGCGGCCGCGAGCCCGAACGCGAACGCGACGACCTGGGCGACGAAACCGGGCGGGTTGATGCCGAGGTAGCCCGCGATCCCGATCGCGGTGGCCGCGGCGAGCCGGGCGTAGAGCAATTCCTCGCGGTCACTCATGCCGCGCGCGAACGTTTTCTTCAGCAGGTCGTGCGATACCGCGGCGGAGATCACGAGCAGCAGGCCCGCGGCCGTCGATAGCGCCGCCGCGAGGCTGCCCGCGGCAACGAGGGCGATGACCCAGGGCGGGAGATTCGCGATTTCGGGGTTTGCGAGCACCATGATGTCGCGGTCGACATAGACCTCGTTCGTCGCCGTGGTCGGCGTGTTCGTGACGATCCGTTGCCCGGCCGCGCCGCGACTGTCGCCGTCAAATGCGGGTGCGCCGTCGAACGGGGCCCCGGGGCCGTACTGGATCCGGCCGTCGCCGTTTTTGTCCTGCCAGCCGATGAGTCCGACGTTCTCCCAGTTCCTGAACCAGTTCGCGACCCCTGCATACGTCTCGTTGTGCACGGTATCGATGAAATTCAGGCGCGCGAACGCGCCGACCGCCGGTGCGGTCGTATACAACAGGGCAATGAAAAACAGCGCGTAGCCGGCAGATTTTCGCGCGTCCGAGACTTTCGGCACGGTAAAGAAGCGCACGATCACGTGCGGCAGCCCGGCAGTGCCGAGCATCAGCGCGAGCGTGATCGCGAACACATCGATCGTCGATTTTGTGCCCTGTGTATACGGACCGAAGCCGAGTTCGATGAGCGTCGCATCGAGACGTTCGAGCACGGCGACCCCGGAGCCGTCATTCACGACCGATCCCAGGCCGATTTGTGGTACGGCGACCCCGGTGATCAGCAGCGAAATAAAAATCGCGGGCACGAGATAGGCGAAGATGAGCACGCAGTATTGCGCAACCTGGGTATAGGTAATGCCCTTCATGCCGCCGAGTACGGCATACATGAACACAACCGCCATGCCGACGATGACACCCCAGGTGATCGGAATGTCGAGGAACTGGGAAAAAACGATCCCGACCCCGCGCATTTGTCCGGCGACATAAGTGAACGAGACGATGATCAGGGCGACGACAGCGACGAATCGCGCCACGTTCGAGTAGTAGCGCGTACCGATGAAATCCGGCACCGTGAACTCACCAAACTTGCGCAGGTACGGTGCGAGTAACATGGCGAGGATGACGTAGCCGCCGGTCCAGCCCATCAGGTAGACGGATCCGTCGTAACCGAGAAACGAAATGATCCCAGCCATCGAGATGAATGACGCGGCGCTCATCCAGTCGGCTGCCGTGGCCATGCCGTTCGCCATCGGGTGAACCCCGCCGCCGGCAACGTAGAACTCGTTCGTCGAGCCGGCGCGCGACCAGACCGCGATGCCGATATACAGCGTGAAGCTCAGGCCCACGAACAAATAGGTCAGCGTTTGCGTATCCATCACTCAGCGCTCCGGTCGTCGTCACTCACGCCGAAACGCTGGTCGATGCGGTGCATCCAGATGACATACACGATGATCAGCACGACGAAAACGTAAATCGAGCCCTGTTGCGCCCACCAGAACCCGAGTTTGAAACCGAACAAGCGGATCGAATTCAGCGGCTCGACGAGCAGAATGCCGAAGCCGAAAGACACAATGAACCAGATACCGAGCAGCAGCCCGATTACTTTCAGATTCGCCCGCCAGTAGGCATGCGCATTCGCGGCGGTGTCGCGCGCGATTTCGTCGTCAGGATTGCTCATCGGGACGTGTACCGTGTTGTTCTTATTGTGCGTGGACCGGTCCGCGGCCCGACCGTGTCATGCTGCTATTCGCCGCATTGTGCCATAAGCTGCCCGCGGTCGTAGCGGGGTGGGCGCCGGCGCCCGCGTGGTAAGGCCGCATCGGCAAAGCGGGTGCACGGCGGGTTGAACTATGCGGGAGCGGGCAACGGGTATTGCAACTGCGCAATGATGTCGACGGCGGAATTCGCGCCGTCGCCGGCAGCCTCGCAGGCGGCGAGGGTGAGCAGCGCGGTTTCGTGGCGTACCATTGATTGCGCGAGTTCGCGATATCGCGCTGGCGCGTTCGCGGCGATGGCGGTGTAGCGTTCGACGTACGGGGTCAGCGCTTCATGCAGCGTTGCCATCGCCTCGGCCCAGGGTTTACCGGCGAGCGATGCGGCCATGGTCAATCCGGCTTCGCGCGATGCATCGAGTTCGCGGATGTCGGCGCCGAGTTCGAGCATTGCCGGACGCAGGCGTGCTTTCGTTTCCGTTTCGAGTTGCAGCATCAGCGCCACTTTGTAGCGCTGAACGGGGTCGTCGTAGAACTCGAGCATGCGATCGAACAGCGCCTCGCCAATGATTTCACCCTGATACAGATCCTGCAGATCATCGCGGAAAGTCGCTGACATGAATCGTTCCCCTCGGTGTCGTGTCGTGACGGAATCCGGGCTGCTGGCCGCGGCGGCGGCGACGGTAAATGAGTCGCCGCTCGCGCTGCCTGCCACCCTGTGGCCTACATCCGGAACGCTGCAGTGTAGCGAACCTCGCCGAATGATTCGAAATATGACCGATTACCGTTCATGTCGCCGTGCCGAGGTGGATCTTTCCCGTACCGGGCCCGTATGCTGACAGCGAGTAGGGAACACCAGAACATTAAAGGGAGTTACGAATGGGCACACGTCATATGCCGCGCTTGCTTGCGGCCGCTTCACTCATCTTTGCATCCACGCCGACGCTCGCTGCCGACGTCGCGGCAGCGACGGGAATCTCGACGCTATCGCCGTGTCCGAGCTTCTGCGGCGGTAGCGGCGGTTCGTCCGCGTTCGATATCGATGGCGGAAGCGGGTTCACTTCGTCATATTCTTCACTGTCCAACATCGACGGCAACGGCCAGGCCTCCGCGGCACTGAATGGCGGTGGCGCCGGTTTGCCGATCTTGCGCGCCGAAGCGTACTCCGGCCCGGACTCGCGGGTCGGTGGCGAGGCCGCGGGGATGCGCAAGTACATCTACAACGGTGCTGCGAGCAGTTTCACGCTCGACCTGACGCTCGACGGTGAAGTCAATGACCCGACGACGCCGCCGGACTCTCCCGACGCGTCGCTGGTTGCCAATCTCGTTGTCGTGCTCGCTCCGGACCTCGACTTTTCCACGGATTACGGCACATTCGCGTTCGAAATAGTGCCATTAACTCCGGATGCAAGCCTGCTCGATGAGACCACGATCGATTACTTCGGCCTCGATTTGTTCGACAAGGGGCCGCAATCGGTGACGCAATCCGTCTCGTTTACCCTGAACGACGGCGATGAGATTTTTATCTGGGCGAACCTCGTCGTGAGCGGCACCCGCGGTGGTACAGCCGATGCGTTCAATACGGCGAGCCTCGCGTTCTCGGCCGGTAACGTCGCCGGTTTGACCGCCGTGCCGCTACCGGCCGGGGTGTGGTTATTGCTGAGCGGGATCGGCGTCATCGCCGCCGGTCGCTCGCGCGTCCGCGCCTAGGCAGGCCGACCGGAAATATATTCGCGCTGCGACGATGCCGGAGCGCGAATCGCCCCCGGGTGGACCGGGCCCGCGGCGCCGCATGCCGCGATCGCGTTCGGTCGCTGCCGGATTGTCCGCTATGATTCCGGCCTTGCGCGCAGCCGGAACGTAATGCATGGCGACTGAATCCCTACTCATCGATGCCGTCGTGTACCTCGGCGCCGCGGTCGTCGCGGTGCCGATTTCAAAACGTCTCGGACTCGGGTCCGTGATCGGCTACCTCGCGGCGGGTATCGCGATTGGCCCTTACGGCCTGCAATTGATCAGCGACGCACAGACGGTTCTGCATTTTTCGGAATTCGGGGTCGTTCTGTTGTTGTTCCTGATCGGGCTCGAGCTGAAGCCGTCGCGTTTGTGGGCGATGCGTCATGCGATCTTCGGCCTCGGTGCGCTACAGGTGATCGTTTCCGCTGCCCTGCTCGCGGCCGCGGGCAGTGTCTTCATTGATGATCGCACGACGCTCGTGATCGTGTCGGCGGCATTTGCGCTCTCGTCGACCGCGATGGCGATGCAACTGCTCGCGGAAAAGCATCTCGTCAGCTCCGGCGCGGGGCAGGCAGCATTTGGTGTCTTGCTGTTCCAGGATCTCGCGGTCATTCCGTTCCTGGCGGTATTGCCACTGCTGGCGGCCGGGTCCGCGGCAACGTCCGGTACACACTGGATTGCGATCGTGCATGTCGCGGCGGTGATCTTCCTGATCCTGTTCGGCGGTCGCTATGTCGCCAGACATATATTCCGCATCATCGCGAAAACCGGTCTGAAAGAAATTTTCACGGCATTTGCGCTGCTGCTCGTGATCGGAATCGCGCTGCTGATGCAGGCGGTCGGTTTGTCGATGGCGCTCGGTACGTTTCTCGCCGGGGTCGTGCTCGCCGATTCGGAGTACCGGCAACAGCTCGAAATTGAGCTCGAACCGTTCAAGGGCCTGCTCATGGGGCTCTTTTTCATCGCCGTCGGGATGTCCACGGACATTCGCGTGCTGACCCGGGAATGGCAACTTATCGCGGCGCTCGTGCTCGTGGTACTCGTAATCAAGTTCGTCGTGCTCTTCGCCATCGGCCGGCTGTTCCGTATGAGCACGAATCAGTCGCTCATGTTTGCCGCGCTCGTGTCGCAGGTTGGCGAGTTTGCGTTCGTGATCTTCGGGCTCGCCGGGCAGCTGGCCCTGATCGGGCCGCAGATCAGCGGGCCTTTGATCGTCGTCGTCAGCCTGTCGATGGTGCTGACTCCGTTGCTCATGCTCGTGGTTGAACGCGTGATCGCGGCACGCCTGAACGTCGCGGAACCCGAGCCCGACACGGCGATCGCGCACAACCCGGTAATCATCATCGGGGTGGGCCGCATGGGCCAGGTAATCTCGCGCATGCTCATCGCGAACGATATTCCGGCGACGGTGATCGACAATGATCCCGACCAGGTGGAACTGTCACGCCGGTTCGCGCACGAGGCGTATTACGGCGACGCACGCCGCCTCGACCTGCTCGAGGCGGCCGGCATCGCCGATGCCCGCCTGCTCGTCGTTGCCTGCGATGATCCGGCCGCCACGCTCAGTATCGTCGACACGGTACAGGCCCATTACCCCGATCTGCCGCTCGTCGCGCGCGCGCGCAACCGCACGCACGCCTACGACCTGTTCGAGCGCGGCGTGTACGAAGTGGAACGCGAGACGTTCTTTTCCTCGCTCGCGCTGACGGAGCGCGTATTGAAACAGCTCGGCTTTTCCGCCGCCGATGCCTACGACGCCGTGACCCTGTTCCGGCGTCACGACGAGGACATGCTGCAGCGGCTGTTCGATCTGCGCGACGAACCGAATCGCCTGCGCGAGAGCGTGATCCAGTCGCGCCGCGATTTCGAGCAGTTGATGCGCGAGGAGTTCGGGCGCCAGCGCTCGACCGGGGCGGAACCGGATTGAAACGAACGCCCGGCGCGCACGTGCGGGTTCGATACGCACCGTACCGGCGCTGTCTATAATAGGCATACCGTCCGCACACCCACGGGAGCATCCAATGCCACTCGACCGCCTCGATCATTATTTCGTCTACGCCAGCGACCTGGAGCAGTCGCGCCATTTTTACAGCGACATACTCGGACTCGAAGCCGGGCCGCGCCCCGATTTCGATTTCCCCGGACACTGGTTTTATCTTGAGGACCGGCCCGTCGTGCATGTCGGCAACAGCGAATTCGAAGGTGGCTATGTCGTTGGCGATGAAGCCGGGCAGCGGGCGAGCGGATCGACCGGACCGGTTGATCACATCGCGTTTCGCGGGCGCGATATCGACGATTTCATCGCCCGCTTCGAACGCGAGGGGATCGATTTCCGGCGCAACGAAGTGCCGGACTTCGCGCTGTCGCAGTTATTCGTGAAAGACCCGGAAGGCGTGACGATCGAACTGAATTTTTTTCACGGCGACGGCTGATGACGGCCCGAGCCGTGGCGCGCCCCGCTCAGCCGAGCCGGGCGCGGAACGGTGGCCGTGCGAGCCAGTCGAAACTGCGCGCGCTGCTGACCGAGGGACGGTACTCGGCGGCCAGCCAGCCGCTGTAGCCACCGGCGTCCAGCGCCGCGAAGACCCCGGCGAAATCGAGCGTCCCGGTTCCAGGCTCACCGCGACCCGGAACATCGGCGAACTGCACATGACCGATTCGCCCGGCATGCCGGGTGACAAAACCCTCGATGTCTTCACCCATTGTTGCCATGTGGTACACGTCGTACTGCAGTCGCAGATGATCGTCGCCGAGTGCGTCGAGCACGCGGCACTGCGCCGCGGTACCGTCGAGCAGAAACCCCGGCATGTCGACCGTATTAATCGCTTCGAACACGGTCGTCACCCCGAGCGGGGCGAAGCGGTCGCGGGTGCGTGCGAGGTTCGCGCGAAACACCGCGAGACAGTGCGCACGCGAATGCGCCGCCGATCGCGGACCGGCCAGCACGTTCACGCACGCCGGGCGCAGCTCGCGCACGTAGGTTTCGCACTGCGCGAGCGCGGCGGTGAATTCCGCCTCGCGATCGGGATCCGCGGCCGGGGTCGTGCCCCCGTGCAGCAAGTCACCGGCGGGGACGTTGATCAGCGCGATGTCGACCTCGGCACGTCGCGCGGCGCGGGCGAGCGTCGCCGCCGGCGTGGCATAGGGAAACTGCAGCTCGACCCCGCGAAATCCGAGTTCCGCCGCGGCGGTGAAGCGCTCGGCGAGCGGCAGCTCCGTGAACACGAGCGACACGTTCAGCGCGAGGCGGGGGGCGGCACCGGTGCGGTCACCGGTCGTCATCGGGGAATCCGACAGCGTCGAGATACAGCCGCACGAGTGTTGCCGGGTCGGCGTCGGGGAGGGGGTGTGCGCGCAACTGCTCCGCGGCGAGCGCGGTGAGCGGGGTTGCGCTGTCGAATTCGCGTGCGCTTGCGATCGCAGTATCGAGATCCTTCAGCAAGGTGCGCACGCGCCAGCGCAGCGGCTGCGTCGCATCGGTCGCCATCATCGGCCCCGTCATCTGCAGCGGGATCGAATCCGCGAAGCCGCCGGCCAGGGCCGCCGGCAGCCGTTCGGCATCGATACCGGCGCGGCGCGCGAGCGCCATCACTTCGGCGAGGACGAGGACGTTACAGCCCACGAGCATCTGGTTGCACAGCTTCGTCAGTTGCCCGGCGCCGATGGGGCCCATGTGCGTACAGCGGCGCGCGAACGCCGCGATGAGCGGGCGCGCGGCATCGACATCGTCGGGATCGCCGCCCGCCATGACCGCGAGCGTGCCCTGCTCAGCGCCTATGACCCCGCCCGAGACCGGCGCATCCACCCAGTGGGCGCCGTTCGCGCGGCGCAAGCGCGCGGCGATGTCGCGGCTTGCACCCGGCTCGATACTCGAAAGGTCGATCACAAGGCGCGGTGATGCATGCGCGGGCGGTGCGCTCGCGAGCCCGTGCTCACCGAACACGACGTCGTGCACCGCCTGCGTGTCGGCGAGACACAGGAAAACCACGTCGCAGGGTTCGAATAGCGCGGCCGGCGTCGCGGCCGCCGTAGCGCCGGCCGCGAGCACGCGCTCGAGCTTGTCCGGCGAGCGGTTCCAGACGTGCACGGAATGGCCGGCCGCGAGCAGACGCGCGACGAGCGGATTACCCATGAGGCCGAACCCGGCAAAGCCGAGGCGTGATTGCTGTGTCATCGCCGGATTATGTCCGTGCTGGCCACCCGATTACCACACCAACCGCTTACCCGCCATCCGCCTGGACCGTGACGCTTGGCGGTATGCGGCGCCCGCGCAGTGCGTTGACGCTGAGAACGAGCAGCGCGGTGACGATCAGCGCCATGCCGCCGAGTTCGATCGGGTCGGGTTGTTCGCCGAAATGGTAATGCGAACTCGCCATCGCCACGACCGGTGCGGCGAGCGTGCCGAGGCTTGCCGTACCGGCGGACATATTGTCGAGTACGTAAACCCACAACAGCCAGCCGAACGCCGTGGTCACGACCCCGATCAGTATGAGCACGAGGATGAAGCGCGGACTCCATATGATCGCCGCTTCCGGGACCAGCCAGGCGATGCCCATGAGCGGTATCGAGCCGAGAAACATCTGCCAGGCGGTCATCGAGATCAAATCCATCGGTGCCCGCCGCTGCAGCCGCTTCACCATGATCGCGCCGAGCGCCCACGCGATGCCGGCGCCGATCGCGAGCACGTTGCTGAGCAGCGTTCCCGATGCCTGCCACGGCTGCACGATCGCGACGAGGCCGCCCGCCGCGCAGGCAATCGCGAGCCATTGCATGCCCCGGACTTTCTCGCCCAGCAGCGGCCAGGCCAGCAGCAGGGTGAAAAACGGCATCGTGTAGGCGAGAAACGCGACCCGGCCGGCGCTGCCCTGCGCAACGGCCCACGTCGACAGCGTAAACAGCGCCGTCGTTTGCACGAGACCGAGCAGCAGCAGTTCCGGTACGCGTTCCGGCTTGAACGGGTGCCGGGTGAAACGCAGGATGAGTAACAGGCACGACGCACCGAGCATCATGCGCAGCGCGGCGAACACGTAGGGCGGGCAATCGAGCAGGCCGATCTTCAATCCGGTCCACGCATAACCCCACAGCAGGGACATCGTGAGAAGAGCGAACAGCGGTTTCAGATTGATGTGCACAGCGATCCCGGCGGCAGGTGGCGCCGGTGAATCCGGCCCGGTTGCGACAGGCGCGCGGCCCGTCGCGACGGCAACGCTCAGTCCGCCTTTGCCGCTTGCAGGTGGCCGAACGCGAGGCGCGTCGTTTCGACCGTTCGCATGATATGCGATTCCGTTGCCGCGCAGGCCGTCGCTTCATCGCGGTTGAGTACCGCGCGCATGATCGCTTCGTGTTCCGCGTTTACGTCACGGGTTTCATCATGTTCGAGGATCGAAATCAGCCGGTAGCGCTTGTGCTGTTCGTAGAGCAGGCGGCGGATCTTCAGCAACCAGGCCGAATCACACGCCGCGATCAAGGCTTCGTGGAACTCCTGGTTGCGACTCTCCCACTGGGCGAATCCGTGTTCGCGGTCCGACTCGATTTTCGACAGGCGATGGAACGCGGCAACGATGTTCGCTTCCCACTCGTCATCGCCGTGACGGATGCTCTCACTGATCGCTTCGCATTCGAGCATGATCCGCAAGCGTGTTATGTCCTGCAGATCCTTCAGCGATAACGGTGCCACGCGGAAGCCGCGCTGCCCTTCGGTCGTGACGAAGCCTTCACCGGCAAGTCGGTTGAGCGCCTCGCGCAACGGGCTCGCACCGGTTGCGTAATGCTGGCGCAATTCCTCGATCCGGAGTTTCGCTCCCGGCTCGAGATGCCCCCGAATGATGTCGAGGCGCAACGCGTCGCAAGCGGACTCGCTCAGGGTCTTGCCGTTGGTTTTTGCCATTTTTTACCTGTCAGAGATTGCCTGGCGCGCGGACCGGATCCGCATCCCGCCGGTGCATCTGCACAGATAGTATCGATAATTTAAAAAAATATCGATTTTTTTAAATTTCATCGATATACTTCGCCGAAGTACCGCGGCCCGGTCATCGAAGCCGCCTGATAACCGGTACCTCCGTTTGCCGCACCTGGGAGAACTCGCGCATGACCATCCAGTTGTATACCCATCCGATGTCGCCGTGCTCGCAGAAAGTCCGCATCATCCTTGCTGAGAAAAACCTTGCGTGGGACAAGATCGATGTCGATTTGCCTGGCAAGGCGAACCTGAGCGCGGATTACCTCGCGCTGAACCCGCTCGGCGTCGTGCCGACGCTCGTCGAGGACGGCAAACCCGTGATCGAGTCGTCGATCATTGCCGAATACCTCGAAGATCGTTACCCCGAGCCGCGCCTGCGGCCTGCGGACCCGTTCCGTGTTGCGCAGATGCGATTCTGGATGAAACACGTGGACAACAAGGTCCATCCGTCGTGCGGCGCGCTGCAATGGCCGCTCGTGATGGCGGACAAACTGAAACCGCTGTCCCCCGAGGAACAGGATCGGATCATCGACCAGGTGCCGGAGAAACCGCGCCGTGAACGCCAGCGGCGCCTGCTGAAACTCGGTTACGACGCCCCGGATGTGCTCGACGCGGTTGGAGTGTACGAAAAAACGATTGCCGATCTCGACACGCTGCTGGCCACGCAGGCCTGGATTGCCGGTGACGAATTTTCACTCGCCGACGCGGCGATGGCGCCGTACTTTCAAACCCTGCACCAGTTCGGCTGGAGCGCCTGGTATGCGAGCCGGCCGCACGTTGCCGACTGGTATGCGCGCTGCCGTGCACGCGACTCGTATCAGCGCGCGGTAGCCGACGATTTTTCGCCGGCAAAACTCGCCGATCTCGCGTCGCGCGGTGACGCGGCATGGCACAAAATTCAATCTATCATCGCCGACATTGACAGCAAGGCGGCCTAGGCGCCGCCTGCACCGAACGAGGAACACGCACATGGCATCGCCAGCGCAAGCGACCACGGGCAGCAAATTGCCCGAGATCAGAAACTTCATCAACGGCGAATACGTCGCTTCATCGTCGCAGCGCACGTTCGAAAATTTTGATCCGGTCACCGGCAAGGCGTTCGCGCTCATCCATGAAGCGGACGAAGCCGATGTCGATGCGGCCGTGCGTGCGGCACAGGCCGCCTTCACGGGACCGTGGAGCGAGCTGACCGTCGAGGCGCGGGTAAACCTGCTGCACCGGGTGGCGGATCGGATCAATGAACGCTTCGACGAATTTCTCGCGGCGGAATGCCGCGATACCGGCAAGCCGTACTCGCTCGCCCGACACATCGACATCCCGCGTGGCGCGGCGAACTTCAAGATCTTCGCCGACGTAATTCGCAACGTGCCGACGGAA
This sequence comes from uncultured Gammaproteobacteria bacterium, assembly GCA_963976285.1. Lineage (GTDB taxonomy): Bacteria > Pseudomonadota > Gammaproteobacteria > UBA11873. The sequence goes on from CAXBJY010000029.1 coordinate 53,512, forward strand.
GCATTCCGCATGGAAACACCGGACGGTGCCGGTGCGCTGAATTACGGCGTGCGCACACCGAAAGGGGTCATCGCGGTGATTTCACCGTGGAATCTGCCGCTGCTGCTGATGACGTGGAAGGTCGGGCCGGCGCTCGCGTGCGGCAATACCGTGGTCGTGAAACCGTCGGAGGAAACGCCGTCGACGACGACGCTGCTCGGCGAGGTGATGAACGAAGTCGGGGTACCGCCCGGCGTGTTCAACGTGGTCAATGGCTTCGGCACGAATTCGACCGGCGAGTTTCTGACCCGGCATCCGGGGATCGACGCGATCACGTTCACCGGCGAGACCGTCACCGGCACCGCGATCATGAAAAATGCCGCGGTGGGTATTCGCGATGTCTCGTTCGAACTCGGCGGCAAAAATGCGGCGGTCGTGTTCGCCGATTGCGATATGGACCAGGCGCTCGAGGGCACGGCGCGCTCCGCGTTCGCGAACTGCGGCCAGGTGTGTCTCGGCACGGAGCGCATCTACGTCGAGCGTTCGATCTTCGATGAGTTCGTCGCCGGACTGAAGCACAAGGCCGAACAGTTGAAAATCGGGATCCCGAGCGACGAGGCTACCGGGATGGGGCCGATCGTGAGTCGTCAGCAGCGCGAAAAAGTGCTCGGCTACTACGCGAAAGCGCGGGAGCTCGGCGCCACGGTCGTCACCGGTGGCGGGGTGCCCGAAATGCCCGCGGACTACGCCGGCGGCTACTGGGTCGAACCGACGATCTGGACCGGCTTGCCGGAAGATTCCCCGATCATCAAAGAAGAAATCTTCGGCCCGTGCTGCCACGTGCAGCCGTTCGACACGGAAGCCGAAGGGATCGCGCTCGCGAACGACACGCAATACGGACTCGCTACCGCGATCTGGACCACGAACGCATCGCGCGCTCATCGGGTTGCGGAAAAAATCAATGTCGGTATCACGTGGGTGAACTGCTGGTTCCTGCGCGATCTGCGCACTTCGTTCGGCGGCTCGAAGCAATCCGGCATTGGCCGTGAAGGCGGCGTGCATTCGCTCGAGTTCTACACGGAACTGCGCAACGTCTGCCTGAAGCTTTAAACAAGAGAAAACCCAATGGCTCTCGAGAGTAACAAAGTCACCGCCTACGGTGATGCCCTGTACGAGGCGATGCGAAACCGCTCGACTATCGCCCCCTTGTCCGAGCAATCGCCGGAAATCACGATCGAGGACGCCTACGCGGTGTCGCGCCGCATGCTCGAACGGCGACTCGCCGACGGCGAGGTGATGATTGGCAAGAAGATCGGGGTCACGAGCAAAGTCGTCATGGACATGCTGAACGTGCGCCAGCCGGATTTCGGTTTTCTCACCGACAAGATGGTTTACGGCAACTGCGCCGAAGTGCCGGCGAGCACAACCCTGATCCAGCCGAAAGCCGAAGGCGAGATCGCGTTCATCCTGAAGCAGGATTTGGAAGGACCCGGGGTCACGAACGCCGATGTGATCGCGGCCACGGATTTCGTCATGCCGTGTTTCGAAATCGTCGATTCGCGGATCCGTGACTGGCAAATCAAAATCCAGGATACGGTCGCGGACAACGCCTCGTGCGGCGCGATCGTTCTCGGCGACAAGACCGTCAGTCCGCTCGATGTCGATCTCTCGACGTGCGGCATCGTCGTCTCGCTGAACGGTGAAATCGTCTCGACCGGCGCCGGCGCCGCCGCGATGGGCTCGCCGGTGAACGCGGTCACGTGGCTTGCGAACACGCTCGGTGCGTTTGGCATTGCGTTGAAAGCGGGCGAATTGATCCTTTCGGGCTCGCTCGTGCCGTTGCAGGCCGTGAGCCCGGGTGACGCGATGCACATGGAAATCGGCGGTATCGGCCAGGCGTCCGCGCGTTTCGTATGAGCACGCGGTCCGACAATTTCTACAGACACAGGAGGCTGGCGTGAAAGTTAATGCAGCACTCATCGGTTCCGGCAATATCGGTACCGATCTGATGGTCAAGGCAATGCGCAGCAAGCTGATCAACCCGTTGTGGATGGTTGGCATCGATGCGGATTCCGACGGCCTGAAAAAAGCCGCCGCGGCAGGCATGAAAACCACCCACGACGGGGTCGACGGATTACTCGATGCGGTTGAACGCGACAATATCCAGATCGCATTCGATGCCACCTCGGCCTATGTTCATGCCGAGAACGCGGCGAAGCTGGCGGCGAAAGGCGTATTGATGATCGATCTGACCCCGGCGGCTATCGGACCGTACTGCGTGCCGCCGGTGAACCTGAAAGAGCACGTCGGCAAACAGGAAATGAACGTGAACATGGTCACGTGCGGTGGCCAGGCAACGATTCCCATGGTCGCCGCCGTATCGCGCATCCAGCCGGTCGATTACGGCGAGATCATCGCCACGGTGGCGAGCAAGTCGGCCGGACCCGGAACGCGCAAGAACATCGACGAATTTACCCGCACGACGGCCGGCGCCGTGGAGAAGATCGGCGGTGCGAAGCAGGGCAAGGCGATCATCATTCTGAATCCGGCGGAACCGCCGCTGATCATGCGCGACACGGTGCACTGCCTGACGCACGACAAGCCCGACGAAGCCGCGATCACGCAATCCGTCCACGCGATGATCGCGGAAGTCCAGAAATACGTGCCGGGATACCGTCTGAAGAACGGACCGGTGTTCGACGGTAATCGCGTATCGATTTTTCTCGAAGTGGAGGGGCTTGGCGATTACCTGCCGAAGTACGCCGGCAACCTCGACATCATGACCGCCGCGGCATTGCGCACGGCCGAGATGTTCGCCGAGGAGATTCTCGACGGCACGCTCGTATTAACCGCGGCGAACGCGTAAGGAGACCGCCATGGATTTAACCGGTAAACGCGTCACGTTGCACGACATGTCCTTGCGCGACGGAATGCACGCGAAAGCGCACCAGATCTCGCCCGAGCAGATGGTCAAGGTGGCAAAGGCGCTCGACGAAGCGGGGGTCCCGCTGATCGAGGTGACGCATGGCGACGGGCTTGGCGGGGCGTCCGTGAACTACGGCTTCCCGGCCGCGAGCGACGAAGAATATCTGCGTGCCGTCGTCCCCGAAATGAAGCAGGCGAAAATTTCAGCGCTGCTGATCCCGGGTATCGGTACCGTCGAACACCTGCACATGATCAAGGACTGCGGCGTCACGACGGTGCGGGTGGCGACGCACTGCACGGAGGCGGACGTGTCCGAACAGCATATCGGCACGGCGTGCAAACTCGGCTTCGATACGGTCGGCTTTCTCATGATGGCGCACATGGTTGGTCCCGAGCAGCTGCTGGAGCAGGCGCTGCTGATGGAAAGCTACGGCGCGAATTGCATTTACTGCACGGATTCCGCCGGCTACATGTTGCCGGATGATGTCAGCGCGCGGATTGCAGCGTTGCGCGGAGGCTTGAAAGCGGACACGGAGCTGGGCTTTCATGGTCACCACAACATGGCGATGGGCGTGGCGAATTCACTCGCGGCGGTCGATGCGGGCGCGAATCGTATCGACGGCTCCGCCGCCGGGCTCGGCGCCGGTGCGGGCAATACCCCGCTCGAGGCGTTCAATGCGGTGCTGCATCGCATGGGCGCGATCACGAATGTCGATGTATTCAAGTTGATGAACGTCGCTGAGGACATCGTCGTCCCGTTGATGGATCAATTGGTCCGGGTCGACCGTGACTCGCTGATCATGGGTTATGCCGGCGTGTATTCCTCGTTCCTGCTGCACGCGAAACGCGCCGGCGACAAGTACGGGGTGCCGTCCGGCGAAATTCTCGTTGAACTCGGCGAACGCAAGACGATCGGCGGCCAGGAAGACATGATCGAGGACGTCGCACTGAACATCGCTCGGCGCCGCGAAGACAGCGCGGAGCTCGCGAAATGACACTCGACACAGCAACCGTCGCGGCCCTCGCGGAACGGCTCGAAAACGCGGAGCTGAATCGCGCGCCGATCACGAAAATAACCGACGAGTACCCCGATCTCGACTGGGACGACGCGTATGCCATCCAGGATGAAATCCGGCGACGGAAAATCACGCGGGGTGTGAAAATCGCCGGCCTGAAAGGCGGTCTTACGTCGCAGGCGAAAATGAAGCAGATGAACGTCGAGGAGCCGGTGTTCGGTTTCATGTGCGATTACGGCGCGTACGCCGATGGCGGTGAGGTGCCGTTCGATCGCTTCATCGCACCGCGGGTCGAGGCCGAGATCGCGTTCGTAACGAATCGCGAGATCACCGGTCCGTGCCACATCGGTACCGTGCTGCAGGCGACGGATTTTGTCCTGCCGGCGGTGGAAATCCTCGATTCCCGCTACGAGAACTTCAAGTTCGATCTGATCAGTGTCGTCGCGGACAACACGTCGGCCGCGGGTTTCGTGGTCGGTGGTAACAGCCGGCGGGTGCAAGACATCGATCTGCGCACGCTCGGCATCGTGCTCGAGAAGAACGGCGAGATCGTCGATCTCGCGGCCGGCGCGGCGGTGCTCGGTCATCCGGCCGAATCGATCGTCATGCTGGCGAACATGCTCGCGCGCAAGGGCCAGTCGATACCCGCCGGTACGTTCATCATGACCGGCGGGGTCACCGCCGCGGTCGGGATCGAGCGTGGTGATCATATCGCCGTGCGCTATCAACATCTTGGACAGGTGTCGATGCGCTTCGTCTGATACGACAAAAAGCGGCCGCGCATTGCGCGGGATCAAGCTGCTGCTGCCAGGGACGGCGACACTACGACATCCGACACGATCGGGTGCGAATAATAATTCCGGGTTTACCGGAAAGTGTGCCGACAAAAGTTCGTGAATTGCGAGACCTGGGGGAAGCATACTTGGAAACTGAGGGTTCTTTTGTGCGACGCGGCGTAACGATTGCGCTGGCCGTTGCAGTGTTATTGACGCTCACGGCCTGCGAAGCGCCGTTGACGATGGACGGGGTGGAAGCAGCGATGCAACGCCCGATCCATCGTACGGATCGCTACCAGGCGGTTGCCCGCAAGGGCTCGAGTATCGTCGTGGTCGGCAACCAGGGCGTTATCGTCCGTTCGCTCGACCATGGCGAGACGTGGCAGCGGGTGATCCTGCCGGACTGGCCGGCGCTGATCGATGTCAAGGCATGTCCGAACGGCACGTTCGTTGCCCTCGCGTTCGCCCCCACCGTTTTTGTCTCCACGGACGACGGCGCGACGTGGACCCAACGTGACATTCCCACCACCGAGAGCCCGCAGGCCATGACCTGCGCGCCGGACAACCGGATCTGGGTCGTCGGCGCATTCACGACGCGCTGGACGAGTGCCGATGCGGGCAAAACCTGGGTCGAGACGACGAACGACGAAGACGCCCTGCTGACGACGATCCAGTTTTTCGATGCGAACAACGGCGTGATAACCGGGGAATTCGGCACCGTCATGACGACGCGCGATGGCGGTGAAACCTGGGACACGATGCCGCCGCTCGTCGATGAATTCTATCCCCAGTCGGCCTGGTTCAGCGATCCGCAAACCGGCTGGATCAGTGGCCTCGGCGGCGTGATCCTGCACACGCGCGACGGTGGCCGGACCTGGAGCGAACAGGAAACCGAGACCGTGGTACCGCTGTACGGTCTCGAGCAGGTTGGCGACACGCTGTATGCGGTGGGCGGTGAAGGTACGCTGCTGCGCCTCGACGGTACGCGCTGGCGACTCGTCGAACACGGCAAACCCGTCCGCCTGTACATCCGCGCGATTCGCGCACTGGACGACCACCGGGCGATTATCGCAGGGGTTGGTGGTGCACTGCATATCGTCGATCTGGACGAGGCCTGAGGACACAGATGATGGAAAATCCAGGGCTCTTTTCCCGCTTCGGCAATATCCTGTTCAACAGCCGACGGGTCGTGTTGTTGATCATTCTCGCGGTCACCGGGTTCTTTGCCGCGCAGATCCCGGCCGTGCGCATGCTGTCCGACTTCGCCGATTTGCTGCCGCAGGAACACCCGTACATCAAGCTGCACAACAGTATCCGCGATACGTTCGGTGGCGCGAATATCATCGTACTCGCGCTTGAAGTCGAACAGGGCACGATCTTCACGAACGACACGCTCGATCGGATCCATCGTCTCACGCAGAAGCTCGACGAGATCTCGAACATCAACCACAACCTCGTCACGAGCCTGACCCACCGTAACACGCGCAAGATCTGGCTTACCCCGGAAGGCGCGATCAAGTCCACGCCGTACTACAACCCGATCCACGAGCCGTACACCGAAGAAGAGCTCGAAAAGATCAAGCGCGACGTCGTGTCGAGTACGCGCGTGTTCGGTTTGCTCGTGTCGCCGGATCTGAAATCCGCGCTGATCAAGGGCACCCTGAACGAAGGGCAACTCGATTACGGCAAGGTCTTCGACGAACTGCAGCGGCTGCGCGATTCCGAAGCGGCGCCCGGCGTACGCATCTACGCGACCGGTCACCCGGTGCTGGCCGGGTGGGTGGATTCGTATTCCCCGCAAATCCTGCAGATTTTTCTCTATACGATCCTGATCGTGCTCGCGATACTGATCGTGTACTCGCGTCGCTTCTACGGCGTACTACTGCCCTTGATCGGCATGGTGCTCACGAGCATCTGGGGGGTCGGCTTCATGGGCTTGTTTGGTTACAACCTCGATCCGCTCATGCTCGTGGTGCCATTCCTCATTTCGGCACGCTCGATGTCGCACGGGATTCAGAAAGTCGAACGCTATTTCCTTGAACTCGCGCGCACGAACGACAAGGAAGAGGCCGCGCGCAATACGTTCAATTCCCTGTTTCGCCCCGGCGCACTCGCGATCGTCGCGGATGCCTGTGCACTCGCGCTGATCGGTCTCGGCTCCGTACCGATCAATGACAAGATGGCCGTGTACGCGTCATTCTGGGCCTTGTGTATGGTTGTCACCGTGCTCGTCACCGTGCCGATGCTGTTGTCGTTGCTGCCGCAGCCTAAAAACGTCGCCCTGAAACACACGATCATCCGCAAGATCTTTCCGAAGTTCGCGCTCGTCACGGCAACGTCGGCGCGCTCCAGGGGGGTGTTGTGGTCGTGTCTCGTGATCGCGATCATCGCGGCGTACTTCAGTTCGTGGGTCCAGATCGGCGAACCGGAACCGGGGTCACCATTGTTGTTCCCGGATCACGATTTCAATGTTTCCTCGAAAGCGATCAACCAGCGCTTTCCGGGTTCCGAAGAGTTGTTCATCATTGCGCGTACGAGCGAGAAAGGCGGGCTCAAACGGCCCGAGGTACTGCGTGCCCTGAGCGATTTCCAGAGCTACATGATGTACGACGAGACGCTCGGCGGTACGAAAGGCGCGCCGGATCTCGTGACGACCGTGAACCGGATGACCCGCAACGACGACCCGCGCTGGGCCGTCATTCCGGGACTGAACAACGAGGTTGGCGGCCTCATGTTCGCCTACATGATGTCGGCGCCGATCCCCGGCGCACTGATCGAATACCAGGACACGAACGACCAGGTCGCGAACATGGTGTTCTACTACAAGGACCACACGGGCGAGACGATTCGGCGTGCGATCCACATGGTGAAGGACTGGCGTGAACGGGTGGCGTCGAAGATCGACGGATTCGACATCGAACTCGCCGGCGGTCCGGTCGGGGTTACCGCCGCGATCGATGAAGAGGCCTACGAGACGAACGTGATCGTCGTGCCTGCGGTCATGATCCTGATCCTCATTTTTACGTTGTGGTTTTACTCCTCGCTGCACGCCGGGGTGATGATTCTCGTCGCAATGGCGTTTGCCACCACGCTGTCCTACGCCTGCATGGGCATCATGGGTCTCGGACTCAATGTGAACACGGTACCGATGATCGCGGTCGGGATCGGGCTCGGGGTGGACTATGCGATCTACATGATGGATCGGATCAAGGAAGAACTGCACGTCGCGGACTCACTGCAACACGCGATTACAACCGCCGTCAGTACCACCGGGGTCGCGATCGCGATCACGGCGACGACGCTCGTCGGCGGGATCATCATGTGGGTGTTCGTCTCGGAACTGAGGTTTCAGGCGGATGCGGCGAAACTGCTGTTCATCATGCTCGTGCTGAACGCCGCCTCGGCGATGTTTCTCGTACCGGCCTGGGTCGATGTGTTCAAACCGGAATTCATTATGAAATCAGCGACGGAACGTTGGGCGCTGGGTGAGGGATCGACGATCGACGAAATTGTTGATTAAGTGCAACAAATTCAGACGTTAATTCGTACGCATTGCGAACATTGGGTTAAACACGCATCAATGTTAGATAAATGCAACAAATGCTGTTGCGATTTCACGTGAAATCGTTGACTCATACGGTGAACTCGGCTCAAATGGATTTGCCGGTTTACTTCTAATGGGCCATCGCGCGAGCGGTGGTTTTGCTGGGGAGCATTAAGGGGGAAAGAATGGCTGAACAACGCAATCGTTGTGGGCTCATCAAACGCGGCGCACTGTTTGCATCCGCATTCGTCACAAGCCTCACACTCACGTCACCTGCCCACGCGATCAGTTCCGCGGATGGCACGCTCGTTTCACACGGGTTCATCGATTACACGCAACACATCCGTAACAACTACGGCATGGCGAAGAACCGGATCCGCGGGCAACTCGAAACAACGAAAGACTTCGGCAATGTCGGGATCTTTCGCGCGGTTTCTCTCAATAACATTATTCGTATCACTCACGACGGCGTGTACGAATGGAACCACGACGATTTCGGCGACGAAGCCGGCGGCAGCGTGTTCGGTACGAGCACCGGGGTGCCGAACGGCTCGGCGCTCGGATTGCAGACCCCATGGGGCGCTTCGCCGGTGAACTCGGCGAATCCTCTGCCGCTTCCGGGCGGGGGTAGTTTCGGCTTCGATTTGACGCAAAACCCGAACTCGGGGTTGAAACGCGTCGGCGCGGAACTTGGTCGCAGCGCGAACAACGGCGAGTTCGGCGGCGGCCTCGAACTGTTCACGCCGGTACGCCCGTGCAACGTCGATTCGCGCGGCTGCATCAAGGACTACATGGACTTTGATGAAGGCGATCTGATGAATCCGGAGTTCACGGACAAGCATCGCTGGCTGCGTGAACTGTACCTCGATGCGACGCTGCCGTTTTCGAATGGTGACGAACTGAATTTCCGCATCGGCCGCCAGCAGGTCGTGTGGGGGCGGACGGATTTGTTCCGCGTGCTCGATCAGATCAACCCGATCGATTTCTCGATTCAGAACATCTACGAAGAATTCGAGGACAGCCGCATTCCGCTCGGCATTTTCAACATGGAATACCGCATGGGCGGGGTCGGCGTGTTCTCCGATTTAAACTTCCAGTTTCTGTGGAACTTCGAGGAGTTTCAGCCGCACATCCTCGGTCAGGGCGGTCAGCCGTACAACATCCTGCTCGCCGGCGATCTGTTCCGCGCGCTGAAGAATTGCTGGGATAACGGTTGTACCGTTTCGAACTATGCGTCCGGGTTGTCGCCGGTGGGAAATCTCGCGACGGACTTCCCGTCGCAGACAATCGGGATCCGGAATATCCATCTGCCCGACGGCCACGATCAGTTCGGACTGCGCATGGAAGGCGTGTTCAAGAGCGTCGGCTTCTCGATCAACGCGGCGTACTACTACTCGCAATTGCCGTCGTTGCGCGCGGGCATCCCGTCGCGTAACCCGTTCATCGGGCCCGGCGCGGCGAATCCGTTCGATCCGACGGATACGTCCACCGCGCTGCGCCCGCGGGCCGGGGTACCGGCGTTCGATATTCATTTCCCGCGCGTGTTGCTCGTCGGCACTTCGGCGGATTTCTACGTCGACCGGATCAAATCGGCCTTTCGCGTCGAATTCGCGTTTACCGACGGCGAGGAATTCGCGGATACGTCGAAAGCCCGGCTGTTCTCGGAATCCAATGTGATCCGCTGGGTCGTGGGTTGGGACCGGCCCACGTATATCCGGGCACTGAACC
>CAXBJY010000030.1:0-61284 GCA_963976285.1 uncultured Gammaproteobacteria bacterium
CCGGGTGACGGTATCAACGCGTTCATCCAGGCCGAGTGGGCGTTCTGATCCCGGACAACGGGGACATGCCGCATTAGCGCCCGGTCCCTCGAACCCGTTCGCACGACCGGCCGTGAACCGCAGCTTCGCCGCGTGTTCACGGCCGGCTCGCCGCGTGAAAAACGGGGAAATCCCGCATTAAACCCGCTTTGCGCCCGCGGCTCAGGCCGGAAACGCCCGCCCCGCCGTCTCCGCCAGCAGCGTGATCCGCTCCGGGATATGTGCGTTCGCGGGCAAGTCCACGGTGACACCGTCGATTCCGTAGCCGGCAAGGCGTTCGAGTGTCTCGCCGACGGTATCGGGATCGCCGAGCACGAAATCCGTGCGCGAGTTGATGATGTCCTCGAACCGCTGCGTCGACCAGCCTTTCGCTGCGGCCGTGGCTTTCAGATCGCGCTTCGCTTCGTCCATCGTCGGGGCAATGACGACGAGCAGCAGCTTCGTCACGTGAATCTCGCTGCGGTCGCGACCGACTCGCTCACAGTGCTCGGCGAGAACCTCGAGTTTTCGCGGCACGTCTTCGACGGGTCCGATCAGGTTCGATTCATCCGCATACTGAGCCACCATGCGCAGCGTTTTCTTCTCACCGCCGCCGCCGATCATGATCGGCACGTGTGACAACGGCGCGGGGCTGTTGATTGCGTCGCTCACGGCATAATGCCTGCCGTTCAGGCTCGGGCGTTCGCCGCGCAGCATCGGCTTGACGATCTGCAGCGCTTCTTCGAGCTTTTCGAAGCGCTCGGTCCACGTTCCGAACGGGAACCCGAGCGCATCGTGCTCCTGTTCGAACCAGCCCGCGCCGATGCCAAGCGTCGCGCGTCCGCCGGACACATGATCGAGCGTCGTGATAATTTTCGCGAGCAACGCGGGATTGCGGTAGGTATTGCCCGTGACGAGCGAGCCGATCCGCATCGTTTTCGTATGCTGCGCGAGCGCCGCGAGCAAGGTATAGCACTCGAACATGGCCTCGTCGGGTTCGCCGATCGTGGGTAACTGATAGAAATGATCCATCACGAACAGTCGATCGAAGCCCGCCGCCTCGGCGGTTTGCGCCTGCGCGATGACATTACGGAAGATATCGGCCCCGGTAATGCCCGGATACGTGAAGTTCGGGATCTGATAACCGAGTCGGTTCATGCGACACTCCAATGCTTGCATACGGTAGAAAGCGCAAAGGACACTCGATTCCTTCGCGCGCAGGCCACAGAATAATCCCGATGACGCTTCGAACAACAGCACGAATCCGCTGCCGCCGTCTCGCGACGCGCGCCCTCGCCCTCATGCTCTGCGCCGCGACAACGGTCGCGGCAAAGGAGCAGACGGCGCATCTGAACACCCGGGTCGCAGCGGGCGAGAGCCAGATCACCCGGCTGCGGGATTTACCTGCAGGTGCGTTTGTGCGCGTGGTGGTCGAAATCGATGGCCAGACGAGCGTACTGTTGCTCGACGAGAAGAACGTGCAGTTACCGCGCGACGTACGGAAACCGCTCGTATCCGGCGAAACATCCGATCGCATGAGCCTCGCGGCGCGGATCCCGGAAGCCGGTAATTATTACTTGCTCGTCGATAACGAAAGCGGCACGACTGAACGGCAGTATTCGCTGGAGATTACCGCCGGGCTCGACGCGACGACGGACACCGACGACATCAAACAGAAGGTCTCGCGGATCAACGCGCAGTTCGAGCAGTTCGAACAGAACCTGCGGCGCTATTTCATGTTCGACGAATTAACGTTTCGGCTTGCCCGCTGCGGCACCGCGAACGCGTATTCAAACGCCGATACGATCGTCGTATGCGCGGAAATCGGCCCGAAACTCCGCGACGTGATGGGTGACGATGCGAAGGCGCTCGACGCACTGCACTTCGCGATGATTCACGAAGTCGGTCATGTGCTGCTGCAACAATGGGGCTATCCGTTCCATGACAACGAAGAAGTCGCCGACGAATTCGCTACGGCCCTGCTCATGCTGTTCGAGCAGGGCGACCGCGCACGTTCGCAGGCTGAATACTTCAGCAAAATTCCGGCGGACAAGGAATTCGCGCTGAAACGCTCGCGCGACGACCGTCACCCGCTGTCGCAACAACGGGCCCGCAATATCCTCGGCTGGCTCGGTGATCCGACGCTGTTGCAGCGCTGGCAGAAAATATTCATCCCGCACCTGCAAACCGAAGTGCTCGAAGCCATGACCCGCAGCAACAAACCCTGGATCGACCGCACGCTCGTCGCGCGGGAGTTGGCGCTCAGATCCGGTTAGGCCGGGATCCCGCCGGGACGGAGATTTCCCCGTCCCGCCACCGTCCGGGACGTGCACTGCGCCGCGCGGCAGGTATCGCCACGGAGAAAGTTCGCGCGACCGACGTCAGGGCGTACGCCGCGATACCCGCGCATGCGGCGTTGCTCACGACGCCGGCGTTTCCGGCCCCGCCGCCTCGAGAAACCGCACCCGGCATTCGAGCCCGGCGGGCAGGGCGTAATCCTCGTTCGGCAGTTCGAGGCGCACGCCGAACGTCGCGCTCGCCGCATCGATCACCTGTTCGACGAGTTTGACCCGGGCCTCGTACACGCCGCCAACCGGGTTCGCCGGTCGTACTTCGGCCAATGTTCCGGCCTCGATCGTGCCGTACACCGACACCGGCAACACGACTTCAACATGCAGCGGATCGAGCTGCGCGAGCGTCAGGATCGGTTGCGCCTGGGCAAACTCACCGCCGGTGAGAAAACGTTGCACGGTAAGACCCGATATCGGGCTTTTGATGAAGCGCATTGCGTATTGCGATTTCGCACGTTTCAGTTCGAGTCGCGACAGCTCGATTTTTTCCTGCTCCGCCTGCAGCTCATGCGCGGCCACGTCGACCGCGGTCTGCAGTTCGTCCATTTCGTCGGTGCTGATGAAATTTTTCTCGCGCGTCAGTTCCGTCGCACGCTGGAACCGAGAGCGCGCGCGCTCGAGTTTGATCTTGCGTACGTCGAGCGCGGCTTTCAGACGCACGCGCGCCTGTGCTTCCGCAACGACGGCGGCCTCGACTTCCGATTCGAGAGTCGCGACTACCTGACCCGCTTTGACGAAATCCCCCTTGTCGACGTCCACGCTCTTGAGCAGACCCTCGACCGCGGTACTCACATTGACGACGACGTAAGGCTCGGTGACGCACGGGTAATCGACGGGCTCCCGGGCCGTGACGGAATTAGCCAGCAGCGCGCAGGCCAGAAACGTAACGGGGCGCAGATGAATTGATCGCATGGGAACAGTCTATTCGCGGTGCCCGGAGAAGGACAGGCTGTCTTCGAGACGTTCATCGCTGTTGAGCAGATCGCGACGCATGCGCGAATGCAACCGCTCGGCGCGGCGCTGCGTTCCGCGCAGGTAATGCCAGGCAGCGGCCGGACCACCCGGAAACGCGCCGAGGCGAGCGAGCAGCCAGCGTGCGGCCTGCGCGCCGAATGTACGCACGAGTTCATCTTCGAGCGAGAGGATCAGTTCGTAACTGCCGGGGTCGCCCTGGCGAGCACAACGACCGAACAACTGGCGATCGATTCGACGCGAGTCGTGAAGCTCCGTTGCAATCACGTGGAGCCCCCCGAGCGGCTCGATTTCCGCATCGAGCTTTATGTCCGTGCCACGCCCCGCCATGTTCGTCGCCACGGTCACCTGCGCCGCGCGCCCGGCTTCGGCGACGATCGCCGCCTCGGTTTCATCCTGCCGCGCATTCAGCACGCAATGCGCAATGCCGAGGCCGGTCAAAACCTCGGCAAGCGCTTCGGACGCAGCGACGGAACGCGTGCCCACGAGAACCGGCCGCCCCGCCGCGGTCTGTTCGCGCACGCGCTCGGCAACGCGCTGCCACTTCTGCGCGACCGTCGCCGTGACTTCGCGCCCCGTGAAGCGCCGCCGCACGGGTCGGTGCGTGGGCAGGCGCACGACTTCGAGCCCGTACACGGACCACAATTCCGCCGCGAGTTCGCGCGCCGTACCGGTCATCCCGGAAAGTCGCAGATAACGCCGGAAGAATCGCTGGTAGGTCCCGCGCGCGAGCGGATCTTTCTGACCGGTGATCGTGACCCCCTCCTTCGCTTCGATCATCTGGTGCAGACCCTGCTCCCACGAACGATCGCCGAACACGCGGCCGGTGTACTCGTCGATGATCTGGACCTTGTCGTCACGTACGAGATAGTGCTCGTCGCGGCGGAACAAATTCAGCGCGGACAGCCCCTGCTTGACGAGTTCCTCACGTCGCCGCGGTCCCGTCCAGATACCGTCGTCCGGCGCGAGTTCCGCCGTGCGCTCACGCCCGGCGGGGGTCAGCTCGATGTCGCGCTCGCGTTCGACGATCGTGAAGTCACGACCTGCCGTCAACGCTGCCGCCACCTCGACCGCCTGCCGGTAGATCACCTCGCGACCGTCCGACCCGGACGGCCCGGAGATGATCAATGGCGTGCGTGCCTCATCGACCATGACGCTGTCGGCTTCGTCGACGATGGCATAAAACAGGCCACGCAACAGCAGCTGCCGGCTGTCGGCGCCCTTGCCGAGATTCGCGACACGCGCGCGCAGGCGGCTGCGCAAGCCGCCGAGCGTGATGCGATCCTTCAGGTAATCGAACGCGACCTCCTTGTTCGTGCAGTACGTGATGTCGCTGCCGTAGGCGGCGCGGCGCGCATCCGGCTGCATGCCCTGCAGGACGCAACCCGTTGTCAGGCCGAGCATCGCGTACAGCGGCGCCATCGTTTCCGCGTCGCGTTCGGCGAGGTAATCGTTCACCGTGATCACATGCACCGGGAGCCCGGCGAGTGCCGCCGTCGCCGCCGCGAGTGTCGCGGTCAGGGTCTTGCCTTCGCCGGTTTCCATTTCCGCGAGTTTGCCGCTGAGCAGGACCCAGCCGCCCATCAGTTGCACATCGTAGTGGCGCAAACCGAGCGTCCGCTGCGCCGCTTCACGCACGAGCGCAAACGCCGCCGCGGCCGCATCGCGGCCGAGGCGTTCCGCACGCAAGCGACGGCCGACCTCGGCGGCGCGTGCGCGAAGGGCGGCATCGCTCAATGCCGCCGTAGCCGCCGCCGCGTCGTCGACGAGCGCCGGGAACTGCGCCAGCGATCGCCGGGTCGGCACGAGTGCGCGACCGAGGTGACCGCCGAGGGCGCGATACGAGCGTTCGTACCACGTCTCGCGCGGCATCGCGCGCTCGGGATACGCAACCCCGGGATTCGCCGCAAGTGACAGCACGTGCTCAGACATCGAACGTGCTCAGGAACAGGCGCCGCAAATCGCGGTACCAGCGGCGCGCGAGCGGTTCGAGCCCGTGGTCGAAACGCACGTAAACCCGACTCCCGAGCGTTTCCACGGGAACGTCCGCCGGCAGCGCGAGTTCAACCTGAAAAACCCTGACGAACGGCACGCGCCCGGAAGTGTCCTGCGGATCGACCGGGATCTGTCCCCCGCCGGCCGTACCGAGCGCGGCGCTCGGCAATTGTTCGATCGCCTGCGGTACGAATCGCCGCACCTGCGCCGGCCAGGTTCGCGCGGTGTCGTCGACGAGGCGCACCGCAACCGCGCGGGTCGCGCGTCGCACCCGGTCGACATCCTTTTCCCCGATCGCGGTCTGTACCGTGATCTGCGAGCGATCGACGACGAAACCGAGATGCTCGCCCTGCTGCACGTAACTGCCCGGCAGATCGTCGGCATAGGGCACGACGAGTTCGCCGGTGGCGCCGCTGCGCACGACGAGATCGGCGAGTTGCCCGCGCACGCGCTCGAGTTTCGCCCTGACCTGGGCTATTTCTTCCCCGGTGATTTCCGCCTGTACGAGATCGGTCTGGCGAAACGCCATGTAGCGGGCTTCGAGCGCGGCCAACTCGTGCTCGAGCACGCGTGCGCGCACCGGCAACAAGGGGTCCTCGAGCTGCATCAATGCTTGCTCGGCGGTGACGGTCTGCCCGGGTTCGGCAATGAGGTCGGCAACCACGCCCGCGGTGCCCGATCGGATCAATGCGTCGTCGGGAACCCACAATACGCCCTCCGCCATCGTCGCCAGCGGTAACGGCACGAAACCGATCAAGCCGATGACGGCTGCCGCAAAGCCGCCGCTGACGGCGAACGTACGCGCGCGATTGCGCCGTAACGCAGGACTCACGAACAGGTGCTTGATGCCCTTGAACAGCGGCAGCACGAGCATATTGATCGTCGCCCACAGCGCGAGGATCACGCCGATCAAAAAGAACTTCCCGGCGACGAACACGACGATCACCGTGTAGATGAACATGCGGTAGAAAAACGAGGCGATGGCGTAGAACAGAAACCACGGCCGCTCGCCCGGAGCCGACACCGGGGACTCGATCTTCTTCGCACCGAACCCGTAACGCTGCAGCAGGTAGAAAAAATACCGGTTCGCGCGGCCCGCGAGGTTCGGAATTTCGATCGCATCCGCGAGCATGTAATACGCGTCGAATCGCAGCAGCGGATTGCCATTGAACAGCACCGTCGAGACCCCGGCGATGATCATGACGTTGTAGGCGAGCGTACGCACGACCCCGGGTTCGGCCGCCGCCCACACGATCATCGCGAGCGCCGCGAGCGCGAGTTCCGTGAGCATGCCGGCGGCGCCGACGATGAAACGCCGGTGTTTTTCCCTGAACGCGGTCGCGAACGACGCATCGACGTACGGGACCGGGGTCAACACGAGCAGCATGACACCGGTCTGGTGAACTTCGCCGCCCCACACTTTCACCGCGAACGCGTGACCGAATTCGTGGAACAGTTTGACCACCGGAAACACGATCCAGATCAACACGAGGTTCTGCGGGGTCAGCACGCGCTCGGTGACGTTTTCGCTGAGTTCCGGCCAGTGCAACAGCGCCAGCGTCCCGCCTGTCAGCATGAGCACGAGCCACAACAGCGCGCCGGCCCAGCCGAACAACGGCCGCACGTACGCCACGAGGGCCACGAGCAGGCGTTCGGGATCGTACAGCGGGATCCGGATCGCGAGCGGACTCTTGATGTTCTGCAGGATCTTGCTGCGCCGTGCCTTGTCGTGCCGGCGCAATAATTCCGCGACGTCGGGTGGCACATCGGTCTGCAGCACGTCGGCCGCGTGCAACTGGTAGAGCAGGTGCATCGCCTCGCGCTGGGTCGGCGCGTCGTCACCGAAGCGTTCGCACCCGGTATCCCAGATCTCCGTCATCGTGCGCGCGCCGTCCATCAGGCCGATCAGCTGATAGGCGCCCGGCGAAAAACGGTGAAAGCGGCCGCTGCCGGGATCCTGCAGCACGTACCACAACTCACCGCGATAGTGATGACGGTGGATCATCACGTGGGAACGCAGACGCGGTCGCAAACCGGCGACCCGGTACCATGCCGGGTCGAACAACGGCCCGCTCACGGCCACCATACCCACAGTTTCAGACGCAACCAGTCGACGAGGCGCCGCGTCCAGATCCAGGCCAGGTGCCGCTCGCCGACAAGGACCTTGCCGATCCCCTGCATCCCGGGCCGCAGCGAGTCCGGCGTTTCATCGAGCGCCGCCTCGAGGCGAAAATAATTGCGGCCTTCCGACGGCGTCGACACCGGCGTAATCCGCACGACGCGAAACGGCAAGCCCACTTCGGGCATCGCGTTCAGGACGAGTTCACCGGACTGGTCCGGCATGGCATCGGTAATGTCGCGTTCGTCCACCTGCAGGATCAGCCGGTAGGCGTCGAGCGGCGCGATTTCGAACAGCACCTCACCCTGCTTCACCGGCGCCCCGAGCGACTGGCTCAAATCGCCCGATACGACGATCCCGCGAAACGGCGCGCGCAGACGCGTGCGCGCGAGTTGCTCGTCGAGCAGCGCGATCTGCGCCGCCGTCTGCTCCATTTGCGCCCCGAGTACGGTGACCTGCGCCCGTTCCTTGTTCGCGGCCGCTTCGCGCTGCTCGCGCAGGAGCTGGTTGCGCTGCGTGGACAAGCGCAGACGCTCGAGTTTCAGATCCTCGTCCTCGAGCACACTGAGCAGTTGACCTGTTTCGACGAGATCGCCGGCGCGCACTTCCGCGGACTGGATAAAACCTTCGAACGGGGCGACGACGGAGCGCTGGATCGAGCCTTCGAGCGCGGCATCCGCCGTTAATTCGTAATCGCCGCGCGCGAACGCGAGCAACAGGCCGACGAGGATCGCGCCGAACATGAAGGATTTGCGCACGAGATGCCCCGGTCCGACGAGACGGATGAACTGCTCGCGCAATGCCTGCCCCGCCTTGACGATGAGCCAGCGTTCGTCTTCACGTTTCAGGACCAGTACCGGGGCGACGACGGCGCCGGTGGTTTCACAGATTTCCACGTCCTCGTCCGTGAACGCGCGCCCCGCCGGTCGCTCCAGCGTCAACGCCATCGCGTACTCGTCACTCACGGGCACCGGAATCGTCGCGATCTCGGCGCCACCGGTGTGCTGGCCGGCAAGCTCGGCATGCGCGCGCGTCGCGATCCGGCCGCTGCGATCGGCGGGAAAACGCACGCTGCTTTCCTGGTCGATGGCCTCGTCCATGGCCTCGCCGAGCAGACGCACGAGGTTCAATTCATGTCCGAACGTCGCGCTGTGCGATATGGCCTGCACCCGGACCTGGCCATGGTGCACGAAGCCGATGCTCACCCGGCTGCAATCGAGGCGCTGGGCGAGTTCCGTTGCGAGCGCCGTACAGGCGCCATGAAACCGCTCCTGATCGAGGGTCGCCGCCACGAGTTCGAGCACCATGAGGACCTCGTCGTGATGACCCTCGGTACCGCTGTCGTTCTGGCGCCGCACGAGCACTTCGAGCCAGGCGATGCCCCAGTGCAACCGGCGCAGGGCGCGCTGGATGTGTTCGGGTTCACGCTCCGCGAGATCGAGCGCCGCCACCCCGTACAGGGCGCCGGATACGAGCACGGGATAGGCGATATGGATCGCGGCGGCACGTCCATGTTCGCCGGGGACGGGCACGACCATCGCCTTGCGTTCGCGCAGGGCTTTGTCCGCGACATCCGCGAGATAGGCGAGGTCGTGATTCGCATCCGGCCACAAGCCCGCGGGGGTGTACGGTCCGGCGTCCGGATTTCCGAGCAGCACGATGGCGCCGCCGACATGATCGATGTCCTGGCACAGGAGCCCCAACCAGGCATCGACGTAATCCTTCGCCGAGGAGGCCGTCGTGAAGCGGCTCCACAAGGCGTCCGCGTCGGCGGCGGCAGGCGCGGCGGTGAGTTCGGTCACGACCGCACTGTCGGTGCGGTGCCCGTCAGTTGGAATACTCACGAAAGCGTCGGGTCAGACTGTCTCCCCGGGTAGCACAGGAGACGCGGGGAAGCGTGCGACATGGCCGCGGGAACTGCGCGCCGTGCGGATGCACGGACGCGCCGTCGACCCGCAATCAGTTGTCGGTGCCGGTGGAGAGCTTGCCGTAGCGGGATTCATACTCGACGAGCAGCTTGTTCAGGCCTTCGGCCATGCGCTTGGCCGCGTACGGGCTCAGGATGATCCGGTTCGTCAGTTGAATTTCCATTTCCGACTGGCCACGTTCCCACGCCTGGTTGATGCCGAAATTCAGCACCACTTCCTCGCGCGTACTCGTTACGCTGCATACGTTTGCATAAGCGCTTTGCAGCTTCGAGCTGTCCCAGCGCACTTTCGGGGCATTCGGCTCGGCTTCTTTCTTGTCGCTTGCTGCTCGAGCGGGTTTTTCGTTCGCCATGGTTTCCTCGTTTCGTCGTGTTTACGTCTAAAAGGGATCAGGGTCCGGCCGCTTTCACGTGCGTGAGAACGGGGAGCCGGGTCGCCTGACATGAGATTCTCGAACTCGGCTAGATAGCCCCCGTGTCGGGTTTCGCGTCGTCGTTCAACGAGATCGAAATATTCTGACCGACATCGGCACCATGGTCTAGCGCGGCGAAATCCGTCACGAGTGTCTCGACCCATGACGCTTCGGCGATCTTCACGGCCTCTTCGTCGAGGCGTGTTTGCACGGAGTCGTGCCGCAGACGCTTGCGCAGCAGATCCGATTTCAGCTCGTAGCGCGCGCGTGTCTCATCGGCCGCGCCTTTGAGGCGATCGATGCGGCGAGCCAGGGATGTTTCCGCGCGCGTATCGACGTCGTGCTCGCGCACGGGTTCCGCCGCCGTCGATGCCTGCAACTCGATGGTCAGGGCCTGTACGCCGCTGACCGGCGCCACCGGCGCGGAGGATTGCGCTGTGCCGGCCCCCGCACCTGACGGGCTGTTCACCGGCGCGGCGGCACGGTTCGGCGCCACCTCGATGTCCTCATTGCCGGTGAACGCGGGCACGGCGGGTGCTCGCTGCCCGGCGTCCGTATCCGGATCCGCCGCTGCTTTATCGCGTTCCCCGGCGGCGTCGAGTTCCGCCTGTAGCGCCGGACGGATCGGGGTGATCACGGTCACCGTCGAGGTGGCCGGCGACAGGGCACCGAGCGGACCGCTGTCCATGACGAATGCACTTTGCTCGTCGCTCGCCGATGCGAGGCCCGACGCCTCATCGGCGATCACCGCGGGCATCGGCAGCGAGCCGGCGGTGACGTTCACGGACACCGTCGCCGGTGCCGACGAGGTGCTGCCGTCATTGGCCTGGACCGCGAAACTGTCGGGGCCCGCGTAACCGGCGGCCGGCGTATAGGTAAAGCGCCCGGGCAACAGCGTGTTCAACGTGACCGTGCCATGCACTGGCGCCACGGTGACAGTGAAGCTGAGCGCATCGCCGTCGCGATCGGCAGCGGCGAGCGTGCCGGTTTTCGGCATATCTGTCGTGACCGCGAGCGTCTGCGGCGACACCGTCGGAGCGTCATTGACGGGTGCGACGTTAATCGTAGCGGTGGCGAGCGACGACGTGAAGTACGGATCGCTGACCCGGAACGTGAACGTGTCCGTGCCGTTGAAATCCAGGGTCGGCGTGTAGCGGTACGCACCGGTCGCCGGATTCAGGATCTCGACCGCGCCATGCGCCGGGGGAGTTACTACCGTAAACGTCAACGGACTGTTATCCGCATCCGTGGCGCTGAGTGCCGCGTCGAGCACGGTGTCCTCATTCACGCCGAAACCCTGCGAATGCGCCACCGGAACCATCGAGACCGGCGGTAATTCGATGCGATCGAATCCGAACGCCTCCTGCAGCAGGATACCGGTATCGAACGCATTGACGATGCCGTCCATGTTGACGTCGGCAAGAATCTCCGGCGCGACGTTCGGGATCAGGGCAAACCCTTGCGCGGGATTCTGCAGGAAGTTGAGAACCCCGGTCACATCGACGGTGGCGTAGCCGCCGTTCGCGGTAACGTCACCGGGATACATGGCCAGGTGGACCGCGTCGTTATCGATCGCGGCGATGCTGCCGCCGTTCAGCTCGATCGCGCTGACGTCAATGATCTGGTACTTGCCGATCGTTGCCGTCGTCGGGACGTAAGCATCGAGCGTGACGAGGTCGACGGCGCCTGCGCCGAGCGCGGCCGTCAGCGCGACCGTCACGCGCAGTTCGCCGCTCGCCGGCGTCTCCGTCGTCACCGTGCTGCCGGCCGGCAAACCGGACGCAGCGTTGACACCAATGATCCGCAACAGCGCGGGGTTGTAGCGGATCGTGAACGACGCCTGCTGGACCCCCTCGCCGTCCGACAGGCGGATCGGCAAGCCGGCGCTGCCGGCGGGCAGTCGCACGACCTGGCCGGCACCGCGCGAGAAGTCGCCGAGTCCGAGCGAGCGGGGGGTCGCTTCAACCTGGAACATCAGCGTGTAGTTGTCGCCGACGACACCGTCGGCGTTGCCGTCGAGTCGGTTGCCCGCCGGATCGGCGAACCCGCCGCTGCCCGCGCGGAACGTTGCCGTGTACGTATCCGGTTTCAGCACCCCGCCGGTGGCGAGGAAGCTGACGGTCCCGGCCGTACCGTCGACGACGAGCGTACCCTTGACCGCGCCACCCGTGCTGCCGACGAGCGTCACGTCGGCCGGCGTGTTGCCGTAGAGGTTTATCTGGCTCGCTTGCAACGGGCGGTTGAACTGCGCGGTAAAGCCGCCGGATGTTGGCGTGACGCTGCTGATCCGCAGCGTATCGGGAATGATCGTGACACCGACCGTCGCCACGTTACCCTGCGACGTGCCGTCGCTCGCGCGGTAAGTGAAACTGTCGCTGCCGTTGTAGCCTGCGGCGGGCGTATACACGAAGCTGCCGTCGCCGTTCAGTACGACCGTACCGTGTGCCGGCCCGCCGACGAGCACGGCCGACAATCCGCTGCTGTCGATATCCGTGTCGTTACCGAGCACGCCGTCCGCGGCGTTCACGCTCAGGGCAGCGCCCTGATCCGTCGCGTACGTTTCACCGGTCGCAACGGGAGCGTCGTTTACGGGCGCGATGTTCAGGGTCACCGTAGCCGTGGTCCCGATTGCGCCGGCGTCACGCACCGTGTAGGTGAACGTATCGACACCGAAGTAGTTCAGTGCCGGTGTATACGTGAAGCCGCCGTTCGCGTTCAGCACGAGCGTGCCGTGTTCGGGGCCGGTTTCCAGGATGGCCTGCAACGCATTGTTTTCGACATCCGTATCGTTGAACAG
Organism: uncultured Gammaproteobacteria bacterium; assembly: GCA_963976285.1. GTDB lineage: Bacteria > Pseudomonadota > Gammaproteobacteria > UBA11873. Next base: position 12,593 of record CAXBJY010000030.1, read on the forward strand.
AACCCCGTTCGCCGCGCTGATCACGATCGGTGTGTCTTCCTGCACCGCGTAGGTATCGTCGAACGCAAGCGGCGCATCGTTGACCGGGGTCACGGCAATCGTCACCGCAACCGGGTTCGACTGCGCGAGCCCGTCGCTGGCGCGATACGTAAAGCCGTCGACGCCGTTGAAGTTCGCGTTCGGCGTGTACACGAAACTGCCGTCCGGATTCAGCACCAGCGTGCCGTTGCCCGGCCCGTTGACGAGAATCGCGCTCGGCGTGTCGCCGTCGATGTCACTGTCGTTGGCCAGCACACCGTCCGCTGCGCCGACGGTGAGCGGCGTGTCTTCGAGTGTTCCGCGCGCTCCGCTGTAGGTGTCTTTGGCAGCCGTCGGTTTGTCGTTCACCGGCAGTACCGTGATCGTGACGGTCGCGGGTTCGCTTTCGTGCCGGCCATCGTTCACGACATAAGTGAACGTATCGGTCCCGTGGAAGTTCAGGTTCGGCGTGTATACAAAGCTGCCGTCGGCGACGAACGTGAGCGCGCCGTGACTCGGACCCGTGATCAGCGTCGCCTTCAACGGGTCGTTTTCGGGATCCTGATCGCCGACACCGGTGAGTACTTCGCCGAACACTTCGGTCTGGTCCAGCACGCCCTGATCAGCCCCGACGGAAAGCACGGTGTCTTCGTTCACGCTGTAGCTTTCATCATCGGCCACGGGTGCATCGTTGACGGGTAAGGCCGTGATAATCAGGCTGTCGCTGTACGTGTTGCCCTTGTTGTTGTCCACGACCGTCAGGGTCGCGCGGTAATCCCCCGGCGCAATCGGCGTAAAGCCGAAATTCGCACCGCTGCCGGCCGCGACTTGCGTCTCACCATTCATTACCGACCAGGCGAAATCGAAGTCGGAAATCGTCGCGAGCGCTTCGACGGTAATGTCGTCGAAGATGATCGACGGGTCTACCCAGGAAACCGAAACGAGGTCGCTGAATTCACCGCCGAACGTCAACGTCGGCGCAAACAGGGAATTGTCCGGCGTGCGATGCGTCACCTCGACCGTACTGCCGTCCGTGCGGGTGCCGGTAAAGACGATGGTCTGCGTGTCGTAGTTCCAGTTCCGCACCACGATCGACCGCAGCGTAAATGCCTGTCCGTCCGTTCGTTCGAGCGTCGTGACCTGGGTGCCGTAGGCGCCCGCCCAGACGTCGCCGAAATCAATCTTCTGCAGGCTGCCGGTACTGGAAAGACTGTAACTGCCGTCGATGTAGCTGTTGCCGGCCGGCAAGGTCTCGAAATCCTGGAAATCGATCACCTTGACGACACTGCCGGTAAGCACTGATGCGAGATCGGCGCGCAGGATCGTTTCCTCGCCTTCGTTGACTTCGCGATCGGCACCGGCATTAATCGCCCGGGCGCCGCCAAGGATCACGTTCGTCAGCACCGTGTCGGCTGAGCCGATCGATGTCGGAACGCTCGTCGTCGTCGCAACCTGGAAGTCCAGCGGCTGGATAGCGATATCGCCGCTACCGAACGGTACCCCGGTGATGCGGAAATCACCGTTCGCGTCGGTATACGTGACAACGTCGCCGTCGTAAGTTACCGCAACACCATCGATCCCGGGTTCCGTCGCGTCCGCCTGACCGTCGGCATCGATATCGTCGAAAACGTTCCCGTAGATAACGTTTTCATCCGTGCCGCCAACGATCACATCGAACGTCATGCTCGATGTGCGGCCGCTCGAATCGTGCAGGAAGCGCGCGCCATCGGTTGCGAAGACCGTGATTTCGGCGATACCGCGGAACGTCGTTGCCGGATCGATGCTGTAGGTCAGCAGATCGCCGTTGAGCGTAACCGTCACTGCGTCGTTGTTGCTCTTCACATCGAGCGTCCACGCGTCGCCGTCGGCGTCGCTGACGTCGAGCAGCAGGGTTCGGTTGTAGGGCACGAGTTCGGAAATCACTTCCGGCCGGGTGCTCGCCGGAGCGGCGACCGCAAACCTGCCGGCGCCGTTCACCTGAGTCGCGTGGTTGTTGTTCGGCGAGCGGTCCTCGATCAGACCGCTGACCACGTTCGACATGTTCCAGTAACCGGCAAGCCCGGTTTCGTCACCCTGCAGCGGCGCGTACAGCGTGGCGCGGATCTCGCCCTGCGACCGCGCGGTTTGCCACACGCGGACCTCGTCGATGTAGCCCTGGAAGTGCTGGTTGCTGGCCTGACGGCCGCCGATGCGGAAGTCATCGCGTGCCGGATCGGCATCGAGGATGCCTGCGGTCTTGACCACGATGTTGTCGACCACGACCGCGGTCATGTTCCAGCTGACGGACACGAGGTCGTTCCATTCGCTGTCGAACGTGACCGTTTGCGGGAGCGTCAGACTGAGTGACGGATTGACGGTGTATAGCCGGGTCAGCGTTGATCCGTCCGACTTCGTACCGGTGAATGTCACAACGTCCGCGGCGCTCGTGTACTCGTAGAAGACCATCGAGTCGAGTTCGAATGGCGCGCCGTCGGGGCGGGTCAATGTCACGGTCTGACCAAACGCCGTGCCCGGGAACAGTCCCGGCGCCGGGTTGCCGAAAGACCCCGTACTGCCGAGATCGGTGCCGGCTCCGGGGGTCAGACGGTAGCCGTCTTCGTCATAACTCGTGGCGTTATTGACGAGACTGTCGAAGCCGATCGTCGCCGTCAGTTGCTGGTTCGCGGAGTGCACGAGTATCCCGTTCACGTAGACACGAATCTGACCGGCATCGAACGTTAACGCAATATGGCTCCACTCGCTGAGTGGCAGGTTCGCGCCCGTATTCACCCATGACCACGTTGCGGTCGACGTCGCGATCGCGTAACGCAGGGAACCATCGGCATAACGCGCGATTTCGTATTCACCTTCCTTGTTGACGATGATGCCGCCGCCGGTGCCACCGGAGCCGGAGCCCGTCGGATACACCCACGCTTCGACCGTGAGCGCGTCACTGGCCTCGAGTTCTGTGGCCGGCCCCACCTGGAGGTAGTCATTAACGCCATCGAATGACGCGAGCACGTTCAGGCGTCCGTCGTAACTGTTGAGTCCGGTGTCAGCATGGTTGCCGTTGCCGGAAACGTCGCTGATCCGGTAAGTGCCCGTGAACGCGGGCACCCAATGGCCGACGAGGCCGGGCGCGTTCGCATCGGGACGGGTCTGCATCGTCCCGGCAATCGCCTCGCCACTGCGCGCGGTATCCCAGATCCGCAGGTCCGCGATCTCGCCGACGAAATTCGCATACGCCGAACTGGTCTCATAGGTGCCACCAATCAGCAGCGGCGCATGGTTCAACGCCGCATCGTTCGTGTTCACCGTACCCTGCGCGACGAGTTCTCCGTCGAGGTAGATCTGCATCGTGCCGGCATCGCGATCGATGACCCCGGCGAAGTGATACCACTGGCCGGCGACAATCGCACCGGTCGCGGTATTCAGCGTGTTCTGGAAACTGCCGTCCGCGCTCGTCAGATGGAGATAACCGGACGAATTCGCCCACAGCGAATAACTGCGGCTGGCCGAGCCGGTGCCGTCAGCCTTTTGCACGAGCGGCATCCACGTGTTCGCGAACGCGTCGACCTTGAACAGCAGCTCGATCGTCACCTGGCGTGAGATCTCGAGCGTCTCACTCGAGGCGACCGTCAGCACGTCGTTGCCGTCGAACTCCAGCGAAGAAGTGAGCACGTTCTGTGGCGCGACCTGCGCCACGACCGGCGCGTCGTTTGGCGTCACCGAGACATTCAGTGAGCTTTCGCGCGTTGATTGCGCGAACAGGCGATCCGGGGCTTGTGGCTGCGCGGCCGTCGTCAGGAACAGGATCTGCTCGTTCGCCAGCAGGTCCGCTTCCGCCTTCACCTTGCGCACGCCTTCACCGATCGACACCTCGACATGGAACACGGTTTCGGGAATCAGTGTGGCGTAGACGCCGTAAGCTTCGAGGCCGCTGAGAACTTCGTCTCCCGCTGCGCCGTTCACGAAGCTCGCGTCGCGCGTGTAGCCGCCCAGCATCAGCGCCTGGAGATAGTCCTCCGCACCGGCACCGAGCCAGGGGTTACTCAGCACGTCATCGGTCAGATTCACGAGCAGCAACATATCGAAACCGTCGAAATCGGCGGCATAACCGAGCGGGCCGGTATCGACCCGGATCACCGCCGCGCGGGCATCGGCCGGCGCGGACAACAGGAGTTCCGGCGCCAGCATGTCGCGGGCATCGAGTCCGGTCAGACCGAAGATTTCCGCGCCGCCTTCGAGGCCCGGAATGAACGGGGTCAGCGCCCCGTCCGCGAGGAAAGGATTGAATCCCTGCGGTCCGGAGAACGTTTCGAGTACCGCGTTGACGTTCGCGTCTTCGAGCAGGGCGCCGGTATTGCTGCCGAGCAGGAAGCGACCGATGCCGCCGCTCGCGCCGCCGCCACCACCGCTCGCGTTGACGTCGATACCGGTCGCGTCGAGCACGGAACCGGACAATTTCACCGTGCCGCCGGCGCCGCCCGCGCCGGTCGCACCCGGTTGCGACGTGCCACCGACACCGCCATTGCCCCCGCTGCCGCCGCTACCACCGAAACCGCCGTTGCCGGCATTCGCGACAAATTCACCCGGGCGACCACCAATGCCTGATGTCCCGGAACTGCCGGAGGATCCGCTCTGCGTCGGCGCTGTGCCCGGTGCGCCGTCACCGCCGCGCGCGGCGAGAGTCACCTCGCGGACGTCGAGCGAACCGAGCGCCACGAATTCAATCGCGCCACCGCCGGCCCCGCCAGCGCCACCGAGGCCACCCAGCGAACCGGTGCCGCCGATACCACCAATACCCCCGACGCCGCCGGTACCGCCGCGACCGCCCGAGTAGACATTGAAGGTCGGGAAACTGAACACGAACGCGCCGGCACCACCACCGCCGCCGCCACCGCCGCCACCACCGGCGCCACCACCACCGCCGCCGGCGCCACCCGCACCGCCGCCGGCGCCACCACCGCCGCCGCCGGAAATTTCCGGGCCGCTCACGAGGTTCCAGCCGCCCGTACCGGACGTTCCAGGCGTGCCCGATGCGCCAGGCAGACCGCTGTTACCCTGCGGGCCGGTCCCACCGCTGAAACCGCTTTGACCGTTGAACGTGCCCGGCGAGCCCCCGGATCCGGGTAATCCGAACAGGCCTGCGCCGCCTGGCGCACCGCCACTACCACCGCTGCCACCGGCGCCGCCGGCACCGGTGTTATTGAAGCCACCGTCACCGGCACTGCCGCTACCGCCCGCGTCGCCGAAGCTGCCGGCACCGCCAGCGCTGCCGAAGCCGCCGGAACCGCCCGGGTTACCCGCCGACGTCGTCCCGGTGCCGCCAATGCCGCCGGTCCCGCGATTGCCGCCGAAACCACCGCTGCCGCCCGAGCCACCGTCACCGCCGGTCCCGCCGGCGCCGCCGCCGGCAACGCCTTCGGTGCCGTTCGCCGAAACATCGACGACGACCCCGGGATCCATGACGAGATTGCCGCCAACGATGATCGAGGCCGCGTTCATGCCCGCGACGGAAATCGTCGAGGTCAGAACCGACAGATCACCGGCGACGTAAAACGTCGTGATGCCGTTCTCGGTGACCGCATTGAACGCGGTACCAAAAAATGCGTTGTCGTCGTTGTCGTTGTCGCCGGAAATGGTTCCGGCGTCAGTGTCGATCGTTACCGTCGTCGTCGAAGCCGTTACTTCGACGCGCTCCGCGACCGGCAGATACAGTTCATGAGCGCGATCGTTGAGCGGGTTGTTGTCGAGGATCAACGTGTTCAGTTTCGGCAGTACGGGTTCGAGGCCGACGAGGCGCACCGCATCGGCAGCCGCCACTCCGCTCACACCGCTCGGCACCGTCAACGTCACTTCGACGGACACGGCGGCCGGTTTCGCCTGCTGATTCTCGACGAGGCCGAGATCGTTGAACAGGATCGTTGCCGAACCCGGGTTATTCAACGCAGCGTCGGTAACCTGAATCGCGGCGCCATCATCACCGCTTTGGTTGATCAGGCGGAAGAAGCTGTCACCACCCGTATCGTCGACGGTAATGTCCGCGACGAGGCGCCCGGCGAGCGCTTCCTCGGCATCGATCAACGTGTTGATGTAGGCCGCTACGCCGGCCGGATTCGCGTAATCGCCGGCAGCGATCACGAGTTCGACCGGGGCGTCACCGTCGAGACTGATCGCGAGCGTCATGCCGGTGGTGATGATTCCGTCGGCGCCGAGCGCGGTCTGCCCCGCGACGAGCGCGAGTTCCGCCGACGGTGTCACCGTGACGACGCCGACGCTTTGCCAGGGTCGATCCCCGGCCACCGGTCCATCCGGTGCACGCGTCTGATCGACTGTGGTCTTGAAGCCGGTATCGGCAAGGTACATGACCTCGCCGTCGGCGAGCGTTGCGACGCCCTGCACGAGCGTGTTTGCCGCAACGTTGAAAAAGCGCGCGTCTTCCGGCACCAGCGTTGCGTAGATCTCGTATCCCTGCAACGTGGTCAGCACCGCATCGGTGCCGTCGCCGCCAAATTCGATCTCGTGCTCGAAACCACCCTGCAGCAGGTTTGTCAGGCGCAGTTCCTCGCCTATCCCGAGGCGCGGATTATCGAGCGCGTCGGCGGTCAGGTTCGCGAACAACAGCAGATCATGATTCTGAAAGCTCGCATCGATGACGTCATCGCCAAGGTCGATACGGATCAATGCACCGAGCACGCCTTCGGGCGCGTTATTGAACAATTCCTGGCTGAACACTTCGTCCGCGCCAACCTTGAGCAAGCCGAATGCCTCGGCGCCGCCGATCAGATCGGGCAGGCGCGGGGTCGCGATCGGGTTGACCGCGAAGTCCGTCGGGTTGATGAACGGGTTGTCCGCCACCGGCGCTGATACCCGCTGACTCGTCTCCGCGGCATCGACAAACCAGCTGTTGTCGATGAAGTAGTTCGCATTGTTACCGCCGAGCAGGATCCGGCCGTCCTCACCCGCGATGCCGCCGGCACCGCCGCTCGTGTTCAGATAAAGGCTGTCGACGTCGAGCACCGAACCGACGAGCTTGATCGTACCGCCGGCACCGCCGCCGCCCCGACCGCCATCGCCACCGAGAGCACCCCAGCCGCCATAACCGCCCGTACCACCGCTGCCGCCGTTGCCGCCCGCGCCGGGTCCATTGCCGCCCGCACTGCCGCTCGTGCCGGCACTGCCGAGGACGGTGCCGAGATAGTTATAAATGCTGCCGCCCAGCGATTCGCCGAACGTGCCGCTGCCGCCGGCCGCGTTGAAGGCGGCACCGTCGGACGCGAGCCGCCCCTGCGCGATGATTTCGATCGCGCCACCGCCGTATCCGCCATCACCGCCGTCGCCGCCGGCTACGCCGCTGCCACCGGAGCCACCCGTGCCGCCGCTGCCGCCGGAACCGCCGTAACCACTCAACGGATAGCCCGGTCCGCCGCCGCCGCCGCCGCCGGAACCACCGGAGCCGCCACCGCCGCCGCCGCCGCCACCACCGCCGGAACCGCCACCACCGCCGGCGCCGGCGGAAATCGTTTCCCCGCTGCCTGCGTTAATACCGCCGAATCCCGCGCGCCCGTCGGCACCGGCCTGGCCCCAGTTGCCGGAATTACTCGAACCGGAGCTGGCGTTGCCGCCGGGACTGCCGCTGTACTGCGGCACCGGGATCGAGATAAATCCAACCTGGATATAGCTGTAAGTCACACCGGAAAAGCCGCCGGCGCCGCCGCTGCCGCCGCTGCGTCCCGGACCACCGGCACCACCACTGCCGCCGCTGACCGCGGACCCGCCACTACCCGCTCCGGCGAGTGCTCCGGTCAGCGGATCGACGACCCCGCTCGTGCCTGACGTCCCGGCCTGACCGGTACCGCCCGCCAGACCGCTGCTGCCGGAACCGCTACCGCCACCGCTGCTGCCGGCAGAGCCGTAACGCAGGAAACCGCCCGCGCTGCCACCGGAACCGCCGCCGCCGCCAGCGCCACCGGACCGGCCAATGCCGCCGGCCCCGCCATCACCACCGGTACCACCGCCGCCACCGCCGGCCCCGGCTTGCGTGCTCGTGCCGGCCACATCGAAGTAGGCATCCGGATGAATGAAGACGTCGTCGCCGACGATGATCGATAACGTGCGGCTGCCGGTGATCCTGATCGTATCGGCCGGCACGACGAGATCGCCGTCGACATACAGGGTCATGCCGGCGGCCGTGCGCTCGACCCGGAATTCGGATCCGTAGAATCGATCGGCAAACGGATCGTCACCGCTGATCACGGCGAGGTCGTCGCTCGCGCTCGTATCAATCGTCACGAAGTTGCCGCCAAGCGTGAAATCCGCCGTCGCGGTCGCGGTGAAATCGTCGCGGAAAATGTCCAGCCCCGGAACAACCCGGCCCTGCCCTTCGGATTCCGCTGTCACCGTATAGGTAACCTCGTTCGCACGGCTGTCCGCTTCGGGCCACGTGACGAGCACTTCGTATTCGCCGGGCGGCAGGTCGTTGAACGTCCACGACGCCTTGAAATCCGTACCATCAACGGGCTGGAAGCGATAGTCGCCTTCGATCGCGGTGTCCGTCGGCAGCAGGTTCTTCAGGAAACCCGAGTCCGTGTAGCCGGCATCGCCATCGTCGATCGTCGCGCGATCGTTGACGAGCGGCAGCACATCGGTGATCGCGTTGTCGGTCAGATCGAGCACTTCGAGGAAATCGAGTGACGTGAGCGGTTCGAGGTCCCGGATCGCATGGTTGCGCAGGCTCAGGCCTTTCAGGTTCGCGAGTTCACCGATGCGGTCGATGCCGAACAGGCGCGGCGCCTTGTCGTTATAGAACTCGGTCATAAAGCCGGCGCCGGCGACGCGCACGCCCGGCGATTCCGTGCTCAGGATCTGCCAGGTGGCGCCGAAATCCAGCGAGTATTCGAGGGTCACGCCCGAGGCGCCGCCATTTTCGAAGAACTGGACCTCGATTTCGTGGGGCTCATCACCGGACAAATACCAGTACGCCGTGCTGGTCGAGAAGCCGGTCAGATAATTGCGGTTGATGACCGTCGCCCCGTCGATCACGAGCCGCGCGCCGTCGTCGCTGCCGAGACGGAAACGCACCGTGCGCGACTGATCGACGTCGAGTTCGCCGGTAAACCGCACGGCGAAACTCGACGCCAGATCCGTTCCCGGGAACGGCGCGCTCGTCGACGGGAAGTTGATCGCCTCATCGGTGCGCGTGACCACCGGGTACAGCGCAGCGAAGTCCGGCAAGGCCGTCAGCGTACCGAGCGAGATCGGCGCGGTCGCGTTATCGATGCTGAGGAACTCGAGGAATTCGAGGCTCGACAGCGGCGGCAACGGTGATTCGCCGTTCAACTGTGGTTCGAGACTGTCGATCGTGTTGCCGTCGAGGGACAGGCCACGCAGCGTGAGGATCTCGCCAATGATCGACAGGTGGCTTGCATCGATACTGCCACTGCCGTCGGAATCGAGCGCGAACGTATCCGTGATGCCGGCGTAGTCGAGACTGAGAATATCGAGGCTTACCATGCCAAGCGGCGAACCGTTCGCATCCCGGGCCGGCGCGAGCGGCAGCAGATCCGCGATGTCGGAGAAATCGTTGCGCGACAGGATCAGCGTTTCGAGGTTGATCGCGTACTGCAGTCCCGCGAGGTCCCGGATGTCGAGTCCCGACGCGTGCAAATGCGCGAGCCGGGCCAGGGTCGAGGCGCGCAACTCGTCGTGTATGAGCAGATTGCCGAGGTAGTCCGTCGTGATTGGCAGATCGAGACCTTCCGCAATCAGCGCCTGCAGGACGGGGTCGCTGACCTCGACCACGGGATCGGCCTGGCGGATATCGCGGTCGCTGAATTCCGCGAGCGGTACCGCGCGAATGACGGAATCCTCGTTCGCCTGGTCGCGGATCTCGAGCGATTCGCCGACGAAAATATCCGCGCCGCTGTCGCCGAACAACTTGTCGGCCTGGTGGTTGCCGATCAGCACGTCGTTGCCTTCGCCGCCGCGCAGGCGGTCGCGATCGGGCTCTTCGGCGGACTCATGACTGTCGCCGGCGAACGGCGCCTTGAACGTGACTTTGACGTTGATCGGCGTCGTGTGCTGCGACTCGGCCGGGTTGTAGACGCGCAGGTGATACGTGCCGGCTTCGAGACCGCCCATCGGGAACAGCGCGGATGCGGTGGCCAGCGGGACGAAGTTTTCGTCGTACAGATCGGCGAGGACGCCGCCCTCCGCCGTGCGCACGAACAGCTTCGGCGCGGCCGAGCTCGTGTTCGCGATCCGCAGTACCTGCGGCGTGTTGCCGCCCAGGGTCAACGTGATCCGGGTGTGGCCACCGGCAACTGCCTGGCGCACGGCGGTCGTCACATCGAAGCGATATTCCGTTGCACCGGGCTGGAGCAACTGCGCGAACGTCAGTGACGCATCAGCGGACGCATCGGCGACGGTTGCAGCGCCGTCACCTTCGTCGGTCACAACCTTCAGGCTCAGCTGGACCCGCTCGTTCAGTTGTTCGACCAGCGGGATGACGAGCGAGACTTCCTGGATTTCGTCGAGGTTGTCCCAATTCGCGAGCAGCCTCGCAACATCGAACTCGAACACGGCCGTGTCACTGCCCGCGCCGCCGGCCCACAGTTCCGGGCCGATGAAATTACCCGATCCAAAGCTCGCGACATCCGTCGCCGGTATATCGTAGTAAACATCATCGACGGAGGGGCCGACACGGACGAGGTTTTCGAGTCGGCCATCGCCGAGCGTCGTGAAGCGGTACCAAAGCTCGCCGTCCGTCTCGAGCAGGAAATTCTCCGGATTGATCTCGCCGAATATCTCCGGCCGGCCCGTGCCCTTGTCGACGACATAGCCGCCGCTGCCGGTAATGCTGCGGTTTTCCAGCACTTCGATATCATCTTCGCTCGGGCGCTGGTCTTCCGGCAGGCTCGGCGCGCTGCCGTACAGCGCGTAGAGCTTGCCCGCGCCGCTGCGCAGGCCGGTGGTGCGGGCATCGGCCGTTGCCGAGCCGACGATCAGGTCGTCGCGGCCATCGAGATCCAGATCCATCGAGGGCGTGCCGGGTAATACGCCGAACGTATCGCCGGGTTGCTCACCGGTGATGACGAACCCGGCGTCCGCAATTCCGAGCACTGCCGTGTCAGTGCCGAACGAGGCACCAAGATCGTAGAACACGGCCAACTGGCCGGTGTCGTTTTCGTCGATGACCTGACCGCTCTGGTGGGCAATGCGCGTTTCCAGCAAGCCAACCGCAAGATCGAGGCGGCCATCGCCGTCGAAGTCACCCGCGGTCACCATCGTGCGACCGGAGAAACGGCCGTCTTCGCCGACATTGCCGCGGGTAAACAGCGCGGCCGCAGCGTCATCGAGATCCGTGAAGATCGGAACGCCGCCGCCGTAGCTTTGCGCCCCGGCAATCACGAGCACGCTGCCGACGGCCGCGGTGCCTTCTTCTATCGAGCGGGTCAGGCCGAAGTCGTCGTATCCGTCGTTATTGAAATCGCCGAGACCGGCGACGCCGTCGAGACCGAGTCCACGCCAGATCGCATCGCTTTCGGATTCGAGATCCGTGAAGCCGCCGATCGCCCCGCCGTTGACGAGGTACGCGCTGCCGATAGCCGGCAGGCCGGCGAGCGGTCCGCCGAGCGTAATCGAGGTGCGGTTCAGGAACACGAGATCATCGCGGCCATCGCCATCGACGTCGCCGGCGATCGTCACGTCGTAATTGAACGCGCCACCCGTCGTGGTCCCGCCCGGCAGCGTCGCGACACCGAGCACGGCACTCGCGGTCGCCGGCAGGTTCGCCGGCAACAAATCTTTGCCGATCGTGTGCAGGATCGACAGGTTGCCGCCCGCGGCAATGCTGTCGCCGTTGATGATGTAGGCGTCGCTCAGATCCGCGGGCGAGATGAGCACATCCATTTCGGCATCGCCGTTCCAGTTCAGCGCGGCGACGGTCGCGTTTGGCGCATCCGATGCGGCGACGAATGCATCCTTGATCCGATCCGGCTGCACCGTATCGGCGTTGATGAAACGCGGCAGATCCGGACGTCCGAAGACGACGACGAGATCCCCGTTGTCGCGCAGGAAGATCAGATCGTTGATGCCGTCGGCAACACCGGCCGGCCCGCCGACATCGCCCATGCGGACGGCCGGGGTGCCGAAGTCTTCGAGGTCGATGATGAAATCGGCGCTGTCGACGATGTTCTCGACCCGGTCCATCTTCACCGGCCCGAGCATGACGTAGGCCAGCGCGTCACTGACAACCATGAAATCATCGGCGAGATCGCCGTTGATGTCGCCGATATTATTCGCCTGTCGGATCCCTTCGTTTTCGACGCTGCCTTCGAGCGCCGCCGCTCCGGTCAACGCCGCATCCGTCGCGCCAAGTTCGACGCCCGCGCGCAGCCCGCTCGCACTGACCGCGTTGCGCGGGGTTGCGAGTTCATAACTGTAGGGTCGCGTGATCGGCCGGTCGCCCGCGAGATCGTCGGGGGTTGGCACAACGAGCGGACCGCCCGTGTACAGGCGGGACGTGCTGCCAAGTCCGTCGGCAACGAGCAGGTCGGTGCGTGCTTCGGCGATCCGGACGACATCAGCGAGGACCGTACCAATCACCGGTACGTCGAGGCGAATATCGAAACTGTCCGCGGCCGGCGTGAACAGGCCGAGACGCTTGTACTTGACGCCACCGATCGTGACGTCGTCCGGGGCGACGCCCTGGGCATCGACGAACGTCGCGACCGTTTCCGTACCGTCGGTCAACACCGTGTAGGTGACGCTCGATGCGAGGTTGCCGCGCACGTCTTCCGGTAATTGCGCGAGGTCGGGATAGCTGACTAGCAGTTCGTAAACCTTGTCCGCATCGAGCCCGCTGAACGTCCAGCTTGCCGCTGTCGCGCCGTCGGCTTCGCTGCCCGCTCGCGCGCCGCCGCCGGCACCATTGTCGAGCGTCGACCACGTGCCGCTTTCGCTGTAACCGGCCTCGCCGTCGTCGAGCGTACGGACGAGTTCGCTGCCGACCATACCGACACCGGCGAAGGCGAGGGACTGAATCTCGACCCGGTCCGTGGCACCGGAATACAGCGCGCGGCCCGGTTCGACCACGAGGTCGCTGCGGTTGAACGTGTCGTTGCTCTCGGGATCGGCTTCGCCGAGGAATACGTGCACAACCTGGTGTTTCAGCTGACCCGCTTCGTCGAGCGCATCGCTGAACTCGAACGCCGTCGCCGCGATATCGCCAAGACCGTCGCTGTTGATATCACCGATCGGGCGCATGCCCACGGCGTCGAACTCGATGATGCCGTCGCCACCACCGGTCAGATTGATCGTGCTCGACAGCGGGTTGCCGTCGGTCAGAACAAGGTAACTCGTGCGCTGGGCTTCGTTGTCGGCGCCGGTGCCGGTAAAAATTCCGGGCCGTTCGCCGGTGATCACGACGTCGGCCAGCGCACCGGCGTTCACCGTGCCGGCACCGCGCACGACCATACCGGAGAAACTGTGATTCGCGCTCACCGTGACATCGGCGATATCGGACAACTGGCCGTTCGGCGCCGTGAAACCATCGAAGAAGCCGAACACGTGCGTGCCGACCTCCACCTGACTGGATCCGGCGAGCAGCTGGAACGCGGCCGACTGCTGGCCGGCGCCGGTTGACTCAATGCTCGCGCCAATGCCGGTCAGGGTGTAGGTGTCATCACTGTCATCGCCCGGCGTACCGCCGTCGTTCTTGGCCAGGATGACCGGCGTGACGTAGCGGCCGCCGGAGCCGGCATCATAGAAGCGTACTTCCGACAGTGTGCCGGCATTCGCGAATGCGTCGGTAAATACCTGCAGGCGCGACGGCTGGCCGGCGTTGTTGTAGTTGTACGTGAGGAACTGATTCGGGGCACCCTCTAAAGCGGGATTAAGGCGCGCCTGGTCGATCGTGTACGAACCGGAGACCAGCGCACTGCCGGCCGGCGCCTGGGCCATGACGTTGCCGTCTTCGTCCGTCGCCACGACGATCGCCTGTGCCGAGAAGATCGCGTCGCGATAGTACGTGCTGTCCGGCTGGTATACGTACTCGCCGTCGACAAGGCCGGAGAACTCGCTCGCCACCTGGGACTCGCTCGCGACCTGCGGGTCGAATCCGGGCGTGAGCACCATGACGCGCCATGGCGTATCGGGGTTCTTGTTGTCCCACGTCTCGTCGATTACCGCGCCGCCGAGAAAGCCGTACGACGGGTTGTAGCTACCGTTGATGGTCGTCTCGAGCGGGCTGATCGCGCCATCGCGGCCGTAAATGATATAGCCCTGCCCCTGGCCGCCGATCGCCTCGGGTTCGAGCGCGGCGATATCGTCGAAGCCGTCGTTGTTCAGGTCGCCGACCCCGGCGACCGACGGTGCGAAGTTCACAAACCCGGCGTCGAAGCTGAACACCTCGACCGGCGCTGGCGCTTCACTGCCCGCCAGCGTGATGTCATCGACAAACCAGCCCTGGAAACCGTTCGCGGCAAGTTCCGCCTGAGCCTGAGCGTCGTCGGGTACCGAACCGGTGAACTCGAAGCGCAGCGTGAGACCGCTCTGGCCGATGAACTCATTCAGGTTGATCAACACCTCGGTTACCGCGGTTCCCGTGGTCTCGAGCAGCAGCCCGCCATCGGCCGGATCCGTCGAGGCCAGCACGCGCTCACCGGCGTCGGTCCCCGCCAGCACGATGCGGGCGACGACGTTTTCCAGCATCGTCGCATCGAGGGCATGGGTAAACGTCAGGCTTGCGCTGCTCGCGCGATCGAGATGGATTTCGAGATCCGGCGACACGCTGCCCGTGTACGTGAGTGCTTCGCCGCTTTCGTTCGTGACAGCCAGATCCGCGTCGGCACCGAAGCGCAGCCCGATCTGGGGCACGCCATCCGGCGAGGGGCCGAGGCCCCACAGGCCGTTGTCGCCGTTGCTGACGATGATGCCTTCAATCGTGCGCGTCGGGCGAAAGATGCTCGGACCGAACTCGGCATTCGCACCATTACCCGAGGCATCGAGCGCGAGGTCACCGCTTTCGTCGAACAGGTAGCGGAACTGCAGGCCAGCGGCGCCGGCGGGTACGGCGTCGGCCGCGATTTCGTTGGGGTCACGCACCCGGTTCCACAGACGGAACTCCTCGAGCGTCGCGCGCAGCGGGTCGTCGCTGAAAACGAGGACAGGATTGCCGCTGTCATCGGTCGTGAGCGTCTGCCCCTGCCCGACGAGTGAACGCGTATCGAAAAGGTCCAGGGCGACGAGCGGATCCTCTGCGGTGAGCGTATCGACAAGCGCGCCATCGCTGTAAATGCTGATCGTACCCGCGCTCGTATCGCGCACGACGCTGAAGCGATGCAGTTCACCATCGGCGACGTTGCCGACACCGAAGTCGAACGTCTGCGCACCATCGACAACGCGCAGCGTATCGAGGTCGCCGAGCGCGCTTTCGATAAAGCGCACGGCAAACGCTTCACCGCTCGCGTCCGCGGCGAGCGTCGACATGAGTGTCTGCGGGGTCGCGTTGTCGGGATCGATGCGCAGACTGAACTCGACGCTCAAGTCGGTCGCACCATTCAGGATCGGTGCGCTCTCGTCCACTTCCGTCGTCTCGACAAGATCCGGCAGGGCATCGGGCAGGGTGAGGAAATTATTGTTGAAGGCGAGCTGGCCGTTACCGGATGCGCTGAAGAACGTCGCGGTTTCGACGAGGTCGGCGCCACCTGTAAACAGGTAAACCTGCGGCTGGCTGCCGCCGATTGAAACCATCAATTCGTCCGCGCCCTGGCCGTCGATGTCGCCGGCGGCGGTTGCATACAGCGGCGCGCTGGCGGGGAAATCCGTCAGGATCAGATCGGCTTGCGCCACGATATCGATCGCACCTTCCCAGGTTTCGCGGCCAAACAGCACGTAGACGCCTTCGGCAATGAAGTGGTCCGAGCTGCCAACCTCGCTGCCCTGCAGCGACACGGAGATGATGATGTCGTCGATGCCGTCGGCGTTCAGATCGCCGGGCTCGCCAAACACGGTGCGCGAACCGAATACGGAATCATTCAGGACCGGCGACGGCAGCAACAGGATCGGGCCGCTGTTGTCGAGAACCCGGTCGTTCAGATCAGCGCTGCCAAACTGGATCGCCGCACGCGACGCACCGAGGATCGACGCCGGATGGATACCCGCTCCGGCGTCACCGGCATTGAGCGGATTGCCGAGCACATCACGCACGACCGGAATGAAGTCGTCGAAACCATCGCCGTTGATATCGCCAAGCGCAATCGTCGTGGCCTGGGCGAGCGGGTCATCGGCGCGGATGTCGAAACCGGCGCCTTTCGGTGAGACGTCGTTGATCAGACCGAGCGGGTCGTTGAAATCAATGCGGTAGTGCGTGACCCCGCGTTCCGGGCTGTCCTCGTTGAAACGATACCAGGCGTGCAGACCGGGCTCGCGGCCCGTGAGCACCTTGTCCTTGAAGAAGCTGATGTCGCTCGCGCTGCGCACCGTGTTCCACACGCGCAGTTCGCCGAGCGCGCCCTTGAGCGCCTGTGAAGCCTGGAAGCTGCCGCCAACCGAATCCTGGTCCTGGCCGAGCACGAGACCGCCCTGGTCGACGTGCAGCGTATCGAGCGCGACGCTCGGGGTCGCACTGCTGACGAGCGTGCCGTCAATGTACAGGCTCAGGCGATTCGCACCCTGGTCGCGCACGAGCGCGAAATGATGCTCATCGCCGTCGACGAGATTGATACCACCCGGGATCGCGAAGTTCGTCGTAACGCCCTGGAACGTCGTGCTGTTGTAGTTCAGCACCTGCAGGTTCGTATTCGACGAGAAAATCAGCAACAGCATGTTGTTCGCGACGATTTCCGTCGCGCCGTTCAGTACCGTGCCGGCTGCCGAGATGACGCTCTGGCTGGCGAGGTTAGTCGTCGTCTGCAGCGTGAATTCGAGGGTCAGATTACCGAGTTGATCGAGCACCTTGTTCGGCAACTGGACGACATCGTTGTTGAACTCCAGCGCGCCGTCGGCGAACGAGCCCTGGTCGTCGGCGATGTACGGCAGGCGCTCGGGACCCGTGAGTCCGCCGAGGCCCCCGAAGTTGTCGATTACCTGGCCGTCTTCATCCGTCAGCGCGAAACGGTTCGGGCCGCTGTCGAGTACCTTGTCCGCAATCGACTCGAGCGGCAGCGTGTGCACGACGTGCAGCAGGTAGTAGTCCGGTACGCCGCTGAATTCTTCGACCGGCACTATTTCCAGCGCCGTATCCGCGCCGAGATCCTGCGCCGCGAACAGGTAGTAGTCGAAGTGCTGGCCGTCGCTGCCGTCCGGGTTCACCTCGACGACATCGATCATGTCCTTCAACAGGGTCGCGTCGAAACTGTCGCCGAACTTGCGAATCGCCTCGGGCGTGTCGATCAGGTACCAGTCGTCACGGTCTCCGAGGTGGAACGTCAGGCCCTCGACGCTCGAATTCGCCGTCAGCGCCGGCAGGCGCGCGGCAAAATCGAACGTATCGTTGCGGCTCGACTCACCGTTGCGGCTGACGAGTTCGAACACATCCGGGGTGGTCCCGGCATTGCCGAAGATCAGATCATTGCCGCCGCCGCCGATGAGTTCATCATCGCCGGGACCGCCAACGAGCAGATCGGCACCGGCGCCGCCATCAATCGTGTCGCCGTAGGCGCCGCCGAACAGGCGATCGGCGCCGTCGCCACCGCGGATCACGAGATTCCCGAACAGGTGTGCCTGCTGTTCCACGTCGCCGAGCGAGATGCCCCACTCGCTGTCCGAGTTCGGGAACTTGAACTCCGTGTCCGCGCGCACTTCGTCGTCGCCGCCGCGCGTGTCGATCGTGAGATTTTCGATCTGGCGCGCCTGGAAGAACGCGTAATGCTGCACGAATACCGTTTCGTCGCCGACCGCCTCTCCGCGACGGGCAAGGCCGAGCGCATTGAATTCACCCTCGACATCGGCCACGGCCAGGTCCTCGACGATGAGCCCGGTCGCGGGCCCCGTCCCGAGACGAATGAAGCGCAGGCGGAAATCGACCTGATCGACGAGCACGCGATCGGCCAGACCGGCATCGGCGAACGCAAGGTTCAGATCGGCCACGAGGTCCCCGACCCCGTTGTTGTCCTGCGTTGCCGCGGCACTCAGGATCACATCGACGGGATCATCGCCATCGACCGTGATCGTCAGCGCGAGGTCCTCGAGGATCTCGCCACCGGCGGGCAGATCGCGACCACCCATGACGACCGCCGGCAGACCGTCGGTTTGCGTCAGGAATTCCTGGTTCGCGGTATCCCACACCTGGCTCGTGAATTCGTAGCGATGCAGGAAGCGATTCCAGCGCAGCGAGACGAAGTCCGGCACGTCGCGGCCCTGCACGTCCGTATCGCCCCCGAGGAACAGCACTTCATCGTTGCCTTCGCCGCCAACGAACTGGTCGTTGTACGTCGGGATGAACGTTTGATCCGAGCCGGTCAGGAACGGCAGCTGGTCGGGGATGATCTGGAAGATGTCGTCGCCGTCCTGGCCGAACAACAGATCCGAGGCCTGGTGATCGTCACCGCCGGTGAGCACGTCGTTGCCGGCGCCACCGAAGATCCAGTCCTCACCGAAACCGCCCTTGAGGACATCGTTGCCGTCGCCGCCGATGATCACATCGCGGCGTTCGAAATTCTGCCGGTTCACGAACGGGGCGACGGAGCCGTCGGGATTCAACGCGGTGCGGTTCGCTGACAAATCCTGGCGGGTCTCGGCAAAACCGTCGTCGAGATCAATCACGAGGTCGTAGGACGTCGGTATCCGGTTGTCGCTGATGCGCAGGAAATACTCGCCGGCTTCGAGCCCGAGTGCATGCAGATTGATACTGCCGTCGGCACTGCTCGCGAGCTTCGTGAAGCTGCCCGTATCGCCCGCATCGGCCCGCAGCAACTCGACGTTCAGACCATCGCGCGGCGAGATACTGTCGAAGCGAATCTCCGCGAATTCGCCCGCGGTGCCGTCGAGGGAGAAACGATACCAGTCGACGTCGTCGGGATTGTCGAGCGACAGGCCGTAAAACCCGGTGATGCCCTTCAGTACGGAACTCGTCGCCGTAGCGCCATCGCTGAACCCGAGGGTCGCGAGGTCCGCTCCCGTCAGTGCAAGGCTCGTGCCCCCGCCCAGCGTCGTCGTCGCGAAACGCAACAGGCCTTCGGCGGCGCTCGCCTGAACGGCATCGCCGAGTCCGGCCTCGGCAATCGCCGCGTTCAGATCGGCGGCGAGGTCGGCGGCCGAAAGATTATCGAAGCTCGCGCTGCGGTCGAGGTCGATCTGAATCGGCACACCGCCGTTCAGTGCGATCGAGAACGTAATGTCCTGGCCCGGACGTCCGAACGCGGGCGCCGCGGCGCCGGCTTCGATGACCGCGGCGCCGCCGAGCGTCTTCGCGAACGCGGCGGTGTCGTTGCGGCCGTTGTATTCCGTGCGATCGATGCGAATCGCGTTGCCGGCCAGCATTTCGACCCGGTCGTCGCCGGCGCCTGCATCCACCCACACGGTCTTCTGCACGGTCGGCCCGATCGTGACGATGTCGTCACCGTCGAGGGCATCGATGATGATGGCGAGGAAATCCCCCTCCTCCGGCAGCAAACGCGACACGAGATCGGTTTCCTGGCGCGCGAGTTCATCCTGCAGCATGTCGTTGCGGGATTTCGGATCGGCCGCACGCAGTGCTTCGACGTCGACGAGCACTTCCGTCGGATCCCAGATGAAATCGCCATCGCCATCGGTGGCATAGAAATCGAGGCGCACCTGCGCGTCGAACGTGAAGTTGCCGTTGTTGTTCGTCAGCCGCGTGATCAGGTGGTGGTCCTGCAGCAGGCCGGGCTCGGTGACGAGATCGACGCTGATCACATCATCGGTATTACTGCCGCTGTAGTACCACACGCGGTCCGTGCTCTTCGCGTATTCCTTCCACGCGTCGTCGTCATCGCCGCTGCCGCCGAGCGCGCCGCCGTCGGCGGCGGAGAACACCGTGCCGTCGGGGCGATACAGCGTATCGTCGCCGTCACCGCCGTACATGAAATCGAGCCCGGTGCCGCCAAACAGCAGGTCGTCGCGGTCGCCGCCGAGGATCCGGTTCAGGCCCGTGTCTTCACGTTGCGGCAGCGCGACGGCCGTGCGTGGCGCGCTGATCCCGTCGCTGTCGAGGAAACCATCGGCATCGGCATCGCCGTCGTCGTCGTGGAGCGAGCCGTCGGCGGCGAGGTAGATAACACCGTCGCCGTTTTCGTCAAGCGCGCGATCGGCAAGCGTACCGTCGGGCAGGATGAACGCGAGGTCGTCATCGAGGAAACTGCCGTCGGCCGCGCGGAATACCCCGAAGCTCGAGGCGCCGTTACCGAACGTCGGGCCTGCCGTATCGGCGCCCGGCAGATAAACCGGATCGCCGTTGCGATCGAATGCGCCGATGAAGTCGGCCAGCGGATTGAATGACCACGCGTACAGTTCGTTCGTACCCGAGCCGCCGATCAGATCGTCGTCGCCACCGCCCGCATACAGGATGTCGTGATCACCCGGTGCGCCGTCGAAGAAATCGCCGAACAGGCGGTCGTTGCCGCCAAATCCAAACGCGACGTCGCTGCCGCGGCCGCCGTCGAGGCGATCGCGGCCTTCGCTGCCGATTAAAATGTCGTCACCCGAGCCGCCGTCGAACACGCCGACGAAGTCGTTCGAGCGGGCAATAAGATCGCTGATGTCGAGCGCATCGGCGCCCTGCACGAAGCCAATCGTATCGTCGCCGAGCAGGCCTGAAACGCGGATCTGTTCGACCAGCGGGGTACCGTTTTCATCGCGCCATTCGATCTGAAATTCGCGCTCGTCGATGATCGTACCGCGCGAGTTGATGATGACATTGAGGTTGCCATTGGATTCGCCGTTCGCGTCCCTGCCTTGCGACAACAGGATCTCGTCGTTCGCCTGCGTGCCCTCGATCAGCAGGATGTCGGTCGCATTATCGTCTTCGACATCGCCTTCGGTGACATTGCCGAAATGGCCGTCGATCGTGTCGCCCAGGATCCAGGCGTCGCGATCGGCCTTGGGCAGATCGAGCGGCGGGTGATCCGCGACGATAATATCGATGCCGCTGCCGCCGTAGAGAATGTCGTTACCGTTCTGACCTTCGAGCCAGTCCGTATCGGCGCCGCCCCAGATCGTGTCGTTGCCGCCACCGCCAAGGAGTTGGTCCTGACCGCTGCCGCCGATGATGAGGTCGTCCGCACCGCTGCGATCAGCCGTGATATTCGGGCCGTAGCGCTTGCCGCGCAGGTAATCACCGGAAATGAAATCGTTGCCGGTCTCGCCGGACAACACTTCCTTGCGGATATTGCCGAACAGGAAATCGCCGCCCGTGCCGCCAAACAGCTGGTCGCCCCACACCGCCGCTTCCGTCGCGAAATCCTGCGTCAGCGCATAGGCCCACAGATTGTCGCGACCGGCGCCGCCGAACAGGCGCTGACCCAGGGTCGAGCCCGTCTCGTCACCGCCGTCACCAAACAGGTTGTCGTCGCCGCCATCACCATAGAGCTGGTCGAGACCAAAATCGCCGTACAGCGAATCGCGTCCCGAGCCGCCCCGGATCACGTCGTCGCCACCACCGCCGCGTACGTCCGTGTCGTCGCCGGCGCCGGCGTCGATGTAGTCACTGTCGTCACCGCCGCGTATGCGGTCGACTTCGTCGCCGCCGAACAGGAAGTCGATACCGCTGCCGCCGTCGATATCATCGGCACCGTCGAGCAGATCGCCTTCGACGTTCTGGCCACCGAGGACTTTCGGTGTAATCAGCGGTGGCAGATAACCCGTGGGATACAGCGCTTCGACTTCCTCGAAGCGGGCGGGTAATTCGAAGTTCGCCGTGATCGCCGCGGCGCTGCTGCGATCGAAGTTCGCGCGCGTGACGACGCTCGAGGCGAGGCCGCCCCAGATCATGTCCTGACCGCCTTCGCCGCGGATCGTATCGTTGCCGAAGCCGCCGACGACCCAGTCGTCGCCGCTGCCGGCGTTGACGAAGTCGTTACCGAGGCCGGCGAAAATATCGTCGTTGCCGTCGTCGCCGTAGAGGAAATCGTTGCCCTGGTCGCCGCGCACTTCGTCGTCGCCCATGCCGGCAAACACGGTGTCGTCGCCCTGGCCGGCGTCGATGAAATCGGCGCCGCCGAGCGCGAAGATCAGATCGTTGTCGCTGAGGACGCCGGGCACGACCTGGACGTTGAAGCCGCCGCGGATCGTGTCGGCGTAATTGTCGCCATAGATCACGTCGTCACCGGCGCCACCATCGATCACGTGGAATGCTTCGACGTTGCCGCCGGCCGCATCGATATCAGCGTAGATCAGGTCATCGCCGAGGTCGCCATACAACTCGTCGCTGCCGCCGCCACCGTAGATCGTGTCGTCATCGTCACCGCCGTAGATGAGATCGTTGTTCTCGCCGCCGTAAATCGTGTCCTTGCCGGCTTCGCCGTAAATGTCGTCGTTGCGCGCACCGCCGTAGATCAGGTCGTCGCCGTCACCGCCGTGGATGATGTCGCGCCCGTCGAGCGTGAATTCATCCGCGCCCGCGGCTTCCGCGCCGAACGCGGGCTGGTCGTCGCCATAAATGATGTCGTTGCCGGCGCCGCCGTCGATATCGTCGTTGCCGGCGCCGCCCTCGATACGGTCGATGCCCGCGCCGCCGAGGATCGTATCGCCGCCGCGATCGCCGAGCAGCATATCGTCGCCATCGTTACCTTCGAGCAGGTCGTCGCCGCGACCGCCGAACAGCGTGTCGGCACCCTCGTTGCCGAACAATTCATCGTCGTCACGACCACCCTTGAGGATATCGTCGCCGAGCCCGCCTTCGAGCCGGTCTTCACCGTCGCCGCCTTCGAGGATGTCGTTGCCGAGGCCGCCGAGGATCAGATCGTCACCGCGGCCACCGATCAGGATGTCGTCGCCGTCGTCGCCGCGGATTACGGCGTTACCGGTACCGAGCATCGTGATCCGGTCCTTGCCGGCACCGCCGAAGATCTCGACCCCGGCCGAGAGCACGACGTCGCGTTCGATCGTAATGCTGTCATCGCCGCCACCGGCGTGACCCACGACCCGGTTGACCCCGGAATACAATTCCTGGCGACCGTAGGCCTCGACGAGCACGTCGCCGTCGGCAGGACCCTTTTTGATCGTGAATTTGTCGACGTCTTCCGTCAGCGCGAGCGTGATCGTGCCGCCGGACTGCGCGGCCAGCGCGGGCAGGGTTTCGCCGGGCGCCGGGGTCGGCCGCTCGATCGCGAAATCGAGCAGGCGGACTTCCGCAAGCGTGAACGTTTCATCGATCGAGAACAGAAACAGATCGATCTTCAGGAACGCTTCGAGGAACGCGTCGAGCGTGCCCGAGATATCGAACACATGGATCGGTCCGAGTTCGAAATTCTCGATCAGCTCGGACGGTCGCACGCGGCCGTCGTCGTTGTTGTCGTGCAGGTCGAACAGGATTTCCGCGGTGATGCCGCCCCGCACCCCGGCCTCGGCGAGGCCAAGATTCAGTTTCGCGCCGGCGAAGATACTCGCGCCCAAGGTGATCTCGGGCACATCGGCACCGGTACCGTTCGCGTTCTCGCGATCGCTGATGAAGAACCCCTCGAAAATATCGAGCGGATCGTCGCTGATCAGAAATTCCTGGATACCGCTCGAATCGAAGCCGAACGCAAAATCCGCAATCGCGTACACGCGTCCGCCGAGTTCCGCGCCGAGGATCGGGAACGGCGGCACCGGGAAAAACTGCGAATACGTAAAATCGACGCCCATCGGGGGCAGATCGAGCAGGAAGATGTCGACGCTGCCGCCGAGGATCAGGTTGAACACCGACAGCGGATCCTCGATCAGCGGGAAGCTGATATCGACCTTGCCGCCCTGCAGGTTGTTCTGGAAACCGCTCGCCTTGCCACCGCCGGCGCTGCCGACCTGGTTCACCGTGTCCGTGCGCGCGTTCAGTTCGGGTCGCGTCGGGTCGCCGACCATCGGGGTCAGCGGGCCGGAGCCACTGCGGCCGAGCGCGGCGAGACCGTCGACCCCGAATCCGCCGAGGTCGATCCACAAACCGTCGGCATCGAGCGGAATGCTGTTGATGAATTCGTTGACCCCGATCACGGCTTCGATGAAGTCGACCGCGGTTTCCGCGCCGCCACCGAGCATGCGCGCGAGATCGAGCATCGTGACATCACCGCCGGATAACTCGGAGATCACCGGCAGCGGGGTCGTCAGGATTTCGATGATCGGCTGGATCGGTTCGAGCACTTCCTGGATCTGGCCGAGCACCGGGCCGGCGAAGTCGTTGAAGAAATCGCCGAGACTGAGCTGGACGTTTTCGAATGAAATCGTCGGCACCGCGTCGGCAATATCCTCGAACGGATTGAACAGCCAGTCGATGCCGAGATCGGCGCGTATACGCGGAAACGCACTCTGGCCGTCGAAACTCGCGATCAGGTCGAGATTGATGTCGGCGGTGGCTTCGAAACCGACGTCGATGATGTTGCCGAAGCCGCGGCCGAACTCGTCGATCGTGAGTTTTCCGTCGTCGTCGTCCGGATCCATGATGTCGACGATGAACTGGCCTTCGAAGCGCGAATTGTCGTCCTCGACGTCGAGTTGCAGGAAGAACAACTCACCCGTCGCCGACAATCCCGGTGCCGTGACGAGCAGGTCGAGCACGATCTCCGGCATGCCGGCGCCGTCGAGACCTTCGGTGTTCAGATAGAAGCCGTCGTCGAGGCTCAGGCCGAGGCTGAGGAAAATGTCGTAGCCGAGCTTCACGTTGACCCCGCCGTCGACTTCGAGACCGAAGCCCGGCAGGCCGAGGTCGAACCCGAGCGGTACGTCGAGGTCGAGCAGGTCCTGGCCCATGAGGATGTCGAATTCGACCCCGGTGACGAGACCGTCATCCTCGATCTGGCGTACCCGGATATCGTCGAGATCGATGTCGGTATCGCCGTCGATGTCCTGCAGCAACTTGATACCGCCGGGGCCGAGGGCATCGAAAAACGCCTGCTGGACGAACAACACCCCGGTTTCCGTCAGGTCGTTGAAGTTGTCGACGACCGCATCGCGGATGTTTTCGAGAAAATCGGCCTCGTCGCGCAGGGCATCGCCGATCAACGGCAGTTCAACCCCGAACACTTCGCCGCGCATCGCGTCGAGGATCAGATCGGTCGCGCCCTGCCAGCCGCCGATCAGGCTGTCGAGCGTGGAGGACAAATCGATGTTGCCAATCGCATCGTTGAACGCGTCGCCGACCGCGTCGATGTTCGGGAACGTCGTGCTGCCGGCGATATCGGTGAAGTCCGAAATGCCCATTTCCAGCACGATGATTTCATCGGCCGGATCGTCGGTGGGGAAACGCAGCGGCAGGTTCGCGAACGCGGCGGCCTCGAGTTCGATGTCGAGTGCGTTGAAATCGATGTCGTCGAAGAACACGCGGCCGTTACCGTCGCCGGACAGGCCGAGCGCAAAACGCGCCGCGTCGTTGTTGCCGGCCCCGGCACGGTTGATCCCGGCCTGACCGTCGCGAATGAACACGCCGATCGGACCGACCGAGGCATCGAAATTCACATCGTTTGCAAGCGCCTTCGCGGTGAATTCCACCCCCGTGTCGTCGTACAGAAAGCCAACCGGCGCGAGCGGATCGGACAGGTCGATACCGAGCGCCAGGGCGAACGACGCGCCGGCTTCGAGTTCGAGCATCGCTTCGCCGTTCAGATCGATGATCGAGGAAACCGCGGGAATGCCGAGATCCGGCAGACCGATGTCGAGCGCGAAATGCTCCGCCACGCCGTGCTCGAACACGAGGTCGAGACGCAGGGCCGTGGCATCGGCGATCGAGGTATCGAGGCTCAGTTCGACGAGCGGGCTGTCGCCCGCGCCGAGCCCGAGCGCATCTTCGATCAGGGCTTCGAGGCCCTGCAAATCGCCGGAGGCGAGCCCTTCGAGTTCAGTCAGGAACGCATCGAAATTGTCGGCGAACCCGACGACTTCCTGCAGATTCACGTTGATCAGCGGAATATCGA
The DNA here is from genome assembly GCA_963976285.1 of uncultured Gammaproteobacteria bacterium. Classification (GTDB taxonomy): domain Bacteria; phylum Pseudomonadota; class Gammaproteobacteria; genus UBA11873. The sequence goes on from CAXBJY010000030.1 coordinate 38,653, forward strand.
AATCGAGTTCGGGACGGTCCTCGAGGCCGGCGACGAAGCCGAGCGCGCCCCTGAGGCCGGCGATGACATCGGCGAGCGACAGGTCCTGCAGGTCGAACAGTTCGTTGAAATTGAACGTTTCGAACGTCAGCGACGTCGGATCGGCGATATCCGCGAGGTTGACGGACAGCCGCGGCTGTCCGCTCGTACCGATCATGAGCCCGTCGAGCGCGCCGGTGAGCACGACGGGCAGGTCGAGATCGACAGAACCGCTGAAGCTCGGCGACAGCACGGAATTGATGTTCTCGGTGATCTCGCGGATCGTCAGGCGATCGCCCGGGCCACCCGGGTCGGTCAAACTGATCGAGCCGGTGATCGTGCCGCTCGCGGAACCGTCCTCGATGCCGACCCCGACGATACCGAAATTCGCGAGTGCATCGATATCGTCGGCGAACACGGTGAGACTCGCGTCGAGCTGCGTGTCGCGCAGGAACACGTGATTCATCAGCGAATCACCGTGCAGCGGCTTGCCGTCGATCGTGCCGTCGGCGTCGTTATCGGTGCCGAAAATGCCGAGTTGCAGGCCGGCGAGCGAACCGTTCAGCCCCCTGACCCGGAAATCCTGCACGAGCCCGTTCGTCAGGTCTTCGAGTTCGAGGCCGTTTTCCGCATTGTTGATGCGCGCGACGAGCATGCCCGGCGCGGCCGCGTTCAGGGCCACGAGCACGTCGCCGATCGTCGTCGCGGCGCTCAGATCGACGGTATGCGTGGAACCGTCACGCAGGCTGATTTCGAGATCGGCACCGGACTCCGTCAAGACGCCGTTGCCGGCGTTCAGCGTGTCGAGTTCCGTCGCGTTCGTGAGCCGGAACCTGACCCCGTCGGGCGATTCACCGAGTTCGGTGAGCAGGACACCGAATGTCGTCGTCGCCGTCAGGCTCGGGGTGAAGCCGAGCGTGCTCGCGGTGCTGATTCCGCCGAGCGGCCCGAGGTCGAAATCGAAGCCCGCGTCCACGGTGATCGGATCGAGGTCGGTCGCGAACGCGAGCGTGTAGGTCAGTTCCCGCGTGGTCGGATCGTAGTCGACCCCGGTAAGCGCGGGCACGAGCGCTTCGAGGCTCGCGGCGTCGGAATAGTTCAGGGAGCCATCGTTCGGATCCTGCAGCAGGTCGAGCACCGGGCCGGCGAACGCGGTGCCGAAATCGATCACATCGCCGAGAGTCGAGCCTTCGGTGAACGGGATTTCGATATTCAGCGCATCGAGGCCGGATAATTGATCGAGCCAGTTCGCGAGCTGTCCGAACGCGCTGACCATGTCGGCGCTGCTGATGTTATTGAAATCGAGCAGGCCGTCAAAATCCTCGAGCTGGAAGTCCGGCGGGTCCGTATCGAACAGGTTGTCGTCCGTCAGCGTGACGCGTGGATCGGCGCCGCTGTTGAAATCGTGATCGCCGATGGCCGCCTCGATCGGCAGGTCGACGGCGAGCGCCGAGGTCGACGTCAGGTCGACGAGATCGTCGAGCGGCGTACCGGTCAGTTCACCGAGCGTGATGTTGCCATCCGCGTTCGGGTCGTTCAGGTGCGCGGAAACCTCGGCATCGAGGCTCGCACTGCCGTCGACGATGTCGAGTTCGAGAAAACCGAAACTCGCGGCGACGTCGATATCGTCGAGCATCAGCGCGGCGCGGGCACGCGGGTCGTTGTTGAAGCGCACAAAGAACGCATCGGAGACCGACGGCAGCGCGGTCAGATTCACGCCGAACGTGAAGTCGGCGAACAGCTCGGTGATCAGATCGCCGTTGAAATCACCGGCAACGCTGAGGCCGGCAGTGGCGAGATCGTCACCAAAACTGAGCGCGACCTCGCTCGTTCTGAGCGACGCGAACGCGAGGTCGAACGTCAGTTCGCGCGAGTTTTCCGTTGCGTCCTCGATGATCTGCGCGGTGACCGCGGCCGGATCGATGTCGAGTTCGACCCCGTGGGCGGCGCCGCCGAGGCCCTTGAACAAGGCCTCGAGTTGCGCGAGGTCCACCGGGCCGTCTGCCGCGAGCAAATCCTGCAGCGGTTGAATCAGGCGGTTCTGAACGATGCCGCCGAGGTCGAAATGGTCACCGAGATTGCCGCCGATGAACGGCACCGGGGTCGCGAGCAGACCCTCGTTGATGCCATCGAGCGTGTCGCCGAACGCCATCAGACCCTGCACGAGCGCGTCTTCCGCCTGCTGCTGCAATGCGCCGACCGGATCGAAATTCTCGAACGCGATCACCGTCGTTTCGGCGTCGTAGACGTCACTGCTGCCGAGGGTGAGCGTGGGGGTTCCGTCGGTGGAGAACGGCAGAAAATCGGCATCGATCGGCAGTGCCAGCGACAGATCGCTCGTCACCGAGAACGCAACGAGATCCGCGAGTTCCGTGTCGCGCAATTCCGTCAAGGTGAGCGTGCCGTCCGGATCCGCGTCGGGGTTGCCGAGTGTCAGATCGGCGTCGACGTCGAGCATGAGCTCGCCGCCGGCGACCGTGAGATCGAGAAAGCCGAACCCGGCATCGAGGTCCGGCAGACTTGCGCTGGCCGTGGCGCCGACGCTGAGCGTGTCGAAGCGGACGAAGAAGTCGTCGACGTCGAGGCTGCCGTCCGACAGGTCGAGTCCGAGCGTCAGCGCCGTCGAAAATCGCGCGGCGAAGTCGACCGACACCGATCCCGTGTCGACATCGAGGCCGAGCGCACTGACCCCCGGCAGATCGATGCTGGCTACCGTCGTCTCGCGCGAGGCATCAAAGACGAAACCAAACAGGAATTCATCGCCGATCAGCTCCCCGGTGACGTCGCCGACGCTGTCCGGCAAGCCGCTCAGAAACCCGGCGAGGTCGTCCGCCGTCGGCAGGTCGCCGCCGGTGAAGTCGCCAAAGAAATCACCGATGGGCGTGATCAGGCGGTCCTGGAGCAGATTCGGCAGATCGAGCGCGGCGCTGATTGCGGTATTGAGCACCGGCAGCGGCTGCGCCAGCAGGTCGTAGTCGTCGAGGCGGTCGGCCCAGTCGCGCAACTCGTCGAGCCCGCCCATAAAAGCCGTTTGCGCCGCGGCACTGAGGGGATCGGCCGACAGCAGCAGCCGCGGTTCGAGCGCCTCGAACAGCGCCTTGCGCCTGAACGGCGGGTTCGCACCCGGGGCGATGGTGCGGCTGTGCAATGCCTGCAGTGGCCGGATCCCGGCGCGAAGTCCACCGGGGGCTGGTCGTCGCGCGCGGCGCGACACGAAGTCCGTTACGCTCGTCGACATGCGCAGGCCTTATTGTGATCGAGTGGGTTTGCGGCAAGGGCGGTCCGCCCCCGTGCCGACGGAGTCAATACGGCGTGCCACGCGTGCACGCGCGGGACCATCAGGTGCGGCGGCGGAACATGGACAGCGCGGCAAGCGCCCCGGTACACAATACGAGCGCCGGCGGCAAAGGGACGATTGAGGCGCCTGTATAGTTTTCTGTGACGGCGATCGAAAACGGTCCGGGACCGGCGCCAGCGCCTATCTCGAAGGTCAGGCGCAGTATCTCTGCATTCATGAACGGGCCCGGATCGGTCATAAATATCGAGTTGAAACCGATTGCATTCGGTGCTGTAAAAAACGGCGGCCAGTAAATTGATGCTAAACCCGCGTGCGGGCCCGCCGCTACGCTGATCAGGGTGAGGTTTGAGTCGAACGTAAACGTGGCATTAAGGTCGAAAGGACCCGGCACGGAATCAAGCCGCAGGCCATCGATGAACAGCCCGACCGTCACTTCATCGAGCGGATTGCCTGTCACGTCTTCGACGTAAACGGCCGCCTCGGGGTTTTGAATCAGCGCCAGCCACAGCAGCGCTACAGTTCCCGCTCGCGCGGGCCAGTCCGTTAAAGACATCTAAATCCCTCCCTATCCGTCCTGCCGACCGGGTTCGGAACCGAAGCCTGACGCCTCTTGCGGGCGCCTGGAACGAACCCCAGCTATTATTTTTTTCAGCTGCCACCGATCCGTGGCTGGCAATGATGATGACCCCTTGGCTCCCGCGACACAAGGCGCGCGACGAGGTGAGTTCCGGTAATTGTTCACACGATGCCGGCGGATCCGGAACGGTGCCGGGTGCCGCGCCGCAACAAGCGGCAGCAGCTTAACCGCGCAAGGTGACGGCGATATGACCGGCGCCACGGATAATGGCCCGAGGCAGAAAACGCTCGCACCCGAAGCGGCATTCGGCGCTAGACTTGCACGTGCGACAGCATCATCAAACCCGCCCCTTCAAAAAGAGAATCCCATGGCCACGACCGCAGCAAGCATCGAACCTGCCAGCACCGTCCGCGACATCTGCGGGCTCGCGCTCACGGAGCGCGACAACCTCGACGCCGAAATGGCGACGATGGTCCGCGGGATCGAAAAGAAATACGGTTTTATGCCGAACTTCGTGCGCCTGTTCGCAACGGACAACCAGCGCCTGCGCGCGTTCATGGTTCCCTACATGGAACTGATGCGCGCGGATTCGGGCCTGTCCCCGCTCGACCACGAACTGATTGCGCTCGTCAGCGCGCACACGAACGGTTGCGCGTACTGCTGCGCGCATCACGGTGCCGCGTTGCGCGGCGTCTGTGTCGATCCTGTGTTCGCGGAATACATCGGTCGCAATTACAAGCTGGCCGATCTGTCGAGTCGGGATCGTGCAATGCTCGATTTCGCCGTCATGGTGCTGCAAGAGCCGGAAGCGATCGGCGATGCCGAACGCGACGTGCTGCGCGCGGAAGGGTTCGACGACGAAGCGATCTGGACCATCGCCTCGACCGCCGCGTTCTACGCCGGTGCGAATCGGCTCGCCGCCGCGGTTGGTCTGAAAATCACCCCGGAATACCTGACGATGCACCGCTGAGCCAGATCGAAAAAGCGGGGTCCGGTAAAACTTTCCCACAACGTTTCATCTGACCCCGCTATTCCCTCTCCGGCGGGAACGCACCGGTTCGGTGCGTGTGATCGCGACGGCAATGCATTCACCGGGCGCGCATGCCCGCAACGAACGACGGACGCCGATCCTGACCCCGACATTGATCAGACCGTAGAATATGACGGTCATAGCAAACGGGACACACGCATGGAACTGGCCGACAAGATCATCGTTATCACGGGCGGCGCGAACGGCATCGGCAAGGCGCTCGCGTTGCGCTTCGACCGCGCCGGCGCGCGGCACATCGTCGTCGCTGATCGCGATGCGGCGGGGGCGAAAGCGGTCGCCGACGCCGTCGGCGGCACGTCGATGGAAACCGACGTCGGCGACGAAGCCGCGATCGCGCGCCTGATCGAAACGACGGAAACCACGATCGGACCGATCGACCTGTTCTGTTCGAATGCCGGCATTGCCGCCGCCGACAGTCTCGATTCACCGAACGACGAATGGCAGTTGATCTGGGACGTGAACGTAATGGCGCACGTCTATGCCGCGCGCCACCTCGTGCCGCGCATGGTCGCGCGTGGCGGTGGTTACCTCATGAATACCGCCTCCGCCGCGGGTTTGCTCAATCAGATCGGCGGGGTGGCCTACGGCGTGACGAAGCACGCCGCGGTCGGGCTTGGCGAATGGATCGCCATGACGTACGCGCACGAGGGGATCCGCGTATCGCTGTTATGTCCGCAGGCCGTGCGCACGGCGATGACGTCCGGCGAGGCAATGAACAACAAGGGCGTCGCCGCGGCCGCGAACGACGGCATGATCGAAGCCGATGTGCTCGCGGAAGCCGTCGTCGAGGGTTTGCGCGAGGAGCGCTTTCTGATCCTGCCGCATCCGGAAGTTGAGGAATACATGCGGCGAAAAACCGCGGATTACGACCGCTGGATCCGCGGCATGAACCGCTTTCACCAGTCGCTCTATGCGGCCGACTGATTACGCTTCGAGGTGCGGCAGGGCGTAGCGTTCATACTCCTGTTCGAAAGCGAGCAGCCGGGTGTCCGTAATGCGGTCGATGTAGAGCTTGCCGTCGAGATGATCGAATTCGTGCTGAAACACGGTGGCGGCGAAGCCCTTCAGTTCGATTGATTTCACCTCGCCCGACTCCGACAGGTAGTTGATCCGAACGTGCTGCGGCCGCTCGACGAAGCCGCGCAAGCCGGGCACGGACAGACACCCTTCCCAGTAGCCCGCGATGGCCGGGTCGACGACTTCGATCACGGGATTGACGAATACGGACAGCGACATTGGCACGAGGTCGCCGTAGCGCGTGGCGCCGCCCGGAATCTCAATCAGCGCCAGCCGCACGGATTCCCCGATCTGGGGTGCGGCGAGGCCGATGCCGCCGTAGTCGTGCAGCGTATCGACCATGTCGGCGATCAATCGCTCCATTTCCGGCGTGCCGATTTCCTCACGGCGCAATGGCCGCGCCACCTCGCGCAAAAGCGGGTGCCCCATGCGCAGAATTCGTCGAATGGCCATGAGCAGCTTACTCCGTGTTCGTGTTGTTGCCGGCGACCGGCGATACCCGGCTCGCGTGCCGACGCCGCGCGAGATAGTCGCGCCGCCGGGTCAGCCGGACCCGCCATTCCTCACCGAGTCCGTGCGCATTGATGAGCACATTGAGCGCATCGGCCTCCGGCCGGTGCGCGGTGACCGTTCGCGTAAACGCCGCTATCGTTACACCCGGATCGGCGCGCTCGAGTAACTCGATGCGGTCGCCGAGCGTGATCACGCCGGGCTCTAGAACGCGATAGTACCAGCCGGTCAGCTGCCGGCGCTCGATGAAATGCGAGAGTTCGCGGCAATCAAAGCGGTGATTGATTTTCCAGCACGGGCGCCGCGGTTGCGACACCTGTACGAGCGCCCCGCCGATCCGTAACGTATCGCCGATACACACGGTCGCATCATCACGCTCCGCGCTCGACAGGTTCTCGCCGAGCGTGCCGGGGGCAGTGACGAGTGCGGGGAAACTCTGCGCAATCGCCGTGTAGCTGACGCGGGCGAATTCGTGCAGGGCCTTGTCCGGTCCGCCATGGATGCGGCGATCCGCCTGCTGATCACCCACGATACCGAGCCGCGTCACCTCGGCGCGTTGCAGCGGCTGTTTGAACATGCCGGTCGCCTGACCTTCGGGTTCGAGCGCGCGCAGTCCGCCGGCGTAGATTCCGAGTAATTCAGACATGCGCCGGGCCCGTCATTGCGCGCGCGGCTCGTCGCCGGCGAATACCTGGTTCACGACGGCCGTCGTCGCGTGCGCCGCGATCATGATCAGTAATACGCTCGCAAGCCGCGCATGGACGTCGAGCGCGAGCGCGTGCGCTGTCGCATGCGCGGTCATTGCCGGGGCCACGAGGCGCAGACCGAAAACCTCGAACGGCGCACCGCCGGCGATAACCGCGAAGATTCCGCACAGGCACAAGCCGATGACGACGACATACATGAGCCGGTGCACGGAGATCGCGAACGTGCGGTGACCCGGCGACAGATTCCATGCGCGTACGGGGTTCGGGTTCGATAACCGCCAGCCGAGCCGGGCGAGCATGAGCAGCAATACGACTGACCCCAGGGACACGTGAAACGCGACGACGGCGTCGCGCCGCGCCAGCTTCGGCGGCACATCGAGGCCGCTGATGTCGATGAAGACGATCACGACGAGGGCGACCGTGGTCCAGTGCGCGATCCGCGCGATCCACCCGAATCGATGGACGCTGTTACGCAACAACACGGGCACGGCGATCGGAATTACAGCGCGACTCAGGCGCCGCTGGTCGCCGCCGCTCGGCCGGCCGCGAAGGATTCCGCGCGCCGACTCACGGTCGATCTGAGAATGACGACGCAGGCCATACCAAAGCCGTAGGTCGTGATCAGGAAGCTCACGACCGAGAACGCGAGAAACGCATCCGTGATCAACTCCGGCCACAACGCGAGATACAGAAAGCCCGCGGGATTCGTGAACACGCCGATCGCCATCGCGCCGCGCACGCTTTTCGGCAACGGCACCCGCGCGCCATAGAAACCGAGCAGCAGCGCGCCCATCAGCAGAAAATCGATATGCGCCTGCAACAGGCGCGGATAATCCGCGATCACGTTCGTTACGATGTCGATCGGGATCGCCCGGGTGAACACGAGTGTCCAGGCGAGCGCCAGCGCAATCAGCAACACTGCCATGCCGGCCTGTAACAGGATTCTGTTCGGATCGTCGTTGATCGTTTCCATCCGCCACCCCCGCTATGTTTGTGTAGGCTCGCCGAATCGCGCGCGCAGCGCGCCCGGCGCGGAGGCAAAAGATACCATGGGCGCCATGCCGCGTTGAGCACGCGTCGGGTTCGCACTGCAGCAGTGCGACGGACACCGTGCGTTGAGTACTATTGCGGTGCCCGATCGGTTCGACGCGTTTCGTCGCGCGTGCGCGCACGATGGCGAAGTGCCGGCCCCCCTGCATCGGCGGCGACCGGCAGTCGCGGGTAAATCACGATAAGGAAAACGAGATGATGAGTGTGGAGCGCCCGGAAATCGACGAGATTCTCGCCACGACCCGCTCCGTGCGGCGGCGGATCGATTTCAACCGCGTCGTCGATCCCGCCTTGCTGCTCGAGTGTATCGAACTCGCGGTCCAGGCCCCGACCGGGGTCGGCGGCGAATCCTGGCGCTTCGTCATCGTCACGGACGACGACAAGAAGCGCGCCATCGCGAAACTCTATCGTCGCGCGTTCGATGACTACACCGCCGCGCGTACGGCCGAGCAGGAAAACACCGGCGGCGCGCCGGCAAGCCTGTCGCGAAATTACCGGTTTCTTGCCGATCACCTGCAGGATTTCCCGGCGCTCGTCGTCGTCTGCCGCGAAGGGCGGCCGCCCGCGAACGTGCCACGGCAACTCGCTTTCTACGGCTCCGTACTGCCGGCCGCGTGGTCGCTCATGCTGGCCCTGCGCTCGCGCGGTCTCGGCGCGACGTGGACGAGCCTGCTGTCGAACTACGAAGCGGAAGTCGCTGCGCTGCTGAAGATACCGGCGGATGCGACACTCGCGGTGTTGTTGCCGGTGGGGCACGTGCACAACGCCGTATTGCGCCGGGCGCAACGGCAACCCGCGCGCGACGTCACGTTCTGGGACGACTGGGGTACGCGCCGCGACGCGTAGACCGGACATCGGCTCGGCGCGACGACAAACCATCGCGGGTTCGGTTCGCTCGCGGGGTGTTCAGCCAGTGCATGCGGATGTCCGTGGCGTACCCGCCACGCCAATGCCGGCACCCGAGCGCACGCGGTGACGAACACGATCGCCTCAGCGCAAATGCTCCCACAGCGCGGTTTCATCTTCGAGCATACGCTCGTCTTCCTGGAAGAAATCGCGGCGCGACACGATCCCGACAACCGCGTCGTTCTCCGTCACCGGCAGGTGGCGATAGCCGCCATCGTGCATTGCACGCAGCGCACGCAGGGGGATTTCGAACGCATCGACCGTTTCCGGGTCGACGGTCATGACGTCGGCGAGCGGGGTGTCGAGCCCGCGGTCCTGCCCGACCACCCGCCGTGCCACGTCACGCACGGTGAAAATACCGAGCAGCCGGCCTTGTTCAACCACGAGCACGGAACTCACCCCGCGCTCGTTCATACGGCGCGCCGCTTCCGCGACGGTAGCGGTTCGCGGCATCATTACGAGTTCCTGCCCCTGAACGACATCGGGAATGACATGTCTGCGCATCGGCTTTTTCCTCCGCAACCGCCCTGATTGCTCACGGGCAATTTGACGCTGGTCGCCGGCAGCGATCCGTGATCGCGATCAATATTAGACGAAACTGAACGCCGGCGATCGATTCATGCGGTTCAGTTTATGCCCAAATACGTCGCCGCGAGTGCGAGGCAAACGACAACCACGACCGTCAGCCGCTGGCGCAGGTGGAGAAACCACGGGGTCACCGGAAAATGCCGCACGAGGATATGGTCGGCGACGAGCTGCACGGTAAACATTGCCAGCATCACGAGCATGCCGACGAGCGGCGGCAACGCGAGCGCGACCCAGGCGACGAGCGCGGGCACGACACTCCAGACCATGAGCAGTCCGCGTTCCGTATCACCCATCTCGGGGTGGACGAGCGCCACGCCCCAATGCAGCGCGCCGACGAAACAGAGAATGACGGCACTGTAGGCGAGCAGCCAGGTGACTGCCGTGTCCGTATAAGCCGCCGGTAAGGCCCACAGCATGAGCGCCAGCACGAGGAACGGCAACAGCCCCCCCGCTCCGAGCAACAGTGGCACGCGCGGAATCGGCGCGTTCATGCCGTCGTCTCGCTGCGGGGAACCTCGCCCGTGTTCTGCCACGGATAGGGTTCCATCAGGTAACACACGCAGTCCTGTCTGATCACTTCCTCGTCGAGCGTGATCATCGCCGGGATCATCGTGCGACGAAAACGCACGGTCCCGTCGACTACCTCGAGGTAGTCGTCGGTGACGATCTGCCCCGCTTCGTTCGTCACCACGAGCGGCTCGTCGAACCCGCCGCTGAGCGTCGCGATCGGTGTTCCGGCGGCGACTTCGGCGAAATTGAGCCGGTCGAGATCCGCCGCGAAGCGCAGATCGCACGCCGTCTCGCCGTAAGTGAAGCTGCAGTCCGGATGGACCCGCACCGTAGCCACGGTGTGGAACACATCGATGTCATGCGCGGCAATCGGATGGCTCGGTAATTCCGACAGGTTCAGCACAGCGCGAACGAATTCCGCGGCGTGGTCGGCGCCACTACTCATATCGGCGCGCCCGCATTCAACCGTTACCGCCGGGCACAATGCGGCAAACGCCATGCTCTGCACGCTGTCCGGCCGCCGGAAATAAACAATCAGGCGCGAGAACAGGCGTGCGAGCTGCAGGAAGCGCGGGTCGGTGGAATTCACGCAGCCATAGTGCGGATTCAGACCGGTGTTGTTGTGGATATCGATGCTGAACTCAACGTCACGGCGGCGCATTTCCGCTACCACCGCCGCCATCGTTGCATGTTCGGGCGTAGTGCCGTCGTTCCACGCGCGGTTGAAGTCAATCTGATGATCGAGATGACGACGGCCGGCGCGCGCCGCCGCGACGTTGCCAATAAACAGCGACAGGGCGCGCGGCAACTCGCGGCCCGCGTACGCACCGAGGACGTCGCGCATTGCGTCCCAGCCGCTCGTTTCGTTGCCGTGCAGCAGCACGGAAACGAACAATGGCCGCTCACGCCGCCCGGGTAAATGGATCAGCGTCGGCCCGGGCAGGCGCGTGCAGAGTTCCGCTGCGTCGAGCTCGAGCAAACCCTCGGGGAGGTGATCGAGTACCTGCAGTGCGGCTTCGGGTGCGTCCCCGCTCACGCGTGTATGTCCCATTCGTGTACCGGTATTTCCGTGTTCTGGCGCTGCATGTAGTTCTCCGTCAGCGCGCGTACGTCGAAGCCGTGCCGCGCGACCCAGCGTCGCTGCCACGTCGCGCCGTTCTGATCACTCGCCGTGCGTTCGCCGATGATACCGAGAAAATGATCGATATGACCCGGCTCGATGCCGAGCCGTGCGAGACCCTCCGCGGCCAGCGGTATACAGTTTTCGATCAACACTTCGCGCAGCGGCCGCAGGCGCCCGTCGAGCCAGTTCGTCGAACAGTGCAGACCATAGCGCGCCGCTTCATAGAAATTCCAGCGTACCTGCTCGAACGCGAGCGACGGAGAGTCCGCCTCGCCGCGGTCGACGAGCGCGCGTACGAGGCCCCAGAAAAATGCCGCATTCGCAAACGCGTCGATGATCGTGGGGCCCGCGGGGATAACCCGATGCTCGATTCGCAGGTGTGGCGTGCCGTCGGCATCGAAGCCGACGAGCGGCCGGTTCCAGCGCCAGATCGTGCCGTTGTGCAAACGCAAATGACTCAGGTGCTCGGCCGCATCGTGACGCAGGCTCGGTAACAACACCGGGAACCGCGCCAGGTTTTCCGTGAAACAGGCGGCAAGCGACCCGGTCTCGAAACGATCACCGAACGTCACCCGCCCGCCGCCACCACTGCTCGCGCCGATCGATTGTTCGAACAGGGGAATCCGGCTTTCGTCCCACAGGTCGTGTTCGAACGCATACGGAGAGTTCGCGCTGACGGCGACAACGGCGGCCGAGGCGATCAGCGAAGCGTTGTAGACGCTCGCCGCTTCTGCGGGTGTTACCTGCTGATGGAGCTGTAGTGACGTCGCCGCCGCTTCGACCATGACATGATCATGCTCCGCCTCGAGATGCTGGCGTCCCTGGATATCGACCACGAGCGGTTCTCCGCCACGCGCGGCGACGATTTGTTCATTGAGCGCGCGGTAACGTTGCGCGTTCGACATGTGCGCGAGCGTCAGATCGCCGTCGCGTACCGTCGGCAGGATCCCGATGGCGACGATGTCGGCACCGAGTCGGCGGGCAGCATCGCGACAGGCGTGCCACGTGGCGACTAGCTCACTGCCGAGCAGGCTGAGCGCGCGACCCGTGAGTACCTGCGGCGCGACATTCAGTTCGAAGTTGAACGTGGACAATTCCGGCACGACCATCGGATTGTCGAGTTCGGCCAACAAACGCTCGTTCAGCGGCAGCGGCCGCGCGTGCTCGTCGACGATCCACGCTTCGAGTTCGATCCCGACCATGTTGCCACGCGAACTGAACACCCCGGCGTCGAGCATTTCCTGTAACAGTGCGGTTTCTTCATGCAGACGCGCCTCGAACGCAACGAAGTCGGCGCGCGTGAAACGGCTGTCGCGGATTTCTTCACCCATAGGAATTCAGGCAGCAGTAACAGGGGCAAGCAGCACGGGCTTGCGGCGTGAACCGGGGCAGACAAGGTACGGCACGGTGGCGCCCCGCGTCGCAACGCCGACGATGCAAACCGCTGCACGGACCGCAGCCTCGAATACCTGACTGTCCCCGACTGTACGCGATAAACGGCACCGCAGATTGCGCCGGATCAACTCGCGGTCAGGCTCACGACGCCGCTGCCGGCTCGTTGCGCATCAGGTCCTGGATGTCGACGCTGTGGCCTACCATCAGATCGTCACGCCCGAGGAAGCGCGGCTTGATGAACCACACGAGCATCGGCAACACAACGAGCGACAAAACCATGTTGATCAGCATGACCGCAACGAGCAGCAGGCCCATGTCCGCCATGAATTTCAGATCGGAAAGGAAATACCACGGCAGGATGCCGATCAGCATGATCGTCGCTGTGAACATGATCGCCTTGCCCGTCGTCGTCAACGCCGCCGTTATCGCGCGCGGCAGATCCTGCGCCTGGTTGCTGTATTCCTCGCAGATCCGCGACAGCAGGTAAATGCCGTAATCGATCCCGACCCCGACCCCGATCACCGCGACGATCCCGGCGTTGATGTCGAGCCCGATCCCGAGCAAATGGATCGCCGCCCCGAGCAGCAGATTCGACAGGTTTACCGGGATCAGCAGGATCAGCGCGGCGACGAACGAGCGGTAGGCGAACGCGGAGATCAGCAGCACGGCGCCGTTGACCATGCCCATGATCAGCCAGTGATATTTTTCGACCGTATTGTTCATCGCCTGCTGCAATGCGATCACGCCGGTGCCGAGACGGACGCGAAAACGTTCATGATCCTCACCCACCGCGGCGATCGCACGTTCCGCGCTCGCGATCGCGAGGTCGACCGTTTCCTGCTTGTTGTCCTTGTACCAGGCCGTGACGGTGGAATTCTCGAACGCCGGATCGGCGACGTGGGCGAAGTTCAGCGCGTTGTTGCCCATCAGGGTCGCAAACGACACGGACGCGATGTTCTCATCGGTCAGGTCGAGCTCGCGCCACTTCGGATTGCCACCGGCGAACAGCCGGGTGACTTCGCGCATGTAATCCGAGAACGTCAGCGTCGCGCGCGGCGGCAATTGTGGATCGGATTCGAGCAGACGCTGCAGTTTCGTCGCCACCTCGACGACTTCCGGCGTGCGCGCCGTCGGATTCTCGAAATTCTTTTCCTTCGTTTCGAGAATGATCTCGAGCGTGTTCGTGCCGGGGAAATGATCATTGATCGCGCGCGCCGCCGTGTTGAACTCGGAATCGTGGTGCAGCAGGCTGCTGCCTTCGACGGGGTTGCCCATCTTGATCTGAGTATTCAGATACACCGCGATCGCACCGACGATCACGACGACAACCGCGGTCCTGTTCGCCGTTCGGCCGTGCGTCAGTCGCGCGACCCGGTTGAGTAATTTCTCCTGCAGCAGATGGATACCGCTGCCGGTGCGCGAACCGCCGACGATCTGTCCGATGTTGCCCGGCACCGGCAGGTAGGACAGCATGATCGAACACAGGAATACACCCGTCGGAATGATCCACAACGCCCAGAAACCGCAGAACAGGGCGTGATTCTCCATCGATTTAATCGGTGCGATGGCGATGAAGATGATCCCGCACACATCCGTCAGGATCCCGAGTATCGACGGCGCCATCATGATCCCCATCGTGAGTTCCGCGGCCTTTCGCCGATCGTGGATCTCCATGAGAATTTCGTAATAGCGCTCCGTGTACTGCACGCAGTGTGAAAACGAACGCGCGACGAGGAGCAGCGGTACGATCATGAGCAGGGGTTCGATCGGCCGCCCGATCAGGCCGATGAAGCCAAACCCCCACACCGCGGCGACGAGCGCGCACGTAATCGGGGTGAGGACACCGGCAAAATTGCGCATGTAGAAGATCAGCGCGATCACGAGCGCCCCAACCGTGACGGCAAAAATCTTGTACGTTTGCTTCTGCAGCTTGTAGACCCAACCGGTCAGTACGGGCTGGCCGGAAAGATAAATTTCGTGCTTGTCGTCGCGCGCCTGTTCGACGAGGTTCTGGACGAACTCAAACCCTTCACCGTAATCGACGTAGTCATGAAACGCGCCGAGGATCATCGTTGCGCTTTCGTCACGGGAAACAAAAAACGTCTGTGCGTTCGTCGAAACACCGATCCGCCGTTTGAACTCCGCGACCTCTTCCGGCGTCGCTGGCGGGTGGTTGTCCATGAGCGGATTAGCAGCCACGCCGAACGGGGTTGCCTCGGCATAGCGCAGCTTCTCGGTCGCAACCGAGATCACCGTGTCGTGGTTCATCGCCGGCGCGAGGTCGAGGTCGCGGGTCAGATCCCACACCTTTTGCAGCGTGTCGGCATGGTAGATCTCGCCGTCCTTGCGCTTCACCACGATCGCCACCGACATCGGGTTGCCGAAATTGCGGTGATCGAAATACACCTGCACGTACGGGTCGTTAGCCGGCAACAGGTCGTTGAACACGGTACGGATTTCGACGTTCTTCAGCCCGGTCATGAAAAACGCCGTGGCCGCGACGAACAGCAGCAGGACGAGTACGCGATGGTGCATAACCCAGCGGGCGATGGCGAATCTCATGGCAAACCCCTGTAACAATTCAAGCTGACATTACCCGCTGAGCCGGTTACTCACAGGCTCGCGAGAAACCCGAACGTGCGCTCATATGTTTCACTGTCGGCTGCCATGATCGCGGCGTTGAAATCAGTCACCCCGGATTCCTCGATCCGCCGGATGCCCGCGCGCAACGCGGCTTCGTCGCCGATCAGCGCCATGTCCTGCGGATGCGCCAAACCTTCACGGTCGAGCATCGCGCGATAACTCGGCAGCTGGCCGTAGATAGCGAGTGGTTCGGTCAGCGCGGCGCGCGTCTCCTCGACGGCGTTCGTCAGCACGACCGGAAACCCGCCGATCACGCGTGGTGCCGGACGCCCGGCCGCGGTCGCCGCCGCGTTCAGGCGCGCGACGATGTGCTGCTCCATCGTTTTCGGTCCCACCATCCACGTGTTCGTCCCGGCCGTCAGTTCGCCGGCGAGTTTCAGCATCGCCGGTCCCAGCGCCGCGATGATCACCGGCACGTCGTCGACGCCGGGCACCTTGACCTGCGTGTTGTGCACGCGATACTCATTGCCGTCGTAGTTGACTACGTCGCCGCGCAACAACGGGATCAGGATGTCGAGATATTCCTTCATATGGCGCGCGGGTTTCGCGAACGACATGCCGAGCATGTCCTCGATGACCATCTTGTGCGACAGCCCGATCCCTAGCGTGAAGCGATTCCTGGCCATGCTCGCGGCCGTCAGGGCCTGCTGCGCGATGGCACTCGGGTGGCGCGGATACGTCGGGGTGACGGCCGTGCCGACTTCAATATGCTGCGTCTCACGCCCGGCCGTGCCGAGCGTCATGATCGCGTCGAGGGAGAAAATGTTCGCCATCCACAGCGAATCGAATCCGCCGGCTTCGGCTTTTTGCGCGATCGCAACGATATCGTCGAGCGAGTTCGTGCCACCATCGGCGCCGGTCATGAGACCCTTCTTCATCCGTATTCCCCCGTTGTTTGCGTGTGTATCCACGTGCTTTTGCCAACGATTATAGGGGAATGCCCGAGCGCCTGCGGCAGCGCCCGGGTCGCGGTGCGATTCGGGCGCTATACTGCCTGCATCCGGTTGCAGGAGCCCTGTTCATGAGTACGAGCGCACGCGCACTGAATAACGACGTCAGCCAGCCCGGCCTGTTCAACTACCTCGACGAAGCCGCCGTCCCGTCGCTGCTTCGCAATGGCCGGGTACTCACGCGGCGCGATCCCGATGGCAGTGACGGCGGCATGCAGGGCGTGAACCTCGCGCGGCACGAAATGACCGTGGCCAACGCCCGCCTGTGCACCGGGGCCGATCGCCGCACGGTCAGAAGTCATGGTTTCGAACTGCTCGAGCGCCCGATCAGCGGTGATCCGATCGACTTTTTCACCCACGCCGAAGTCGTGCACAACTACTACGACCAGTGCGCGCAACTCGTCGCGGAGGCAACGGGCGCCCGCGCGTTTGCGTTCGACCACAACATCCGCTCGGCCCAGGGCAAACAGAGCAAACAGCGGATCCGTGGCGGCCAGCAGGTGCAGGGTCCGGCGCACATCGTCCACGGCGACTACACCCTGACGAGTGCACCGCAGCGCCTGCGCGATCTCGCGAAGCCGCCGGGCGGTAACGACACCTTGTGTTCCGTGCTCGCACCCGGGCAGACGCTGATCACCGACGACATGGTTGCGCGCTGCCTCGCCGAGGGCGGCCGGTTCGCGATTATCAACGTGTGGCGCAACATCGCCGACGAGCCCGTTCAGACCCACCCGATCGCGCTGTGCGACGGACAAACCGTGGCGCCGGAAGATCTCGTCGTGTTCGAAATTCATTACCAGGATCGGATCGGCGAGAATTATTTCGCGAAGTATGCGCCAGGGCACGCGTGGTATTACTACCCGCAGATGACGCGCGACGAAGCACTGTTGATCAAGCAATGGGATTCGGACGGGAGCCTCGCGCGCAGCGAAGGCGCCGCCGGCGACGGCACGGACATGGACTCGCCGTGTACGTTCAGCTTTCACAGCGCGTTCGAGGATCCGTCGACCCCGCCCGATGCCCCGGATCGCTGGAGTATCGAGGTGCGCTGTATCGTCATCTACGACTGACGCAGCGTTACAGATACTGCCGCGCGCGGGCTTCGGACCGGAATCATCGCTGCGGCGACCTCTCTCCCGTCAGTTCGCGCACCGGGGACGTCACGTTCAGATCCGGTGTCGTGTAATCCGGCGTCTCCGTTCAGACGAGCGCGGCGCGCCAGCCGCTTTCGCGGGAGCGTTCGAGCAGTTCGCTGAAATTTTCCGCCGGGATCGGCGGGCTGACGAGAAAGCCCTGGAATTCGTGGCAATGCTTGTGCTGCAGGAACTGCAGTTGCGCTTCTTCCTCCACACCTTCGGCCACCACGTGCAGCCCGAGCCCGTGCGCCATGCCGATGACCGCGCTGACGATCGCGCTGTTATCCTTGTCGTGCGGGATCCCGTTCAGGAACGAACGGTCGATCTTCAGTTCATCGACCGAGAAACGCTTCAGATAGCTCAACGATGAATAACCGGTACCGAAATCGTCGACGGACACTCTCGCACCCATTTCCCGGATCCGGTTGAGCATGAGTTCGGATTCCCGCGCATTCTCCATCAGGAGCGTTTCCGTCAGTTCTATCGTGATCATTTCCCTCCGCACGCCGGTACTGAGCAGAATCGCTTCGAGCTGTTCGATAAACGCGTCGTCACGGAACTGGATCGCCGACACGTTCACCGAGATCGTGATGTCGTGGTTCGCGTCGTGCCAGCAACGCAACTGCCGGATCGATTCACGCAGCGCCCATTCACCGATCGGTACGATCAGACCGGTGTCCTCGGCGATGGGGATGAATTTGCCCGGTGATACGAGACCCGTACCCGGCAGATCCCAGCGCATCAGCGCTTCGGCACCGACGACACGGTCGCTTTTGAGGCACAGTTTCGGTTGGTAGAACAACTTCAGCTGGTTGCGTTGCAAGGCGCTGTGAAGTTCATGTTCGAGCATAAAGCGCTCGCTGACGTGATCGCTGACTTCGCCGGAATAAAAGTGGAACTGGCGCAAGCCGCGTTGCTTCGCGAACACGGTCGCCGCGCTCGCATGTTGCAGCAGCGTATCCGCGTCCGCGCCATCCTGCGGAGAAACCGCGGCACCGAGGCTCGCGGCAACATAGCATTCACCATGGGCGTGGATGAACGGCTGGGCGAAACTCTTGTTCACGCGATCGGCGATTTCGACCGCGAAATCCGGGTTGTCGAGATCCGGCACGACGATCGCAAATTCGTCGCCACCGAGGCGCGCGACGAACGGCGCTTCGCGCTCACCGCTGGCGTTCGCATTTTCGCTCCAGTCGAGCACGGCTCCGATCCGGTGGGCGATGGCCTTGAGCAGCATGTCACCGGTGGCCTGACCAAGCGAATCATTGATCTTCTTGAACCGGTCGAGATCGATATGCACGACGGCGCAATGTTGCGCGGCCGCCTGCGCCCTGAACAGCGCACGCTCGAGACGTTCGCCGAACAGCTGGCGGTTCGGCAGACCGGTGAGCGAATCGTGCAACGCGAGCGAATCCTGGTGGGCCTTCGCGGTGAGCGTATTGCGCAGGCGCAATGCGAGCTCACTCGGGTCGACGGGTTTGCCGAGAAAGTCCGTCGCGCCAAGTTCGAGTGCCGTGAGTTTTGTACCGCCGTCCACGGACGACGTCAGCATGATCACGGGTGTGTGACGCATCAGGGCATCGGCGCGCATCGCCGATAGAATGTCGAAACCGCCGACGTGCGGCATCATCAGATCGAGCAGCACCACGTCGGGATGGCGCGACCCGATCAGACTGATCGCTTCGCGTGAATCCGAGGTCGTGACGAAGTTCCGGTAACCCGCGTCTTCGAGAAACATGCGCAGCACTTCGATCGTAGTCGGTTCATCGTCGACCATCATGATCAATGCGTTGCGTTGCGATTCCTCGGCGAAACCGCGCGCGCCGGGAACGGCAGCGCTCGCCAGCGGGGGATTCGGGACGGCAAGCGGATCCGTGTGCTGCTCGGCGGGCGCGGCTACATCGACGTTCGGGGCTGCTTCTGAAGCCATGGATTCTCTCTCCTAAGCCCGGTTATCGGCCGTTGACGGCACGGCTTTACCGGTGGTGGCCCCGGGATCGCGGTCGATTCTCGCGACGAGGCGCTCGACAGCCTCTGTCCACGCAAGCGCCGCGGCACAAATCGATGTCCTTGCTGACGTTTCGAGATGGTCCGCGGGTTCGATGAAAACGTCATAACCCACCGTTGCCGCGGCGCCCTTGAGCCATACCGCGATTTCGCAAACCGCGGCGCAGTCCTGTGCCGCCAGCGCGGCGCGAAGCTCCGCCATGCGTTCGTCAAGGCGGCCGTGAAACTGCTCCACGATCGGGCGCATGCGCGGATTTTCCAGCAACAGGCGCGACACCACCGGTTCTTCGCTTTCATCGGACTCGGGCAACGACACTTCCGCGGCCGCCGCTGCCGGCGGTTCAGCGCGCTCCCCGGGGGTGGCGGCGTCGCCCGGCCTCACGAGCGCCGCGCCGATCGTTTCGAGCGCCGCCAGCGCCGGTTCGATGTAGTCGCCGGCATTACTCTTCGCCAGCGCCTCGAGCCGTGCTGCCGGTTTCGTGAATTCATCGAACCCGACCGTGCCACCGGCCCCCTTGATCCAGTGCGCAAAACCCGCGAGCGCTTCCATGTCCCCGGCCGCGAGCGCGCGCCGCGCCGCGGCAAAGCGCTCGTCGAGACCGTCGACGAACTTGCACACGGTCGCCTGGATCGCGGGCCCCGCGTGCGCCAGCCGCGAGTGGATCAGGCGAGTCGGGTCTCCGGTGGCAAGCTCCGGTTCGGCGACGCTGACCGCGATGCCCGGTTGCCGGATCTCTGCCGCGGTCGCGGCGATGTTCGTGTCGAGCGTGCCACCGAGGCGTTCGCCGAGCGTTTCGAGCAACTGATCGATGTCGACCGGTTTCGTCAGGTAACCCGTACACCCGGCGGCAAGACATTTGTCCTCGAAACCCTTCATCGCATCGGCGGTGAGCGCGATGATTGGAACTTCGACCCCGTCGGCGCGTAACTGGCGCGTGGCGCCGTAGCCGTCGAGTACGGGCATCTGCATATCCATCAGGATCAGGTCGAAGGCCTGCTCGCGGACAATATCGACGGCGACCTGGCCATTTTCCGCCACGGCGACATCGATACCGACGTTTTGCAACACGAGTTGTACGAGTTCGCGGTTCTCCTCGCCGTCATCCACAACGAGCACGCGGGTCGGCGACGGAAAACGCCACGCCACGACGTGTTGCGGCGCGCTGACGACGGCGTCCGCGATCGCGGCCTCGGCGTCCAGCATTTCGGTACCGGCGATCTCGCCCGCGTCGAGCGTGACGACGAAGACCGTGCCCTCGCCGACCGTACTGTGCGCGACGATATCGCCGCCGAGCAGACGCGCGAAACGCCGGCTGATGGCGAGCCCGAGACCGGTGCCGCCAAAGCGCCGGGTCACCGACGCGTCCGCCTGTACGAACGGCTCGAACACGGATTCGAGCGCTTCGGCGTCGATCCCGATCCCGCTGTCGATGATCCGGATCGCGTACTGCGGGGCGCCGTCGTGGTCCTGCAGGCTCAGCACGACGCGCACCCCGCCGTGTTCGGTGAACTTGATCGCGTTGCCGATCAGGTTCGTCACGATCTGGCGCAGGCGGGTCGGATCCGTCGAGATCTCGGCCGGGATCTCGCCGTTCACTTCGAGCGTCAGGCCGACGCCTTTCTCCTGCGCCCGCACGCGCAGCACCGAGGCGACTTCGTTGACGATCGTATGCGCGGCTGTCGGCAGCCGCTCGATCTCGACCCGACCGGCCTCTACCTTCGACAGATCGAGCACGTCGTTGATCAGTTGCAGCAGATGCTTGCCGCTCGAATGAATCGTGTCGAGGTACTTGCTGCGCTCCGACGTCGATTTGTCGTAGCCGCGCCGCAGAATATCCGTGAACCCGAGGATGGCATTCATTGGTGTGCGGATCTCGTGGCTCATGTTCGCGAGGAAATCGCTCTTCGCCTGATTCGCCGCTTCCGCGGCGTCTTTCGACAACTTCAGTTCAACCTTGTTCGCCTCGAGCTGGGTCACATCATCGAGACTGATCAGCACGCCGGCATGTTCGCCGCCGGTGCCGAGAACCGGCGAACAGTTCACGATGAACGTGCGCTGCGCGCCCCCGGCATCGTCGAGGCGGAGCATTTCGTTGCGGCGCGGGGCGCCGGTTTCGAGCGCCGCCTGCCATGGCGACCGGTCCGTCGAAACGCGCTGTCCCGACGCATCCGTAAAGCCGAGGTCGGACGCACGGCGACCCACGAGCTTGTCGGCGGCATGGCCCGTAATCGAGGCGAACGCCTCGTTCGCGAGCACGACGAACTCACGTTTGTCGACGACGAGCAGACCCTCGGCGAGCGTGTCGAGCGCAGAGCGTACGTGCGGTGGCACCGCCTGCGCGGGATCGAGATGTTTCAGCACCCGGCCGAGGTAGGTCCTGAAGGCGAAGAACGCGGCGATCAGAATGAACAGCATCAGGTGCAGACGCTGGTCGCCGAGAACACCGAACGCGCCGCCCGCGAACAACGGCACGAAGCGCAGTTCGATCCGGCCCCAGCGCGCGCCGTCGGACCAGATCGGGACGCTGACGTTCGCGCTCGTGGAAACATCACCCTCGTTGCCCTGCCACTGCCGTTCGTGATCACCGACGGAAACCGCGAGCGTGCCGTCGCTGCGACGCACAGCCGCCGACAGCAGATCGTCGTTGCGGTCGACCGCGAGACGCAAGGTCGTGCGCAGGCGATCCGTATCGGCGTCGGTGATCGCCGCCGAACCATACGCGGCGATCGTCTCCGCGATCGTCGCGCGGCTGGCGCGAATAGCCCCGGCGCGGTCGGGCACGAACCCGAACAGCATCGCGACGAGCAGGATCGTCACGAGAATAAAACTGAGCCCGATGGAAACGTAAGAGCGGGTGGTGAGATTGCGCAGCATGGTCACTTGCCCCGGGGGTTAATGCACGCGCGGTGCGACGGGCGCCACATCGACGGTGTGTTCGACCACCATTGGTCCGTCGTCGTTCTGTTCGATAATCGAAGCGAGAGAATCGCCCTCGCGTGCCGCCGCATCGGAATCTTCGAGCCGTGCCAGGATTGGCAGCGGGTCGACGAGACGCCACGCCGGCATCGACGAGACGAGGCTCGCGAGCAGCAGGCCGCCGCGCGCAATCCACACGACGTAACCCACCGAGATACCGGTCGACAGC
>CAXBJY010000031.1:0-59010 GCA_963976285.1 uncultured Gammaproteobacteria bacterium
TGCCAGGAAGCTGTCCGCGTCCGGGGCGTTTATTCGTTTTGGAATGACTAGCGGGCCGAATCGCTTAGATCCGATTTATCGCTCCGTTTTGCCAGCCTAAGGGGCTGTTTTTCGCTGATTCAGCGGATTTTTATTTGATTTTTAACTACTTAAGTTGGTCCGACCCCGTCGCGATTCTTAACTACTTAAGTTGGTCCGACCCCGCCGCGCTGTCGCGACCGTCGGCACGACCCGGGATGTTCGACTACGCTTTCAGTTCACCATTCAGATATTGAATGTGCACACGGGAGTTGAAAGGCATCCCCCGACCATGATTTCGAACGGTGACCATCCGCCCCTGGTATGTCAGCGGTAATGCCTCGCGGCCGTGAATTGTTTCTGCTGGCAGTGCTCGTGGGTTTGGCCTGCGATCCGGTCTGCGCCGACGATGCCGCCCGGTTAGAAACGGCCACCGGGCTGTCCTTGCCGTACAGCGAAAGCGGTTTTATCAACGAGGAAATAAGGCGCGAGATCCTCGCGGCCCTGACCTTGATCCAGGAGCACTACCCCGAAGTCCGCACGGCTTATCGTGAGAACTGGTACGACTTGCGCACGTTGTTGCTGACGTTAACGCCGGAACAGCGCGAGGCGTTGCAAACGTCATCGACCGTGCTGTCGACAGCGGATGGGGATGCCCTGTTGGCGGCGACCGGCATCGACGAACTCGACCGGCTCAACGCGAGATTCAAGGCCACGTCGGTCGTGCTGTCGAAATACGGCTGGCTGGACCTGACGTTCGCGGAGCCGCTGGCGATGCTTGAAGTCGCGAAACAATACGAACGCATCGCAGGCGTCGAGTTCGCGGTAACACACAAGAAAGATCGCCCGGCGGGCACCCTGATCACGCTGAAGGAAAAGAACGCGAACTGGGAATTCAAATTCAGCGCGTCGTGCGTCAAGAATTCCACGGACTGCGTGCACGGATCCTACAAACACCATTACTTCACTTACGACCGGCAAAGTGGGCAGGTAAGGAAAGACAGGGAGGAGGGGATACTCGCGATACTGGAATGTTCGGCGAGCGATATAGCCGTCATTGAAAAGTACGCCATCAGCGAGCTCGTCAGTTGCCACACGCGGACGTATGCAAACGACAGTGAGACGGTGGATCTCGTGCATATCGAGCATGGGCGGGGTCATGATTGCCCCTCCGGTTGCTTCTATGACACAACCGCCGCGTTCGTTGACCGTCAGGGCATTCACCCGGATGTCCCCAAACGGGGCGTAACCCGGATTGAAATCGCCGACCGCTTCGCACCCGTGTGCGGGAACGTCGTACCGTCGGAAACGGTGTTGTCCCGCGCGGCCGGCAAGTACCGGTGGGCGGACATCTATGAGGACGCACGCGCGCGGGATTCGTACGGCACTGAATGTGTCATCAACGGCTATACGGTCAGCGGTGGTGACGACCGGCGCATCGAGATCGACGTTGCTTACCCGACGGTTTCGAACTGCAGCGAAGCGACGATCGAACAGGCGTGGACGGATTCTTGCGCCACGAATTCTCCGGCGACGTGTGAGTATGAGCGAAGGATCGGCTCCAGATTCAGCCAGGACGATTGTTTCGAACGCACGGCCGCGATCAAAAACACGCCCGCGCTTTGTGCGCGAATTGCAAATCGCACACACAAGAGCCGGTGTTATTTCAAGCTCGCGATGACCGGGCTCGAGGAGGACCGCTGCGCCCTGATCGCGACCGACGAGAACGACCGTATGCGCACCCGGTGTACGGAACAGGTCCGCAAATATCGCGCGGCGCAATCACGTGCAAGCGCACCGGATCTCGGCGAAGTGTTTCGTCACGAGGCACGGCGCGGATCAATTGAATGAGGACGTGGGGAAAGCGGGGGAGTATCCGGGCGCCTGCGTTTCACCGCGGCAACCGGGATCCGCCGTCCCGGGCAGTCATGTCCGCTGCCGCACGCAACAACGCGAACCGGGGGGCAGACCAGGCCAGGTACTTCAGTTACCGCAATTATTGCCCCCGAATCCGTTGCCTGCGATAGCCCGGATCGGATAGAGCCCCGCCTGTTCCGAAACGTTACGGCCGTAGATGGCGTCGGCTGGCCAGGACGATTGCGACAATGATCCTCGATTGCCGGCCGCCCGATAAAGAACACGGGTTCACGCGTGCAATTGTTCCTCGTCCCGGATGGGCTGAATTCCGGTAATCCGGGGACCGCCTCGATAATGTCGTGCGACGACAGTGTCCGCGAACTCCCATTCGCCGGTCCCGGCAATCAACGGGGCGTGGCCGCGGCGAGCGGGTTATTTTGCGACCCGTTCGCGCCTCCGATCCGCACGGCATTCGATGTCCGCGAACAAGACGGCGGTTCGTTTCACCGTTGCCCGTGCAGCGACGATTCCGCTCGTTTGCAGTTAGCCGATCCCGTAGCGTTTTTCTTTGCCCGGGCGTGGCCGCACGGGTCGATCGGAAAATACTGGTTGAGAACTTTCTCCGTTTTGCCCAGTCTGTCCGGAAGACGAACCGACTATTGATTATCGACCGGGGAGGAAACGATGGCGGAAGTAACAACGGCGATCAGCCATGTGCTGGTGCCCACTGACGGATCTGAAGGCGCGCTCAAAGCCGCCGCGTTTGCAGGGCAGTTGGCGCGCACACTCGATGCCCGCATCAGCGTGATCCTCGTGCAGAGCGAGGACCTCATCATGCCTCACGCGTGGGGTGCGGGAGAGTACCCGGCCGGAACGCCCTATAGCTCGATGTCGGTCGACGAGATCCGCGACATGCTGGAGCAGCGGTTGCGGGAAAAGGAACTGCCGGCAACCGTAAGCGCGCTGGGCTCGCTCGGCCAGGAACCGGAATCGAGCATCGTCTGGGGACACGCCGCCGAGGAGATCTGTCGCTTCGCGCAAGAGCACAATGTCGACCTTATCGTCATTGGGTCCCACGGGCGTACCGGGATCCGTCGGGCCTTGCTGGGCAGCGTCAGCCATGCGGTCGCGAACCAGGCGCCGTGTCCCGTCACGATCGTGAGGTAGCCGATCGGATCCGCAACCCGAGCCCGCCGGCGCATGAGCACGGAACCACCGCGCGAGCCGTTTCACGCACTCTCGATCGCTGATACGCTCGCGGCGGTCGAAGGGGCCGCCGGTGGCCTGAACGGGGACGAAGTAACGCGCCGTCGCGAAGTTTACGGCGCGAACCGGTTGCCCGAACCACCCCGGCGCAGCGTGCTCCTGCGCTTCCTCGCGCATTTCCATAATCTGCTGATCTACGTCCTGCTTGCCTCGGCGGCGGTCACCGCTGCGCTCGGCCATGTGATCGATACCGGGGTGATCCTGACGGTGGTGGTGGTCAACGCCGTGACGGGTTTCATCCAGGAAGGGCGCGCGGAACAAGCGATGGCGGCGATCCGCAATATGCTGGCGCCGCGCTCGGCGGTGCTGCGCGACGGGCGGCGGACGAGCGTGGACGCCACGGATCTCGTGCCCGGCGATATCGTGCTCGTCGAGTCCGGTGATCGGGTGCCCGCGGATCTGCGCCTGATCGAAGCCCGGGGGCTGTCCGTCGAAGAGGCGATCCTCACGGGCGAATCGCTGCCCGTGGACAAGCGCACTGAGCCGGTGGACGCCGGGGCCGTACTCGGCGACCGCGGCTCGATGCTGTTCAGCGGCACGCTCGTCGCCGCCGGAACCGCGCGCGGTGTGGTCGTGGCCACGGGGCCGACGACCCAGATCGGCCGCATCAGCGGCATGCTCGCGAGTGTCGAAACACTGACCACCCCGCTCGTGCGCCAGATGAATATTTTCGCCCGCTGGCTCACCGTGTTCATCCTGATCGTCGCAGCCAGCCTGCTCGTTTACGGCTACTTCATTGGCCATCTGCCGTTCGAAGAACTCTTCATGGCCGTGGTCGGATTATCGGTCGCGGCCATTCCCGAAGGCCTGCCGGCGGTGCTCACGATCACCCTGGCAGTGGGCGTCCAGGCGATGGCGCGGCGCAACGCCATCGTTCGCCGCTTGCCGGCGATCGAGACCCTGGGCTCCGTCTCGGTGATCTGTTCGGACAAGACCGGCACCCTCACCCGCAACGAAATGATGGCCGCGACGCTCGTGGCGCACGAGCACGTTTACTCCGTTGGCGGCAACGGTTATGCCCCCGAAGGGGCCGTGCGCTTGCACGATGCCGATGCCGACCCGGCGGTGCACGCGGTGCTGGTGGAATTCGCGCGAGCGGCGGGCCTGTGTAACGACGCCGTACTGCATGGCCACGCAAGCGGCTGGCGCGTCGAGGGTGACCCGATGGAAGGCGCGCTGATGGCGCTCGCCGGCAAGATCAGCGGCGAGGGATCGGAGCCGTTCCGGACGTGGACCCGCACCGATGCGATACCGTTCGACGCGGCGCATTGCTACATGGCCGTGTTGCACCACGAACACGAAGGCCATGCCTGCATCCACGTCAAGGGCGCCCCCGAGGCCGTGCTCGCGATGAGTGCGAACCAGCGCACGGCGGATGGCGAAACCGAACCGCTGAACCCGGAGTACTGGCACGCAATGGTCGAACGCCTGGCCGCCGACGGCCAGCGGGTCATCGCCGTCGCGTCGCGCGGTGTGCCGCAGGACCATACCGTGTTGAACACCGCCGATGTCGATCGGCAACTGACC
This sequence comes from uncultured Gammaproteobacteria bacterium, assembly GCA_963976285.1. Lineage (GTDB taxonomy): Bacteria > Pseudomonadota > Gammaproteobacteria > UBA11873. The sequence goes on from CAXBJY010000031.1 coordinate 4,669, forward strand.
CTGATCGGATTGATCGGACTCATCGACCCGCCGCGCGCGGAGGCGATCGACGCCGTCGCCGAGTGTCACCGGGCCGGCATCCGGGTAAAGATGATCACGGGCGATCATGCGGCAACCGCGCGGGCGATTGCCGCCCGCATCGGTCTCCTGAATACCGAGCGGGTCATGACCGGCGCCGATATCGAACAGATGGATGACGCCGCACTCGCAGAAGCCGCGGTCGGGATCGACATCTTCGCCCGCACCTCGCCACGGCATAAATTACGCCTGGTCACGGCGTTGCAGTCGCGTGGACTGACGGTGGCCATGACCGGTGACGGCGTGAACGATGCGCCGGCGCTGAAACGTGCAGACGCCGGGATCGCGATGGGGATCAAGGGCAGCGAAGCGGCGAAGGAGGCCGCCGAACTCGTATTGGCGGACGACAACTTCGCTTCGATTGCGGCCGCGGTGCGTGAAGGGCGCACGGTCTACGACAACATCAAGAAGGTGATCAGCTGGACGCTGCCGACGAATGCCGGCGAGGCGCTGACAATCGTCGTGGCGCTGTTCGCGGGCCTCACGCTGCCGATCACCGCGGTACAGATCCTGTGGGTCAATCTCGTCACCGCGATCACGCTCGGGCTCGCGCTCGCGTTCGAGCCGAGCGAGGCCGGTACGATGCGCAGACCGCCGCGTCCGCGCGACGAACCGCTGCTCAACGGCGAGTTGATCTGGCACATCGTGCTCGTCTCGGGATTGTTTCTTGGCGCGGTTTACGGCATCTACGCTTATGCCACCGACCGTGGCTACGACCCCGCGCTCGCGCAGACGCTGGCGCTCAATACGCTCGTGGTACTCGAGATCTTCCATCTCTTTTTTATCCGTAACATCCATGGCACGTCGCTGACGTGGGCCGCGGCGCGCGGCACGCCGGTGATCTGGGCCTGCGTGATCGCGGTGACCGGCGCGCAATTCGCCATCACGTATATACCGCCACTGCAGGCGGTGTTTGGCACGCAGGCGGTACCGTTGCGCGACGGCCTGCTGGTCGTTGCCGTCGGTGCGGTATTCTTCGCGCTGATCGAGACGGAGAAGCAGATGCGTCTGACGATGCGGCGTCCGCCGACGACAACGGCGGCTTAGCCCGGGTACGGAACGTGAAGCCGTCGTCGAGCTGCACCCGGCATTCAAATATTCCCGTGTCACGGCACCACCCACGCCGGTACGGCGGCGCATGCGTGCACGATCGTGCGGCACGCAATGCGGTCATGCGTAATGCAACGGACCGCGCGACGACAGCGTAGTGCCCGGCGACCCGCGACGACGGGTGAGTCGATACCCGCAAGCGTTTCGGATCGGCACTTTAAACCGCTACCGCGATCGCGATCGTTGCCGCGTGCGCCGCAGACGCCGCCCGCGAAGATCACCCCGGGAACGTCAAACGGCACCTGATCCGTACGGGCGCGGCGCTTGAGGTGAGTCCCGATGTTTCGCTACAGTGCGGAATAAACAACGAAAAGGACCGCACGCGATGCCAATACCTGAACGCCTTCCCGAGGTTACCGATTCGTTGAGAGCGTTGCGCGCCCTTGGTGTTCCGGTTGAATGTGTACTGGATGTCGGGATCCTGCACGGAACCGCCGGCTTGATGCAGGTATTCCCCGACGTAAAACACCACCTGTTCGAGCCCGTCGATAATTATTTCGACATCATCCACAAAGCGTACAACAAGCTTGATTACGAGTTGCATCAGGTCGCGCTGTCGGATTCCGACGGCAGCGCGTGGCAAATCGGGATTTGTCGCGACGGTACGGGTCAGGTGACGCATTCGCAACTGCGCGATGAGCCGCAATCGGCCGACGACGACCCGGCAATCGTGAGTTGCACGCAGGTCAAAAAAGCGCGGCTCGACTCGCTGCTGGACGACCTTGGTGCGGCAACACCCTACCTGCTCAAACTCGACGTCGACGGCATCGAGTTGCAGATCATCGAAGGCGCGGCCCGGACGCTGCGCGACGCTTCCGTCGTCGTCATCGAAGTCACGAACCAGACGTTCCTGCCGCGGGCCAACGCGGTCGCGCAACACGGCTTCAGCTTTTTCGACCTCGTCGATCTCACGTATTACTGCGGGACTTTCTACCAGGGCGACGCAATCTTTATTCGCGATGACATCGTTGCGAGTCTCGATGCACTACGGCCGATGCAGGTAAAGCCGTTCGATCAGAGCCAGTGGTTTCCGGTGTCGTACAAGGTGCTCGGTGTCTAGAAACGACGGGTAATGGGCACAGAAATGTGGATATCCCGCATTTTCGGAGATCGAGGCGGCTACAGGGCGGGGCATCTACCGGTGAAAATGCGGGATGTCCCATTTCCCAATTCCCCCACCCCGGAACCGGGGCGCGCGCCCGTGGTCATAAGCCTGGAGTGATGTTCTAGGGAAATTGCCTGATGTGGTCCTTGCTCGTGTTACTCGGCCTCGGCGCTATCGCGCCGTTCGGGAAGGACGGCTTGCCCGTGGCCCCGGTCGACATCGAACCGGGGCGACAGGTCGTAGCGCTGCGCAAGCCGCTGCACGCCCGCAGCGCCGGCGCCTACCTGATTCTCTACGTGCGGGATCGCCGGCCGTTCGCGGAAGCCGGTACGGATGCCAGGCAGGCTTTCGAAGCGAGCGTACCCGAGGGTGCCGTCGTCGCCCGTTTGCGCGACGGCGACGGGACAACCCTGTCGCTGACGCACCGCGGTTATTCCTACTACCGTGGGTACGCCGGGATCGTATTACGACCGGACGACGAACGCCGCTACGGCGAACTGTATGACGAACTCGAAGTCGATTCGGCGGTGGCGCTGCCCGCGGTGCGCTTCGTCTGGCTGAGCCGCGGCGGCGAGCGTGTCGAAGACATCGAACCTTCGCTTTGATCCGTCATTAACCGGGACATCCCGCATTAATCTCTCATCGAAGCGCCTGGCGCCGCAGACAGGTGCCGGCAATTCTGTGGGATGCCCCCGTTTGCGCTTTAGTCGCCAACTTTCTTCGCTATAAAGTATCCGTAACCGACGAATGCCATGTTGCGCTCATACAGTGCGATTTCGTTTTGTTCCGCCGCGACGATCGCCTCAGCCGCGCCGGAGTTACCGTGGCGCGCGAGGAACCCGGCGAAACGGGCCTGTAGCGGGCGGTAGTAGTTGTCCAGCCAGCATTGTTGCGGCAGCGTAAAATAGGCGAGCGGGGAAAAGCCGTTCGCTTCCAGGAGCGCGATTTTCGCCGCCGCCGTATCCACCTCGGGATATTGCTGCAGCCAATGACGTTGCAGCTCGGCCGGTCTTGCTTGCGTCAGCCACGTGAGCTCCGAGACGGCCAGGATGCCGTCCGGCTTGAGCAACCGGCGCCACGCCCGGATCCCGCTCGCAAAGCCCATGTTGTAGATCGCGCCTTCCGACCAGATCGCATCGAAGGATTGTGCCGCGAACGGAAGTGCGTCCATCGCGGCGATCAGCGTCGTGATCCGTTCGCGAAGCTTCGCCCGGTCCGCGGCGATGTCGAGGTCGTGGATAAAGTCCGGCAGCAAATCGACGGCGGTCACCGTGGTGTCGAGTTCGTGCGCGAGCACGCGCGTGGCGGCGCCGGTGCCGCAACCGATGTCGGCGATCCGCAGATTCGTTCGCGCCCGCAAACCCGACAAACTGATGGCAAGGCGCGTTTCATCGTCGCCGCCAGGTCCCTGGCGTTCACCGTCCCGGTGTAAATCGATTAGCAGTGTTAAATCGTCCATGTGATTAATCCCCGGAATGAGACAGTCAGCCCGCAAGCCGGCGCGGTGCCCGGATCGGTTTCAGCACCGCGTCAAACCGTGTCATCGGGCACGAAAATGCCTACTCCTCCACCCACTTGCGTTCGCCGCGATCGAAATAAGTCTCGCGCGCGATGCGGCCGTTCTCACCGTGACTCATCAGCGCCGTCGACAGGCAATCGAGGTGGTGTACTGAGCGATCGAGTGCCTTCGCGTACGCGTTGATCGAGGCTTTCGTGCTGAACGTCGGCCACGGCGGCTGGTTGCAGATTTCTTCCGCGAGTTTGAACGCGCGTGGCAGCAGCGCGGCATCGTCCATGACCTCGTTGACATAACCGTATTCGAGCAGCGTCCCGGCGTCGTAAGTATGGCCAAGCAGGATCATTTCCTTCGCACGCGGCGCGCCGACGAGTTGCACGATCGCCGGGATCGTGTGCCAGGTGAGATTGAAACCGATGCTGACCTCGTTGATCGTGAGTTGCGTGCTCGTCGCGGCGAGGCGGAAATCGCATGCCGCGGGCAGCACGGCGCCGCCCCCGATACAGTAGCCGTGCATGCAGGCGATCGTGATCGGGCCGAGGTTCGTCAGCAGATCGTACATGCGTTCGCCGGCGCGGGCGTTGTCGATCCACCCCGTCGCGTTCGGCGCCAGAGCGTTCAGATCGGCGCCGGAACTGAAGCTCTTGCCTTCGCCGCGCAGGATCACGACACGTACCTTGCTCAGCTTGTCGAGCTCGATGCATGCCTGCGTCAGATCGGAGACGATCTGATCGTTGATAGCGTTGTGGATGCGCGGCCGATTGAGCACGAGTTCGCGGATGGGGCCGTCGCCGTCGATGCGTAGCGTGTCGAATTCCATGGTTTCTCCTCGGATGCAGCGGTGGATTGTCGCGGTGAAAACAGCCACTTTATCTGATCCCGGTCCGTGCCTGGACCACGTTCGCTCGCGTGCGGCGCGCGGCGTTTACGCGATCGGTCGGGGGCGGGCGTAGCGGCACGGGGCAGGGCGCGCGCCGCCCGTGCCGAGATTCGGTCAGCGGCATGCCGAACGCGATGCTCCGGACCTGATGAGGGGTTTCCGGTTCGTACGCAAGCGAAGCGGCGATCGCGATCGCCGTACGGCAGGGCGCACCGGCCGGCGGACTTGCCGCTGCGCATCGTCGGGCAGCGATTAATCGCGGAGCCGGATTCATGCGCCGCGCAGCGGAAAGAAAATTCGCCAGAGCAGGCGCACCACAAAGACAACCCCTGACCGTTAAACCGGCAAATCGCACCGGCGTGAAGTCACTTGCCGGATCAACAACTGCCGCCATTCTGTCCCGCAACGACGCCCATTCACGGACAAACGGCGCGGGTATGTGGTAGGGTTTTCTGACATTGATATCAACTATGGAGATGTTCGTAATTGCGGTTCGCGTGCGCGACACGCAATCACGCTGGAAGAAAATGTCTGACGATAATTCGCGCTCATACTTCGAATCCTGCAAGCGACAGCCACTCGGCTGGCTGCTGTCAGGGATCATCCTTGTCTGCTACCTGACGCCCGCAAGCGCGCAAATCGGCTGGAATCCGGATGCGCCCTACAACGAACCTTCGGTTACGCGTGACGAGGCGGTGGTTGAGGCCGCGCGGGAACAGCAAAGCCCGGATACGACGAGCATCGGACTCACGAACATTCGGCTTAACCCTGGCGGTAACGTATCCGTGGCAGGGTCGTGGGTGCATTCTGATAATGACTTGTGGATCCAGCAAGGAGCGGTGGTCAAATACAGTACGCTCGGCGCGACCACATCGTCGACGAGCCCCTCGGTACATGCGGCAATCGACCTCGAATTGCTGGAAGCCGGCCGCGGCGCGACCCACAGATCCGGTTCGGCTTCGGCTGACCTGACTTACTTCGTCAAGATCGGGCGCGACCCGGACGTGCTGCCTCCGGTGCTCGGCGGAATGCCCGAGTACATCCCGGTGCAGCTCGTGTCGTACGCATTCAGGAACGCGGAACCGGGCGCGGACGCGGTGGGTTCGCTCGAACTGTTCAACCGCAGGAGCGGCGAAAGTCTGATTACCTACACGACGGATGAAGACGGCGCGATAGCCACAAACTCGAGTGACGCGGTTGAGAGAAATTATTTCCTCGACAACAACGAAATCAGGGTGGGTGATGTACTCGAAATTACGCTCACCGCCGATGTGTTCGCCGTGATCGACAACAGCGATGGCCCGGATGCGCGGACGATCGCCAGCGCGGAAGCCTACGTCGATCCGCTGTTCCTGTTCGACCAGGCCGCGTTCGATGCGCAGCGACTGCTCGACCCGACCCTGGCCGACATCCGGTTGGCGGACTATTTTACGTTCCAGGTATCGGCGAACATCACGGCCGCACCGGTGCCGCTACCGGCAGCGTGGCTACTGCTGGCGCCCGTCGCGGGTGTGCTCGCAACCCGGTCAAGACGGGGTGCTCGTACGTGAGGTGATCGGGTTCGGCGCGGCGCGCCGAACGCGCCACGGCGGTTCTCGATGCGCCCGTTACCGTGGGCAAGCGCCTGTCACGCAGTGCCGCCCAGGGGGCAAGGCGTAATTCGAACAGGCGCGGCCAGTGCTTGCCGGTCACGAACAAGCGGTTGGTGGCCGCATCCCAGGCGATGCCATTGAGTACGTCGTCCACCCCGCGCTCGTCGCGCGGGTAGAGTCCACTCAGATCGAACCAGGTGATGACCCGGCCGGACACGGGATCGATACGCGCGATTCGATCCTCGCCCCAGATGTTCGCCCAGATTTCGCCGTTGATGTATTCGAGTTCATTCAGGCGCACGACCGGCACCCCGCCGTCCGTGACGTTCACGTTGCGGACGAGTTTGAAATCGGCGGGATCGAAGTAGCGTAAATTATCCGTGCCGTCGCTGACGATCAGGCGGTCGCCATCGCTCGTTAACCCCCAGCCCTCGCCTGCGTAACGGAACGTCGCGATCCGCTGAAACGATCGCAGGTCGTAAACGAAACCCAGGCCCTGGCGCCACGTGAGTTGATACAGGCGGTCGTCGAGCACGGTGATGCCCTCGCCGAAGTAGCGTCGGTCGATCGTCGCGAGTTGATCGACACGCCCGCTTTCCAGCGCGACCCGCCGGATCGATGAGCGGCCGTAACCGCCGGTGCCCTCGTACAACCAGCCGTCGGCAATCGTCAGGCCCTGCGTGAACGCGGACCGGTCGTGCGCGAACGTGTTCACGACCTGCGGCACGGACGTTGGCGCATGCCGGGCGGGCTGCCCGCAGGCGGCCGCTGCCATCACCATGGTCAGCGAAATCAGTATGCGGCGCAGGATCATGAGTGAAAAACAGGCGCGCCCACCGCCGCGATCAGGTTCGTGTTGCCGAGTTCAGCCGTCATCACACCGGCCCAATACACCGCCCGCGAAGACCGGGCCGGGTATCCCGATTGTAGTCAATATTTTCCGCGGCGATGCAAATTCCGGGAATGCGTTTTTCGTGCTTTGCCTGCTCGGCGGGATCGATAGCGCTCGGCAGCCCGGAAAATCTTGCAATCCGCGTACACGCGCGGCCCGGGGCACGCCGGATATGGCGCGATGACCCCGGTAATTTACCCCTCTGGTGCCGCTGCCGGCACGGTGCATGGCTCGTGTGGCGGCAGCCGTCCCGGTGTCCGCGCCGACCACGCGCCAAGCGTCGGTTCACCGTGCGCAAACGGTCTTCGGGGCTCGCCATCGCCGGCAGGTCGAGTGCTCCCGGGGTACCCGTCACTGCGACGGAAGCCTATTGATTAGTATATTCTAATATTCTAATATAAGATTACGTTTTGCGAATCTGTAAATATTCAGGAATACCGCACGATGCCAGAACCTGCCATCGACGCTGCTATCAGCCCGCCCCGAGCGCGCATCGACGAACCCGCACCGGAGTTCGAGGCGCGGACGACCCGTGGCCTGGTCCGGCTGTCCGACTATCGCGGCCGCTGGTTGCTGTTGTTTTCGCACCCGGCGGACTTCACCCCCGTTTGCACGTCGGAATTTATCGCCCTGCAACAGGCGCTGCCGCGATTCGACGCGCTTGGCTGTGCGCTGCTCGGGTTGTCGGTCGACAGCCTGTATGCGCATATCGCGTGGGTTAAGGATATCGAGACCCGTTTCGGCGTTCGCATCGCGTTTCCGGTCGTCGAAGATATCTCCATGGCGATCAGCCGGGCTTACGGCATGATTCACCCGGGCTCGGCCACGACCGCGACCGTGCGTTCCGTGTTCTTCATCGATCCCGAGGGCTACGTGCGCGGCCTGATCCATTATCCGACCACCGTTGGTCGTTCCGTTGCGGAATTACTGCGGGTGTTGAGCGCGCTGCAGGAGTCCGCGGCGCACGCTGTCGCAACCCCGGAAGCGTGGCAGCCGGGCGAGCCCGCCGTGCTGTTGCCGCCGCTCGATCAGGCCGAGGCGGATCTGCGCGAGGCCGGACAAAATCGCGCGTGGTATTACACCCCGGCGGAGAGCCGTCATGACACCTGACAGCCGCGCCCTCGAGCCGCTCGCAGCGGAGGCGACGTCCCTGCTGAAAGCACTCGCGCATCCGGCGCGACTCATGATCTGCTGCGAATTACGCGAGCACGAACTTTCCGTTGGCGACATTGAAGCCACGCTGAACATCAAACAGCCACGCCTGTCACGCGAACTCGCGAAGTTACGCGCGGCCGGCGTGGTCACGACGCGGCGTGAATCGAAAGTCATTTTTTATACCTTGAGCACGGAGCGGCGCATTACCGCCATGGTCGATGCGGTCTGCGCAGTGATGCTCGGCGGCAGCGCCCGGGTGAGCCGGTCGATCCGTGACGACGAAAAATCACGCAGTAATATCCCGGGCGGTTACGGCGTATTCGCCCGGACAACCGAATAGCAACACGAACACGACCAAGGAGTCAGCTATGAACAAGCCCGTTGTCACCGGTTTCTTCGATGAAGCCACGAATACGATCAGTTACGTCGTTGCGGATCCCGCAACGAATCGCTGCGCGGTGATCGATTCACTGCTCGATTTCGACCAGGCCTCCGGCCGCACGAAAACGGAATCGTCCGATCGCCTGATCGCATTCGTGCGCCAGCAACAACTCGAGTGCGACTGGATCATCGATACCCATGTCCATGCCGACCACCTGAGCGCCGCGCCGTACGTGCGCCAGCAACTCGGCGGCAGGACGGCGATCGGGGAGCACGTGTCGACGGTGCAGCGCGTGTTCAGCAAGATTTTCAATGAAGGCCAAAGCTTCCAGACCGACGGCCGGCAGTTCGATCACCTGTTCGCCGACGGTGAGCACTATCGCGTCGGATCGATCGAGGCGCGCGCCATCCATACCCCGGGTCACACCCCGGCCTGCATGAGTCACCTGATCGGCGACGCGTTGTTCGTCGGCGATACGATCTTCATGCCGGATTTCGGTACCGCGCGCTGCGACTTTCCGGGTGGCGATGCGGGAACGCTCTACGACTCGATTCAGAAGCTGTTCGCGTTGCCGGACGACACGCGCATGTTCCTGTGCCACGACTACAAGGCGCCGGGCCGCGACGACTACGTGTGGGAGACGACGGTCGGGGCGCAGAAGCGTTCGAACATCCACGTCAAAGCCGGTACTTCGCGCGACGAATTCATTGCCATGCGGACGGCGCGCGATGCAACGCTCGACATGCCGAAGCTGATCCTGCCTTCGGTGCAGGTAAACATGCGCGCGGGCGACATGCCGCCGCCGGAAAGCAACGGCCAGCGCTACATGAAAATACCGATCAACGCGTTGTAACGCGAAACCGGAGCTGAACATTGGATATCAAAACGCTCGCCCCGGATCTGTCCGTGGCGTCGCAAATCACCGCGCAGGACGTCGGCGTCGCCGCTGCCCGGGGTTTCCGCGCAATCATCATCAACCGGCCGGATCACGAATCCGACGATCAGCCGGCGCACGAAGACATCATGGCGGCCGCCGCGCGCCACGGGCTCGGGGTCCGCTACCTGCCGGTCTCACCGGGCCGCCTGACCCGGAAAGATGTCGAAGCGTTCGAACAGGCCATGCGCGAACTGCCGGCCCCGGTCCTCGCGTTTTGTCGCACGGGAACGCGTTCCGTATCGCTGTGGGCACTGATGCAGGCGGGGCATCTGTCGACGGACGCGATTGTGAAAACAGCTGCCGCGGCGGGTTACGACCTGTCGGGTCTGCGCACCCGCCTCGAAGCGGGCGATACGGGAGCGGATCGCGACCACGGCAAAGCGCTGCATCACGACGTCGTGATCGTCGGCGGTGGCGCGGCCGGGATCGCCACGGCCGCCTCGATTCTCAAGCGGCGCAAGGACATCGACGTCGCGATCATCGAGCCGCGCACGGAACACTACTACCAGCCGGGCTGGACCCTCGTCGGCGGTGGCGTGTTCAAACGCGAACAAACGGAACGCGCCATGGCGGCGCTGATGCCGAAGCGGGCGACGTGGTTGCGCACGGCGGCCGCGGAGTTCGCGCCAGAACGCAACGAAGTGATCCTCGAAGACGGCGCACGCGTGAGCTATCAGGTGCTGATCGTCGCCCCCGGGATCAAGCTCGACTGGAACGCCATTGCGGGGCTTGACGAAGCGCTCGGCCGGCACGGGGTCACATCGAACTACCGCTTCGACATGGCGCCGTATACGTGGACGCTCATCCAGTCGCTCAAACGCGGCCGCGCCCTGTTCACGCAGCCACCGATGCCGATCAAGTGCGCCGGCGCCCCGCAAAAAGCCATGTACCTCGCGTGCGATGCGTGGCGTCGCCGCGGCGTGCTCGATGCGATCGACGTCGAGTTTCACAGCGCCGGCGGCGTACTGTTCGGAGTGCAGGACTATGTGCCGGCGCTGCAGCAATATGTCGAGCGCTATGGCATCGAGCTGTGTTTCCAGGAAACGCTCGTCGCCGTCGACGGGCCGGCCAAAACCGCTTATTTCGACATCAGCGGCGCCGACGGGCAGACCCGGCGCGAGGCGCGGTCGTTCGACATGCTGCACGTCTGTCCGCCGCAGTCGGCGCCGGATTTCGTGCGCCGGTCGCCGCTTGCGGATGACGCCGGCTGGGTCGACGTGGACGGCGAAACGCTGCAACACCGGCGCTATGGCAACATCTTCGGCCTCGGCGACGCGGGTTCGTCGCCGAATGCGAAAACCGCGGCCGCGGTGCGCATGCAGGCGCCCGTCGTCGCCCACAACGTGCTGAACGTGCTCGACGGAAATGCACCGAATGCCGTGTACAACGGTTACGGTTCGTGTCCGCTGACGGTGGAGCGGGGCAAAATCGTGCTCGCGGAATTCGCTTACGGCGGCAAACCCGCCCCGACCTTGCCGTCGTGGTTGATTGACGGGACGCGGCCGACGCGGGCCGCGTGGCTGCTGAAAGAAAAGCTGCTGCCGACGATTTATTTTCACCAGATGTTGCGCGGTAACGAGATCCTGGCCCGACCCCGGTTGCTGCCGCACCGGCCGACGGCGCACGACGCTCCGGCGGCGTGCGATTTCGAAGCCGATCGTCGCTAGTTCGGACGCTTTTACGCGCCCGCCGTGCATTCCGGCGGCCGCGTCGTCACCGCGTTGTCAGATCCTGTGACCGGCGAAGTTGCGTGATCCGCGCCCGCGGCCGGGACCGCCGCCGTGTGCATCTTGTATGCTGGCGCTGTTTAACCAGGCCAAAGCTTCCCGTGTCCAGAACGTTCGACCCCGCAGCAATTCCGGTCAAACCCGCGGCAACCGTGATCCTCGTCGACGACCGGCCGGATCTGCGGGTGCTCATGCTGCGGCGAACCGCGCGCGTCGTGTTCGCGCCGGACATGTGGGTGTTCCCCGGCGGCCGGGTCGATCCGGAAGATCATGCCGGCGAACTCGACGGCGTGATCACGGGCCTGTCCGATGCCGAGGCGTCGCGGATCCTCAACGTGGAACGCGGCGGGCTCGCGTGGTGGCTTGCGGCGTGCCGCGAAACGCTCGAAGAATCCGGTTTGCTGCTGGCGCATACCGCGGCCGACGACGAACTCGTAAGCTCGCTGCGCGACCGCGTGCGGGAAGATGAATCCGTGTTCGCCGAGCTCCTGAGCGAGGCGGGGATCGTGCTTGATGCCACCGCAATTGAGGAAGTCGCGCGTTTCATCACGCCCGAAGGGTCACCGCGCCGTTTCGATGCGCGTTTTTTCGTCGCCCGTGCGCCGGCGAACCAGCACCCGGTTCACGACGACGGCGAAATCGTCGAGTGGGAATGGGTGGCACCGCACGATGCGCTCGCGCGATGGTCACAGGGTTCGTTCGCGATGATGTCGCCCACCGTGCGTATGCTCGCCTGTCTCGATCGCTACGCCGACGCGGACGCCGTCATGCGGGCGGCGCGCCGCCGGACACCGTACCGGCGCGTGCGCGTGGTCGATCCCGAGGGCGAATACCGGGTAGTCCTGCCGGGCGAAGCGGGTTACGAAACCGCGGAACTCGAAATCGAAACCGGCTGGGTCCGCCTGTGGGGCGCGGTCTAGTTCGCGAACGCGTGCTGCCGGGTACACGCCGCGGTGCGCTGAAGCCGCGCAATGGCCGGTATCCGAACGTCGCGATGGCACCTCGTCGAGAGTGTCCGGCGCATTGCCGCGATGTCGGATTCAGCCCGGGCCGAGCGGGCGGTGAACGGGATCCGGGCCGACGGGGCGCCCAAGCCGGCCGCGAGGGCCGCTGGCGGCACCGCGCCATTGCGGCTTGCGCGCGCGGCAGCGAGCTCAGCTACATTTCGATTCGCCGCAGTTCAGGCAGGTCAGGCAACCGTCGAGCAGGATCGCGGCTTTCGTCATGCATTTTTTGCACAGGACTGCCGCGTCCGGGAACTGTTGCCCGTCGTTATCCGCCGCGCCGTTCATGCGGTTGTCGAACTCCGCGCGTTTCTCCGCAATGAACGCTTTCTGGTGTTGATCGAGTTCGGCCGGTTTCAGGATCCCGATCCGGATCAGGTGTTGTTCCACCACGTCGCCGATTTCGGCCACGAGTGACGGCACGAAACGTCCGCCTTTCTTGAAGTAACCGCCGCGCGGGTCGAACACGCTGTGCAGTTCTTCGACGAGGAACGTGACGTCGCCACCCTTGCGGAACACCGCCGATATGATCCGGGTCAGCGCGACGATCCACTGGAAGTGATCCATATTCTTCGAGTTGATGAAGATCTCGAATGGACGGCGCAATTCGTGCTCGGTACCCGGGTTCAGCACGATGTCGTTGATCGTGACGTAGAGCGCGTGATCCGACTGCGGCGTCTTGATTTTGTAGGTCTCTCCGATGAGCGACTCGGGGCGTTCGAGCTTTTCGTGCATCTGCACGACGTTCTGTTCGGCGGCGGCAGGCTCCGGTGTCACTTCGATGGCCTCGTCCGCGGACGGGTCCTTGACCCCGCACGCCACGATTTTTCTGTCGATCCTGATCGTCATGCCCGTGGCTCCTCAGTATTTACCGTAATAGCCTTCTTTCAGCGCGTCGTAGAGATTCGCCGCCGTGTGGGTTTCCCCGTCGTACTCGATCTCCTCATTCCCGTGCGCTTCGACCACGGTGCCGTCCTCGAGCACGAAGCGGTACACGGTGTTCGCGAGGTCCTCGTTGTTGACCAGAACACCCTGGAAACGTTCCGGATTGAACCGGAACGTCGTGCAGCCTTTCAAACCGTTGTTGTAGGCGGTCAGGTAGATATCCTTGAAGGCCTCAAACGGATAGTCCGCGGGGACGTTGATCGTTTTCGAGATCGACGAGTCAATCCAGTGCTGCGCGGCGGCCTGAATCGCGATATGTGCCTCCGGGTTCAGGTCCGCGGTCGTGACGAATGCGTTCGGCAGTGCCGCCGGAACCACGTCGTCGGCCCCGCTGGCCTGGCCGAGAAATTGCCGGTAACACAGCAGTTCGTAAGAATAGACATCCACGTTCTCTTTCGACTTCTTGCCCTCACGGATCACGTTGCGCACGTAATGGTGCGCGAAGCTCGGCTCGATGCCGTTACTCGCGTTGTTCGCGAGCGATAACGCGATCGTGCCGGTCGGTGCGATCGAGCTGTGGTGAGTGAAACGCGCGCCGACTTCCGCGAGTTCGGCGACGAGATCGGGTTCGAGCGCGGCGATGCGTTGCATATAACGGCTGTATTTCGCGTGCAGGGTCGCGCCACTAATCCGGTCGCCGGCGACGAAACCGTCGGCTGACATTTCCGGGCGCCGGGCAAGCATTTCGTCGCTGACTTCGAACGTCTCGCGCATGATTGGCGCCGGCCCCTTCTCGCGCGCCAGATCGAGCGCGGCGCGCCAGCCTTCGAGCGCGAGTTCGCGCGCAACATCGGCGGTGAACGCGACCGACGGTTCGTCGCCGTAGCGCAGGCCCAGCATCGCGAGCGTGGAACCGAGCCCGAGAAAGCCCATGCCGTGGCGTCGCTTGCGCAGAATTTCGTGTTGTTGTTCCGGCAGTCCGAGCCCGTTGATTTCGACGACGTTGTCGAGCATCCGCGTAAACACGTTGACGACGCGTCTGAATCGCTCCCATTCGAACGTTGCCCCGGCGGTAAACGGGGCGCTCACGAAGCACGTCAGGTTGACGGACCCCAGCAGGCACGCGCCGTATGGCGGCAGCGGCTGTTCCCCGCACGGGTTCGTCGCGCGGATCGTTTCACAGAACCAGTTGTTATTGAGTTCGTTGATGCGATCGATGAGGACGAACCCGGGCTCCGCGAAATCGTAGGTCGAGCGCATGATCACCTCCCACAGGTCTCGCGCCCGGATAACGCGCCGGACCCGGCAGGCGATCCGGCCTTGTTTGTCGGTGATATAACCTTCGTGGATCGGCCATTCGCGCCACACGATTTCGTCGCCGTCGAGGGCAAGGCCGGCATCGCGGAGTTCCTGCGGGGTGACGGGAAACGCCAGCGGCCACTGCCCGTCGGCCTCGACGGCGGCCATGAACGCGTCGGTGACCATGAGCGACAGATTGAAGTGCTGCAGCCGGCCGGATTCGCGCTTCGCCGTCGTGAATTCGAACACGTCCGGGTGACCGACGTCGAACGTCGCCATCTGCGCGCCGCGGCGGCCCCCGGCGGAGCTGATCGTGAAGCACATCTTGTCGTAGATATCCATGAACGACAGCGGCCCGGACGTAAACGCGTCGGCGCCGGACACGTAGGCGCCACGCGGCCGCAGCGTGGAGAAATCGTAGCCGATCCCGCTGCCGCTCTTCAGGGTCATGCCGCCTTCGTGCAGCTTCGCGAGGATATCGTCCATCGAATCCCTGATCGTGCTGGACACGGTGCAGTTGATCGTCGAAGTGGCGGGCTTGTAGTCCCGGGCCCCCGCGTTCGACAGGATCCGGCCGGCGGGAATCGCGCCATGGCGCAATGCCCAGCAAAACTCGTCGTACCAGTGGGCGCGCAGTTCGGGCGTGCTTTCGAGATCCGCGAGCACGCGTGCGACCCGTTCGAGCGTCGCGTCGATGGACGCATCGATCGGTTTGCCGGCGTTGTCCTTCAGGCGGTACTTGCGATCCCAGATGTCGATCGATGCGGGTTGTAGGGCGACGTCCGGGGTTGCGCTTCCGGTGACGCGCGGCGTCAATTTCCTCATGCAAACTGCTCCTTCGCGAATCGGCGGCACGGCATCCGCCGGCACCCGATTCAGTGTCAATTCAGGCGATCACGAGCGCGGGGATCACGCACAGGTAGCGACCGATCGGGATACCCCGCGGCGAGCCGGCATCCGCGTTCCCCGGTCCCGGCGTCACGCAGCGATCGGGCTCGTGATCCCGGCACCCGTGGCGCAGGGTTGACCGGCCGGGGCTTCGTCGCCGCGATACCGATCGCGGCCGGTGCGTACCCGGTTCGCGTGCCACCGACCCGGTAGTGGATCTGGCGCGCCGGGCTTCCCGTGGCGGGCCGTGGCGCAGGCCTCAACCGTAATGGATCACCATGAATTCGTCGAACCGGATCTGCTTGTCCGGCGGAATGACCAACGTGGTCATCGGGTCGCGGATGATCGCGGGTCCATTGACAACATTACCGGCCGCGAGTTCGGACATCTGCCACACCCCGAAATCGTGAAAGCGACCTTTGTGGCTGACCTTGCGGCTGTGCACGTAGGCGGAATCCGACGGCGTTGCGCCCGCCAGCGTGTGCCGCCGGATCAGCGGCATCGCCTTCGGCACAACGGCCTTGATGTACAACTCCGAGACCGCGTAGCCCACTTCGGGAAAACGCGCACCCTCCGGGTAGATCTGCGTATACATCTTTTCGAACGCCGCCACGAGACCGTCGACATCGCACGCCTGCGCGGCGCTCGTTATCGCGAGCGGCGTATCGAAGCTTTCGAGTTGTCCAATATACCGTGCGTAGATGCCGTAGCTGAAGCTGATGGCGCTGATGTCGGCGCCCTCGGCGCGCAGCTCCGCGCGCGCGGCATCTTCCATCTCCCGGTACAGTTGCTCGATCTCGCGGCCTATGCGCGCCCGGTAGTCGGCGTCGGCGTCGTTCGGGACCGCGGCGACGTAGCCTTTATGATAGCGGTGCATGTACTCGGCGCAGGAAGCGCCGAAGGCCGAGAAGGCGGCCGCATAAGGCACGGTGATGATATCGGCCACCCCGAGTCCGTCCGTGAAATCCCACAGGTGCACGGGGCCGGCGCCGCCGTAGACGAGGACGGTGAACTCGGCCGGGTTATATCCTTTCGCGAGCATCATCGTCGCCGCGGCATCACGCATCTGCGTGCACACGACTTCGAGGATCCCTTTGCCGGCTGCATAAATATCGAGGCCGAGCGGCCGCGCGATGGTTTCTTCGAGCGCCGCGATCGCGCGGTCACGGTCGAGCGTGATCTTGCCGCCGAGAAAATAATCGGGGTCGACATAACCCATCGCGACATTAACGTCCGTGATCGTCAGTTGATCGAACTTGTAGCATTTGCCGACCGCGGCGCCGGCGCTTTCCGGTCCGACGCGCAGCCGTTTGTATTTGTCGAGTGACACCGCCGAACCGGCGCCGGAACCGACGGAGTCGAGCGCGACCATCGGCAGCGCGAGCCGGTGACCGGCGAACTCGGGGTCCTTGCGGATCGGGATCTGGTTGTTGAGCACGAGACCGACGTCGAAACTCGTGCCCCCCATGTCGCAGCACAGTACCCGGTCGAGCCCGAGTTTGCTGCTCAGGATCCGGGCGCCCATCATGCCGCCGATCGGCCCGGAGATGACGGTTTCGTACAGTCGCGGGTAACTCACGTTCACGGCACCGCCGTAGGACAGCAGCGTGAGTAACTGCCCGCCGTAACCGTCCTTGCGCGCGGCGGTTTCGACGCTCTTGAGCGCGTCGCGGGTACTCTCGGCGGCGACACATTGCAGCAGGAGGCTTTTTACGCGGTTGTTTTCCTTCAACACCGGCGCGACCTCGCAGGACGTGACGACCGGGACCGCGACCCCGCGTTGCGCCACGATCGCTTCGGCAATCGCTTTGGCCCGCAGTTCGTGCTCGGGGTTGATGAACGAATTCGTAAACAGGATCCCGATCACCTCGATGCCGTCATCGAGTAGTTTGTTTACCGCGTTCCGTACATGGTCTTCATACAGCGGTATGAGGATCACGCCGGGCGCGATGTGTTTGTCCATGAAATAGGAACCGCCGCACGTGCGCTCGAGGACACCGTGCACGTTTTTCGGATCGATCATCGCGCGCGTGTGTTCGTGCAACTGGTTATGCAGCAGGTCGTGTTGCGCCTGCCCGAGGTAGGTGAGTCCGCCTTCGATGATGGTGATGTCTTCGAATCCGCGCGTCACGAGCAATCCTGCCTTGCGGCCGGTACCGGTGAGCACGGTGTTCAGCATCCCCGTCCCCGCGTAGATCGATACCGCGGCGTGCCGATGCAGCTCGGCGGACGTCGTATCCAGCGAGTCCGCCGTATCCTGCACGGATTCGAGGTAACTCGAGGCCTCGTCACCGCGTTTCGTCAGCGACTTGCCCACCCGGAAGCTCCCGTCCGGCAGTACGAGTATCGTGTCGGTCATCGTCCCGCCGGCATCGAGGGCGAGGATGTATTGTTTCGTCGGCGCGCCGTCGTCGAAAGCCATGATGCTTACTCCTGTCGCTGGCGACGCGTCAAACGGCGACGCGTCGATGTGGTTTCACAGACACCGCCGTCGCCCGGTAGCGGGATCCGCGTCGCGATACCGGGTGAACGGGGTGCGGCTGCGGCCTGCCGCGGCGTTGCGTGTCACAGCCAGGTGCCCGTTTTCTTCAGCGTGTCGTCCCGGTACCAGTCCGGTGCCTCGTCGTCGAGCGGGCGACCGAGAAAATCGCGGTAGAAGCGATCGAGATCGGGCAGGATTTCGAATATGAGCGGATATCCCGGCGGCACGACTTCGACCGCGAGTTGCGCGTAACACCCCGGGCAATAGAACTCCCGGATTTCGTTCCACAGTGGTTCCGGTGCCGCGGCCGCCGGATAATAGACGTCGGCGAACTCCGCCGCCGTTTCCTTGACCCGCAAGCGCGCCGCGGTTTTCCAGTTCGCGCGGTAATCGCCGAACTCATGCCCGCAGTCGCATTTGACGACACGTCCGTGGTCCGGCTTCGCGACGATATACAGGTGTTCGGAAATGCGCAGCAGAATTCGGTCGGCCCACGGTACGCGCTCCTGCAGGACCTCGAGATAAGTCCAGAACCGCTCCGTGTCTTTCGTTTCCATCCGCAGCAGGCCGCGCGCGTCCTGCGGGTCGATCGTACCGTTGACGAGCTGCCGTACGAGGTCTTTTTCTATCGTCGTCATCGTTAGCCTCCGCGGTTTGACGTCACCCGGGCCGCCGGCATGAACGCCGTCGATCAGAGCTCGAAATCCTCCGGCAGGTGCCAGAACCCCCGGTAGTGACGCTTGTAGTTGTCGAAGCTCGTCGAGCTTCGATACATCTCCTGAACCGGTCCGATAAAGTCTCGCGCCAGTACCCGCTCGCGGGTGCGCTGCCACCACGTGGCCGTGGGGCACGATTCTTCCCGGCGTTGTGCGAGCAGTGCCGCGCGTTTCGCACGCGTCGCCGTTTCATCAACGGTGTACTGGCCGTCGGTGAACGTCAGTACAACCCCGTAAATCCGCTCGGAAAACCCGGCGGGTACCCGGTTCGTATTGGCATCGACTGCAACGGCGTGCGGATCGCGCTCGAGGGGATCGCCCCAGCCACCGCCGGTGCCAGCGATCTGCGACCACAGGTCATTGTCTTTCAGCGTGTGATCCGGCGCGTCGGACTTCCAGATCTCGAGGCGGTCGGCTTTGAGCTTGCCGTCCGCGACGAGATCGACGAGTTCCTGGAACGTCGTCGGGGTGATCCCCTGTTCGATCAATGCCGGCAGGTTCGTGCCCTGGGCAACCGCGACCGCGGCGCCGGGGGAGGGGTAGCCGCCCATCATGCCCTGGCCGACTTCGGTCATGAACGAACACGCGCTACCGGCGCGCGAAGCACCGAAGCGCTGGCCGGACTCGACGATCCAGTGCACGGTCGTCAAGCCGATCCCGCCACGGTACTTGCCGTGTCCGCAGTAACCCGGCTGCAGCTTCCGGCCGAGGTGGAACAGCGGCGGGATCAGGTATTCGAATTCCTCGGAGTTGCCCATGTTGCATAACTGGCTCGCGATGAACCAGACCGCGGGCTGGCCGTCGCGGTAGGAAAACGCACCGTGCGCGCAGGCGCCGAGGAGTTCGAAATTCGTATACCCGTACGGGGTACCGTCGGCGAGGACACCGTCGCCCTGGACGGAATCCCACGGTGCACTCACGGCGTAGGACTCTTCCATGTAACCGCGCATGAACTGTCCCCGCGTCAGCGCGTTATACGCCATCGTCGTGACCTGCAGCATCTGTGCCCACGCATTCGAATGCGATGCGATCTGGGTACCCGGGTTGTAGATCGAGCCGACCGGCAGGTTGCCGGTTACCGCGTAGTTGCCGCCGGAGCTGAATTTCGTGTTGTAAGCGAGCGCCCCCGACAGCCCGAGCATGAACGCGACCTTCACCCCGCCGGGGAATGCGTTGAACGCGTGGTAACCCCAACGTGAACTGCCTTCCATGTCGTTGCAGATGCGTCCGCGTTCGTCGATCGTCGTGCTCATGTGCATGTGGATCAGGTTGTCCGCATCGGCGCGTTCCCAGATTTTCTGTAGTCCCTTGAACTTCGCGACGCGAAACCCGACCTGCTCATAGGTGCCCGGGATCATCCAGTTGCGGATGTTGTCGATCACGACCCGCCGGCTCTCTTCGATCACTTCGCGCGAGGCAAGCTTGAAATACTCGACGCCGAATTCGTCGATCACTTCGTGCACGCTGCGCGCGATCATCGCCGCACCCGCGAGGCGCATCTTGTCGTCGAGGATGTTCATCATCCCGGCGCGGGTACGCCGCTTCCACATCTCGTCCCACCAGGCATACTGCCTGAGGTTTTCGCCGGTCCGCGTGGGCGGGCAGACGAAGCCGTCCATGTACGTATCGACGCAGAACATCGCCCAGCTTCCGGCCTGCGGTGCGCCGACTTCCATGATGTGATTGATGGCACAGGCCCAGGCGACGACTTCGCCGTCGTGTACCACCGGGACATACGTATACGTGTCGCCCGGGTGCGGCGCGCCGCACGAATAACCGTCGTCCGCGACATACACGTCACCGTCGTGGAAGCCCGGGTTCTCCTCGTAGCCGCGGTCGACCATGAATTTGATCGCGACGGGAAACGCCGCCGAATGCGCAACAAACCCTTCGGACAGCGCGATCGAATCGCCCTCGGCGGTCGCGAGCGCCCATACCGCTTCACCCATTTCGCGTCCGCCGGGCGAAGCGGCGACGAAGCGCGCGACCTCGCGCGCGGCCATGCAGGCGGACTGCAGACGTGAATAGAAGCGTTCGAATTTCATCGGGTCTGCCTGCTTGCACGACAGGGTCTCGACGCCCCAATAATGCCCTGTCTGTGCGGTCAGGCGTTCACGTTCGTAGACTTTATGGCGCAGGGATTTTTCGACATCAGGAACGGCAGCTGCCGGTGCGGTCTCGAGGGCGGGTGTTGCTGACATGGGCCACTCCTGTGTACGCGGAACGTACATTCGATAGCGCGTGTGTCATCGATGCTAGGAGTGCGCGATCACCGCGACCTTGATGCATGTCAATTCAGGAAATTGCTCGCACACGGGCCACGAACCACGGCCGCCGCATGCGGAAATCGGGACATCCCGCATTATTCAGTCATAACGCGGTCACTCCGCTAATTCGCGGTTCAACGCTTGCGCCTGTCGGCGCGCCGAACCGGGATCCAGTGGGAAGGAACGCGGGACGTCTCCGTTACCCTTTGGAATAAGCGGATGGCGGCGGTCGTCTTCCGGTTTTCGTTTGCCGGATGGTCGCGGGATGGCTAACGGCATCCGCGGAGCCTCGTCCGACCGGATCGCAGCGCGACCAGCGAAGCTGAAATGAATAACCATAACGACCCGGGTAGCGGTACAGCGGTGAGCACATACGTATCGAATCCGTTCGGATCATTCGTCAGTACCGTCTGCCAGACGAGTTGTCCGTCGAGGTCGGGCAAGATCAAACCTGAAAAGTTGCCGCTGAGAACTTCCGCGCGAATGATCTCGAACTCGTCGCCAAAGACCGGGTTGAAGCCGTCGATCAACACGATTTCGAGCGTGCCGTTCAGGGTCGCGTTCGCGACGACATCGATCGCGTCGTAGTTGACACCGCGGCTCGTGCCGCCGAGTTCAATTGTCAGCGTGTGCGATGCACCGTAGATGACTTCCGGCTCAACCGTTAGCAGTCCGGGACTGTTGCCCGGCGCCAGATCGCCTTCGAAGAACAGCGTGCCGGTGCCGCTGAAGAGCCCACCGCCCGACACGCTGCCATAGAACACCGCGGTCGATCCGTTGCTGATTTGCGTGGTGCCGTTGTTGACAAAGTCATCGTAAAACGTCACCTCGCTGTTACCCGATACGCTGACGAGCCCGCGATTGTCGATGTCCCCGAATACGTCGCTCTGACCAAAAGACAGACCAATGCCGCCGTTATTCTGCAGCCCGCCGTCGAATCGCAGCCGCGTATTACGACCGACGATATTGCCCGAGTCCTGTTCGTTGACGAGGTGACCGTCGAATTCAATTTCGCCGCCGAGCGATTCGATACGACCTGAATTGCTGTTCTCGCCACCGGTGAAGTGCAGGCGGTCGCCGTTATTGGCACGCACTTCGCCAACCGCACCGTTCTTGAACGCCGCTTCGATGCGACCCTCACCATGGATCAGCGCGTTGTTGATTACGGTGCCGCCGCCGAGGCGCGACGAACTGCCGTCGAGCCTGATCTCGCCGGCGTTTCTCAATGTGCCGGCGGAGAAACGTCCGTTCGCCAGGATCAGGACGCCATCGTCGAGGATGTCCGCGGCGTTCGTAACGTTCATGATCTGACCCGCGGCAAACAGCACTTCGTCGCCGAACAGACCGCCATCGCCCACCGTGAAATCCTCGCCGGTCAGATTGAACGTTCCGGTGTTGAACTGAAACGTACCAATCCGCACGAGCCGTGAAGTATTGAATGTGCCGCCGTCAAGCGTCAGGGAACCCAGTGCCTCAATCGTCGCGGTCTCGTGTACGGTCAGGGTCTGCAATCCGTTCAGGGCGAAACTTGCATACGGTCCACCCGTTCCGATGCGCAGGTCGCCGGTAAATGCGAGTTCGCCGGCGTTGTGAGCCACGGCGCCACCGGCCAGGTCGAGCGCTGCGAGTCGCAATACACCGCCGTTGATATTGACGTTCCCGGCAGTCCATAACTTCAGCGTGTCGCCTACCGTAACGATGCCACCCGGTTCAATGTTGACGACGCCGACCCCGGAATCCTGTGACGCGAAACCACCGACGTACAGATTTGTGATTACGTTGAATTGCGCGTCAGATCCGGTCACGTTCATGTGTCCGTTGTTGACTACCTCGCCGGTAACACTTTGCAGCAGAGCGCCGTCGACGATCTCGAATGCCGCGCCCGGGCCGGCGGCGTTCCTGAACAAACCGCTCGAGACAACGGACGAACCGGAACCGGCAATTCGGGTGGTACTGACGTTGCCGGTGGTGAAGCTGGATACTTCGATGTCGCCGCCGCCGATCACCGACACGTCGCCGCTGTGCGTGAATATCCCGCCGCGGATCGTGCCGGTGTCGATGTTCACACGCCCCGAAAGACTGTTTGTGAAGGCGCCGACAAGCTCGATTTCGCCGCCGCCGTATACCTCGATTGCGCCGTGGTTCAATCCACCCGCGGCCGCCAGCGACGCGCGCGCGTTGATCACGGCGCTGGCCGATTCCTCGAGCAGGTTCAGGGTTCCCGTCGCCGCAACGGTCCCGAGATCGAGGACTTCGAGCAAGCCATGCTCGACGTTGATGTCCCCGGTTAGCGTCCAACCGCTGTTCGCATTCGCCACGGTAACCCGGCTGCGGTGCCGCGGGTCGGTAGCCACGCCGCCGATATGCGCAACCCCGCTGGAAAGTTGTCCGCCGTTCCGGACATCGAGCAGGCCCTGCCCAAGGGCCCCGACGTTCAGGGCGCCTGCGATGTCCCAGGTCGCGTTATCAACGCTGGCAATGCCGGTGCTGCCGGCATTCATGCCGAGCGTCGTCGCACCGCTCATCACGACCGCCTGGTTTTCAATGTCGAGCGTGGCGTGGCCGCTTTCGCCGACCGTCATCCCGCCCGTATCGAGCCGTGAAGACGCATCGGTAACGGTAACGCGTGCGGTCGAACCCGTGCCTTTCGCGATGACGAACAGATCGTTCTTTGAGCTGACCTGACCGCCGCTCTCGATATCGACAGTCGCGTGCGACGAATCACCGAAGCCGACATAAAGCTTTTGCCCGGACAATGTTGCGTTGTCACGGACGATGACGGTGCCGGTTGACGACGTTTCGTGGCCGTAAAACTGGCTGCTGGTCGTGTCGGCACTCGAGCCGCTTCCTTCGACCCGCAGATGCCCTGTCCCCGGTGGCCCGAACACCGAGTAAGGATCACTGCCGAGGTGCAGCGTACCGGGGACATTCAGCGGCGCGCCGAGGGTGCCGCCGTCGGTGATTATCAGCGTCCCCTGACCGAGCCGGCCGACTACCGGAGCCGTGTTCAAGGTCGCGCCGGCGCCGACGATAACGGTGCCGATGGCGCCGAGAAAAGAGCCGATAATCGTCTCGTCCAGCGTTGTCAGTGAACCGTTCGTGAGGGTAAGCGACCCGACATCCGTCGGAAGTTGGCCGACGTGCAGCGTCTCGCTGCGGTAATCGAAACCGTTCAGATTAAACGAGAACGCGGCGTTACCGATTTCCGTGCGGTGCACCTCGGCAGCCTCGCGGAAGAGGACGTCCGAGTCAGCAGTACTGAAATGCGCCGTATCTGACGCGTCAGGAACCCGCCCTTCGGTCCAGTTATTCTGATCGTTGAAGAACGGTGCAATCCCGCGCGGATTATCCCAAATCCGGAGCAATGCGAACGACGGGGAGTTGAAGCAACACACGAACGTGGTCACCAGCATGACCAGACTGCGATGAAGCGTACGGTCGTGGCTGCGGGCCGGAGATCCTGCGGTAGCGTTTTTCATGCGCCGTCCTCCGTCTCATGAAGCACTGATGGTAACCGGTCCAAACGCCGCCAAATGAGAACGATTACCGCAAAAATTCGGCGCTGCCGCCAGGAAGGCAAGCAGCAATGGGGATATCCTGCATTTCGTCCCGCTTGATCTCCGATCGGCACGCCGACAGGCACAAGCGCCTGGCCGCGAACGGGCGGGGTGACCGGGTTATGACCGGATAACGCGGGATGTCCCATTTCTCATTGCTTGAGGACATCCGGCGGCTGGGGCGTGCGCCTTAAGTCTCGAGCAACTGACGCAGACCGGCGACGTCCTTTAGCACGATGTGCGCGCCCTCGGTTACGATCAGATCGGCGTGGCGGAGATTCGCGAGAATGCGCGAAAACGTTTCGGGCTGCAGCGACAGATGTGAGGCGATGACGTTTTTCGGGATCGCGAGCTGGATGTCGCGCGCGTGTTCGGCGTCGGGCGGCAGCTGGCGCAACAGGTAGGCGACGAGCCGGTAGGTGCCGTTGTGCAGCGTGATCTCGTCGATCTGCAGCACGAGTTCGTGCAGGCGAGTGGACAATACCCCCATGACCCGGAAACAGCATTCCGGGGACTGCGCAAGAATGTCGCGCATCGTCGCGACGCTGAAGCGGAGCAGGCTCGAATGTTCGATGGCACGCGCATCGACGGGGTAACCGCGGCGGTTTTCGTCGAACATCATCGCTTCGGCGAACGTCTCGTCCGGCCCGATAAGCGCGATGACTTTCTCGTCGCCGGCACTGCTCGAGCGCGACAGCAAAATGCGCCCGGACTCGACGAAATAAAAGTACGTCGCGGGGTCTCCGAGGTGAAACAGCGGCTGACCGCTCGCGCAATCGATACGGGCCGCGGTCTTGCTGATGTTGACCAGCATGTCACCATCGATGCCGGAAAACAGGAACACACGCTGGATGTCGACCGGGCTTACAGTTGTTCGCGTCATGGCTTGCTAAAGGGCGAATTGATGCACGTCAAGGTAAACGATTTTACCTCACGGTGATATAAGCCGCTCGAAGGCAGGATACGACGCAGATGGCGGCAAGCATGCAACGAGCGATGCCCCGGGCAGGCGCATGAATCACCGCGTCGAGGTGATCGTCGGTCAGCGCTGCCGCTCGTGTGATGAAGCGGAAGCGTTGTGGGGATCAATCGCGCAGGAACTCGGCGTAAACATCGCGGTGCGGCGCATCGACGCGGACGCCAAGGCGGGCGCCGGCGTCACCGCGCTACCGGTGCTGCACGTTGACGGGCGCGCCATCGCGGTCGGGGTGCCGACCCCGGCGCGCGCACGCGAGCTGCTCGCGCGGGCTTTGACCACGCCGTAGTGCGGCGCCGCAGCGTGCGGGCCCCGGAGCGGATTCAGACCGGATGGGGCGGTATCGATTGCGCCGGCACGAACCCGTCGGAATAACAGTAAGACTCGTCGAGTCCGTGTTCGATGAACGCCGGCACCGCGGCCTCGACCATGCCGACCGAGCCGCATGCATACAGCGAGTATTCACGCATATCGGGGAAATCCGCGAGCATCGCTTCGTGCACGAAGCCGCGCCGGCCCGGCCACGGATCGTCGGCGGCAAGCTCGGACAACACCGGGACAAAATGAAAATTCGGGTGCTCGCGCTGCCACTGCCCGGCGAGATCGGCCATGTACAGATCGGCGTGTGTGCGCACTCCCCAGTACAGCCACATCGGCCGCTGCAGGTCACGATGAAACGCGTCTTCGAGAATACTCTTGACCGGCGCGAAACCGGTGGCGCCGGCGATGAACAGGATCGGCCGCGTATCGTCGTGTAGCGTAAACTGACCGAACGGTCCTTCGAACTCGAGCGTGTCACCGGGGCGCAGGTGTTCGAACGCGTAAGTCGTGAACCGTCCGCCCGGGACCCGGCGCACGTGCAACTCGATGCGGTCGTTGGCATGCGGCGCGTTCGCAAACGAGTAAGCGCGCCTGGCGCCATCATGCAAGACGATGTTGATGTACTGGCCGGCGACGAACTCGATCCGCTGCCCCTCGTCGGGCCGCACCCACAGCCGCAGCACGTCGGGACCGAGCGGCTCCATGGCTTCGACGACGCCGCGGTAGCGGTGCGTCGGGGTGACCGTGCCGGGGACCCCGAGCGTGTCCACGGGAACATCGATTTCGACATCCTCGAGCGCGGTCGCGCAGCACAGCAGCGTCTGGCCACGAGCGCGCATCGCCGCCGTCAGCGCCGCCGGCTGGAAGCTCCCCTGGTCGATACGGCCGTTCAACACGGTGGCGACGCACAGGCCGCAGCCGCCCGCCCGGCACTCGTAGGGCAAGCTGAGGCCGTTGCGCAATCCCGCTTCGAGCAGGGTCTCACCGCTGCGCGCTTCGACCGTTATCGCCCCGGGGTGCAGGGTCACGCGGTGAACGCCGACGGCACCCCGGCGGCGCGGGGGCAGCCACGGTGCGAGCGCAAGCAACGCGGTCGCACCGAGCACGAGACCCCAGACTGCGCCGATCGGCCACAGGTAAACGAGCGGGTACAGGGCGAGCAGGAACCAGTCGAACGACAACACCGCGGGCGCCTCCGCGAGCCGCGCCGCACCGCCCTGACTGACGACCGGCTGGACGAGCGCGAGGATCAGCAGCATCAGCGCGACACTGACGATGATCGGTCGCGGCGGCAGGGTGCTCGCCTTTGGCACCCGTTGTACGTGGACCCACAGCAGCAGCAGGATCAGCAGCGGCACACCGATATGGATGAACACGAGCAGCGAAAAAAGACGGTTACTGACGCTGTAGTCGTACATGAAATTCCGGATCAGGGTGCCGCCGAAGCCTGGCAGCCAGTCGATCCATTCGAAACTCGCCTGGGTCACGAATTGCGCAAGCCGATCCCACGGCAGCATGTAACCATTCACGCCGGCAGCGAAGACGAGCCAGATCAGGACGACCCCGGTAACCCACGAGAACCAGCGGAACCCGCGCAGCCGATCGAACGCCCAGTAGCGGGCGAGGTGGATCAACATACACACGACCATCGCATCCGAGGCATAACGGTGCACGCTGCGCAGGATGCCGCCGGCGAACCATTGGCCGTGGGTCAACGCCTCGACGGAGCGATAGGCGCCTGCGACGCTCGTGTCGAAGAACGCATACAGGTACAAGCCGCTGCCGACGACGATCCAGAACAGGTAGAACGTCAGGGCACCGAGGTGGTAGAGCGGATTGAGCTTGTCGCCGAACGCGCGATTGAACACGCCCTCGGCCGCCATAAACCCCGCGCGCAGCACGCGTTGCGGTGCGCCGCTCATGACGTCGAACTGTCCCGCCATGCGCGTACCACGACGACGATGAACGCGAGCCCCCCGATGATCGCAATCACGCCGCCGAGGCCCATCAGCCCCATGCCGAAAATCTCGCCGGGGCTGCGCAGCACCTGTTCGCTGCCGGCAACTTTACGTTGCACCCCGTAACCACCGGACCACACGAGACCAATGATGTGCAGCAGTTGGCCGAGGCCGTAGCAATACGGCTGGCTGACGGCCAGGCGGCCGGCGGGCGCACCATAACCAAGCCGCGGCAGCAGATGGTAGACGAGCCCCATCAGTGCGAGCGTGACCCCGACGATGCAGCCGTGGTAGTGCGCCGGGATTTTCACGTTGCTGCCATCGATCGTGAGTGCGATCACACCGCCGGCGGCGAACAATGCCATCGAGGCGAACAGCGCCGCGCGCAACGGGCGCGCCGTGGCGGCGATATCGCGCTGGCGCACGAACGCAAGTACGACCGCGAGCGCGACGGGAAAAATCGCCATGCCGCCGCCGACCCGCATGCCGACGGTGTGCAGGGCGCGGTGTTCGTTGCTCAATACATCGTAGGCAAGGTACGCATACGGGGTGATGAAAACCGGTGCGAGCGCGATGCCGAACAGCAGCAGGCTGATCCGGGCGCTCAGCGGCGCCCGCGCGCCGCACGCCCGGGCCAGCCACAGCCACGCAACGAGCAGTACCAGCGTCCACGTGTATTGCAGCGCATGACCGCCGCCCCAGAACAGGATTTCCCAATACGCCCGGCTGTCGAGCGTTGTCGGCACGCTCGCAAGCGACCAGCCAAACGCGAGCAGGGCGACCGCGGTCGCGACCGCGGCGGCGTACAGGCCGCAACGCAGGGCCGTCGTGCCATCGAGCGCACCGCCGAGCGACGGTGGCGCCATGAGGGTCCGGGCCACGAGCATCGCGCCACCGAGACCGAATAACGCGAGGCCGGCCAAAAACAGGCGCGATTCAATGATCGGAATGTAATTGGCCATCACCGGCGTTCCGGGATCGACGAACGGCGCGAGTACCATCAGCACGGTCCCGGCGGCGGCCGTTGCTAGCGCGACCCAGCCAAGCGCCACGCCGCGACGGTCGCCATCGAGGTTCCACAGCACGCCGGTGGTGGCGATAAACCAGACCAGGACCGAAAGATCGACGTGCACGACGAGCGCGGTGCGGAAGAAATCCACCCCCGGCAATATCGCATTGACCCCCGGGGTGCGCGCAAGGACGAGCAGTATGGAGAACAAGCCCGAGCCGACGAGCGCCGCGAGCCCGAGCCACAACCAGCCGCGCGCGAGCGCCCGTCCGGTTTGCGCGACCGGGAGCTCATAGTCCGCGTGGGTCGATGGCAGCAGCAGGCGGTTCGCGACAAACGTGGATGCGGCCGTTGTGTTCATTGCAGTGTGATCCCCCCGCGTTCGCCGTCGAAATCGATCACGAGCACCTGCGCCGGAGCCAGGGTCACGCGTTGTTCGAGCGTATAGCCGAAGCGCTCGTCGCGCGCGTCATCGTTCAGGCGCACGCCGATCAGGCGCTCGCCGGCGACGACCGGCAGGCGGCGGTAGATCGCCGATGCGCCGTCGCGCGACAGACCCGATGGCGCCGCCTCGACCCGCGCCGCGGGTTCGCCATCGATGTCGAGTTCGACGATCACCGGTGAGCGTTCGCGCGGGCAGGTTTGCGGCGCGCGCATGTTCGGCGGCAACGCGGCGAGTTCCTCGGCGGTGCGTTGATGACACTCGCCAACCGGTTTGCCGGTATGCACGAGGCTCAGCTTGATCAGGGCCAGGTCGGGCGCGAGGTGGTGGTACGGGGGCCAGTGCGAGAACACGCCGATAACGGCCGCGAACAATCCGTAAAGCAGCGCCTGTCCCAACCAGGCTCGCGGTCCGTTCGTTGTCGTTGCGGCGGTCTCACTCATGTCCGCAACCCCGGCGCTGACGTTCATCGGCAGCGTGCATGCGCGCGCGCAGCGCCGTGAGCGCCGCGAGCACGGCGGCTTCTTCGCCGCGATCGGCATGCACGAGTTCGACCCGCTCGCGTGGCACGTGCGCACGCAGGCGCGGTTCGCGTGCCGCCTGCAGGCGCTCGGCCGTCCAGCGTGCGCCGAGCCGGTACTCGCAACCGCCATCGCGACAGCTCGCGACGAGCACGCCGCGGGCGCCGTCACGCAATGCGTACTCGACGAACGACGGCGCGAGCTGGCCGGCGCAGATAAGCGGCAACACGAGCACGTCGGGGCCGGCGATCGGCGCGAGATCCGCGCCTTCGCGACAGCCGAAGACGACGACGGGCGCCGTTGCGCCGATGTCCGCGATGCCGTGATGCAGTCGCTGACGCAGCGCCGCGACGGTTAATTGCGGCATGTCGATACCACCAACGAGTTCGGAGCCGCTGCGAAACGGCGTCGCCGACGGGCAGGCGCCGGCGCAGATACCGCAACTCGCGCACAGATCGGGGTCGACGACCGCGATCTCCCGCGCGTGACCGTGCAGCGGGTGTACCGCCATCGTGATCGCGGCGTAAGGACAGTCCGCGAAACAGCGCCGGCAACCGTTGCAGTTCGCCGCATCGACCACCGCAACCGGCGCCCGTGTCGGGCCCGGCACGAATGGCAGCGCGAACAGCAGCGCGAACGCAAGGCCGGTAAGTACCCACGTCGTCGCGGGTGACGTCGCGTACATGAGCGGATGTATCGACAATACGATCCAGTCGAGTGACAACGCGATCGGTACCGCCGTCAGATCCGCCGGGGCCTGGCTTGCCACGGGCTGCACGAGCGCCAGCACGACGAGGCTCGCCAGGATGCCACCGGCGAGCGCGCGCGGCGGGAACAGCACCGCCCGGCTCAAGCGCTGGAGATGAAACCACAGGCCGAACAGCAGCAGCAACGGCAGCCCGAGATGGACGAACAGAAACAACGAGAACAGGCGATCGCTGATCCCCTCGTTTGTGATGAAGTTGCGCGCGAACGGTTGCGCGAACAACGGCAGCGCGTCCAGCCACTCGGCCGTGGCCACCGCCGAGAACTGACCGAGTTGATCCCAGTTCAGCCAGAAGCCGCCGATCGCACTGACCGCCGCGAGTGGTAACAGGGCGCAACCGGTGAGCCAGACGAAACGGCGGAAATGACGCCAGTGGCCGTGTACGAGTTCACGCAAACCATGCAACGCGACGAGGAGCACGAACGCGTCCGTCGCGTAACGATGGACGCTGCGCATGACCGCGCCGGCCGACCACGGTGCCGCGGACAGTCGTTCGATCGAACTGTACGCACCACTCACGGACGTATCGAGCGCGGCATAGAGCCACACCCCCGAGACCAGCAGTAACGCCAGCATGAACATCGCGAGCGCGCCGAGCTGGCGCAGCGGGTTGTGTGCGGCGCCGAAAGCGCGGTCGATCGACTGTTCGAGCCGGCGCCATGCGGTCAGTGCAGCGGCCGCCGGCGGCTGTGGCAGCGTCGATGAATCCGCGCCGCTCATCGGACCGGGCTGATGTCCGGGCGGCGTCTCCCCAGGGCCGCGCGTTCGCGCCAGAGATAGATGCCGACCGAGAGAAAGAAACCGAGGCCGCCGATGATTTCCAGCACGAGCGACCAGTCGTAACGATACTCGCCCGTGTCGGGGTCGTAGACCGTGCACAACAGGCGCACGCGGGCGAACAACTGCTCGAACGAGGGCAATGCGCCGGCGGCCGGTGGTGCCGCGAGGACGAGTTGGCGTAACGGAATGCCCAGCGTTTCGGTGGTCAGGTGTTCGCCGTACACCTGGCTGTAAATGCGCCCCGAAGCGTCGATCACGGTAGCGCCGGCGATGTGGTCGAAGCCGGCCGGCGTTTCCACGCTGCTGAAACCAAACGCGTGGCTGATCGCGGCGACATCCTCGATGGCCGGACTGAGGAACTCCCAGTTCGGATAGTCGATGCGGTTCTGCGCGGCGAACGCGCGCAACGCCCGGGGGCTGTCGAACGGCAGGTTGAAACCGATGCTGACGACGTTGAACTGATCCGGTCCGAGCATCCGATCGAGGCCCTTGACCGCGCTGTGCATCGTGCGCGTCTGGGTCGGGCACACGGTGGTGCATCCCGTAAAGATGAAATTCACGATCAGCGGCTTGCCGCGATAGTCGGCGAGGTGTACCGCTTGCTCGCGCCGGTCCCGGAATGTGAAATCCGGCGGCACCGTCCCGACGACGGCCTGGCTCGCCTGGAACGCAAGGCGTTCGTCAAGCGTCGGCACACCGTCCGCGCTTGCCGTCAGCGACAACATCAGTGCGACGAAGCCGCCGAGTTCAGCGTACCAGCGTGTCAAGTGCGACTCCTGCGATCAATACCGCGAGTTGCACCATCGAGGCGAAGAAGGCGGACATCGCGGTGCTGCGCTCGGGCGTGCGCGCGAGCGTGTGCGTATGCTGCAAAAACCAGGCGCCCCCGATCACCGCGGCGGCGAGATAAATCGGCCCGGCGCCGAACGCCCCCGGCAACAGCGAGGCGAGCACGAGCACGAGCGTGTTCGCGTGCACGATGCGGGCCGCGCGCGGTATCCCCACGACGACCGGCAGCATCGGAATACCCGCGGCCACGTAGTCGTCGGTATTCGCGATCGCGAGGCTCCAGAAATGCGGTGGTGTCCACAGGAACAACACGAGCGCGAGCAGCAGCGGCTGCGCACCGAGCGCCGGGTCGGCGGCCGCGGCGCCCGTGAGCACGGCGAAACTGCCGGCGAGGCCGCCAAACACGATATTGAGCCAGCTGCGACGCTTCAGCCCGACCGTATAGACGACCGCGTAGGTGAACGCACCGAGAAACAGGTACAGCGCCGCCGCGCCGTTCAATGCGAGCCACGTCGCGGCGACCGCGAACGCGAGCAGACCCGCGATCAAACCGAGCCACGCGGGTCCGGCACGTAATTCGCCGCTCGCGAAAGCGCGCCCGCGCGTCCGCTTCATCAGGCGATCGCTGTCGGCTTCGATGAACTGATTGAACGCGCCGGCGCTGGCCGAGGAGATCAGCACGGCGATTGCCATCACCGCGATCTGCCAGAGTGCCGGCGCGGGCGCCGGCGAGATCGCGAGGCCGGCGAGCGCCGTCAGCATGATCAGGAATCCGATCCGCAGCTTGAAGATGCTGAGCACGGTGCGCCAGTGCGGTGAGGCGCCCGGTGCCGGCAACGGTAATCGGTTCGTGTTCATGTGGCAGTCCTTCCGTCGCTTAAAGCGGTTCCGCTCAACTCAAACCCCACAGCGTCGACAGATACTTCCAGTTGATGAAGTAATACAGCACGAACGCGACGAGGAACACGAGCGCGAGCGCGAACGTGCCCGGCGCGGCGAAGCCGGCCGCGCCGTAGGATTGGGCGACTACGGTGGGTGCGGCGCGCGGCACGGGGGTGAACTTCGGGCTTTTCTCGCCGCTCTCGAGGCGGCGTCCCCACAACAGCGAACCGACCGTGATGTAGATGAAGATCGCCCCCCCGGCAATGGCCGCGACCCCGGCGATGCCGACGAGCGCCATCATCAGATAGGCGGCTCCCGGCCATTCGTACGCGAGCGCCGCGCCGCCGAAGGCCATGTCCCAGTGCCGGCGCGAGACCCCGAGCGTCCCGGCCCCCATCATCACGAGGCAGAAGAAGTACATCGCAAAGCCGAACAGGTACGGCTGCCATTTCGCGAGCGCGGGCGCGATCATTTCGCGCTGGAACAACACCGGGATCAGGTAATACGTCAGCGCCATGAACGTGAGCGTGGTCCCGATGACGACGGTCGCGTGGAAATGACCCGGCACATAGATCGTATTGTGGATGATCATATTGAGCTGCTCGGTGCCCATCATCACGCCGGAGATGCCGCCGAGGAAGCCGAAGCCGATGATCGCGATGAAGACACCCGAGAACGTCGGGTTACTCCACGGCGCCTTGCGCAGCCACTCGAACAGGCCTTTCGTGAAACCCTTCTGGCGCTGCGCGACTTCCATCGCGCCGGGTATCGTGAGGCCGTGGATCATCGAGGCGAGGACCGCGAAGTACATGAAGTAACTCGTGTTGAGCACTTTCCAGCCGGTCGACAGACCGGGGTCGGCGAGCAGGTGGTGGGCGCTCGCCAGCTGCAGGAACAGGATATAGAGCAGGAACGCCATGCGGCTCACGCGTTCGCTCATCGGTTTCGCACCGAACGCGATCGCGGCGACGAGATACCACACCGAGATATGCGCGGCGACGTTGATCTGCTGCGACGAATGACCGAAAGCCCACCACACCGTGCGATACACGAGCGGATCGACCTGGGTCACGACCCCGATCGACTGCAGCCAGGTCGGGATCAGGATGATCGCGCCCGAACTGATCGTGAACACGGCGATGATCGCGGCGGTGATGGCGCCAAACGTCACGAGCGGCACGGAACCTTCATAGGTTTTCTCGTTTTTCGCGACGACGAGCGTGCCGAAAAATACGAAGCACGCGATCAGCGCGCCGACCGCGAACAGGATCAGGCCGAGATAGAAATTCGGCTCCGCCATCATCGGCACGTACGAAGTCATCATGACGCTCGAGGCGCCGCGGAACACGGCGATGTTGTTGACGACCGAGCCGATCAGCATCAGCGCAAACGCGAGCCACGCGATCCGCGGGGTCGCGATGCGACAGCGCAACAACGTCGACGACGCGAAATACAGGACGGCGATCTCGAAAAAGATGATCCAGAAGATCAACATGTCGAGGCCGTGCGCCGTCAGCACCATGTAGAACGTGTCGGCTTCGAGCCAGTGCACGGCCGGCCAGCGGGTCAGGACGACGCCGATCGCGAGGATGCCGCCGATCAGTAACCAGACGACGCCGATGAAGGCGTTCGCCTTGATCAACCATTCAGCCTGGCGCTCGAATTGCAGGCCCGAACGCGGGCACGTACGGTAAGAGGTTGCTACGCTCATCGCATTTCCCTCACTTGACATACAGGCGGCTGACCATCGAGTGATGGCCGATACCGCAGAACTCGTTGCACACGATGGAATACGGGCCGGACTGGTTCGGCGTGATCGTCACGACGTGTTCGTAGCCCGGTACCATCTGGATATTGATGTTCGCCGGTTGCAGCGAAAAACCGTGGTTGAAATCCATCGCGGTCAGATGCAGACGGTAGGTCTTGCCGTTTTCCAGCTCGAGAATCGGCCAGAAGCTCCACAAGCGCGCAAGCATGTAGATGTCGCTGCCGGGCGGCGGTGCGACGACCGGAATTTCCAGGTCCGTTTCCGTGCGCACGGTGTATTTGTCCACCATGGCCTGCGCCTTCTCGGCGAATTGCTGCGGCGTCGTGCGGTACGTTTCCGTCGACAGGTTCTGGTCACCCCAGATGTGCCAGCCGACCATCATGAAGAACATGATCAGACACCACGTGAGCGCAATGGCGATCCAGGTGCCTTCGACCCGGTCGATCGGGTGCTTGTACCAGAGACGTTCCGCTGGGGGGAGTATGGCGGTCATGATGGGGAGTCCTCCTCGATTGCCGTCGGTGCCAACGATTACTTCGCCAGTGGTACAGTCAGGATGTCGATGACGCCCCACAGGTTATAGAGCACCATGGGAATGAATACGCCGAGGAAAAGCAGCAGAAACGGATTGTCGAGCAGTTTCTGCATGAAGGGCACGGGTGCCTGTTGATCGTCGTCGCTCATCGATACTCTCCTTATCCGGATCCCGTTGAACGTACGCAGCCGCCAAACCGGGGCTGCAGCGTTCGCGACTAGCGCTTGCCGCGTGATAGCTGTAGGAGTGACTGTGGACGAATTCATGCGGGTCGGGCCTTGAGGTAAGTCAAGGACGGTGAACGGACGGGTTTGCGCGGGCGCGATGTGGCGGGCGGCACTGGCAAGTGCGGCGGGACGGCGCTTATGATGCCGTGTTTCCGAGCAGAGCCATCGCGCAGAATGAATCCTGATCGCCGCCTGCGGGCGCTCCGCCAACTCGCCTGGGCCGCGGTCGCGCTGATGATCGTCGTCACGAGCGTCAGCGCGTGGCTGCGGCTCGCGCAACCACGCCCGCCGTGCCCGCAATGGCCGGTGTGCCGGGCGCTCGGCATGCAGTTGCCGGCACCGGCCACCCTCGACGCCGCACCGCCGGCGCACAATCTCGATCTGCCGCGTGCGCTGCATCGCACCGTCGCTTCGCTCACGCTCGTGCTCGTGTGCGTGCTCGTCGCCGTGGCGC
Organism: uncultured Gammaproteobacteria bacterium; assembly: GCA_963976285.1. GTDB lineage: Bacteria > Pseudomonadota > Gammaproteobacteria > UBA11873. The sequence goes on from CAXBJY010000031.1 coordinate 40,569, forward strand.
TCGCGCGACGTCCGCGGAACTGGCGCGCGGGCCGGCCGGCCCTTGCATTGCTCGGACTCGCGCTCGGTCTCGCCGCGCTCGGTATTGCCACGACCGGTGCGCACGGTGCGGCGATCCTGCTCGGCAATATGCTCGGGGGGTTTTCGATGCTGGCGCTCGCGTGGCGTATGACCCGCCGGGGCGTCCCGCTGGACGGCGCCGTTGCCCGCGACATCGATCGGCGCGCGCTGATCGGAATCACCGGGTGGGCCGGTCAGGCGGCCGTCGGCGCGATCTCGGGCACGGGCGCGGGCCTCGTCGTGGCCTGGTTACACCCGGTGTTCGCGCTCGTGGTCAGTGTCTGGGCGCTCAGTCTCGGCGCTTTCGTGCGTCGCCACGGCCTGTTTCGCGAAGGCACCGCATTGATGGTCGTCACCTTGTTGCAGTGGCCGCTCGGTATCGGCGCGGCGCTGCTCGACGCGCCGCCGTTACTCGTACTCATACACAACACGAGTGCGGCGTGCGGGATGGCACTGCTCGCCGGTTTGATCGGACGTGGCACGGCGCGGGTCGGCATCCGTACCGGACGCACCGCGCGGGCCGCCGTCGAGTAGCCTGATCATCGTGCGCAACATTACGTGCCGGTGGTGGCCTTGAACGGCGACCGCTGACCGCGTCGTCGTGGTGGTCAGCGGCCGCCGTGGATACGAGCCGAACGACGCGGACCGTGGCGCGCCTCGCGATGACGACGACCTTGTTCGATGGCAGGGCATCGGCGGTCACACCCGCGAATTTCTCACGGACGCCGTCGCCCGACTGTCGCATCGTCGTTACGGGCACGCTGCCGACGTCGATTCGGATACCGTGCGGTGATGTCCGGCGCATAGAATTGATTCAGATCATTTCACTTTCGCACTTTCGGCGCGATCGTCCGGGTGTCGCGACAAATGTGGTCGCGCGGTGAAGGATGTCTTCGATGTATCGCACGAACAACCAGAACGGATGCGGCGCTTGACCGCCGGTATGTTCATGTCTTGCCGGCAACCGCGGCGCGCCGAACGTTCGGCAGGCGGCCTGGTCCGGCCTCGAACTGCGCCGGCTCGCGGGCACATGGATTGGGCCGTCAGCGGCGCGGCGATGGCCGGGGCCACCGGCTCGCGTGTCATCCGGGCCGCAGCGCAAGACCGGGTCCGCGACAACAAGCCGGGTCGCGCCGGCAGTGGAGCAAAGACGATGATACCGGTGCAATCCGGAGCGCAGCGATGACCCCGCAAGCAACGCTCGTGTTCGATGCCGACCTGCTGCGCCGCTACGATCGGGCCGGGCCGAGATACACTTCGTACCCGACCGCGCTCGAATTTCATCCCGATTTTTCGCTCGCAGACTACCGCCGCTGCGCGAGCGAGGCCGGATCAGGCGCGGACTTGCGCGATCTGTCGCTCTACCTGCACCTGCCGTTTTGCGCGACCGTCTGCTACTACTGCGCGTGCAACAAGATCATTACGAAGAATCGCGCGCGAGCAATACCTTATCTCGACAGTCTGCAGCGTGAAATCGAATTGCAGGCAGCCTGTTTCACCGCACCGCGCCGGGTCAGCCAACTGCATTGGGGCGGCGGTACCCCGACGTACCTGAACCCGGAACAGATGCGCAGCCTCATGGCGACGACGCGCGCGCATTTCGATCTCGCTGACGATGCGAGCGGCGAGTATTCGATTGAGATCGACCCGCGTGAAACGCACGACGATACGATGGCGGTATTGCGCGAGATCGGATTCAATCGGGTGAGCATGGGGGTGCAGGATTTCGATCCGCAGGTGCAACTCGCGGTCAACCGGATTCAAAGCGAGGCGTGCACGCTCGCGGTGATCGATGCCGCGCGGGCGTCGGGGTTCCGCTCGATCAATATCGACCTGATCTACGGATTACCGCATCAGACGTGCCGCAGCTTTCGCCACACGGTAGACCGGATCGTCGCGATCGGGCCCGATCGAATTTCCGTTTTCAACTACGCGCACCTGCCGGCGCGGTTCAAGGTTCAGCGCCAGATCGACGAGCGTGCGCTGCCGGACGCGGCGGAAAAACTTGCCATCCTGCGCCAGACGACGGAGCAATTGCTCGACGCGGGATACTGCTATATCGGCATGGATCATTTCGCGAAACCCGAAGACGAACTCGCGATCGCGCAGCGCGAACGCAAGCTCACCCGTAATTTCCAGGGTTACTCAACCCACGGCGATTGCGACCTGATCGGGCTCGGGGTGACGGCGATCGGCGCCATCGGTAATTGCTACTACCAGAACGCGCGCGATATCGAGCGCTACAGCGCGGCGATCGCAGCGGGCCGGCTGCCGATCGAGCGTGGCCTTGAACTCAATGAGGACGATCGGATCCGGCGCCACGTCATCAGTGAGCTGATCTGTCACTTCAGTCTCGACTTCGACGCTGTCCGGCGACTGTTCGACATCGACGCGCGGCGCTATTTCGCGCGTGAGATCGCAACGCTCATGTCATTTCAGGACGACGGACTCGTGTCGATCAGTGACACGGGGATAGACGTCACGCCACGCGGTCGCCTGTTGATCCGCAACATCTGCATGACTTTCGACCATTACCTCGAGCGCGCCCCGGAGACGAAATTCTCGAAGGTCATCTGACCGTCACGCGATTCGTGATTATGCGAGCCCGGACTTGCCCCGGCGCACGGCGGGTTCGCGCAAGGTCTCCGGGCTGATTGCCTGCGCCCTACGGGCGCCGCGGTGGCGGCACGTTTCGCAGCCGCACGAGCGTCCCGGTCTTGCGGCCCGTATGTTTGTTCGGGTAGTTCGACAACGCGGTCCAGACGTCGCCGGAAGAATAGTCGATCGCGATCATGCGGCCGTAAGCCTGGCTCACGGGTAGCCGGTACGTCGTGAACGTTTCGTCGCGCGGATCGAAGCGGTACAGCGAATTCGCGCCGTTGCCGGTCACCCACACGGTACCCGTTGCGCCGTCGAAACGGACGGCGTAGGGAAACGTGTCGGGATCGGGCAGCGGGATCTCGCGCAATACGTCGCTGCCAATGTCGTACATCGCGAGCGTGCCATAGCCGGAATTCGGGATCCACAAACGATCCTTGTCGTCGATGTCCATGCGATGCGGCGCACTGTAGGGGCGCGGCATTTCCTTTTCGACCACGCTGCCGGTTGCCGGGTCGAGGTAGCCGAACGTGTTTTCGTTGTACTTCGTGAACCACACGCGTTCCTTGCTGTCGAGCGCGACCCCGTAGGTATGCCCGGCGTCGCCGCGTAACGCGTATTCCTTCACCTCGCCGGTATCCGGATTCAGACTCGCAAGCGCATTCGTGCCGAATTCGGACAACCACATGCGCCCCTGGGTGTCGAATGCGATCAGGCCGTGTTCGTCGTAGGCAAACGAATGAATCAGCGATCCGGACTGAAAACCACCGTAAATCCGAAACGTTTCGGCGGCGGGATCAAAGCGCGCGACCATGTCGGTCAACTGCAGCGTTATCCACAAAAAGCCCGCCTCGTCGAAATGCAGCGTGTGCATGCCGCCGCCGGTGACCGGGAGTGCGTAAATCTTCTGCGCACCCGTACGCGGGTCGACCCGGATCAGCTTGTCGTACGGATAGTCTCCAACCCACGCCGCACCGGTGCGCGGTTCGATGATCATGTCGTGTGCCCAGCTGTCGACATCACCAACGTCATACAGTGTCACCACGACGTTCGCCGACGCCGCGGCAAGCGGAACTCTCGCCGGGGTTTTGCCGAACTCATGTTCGAGCAGCCAGTCCGCAAGTTCGGCGTTGTCGAGATCAGGGATCACACTGTAGATGTCGAGCCCGCCGCGCATCATCGCGATAGCCGCGATCCATTCCTCGCGCGAGCGCTCGCGCCGCACGGGCTCCGCGCCGATGTCGTGGCAGATCGTGCAGCCGGTGACGAAGCGCGCCTTGAATTCGCCGTCCGGCAGGTCGGCTAACCACACGTTGCCCGGCAGTTGTTCCGGGTTGTCGGTGATTCTTTTTACGCTGAAGTCATGTTTACCGCCGTTCGCGGTCAACGTGACGTCGCGCTGCGCGAGGTCCGCGAAACCGCGCTTCGTTGCACCGAGGTCGTATTCGCCAGGAAACAAATCCGCGATCGTGTAGCGGCCATCGACGTCGGAAACGACGTAGGTCGTCATCGGGCTGGCGTGAGACTTTGCGCTGACGAATGCCCCGCGGACAGGCTTGTCTGCCTGATCGAGGACCGTTCCGGACAGGCTTGCGGCGTGGGACTGGATGCCGCACAGCGCCCAAATCGCTACCATCAATAGTATCGTCTTCATTGTGGTCTACCTCCCGTGACGACGGTTTTTCCGCGGGTATGTGACGAATACCGGTATCCCGGTTCCAAGTTCATCGCGCAGGGCGGCGACGGTTTCACCGTGCGTGAGGTTCGTGCCAACCGCCTCGACGACGGCGGTATACAGATTCTGATCGTCGCTGCGCGCGGCCCGGTGCAGCCGTTCGAGCGCGACCGCGATGGCGTTTGAATCACACGCCGCCTTCCAGTCCCTGAAGCACTCGATGCATGTTCAGGCGCGCTCAGTATTCGCCATGTCCGGGCACCGGTTTATCGTGGCCGGCACGCGTGTAGTAATGCTCGGGTATCGCTTCGGCGGTCTTGTAGAAGCGCCACGCACACGGCTTCGCGGCATCGCTCGTGTAATCCGTCACCCACAGGGGATGGCCACCCCATTCCATCGGCAGCTTCTCGTTAATCGCGCAGTGCACGCAGTAATACGGTACGCCGCGCTCGCCGAACGACCAATCGTGCGCCGCTTGTGTAACGCCGAATTCATACGGCGGACCGAGACGCGAGGGCGTTCCGTCGACGGGATCGCCGCGACGCATACGACCGCCGCTGCCACACGGGTCCATCACAATCGTAAATTTCTCGTCGTCTTCCGTAAGCTCGATCGCGCCATCCTGATCGGGTCCGCACAGGTGCGCGCGCATCATCTCGGCGCTCTGTTGCACGCGCGCGTCGACATCCATCGTCAGAAACGCCTTCCACGTTCGTTGCAGCATCCAGCCGCCCTGGGTCGCGCGCAGCGCGCGATAGACTTCCTGTTCGCCGTGTCGGGCGGCGAGGTCGGTCAACAGATTCCAGATCCAGTCGCAGAACAGATCGTGCAATGATTTGCCTTCGGCAATGCCGTAGTGCGCGAGTGCTTTCGCCTCGGCGAGACGGCCGTCGTCGATCGCCCCGGCGATCAGGTTCGGGGTCGGGATCCCGAGTTCAGCGGGGTCGTCGCGGCGGACTGTGCGGCCCACCCGTTCCATGTCGCTCAGCTTCAGCATGTTGCACCCCCGTGCGTGGTCACGCACTGTCGTGGTCGGCTTCAGCGCCGCGCGTCGCTGCCGCGCGCGCGTGCGCCGTTCGGGTCAGACGTTCGGCGGCGTCGACGATCGCCGCCAAGGCGGTGCCCGGCGGGTACACCTCGATGCCGCGTTGCTCGAGACGCCGGCACGCCCACGGCGGGATCGCGCCGCCGGCAAAAACCGGTAGTTCGGGACGACTCGCCCACACGGTGTTGACGATCCGTTCGACGACTTCGACCCGGCCGCCGACATTGAGGCCGAGCAGATCGGCATCTTCGTCGGTCGCCGCGCGCGCGATCGCCGTGGCCTCCGCCATGCCGCCGAGAATGACTTCGAATCCCGCCTCGCGCAGCGCCACGGCGACGAGGTGCAGACCGCGCCAATGACCGTCGAGCGCGGTCTTCGCGAGGAGGATCCGTTTTGTTCCGGGTTCCATCGTCATGGCCCCGTCACACCGGGATCGGCGTGTCCCAGTCGCCGAACACGTCGCGGAACACCGTGCCGATTTCGCCGAGCGTGGCGTCTGCCGCCACCGCCGCCATCATCGCGGGGATCAGGTTCTCGTCACCGCGGCAGCACGTTGCGAGGTCGCGCAGCGCATGAGCCGTGGCTGCCCCGTCGCGTTCGCGCCGCAACGCGGCAAGGCGGGTCGTGGCCTGGTCGAATGCATCCGAGGTGCCGATGAAGCCATCGATGACATGCGGGTTCACGTCGCCGGTGAAATCCGTGACCCCGACAATCGTACGCTCGCCGCGTTCGAGCTCGCCGTACCATCGGGATTGATTGCTCGCCGCGCGCTGATGCAGCCAGCCGCTGTCGAGCGCGGCGAGAAACCCGCCCGCGGCCTGAATTTCTTCAAAGAACGTCCAGGCCCGGCCCTCGAGATCGGCGCACAGCCGCTCGATGAAATACGAACCGCCGAGTGGATCGGCGACCGCCGTCACGTTCGTCTCGTGTTGCAGGATCTGCTGAATGCGCAGCGACATCTGGTGCGCGTGTTCGGACGGTATCGACAACGCTTCGTCGTAGCCCGACACCCCGAGCGACTGCACGCCACCGAGGACGGACGCGAGCGCCATCAAGGTGCCGCGCACGACGTTGTTGAGCGGTTGCTGGTAGGTCATCGACGAGCCGGCCGTGACGACATGGATGCGCAGGCGTGACGCCTTGGCGTCCGTGACACCGTAGCGCGAGCGCAAGAGATCGCACCACAACTTGCGCGCGACCCGCAGTTTCGCGATTTCCTCGAAAAAATCCATCGACACCCGGAAGCTCACACCGCCGACCCCGTGCGCGGCCACGGCGACTGGAACCCGGCCGCGTCGCTTGATTTCGTCGAGGTATTCGACCGCGTTCGCGAACAGTGCGCCGAGCTCTTCCCACGCGTTCAAGCCGGTGTCGGCGCCGTTGTAGCCGGCGATCGAGACCGGCACCCAGCGCGGCAAATGTTCGGCGCAGAATTCGATGATGTCGGCATTGAAGCGCAGGCCGGGCCGGGTCGGTATCTGTTGTTTCGTGACGCAGCCGAGGTAGGTGAGAAAGAAGTCGGACTGACCGGTTCCGGCGAGGCGGCGCAAATCGAGACCACGACGTTGCGCAACGGTCCAGTAACACGACAGCGCAAACGGTGCGTGCTGAACGACCCCGCCGCCAGGATGACCGTACGTCGATTCGATCGGAATCCCGTCGAGCACCGTGGCGTAGTCGCGCACGCTCATGATCACCGCGCCGGTGAGGCCGACGTCCTCCCGGCGTGCGACGACGTGCGGATGATCGACGTCGTACAGATGATCCGCGGTATTGCGATCGTGCTCCATGATGAAGCCGTGCTCACCTTCGGCCAGCAGGAATTTGATGCGTTCGTTTTCGTTGGCGGGATTGCCGAAGCCGCTCAGCTGGAAGATGCGCCAGGGCTTGTCGCGGTACATGCCGGGGTAGGCGCCACGCAGATACGGCGGCTTGCCCGGTGCGGCGGTTTGCGCGGCGGTATCGGCGGGCGCCAGGTCATCGGCGCCATACACCGCCTGCAGCGGAATGCCCGATACGGTTGACCGTTGCCTGTCGTCGCGTCCCGCCATCGTTCAGTCTCCGTCGGCGTCGCTTGCGGAATACGTGATCCGAAGCGTTCAGCGCCGACTTTCGGATCGCGATTTTTCAGGCAAGGCTACAGATCCCGTCGCCAGCGGGAATTGATGCGGGTCAAGCCGCTCCGGCACCAGGTGAGTCACGGCAACAGCGAACGGCCGCGCGTCGCGGGTACGACGCAGGCCGATCGGGAAGCCTGCGCAGGACGGCACTTGACATGGATCATTTCACCGGCGAATCCGCGCTGCCAGCATCCGTCGCAGGCTCCGCAATCCCAACGAGCCGAGGAGGACAGAGAGATGTCAGCAACCGTAAGACAACTTCCGAATTCAGGTGAGCCGAGTGCCGATTCACGCATCGCCGGCTGGGCCCGGAGTCCGACCGCGAAACTCGGCATGCTCGGCGCCGAACCCCGCCTGAGTGAGGAAGAAAGCGCGATGGTCGAAGTGCTGCACAAGTTCGCCGAGCACGAGATGCGACCGCTCGGACAGCAGCTCGATCGCATGAGCCCGGACGAGGTTATCGCGCCGGATTCGCCGCTGTGGCCTTTCTACGCGAAGTTCGCGGAACTCGGCTTCACCGTCGACCTGCTCGTCGAGATGGAACCCGCCGAGCGCGCGAAGACGATGTGCCTGTTCTATGAAGAACTCGGGTGGGGGGATTCCGGTCTCGCGATATCGCTCGGTGCGAGCACGTTGCCGCGCTACATGGCGCGCCAGTTCGGTAACGACTACCTCGCCGAGTTGTGCCCGCCCGACAAGATCGGCTGCTGGGGGATCACGGAACCGGACCACGGCAGCGACACGCTCGATCCTGACGGTCAGATCATGCACGCGGAGGGCAGCTATGGCCGCCCGAACTGCATCGCGACGTTGAAGTCCGATTCGATCGTGATCAACGGCCAGAAGTCCGCGTGGGTCTCGAACGGTGTCATCGGTCAGGTCTGCGTGTTGTACTGCGCGGCGGACGCCGGTGCGGGACCGGACCACGAGAACGGTGCCGTGATCATCGTACCGTGCGACACGAAAGGCGTGAGCAAGGGCCGACCGCTGAACAAGTTGGGCCAGCGCGCATTGAACCAGGGTGAGATCTTCTTCGACAACGTCGAATTGCCGATGGAATACCTGCTCGCCGGCCCCGACAATTTCCAGCGCGCCGTCTACGCAATCCATACGGATGCGAACGCGCTGATGGGGGCGACGTTTACGGGGGTTGCGCGCGCCGCGTTCGATCTCGCCTACGCCTACGTTCACGAACGCAAGCAGGGCGGGGTGCCGATCATCAAACACCAGTCCGTCGCCTACCGCCTGTTCCATATGTTCCGCAAGGTCGAGGCCGCCCGCGCATTGACGCGGCGGGTCGTCGAGTACAACATGACGGAGCCGCAACCCGCGCTGCATGCGGCGATGACGTCGAAGATCACGGCCACGCAGACGGCGTTCGAAGTTGCGAGCGATGCCCTGCAGCTGTTCGGCGGCAATGGCATGACCCTGGAATACCCGATCGAAAAATTGCTGCGCGACGCACGCGCTTCGATGATCGAGGACGGCTGCAACGAGATCCTCGCGATCAAGGGCGGCGCCTCGTTGCTCGATCCCGCGTTGCTCTGACATAAAGGGAAAAACGCGATGCAACAAAATGCCTATATCGCCGGCGTCGGCATGACGCCGTTTGGAAAACATCAGGACCGCACCCTGAAATCACTGACCCAGGAGGCGGTCGCCGCGGCATTGCAGGACGCAGGCGTCGACGCGAAGCAACTCGAAGCGGCGTATTTCGGTACCGCCGCGACCGCGGTGACGGTCGGCCAGGTCATGGTGCCGGGGCAGGTCGCGCTCCGGGAGATGGGCATCGGACGCATTCCCGTCGTCAACGTGGAGAATGCCTGTGCTTCGGCCGCGACCGCGTTCCAGCAGGCGTGCACTATGGTCACCGCGGGCCTCTACGATGTGGTACTCGCAATCGGGTCGGAAAAACTCTACTGCGAAGACCGGGAAAAAACGTTTTCCGTGTTCACCGGTGCCGTCGACTTCGAAAGCTTCGACGAGGTGTCCGACGCGCTCTACGAGCGCATCGAAGCGGCCGGCATCCACACGGAAGCCGCCGGCGGCAATCGTTCGCTGTTCATGGACATCTACGCCGCGTGGGCACTCGGGCACATGCGCGAGTACGGCACCACCCGCGAGGACTTCGCGGCGGTGTCGGCGAAGACGTCGTTCCACGGCAGTCTCAATCCGAAGGCGCAGTTCCGCGACGCGCTCAGCGTCGAACAGGTGCTCGGAGCGCGCGAGATCAGCTACCCGCTGACCCTGGCCATGTGTTCGCCGATCGGCGACGGCTCGGCCGCGGCCGTGATCGTGAGCGAAAAAATCGCGAAGCGGCTCGGCATGAACGACATGGTGAGGGTGAGGACATCCGTATTGCGCTCCGGCTGGGATATCGGTGAGAACGAACCCGGGGTCACCGAAACGGTGGCGAAGGAAGCCTACGAGGAGGCCGGTATCGGGCCCGAGGATATTGATGTCATCGAACTGCATGACGCGTCCTCGCCGGCGGAACTCATGTATTACGAATCCCTCGGTTTATGCCCGAAGGGTGAAGGCGCGCGCTTCATCAATGAAGGGCACAGCCGGCTCGGCGGCAAGACGCCGGTGAATCCGTCGGGCGGACTGCTGCGCAAGGGGCATCCCGTCGGCGCGACCGGTCTCGCCCAGATCGCGGAACTGACGGATCAGTTGCGCGGTCGCGCCGACAAGCGCCAGGTCAGCGGCGCGCGCGTCGCCCTCGCGGAGAACGGCGGCGGGTATATCGGCAGCGATGCCGCGGCGATGGTCATCTCCGTGCTCGAGAAGTAGTCCCCGCGGCAATGAACACGGCGACCCCCGATACCGCGATCCTCGCGAACCTGATTGCGGACCGCATGCAGCAATGGCCGGACCGCGACGTGCTCACGTTTGTCGAGGTCACCGGCGACGGCCGCTTCGCGGACGAAACGCGCAGTTGCACGCAACTGTGGCAGCACGGTCAACGCGTGGCCGCCGCGCTCGATGCCGAAGGCATGCAGTTTGGCGAGGCCTTCGCCGTGATCATGCAGAACCATCCGGAGTTCGTCGATGTCATGGTAGGGTCGTCGATCGCGGGCACCGTGTTCGTCCCGATCGACCCGCGGACGAAGGGCAAGAAACTTGCGTTCATGCTCGAACACGCGGGCTGCCGGGGGGCGGTGATCGGCGATTATGCGCTCGCTCACCTGCTCGACATCCTCAGCGAATGCCCCTCGCTCGAGTGGATCTGGGCGCTGGGTGACGCGCGCGCGGCGGCCGCGACGGCCCTGCGCGTACGCGATATCGCGGACGTGCTCGCGACACCGTGCGAGGACATGGCGGTGCGCGTGACCGACCCGGAAGCGCCGATGCAGATGCTGTACACCTCGGGCACGACGGGCGATCCGAAGGCGATACTCTCGCCGTACTCGCGCTTCGCGCTCGTCGCGAGCCTCGGCGAGGCGCTCGGCATGCGCGCGGACGATCGCGCCTACACCGGCCTCTCGCTCACGCATGCGAACGCGCAGCTGATTACGCTCGGCACGGTGCTGTTCATGGGGCAGCGCGGCGTGTTCAGTCGCAAATTCACGAAATCGAGGCTGTGGGATATCACGCGGCATTACGGCTGTACCGTGTTCAACCTGCTCGGCGGCATGACGACCGCAATCTACAGCGAGCCGCACAAGGACAACGATGCCGACAATCCCGTACGCTACGTGCTCAGTGCCGGTATGCCGGCGGCCTTATGGGAAAAATTCGAGCAGCGCTACGACCTGCGCGTGTACGAATTCTACGGCGCCGCGGAAGGTGGCCTCACCCTGAACCCGCCCGGCACCGGCCCGATCGGCAGTATCGGTAAACCACCGCCGACGATGCTCGCGCGGATCGTCGACGAACACGACAACGATTGCGCGGCCGGCGAGCCCGGCGAGATCGTTTTCCGCAACGCGGACGATACCGCACCGGTCGTCGCGTATTTCAGGAACCCGGACGCCTCGCGCAAGAAGACCGCGGGCGGCTGGCTCAGAATGGGTGACATCGGTTACCGCGATGCGGACGGCTGGTTCTATTTTCTGTACCGCAAAGGCGGGGGCATCCGGCACAACGGCGATTTCGTCAATCCCGCGTTCGTCGAAAAGGAACTCGCGGAACATCCGGCGATCAACGATGTGTTCGTTTACGGCGTGCCGTCGGCGAACGGGGTCCCGGGTGAGAAAGACGTCGTCGCCGCGATCGTGCCGACGGATGCGGCGATGTTCGATCCCGCGGCCGTGTTCGCCGCGTGCCGCAAACACCTTGAATCGAATTTCGTACCGACTTACCTGCAGGTCGTCGCGGAGATCCCGAAGACGGCTTCGGAGAAGCCGCAGGAGCGGTTCCTGCTCGAGGCCTTCGATGCAGACGGCGCGAACGTCCACACGGAGCACTGAGCGACGCCGCCGTCGGCCGGCAGGCGAAACTGCCGGCAGCGGTCCGGCGCGGGTGAACTTCCCGCGCGCTTCACTGCGGAGGCGACCGCGCAAACCGCCGGCGGTTATCCTGCCGGTTACAAGTCCTGATAAAACGTGTCCGCGATCGTCGCGGCATACGCTTGTGTCTGCTCCGGCGACAGCGACAGTACGGGCGGGATCAGGGTCAGTGAATCCGCCACCGCCCACACCGGTTCGAGCTTCCTGCGGACTTCGTCGGGGCTGCCCGTGATCACGAACGTGCTCGCCATCGCGTCCGGTACGAGGTGGGCGACGCTGCGATAATCGCCGCGCCGCGTACCTTCCTGTAATGCCTTGCACGCGTCGCGGAAGCCGTGGGCGGCGAAGTATTCCTCGTACTGTTCGATGCCGGCGTAGAACGCGACGCACGCGCGCGCGTCTTCGATCGATTGTTTTCGGTCGCGATTCGGCGTGACCCAGAACCAGTTGTTCACGTGAACGTCCGCACGCTCGCGGCCGCCGCGCGCGAGACCCTTTTTCAGTTCCTTCGGGATCTCGCTCGTCGCCCAGTGCGTCGACCAGATCGGGTGGCCGATGATGCCGTCCGCGACCTCGGCGCCGAGGCGCAGCATCGCGCCGCGCAAGGCCGAGATCCAGATCGGGACCTCGGTGCGCGGTGGTGGTGGTGGTGGTTGCAGATCGGAGAAGTCGAGGTGGTAATACTTGCCGTCGAAACGCTCGAGTTCACCGGTATGCGCCTGCGCGATGATCAGGCGGATCAACGACGTCGCCTCGCGCAGGTGTTCGCACGGTTTGCCGTAGGGCATGCCGAAGATCCCCTCGGTCCAGGACTGCACGCTCGAGCCGAGGCCGAGGATCGTACGGCCGTTACTCATGCGATCGAGATCGATCGCCGCCATCGCGGTTTCGAACGGACTGCGGGTAAACGCGATCGCGATCCCTGTCCCGAGCAGCAGTCGTTGCGTGCTCGTGGCGGCCGCCGCGAGCGGGCTGAATGGCGGCCCGAATACCTGCGCCGCCCACGTTCCCTCGAGGCCGATGTCTTCCTGCTGTTTCGCCACGCCGGCGAGTACGCTCGCCGGCATGTGCGGGGAGACCATGCCCCAGTAGCGCTTTTTCCCGCTTGCGTTTGTCATCGTCTACCCGGCCTGCCATTACCTGAGAGGTTCACACGATCGTGACATTGAGTATTGCGTATGCGCGGGCACCGTGCCACCCGGATCGACGAGACGATGCGAATGCCGGCGGGGTCGACGCCACGCATTTTTCGGCCGCGCGCAGGATCTATGCGTCACAGGCGACGCGATCGGCATCGATCATTACCCTGATCGCGTTGTGAATAACGCGAACGCGTGCCGGCAGGCGACCGACCGGTTCACCGTCACACTGAATGTCCGCATCACCGCTGAGAGTGAGCACCGCGCCACGCAGGTACTGCACGTGCGGACTGTCCGCGAGCTTGCCGGTTATGAGGCGCGGTATGTTCGCGATGATTTTCGCCGCACCGACGGCTTCGACGATGAGCACGTCCAGCATGCCGTCATCGTATTGCGCCTGCGGCGCGATGCGCATACCGCCGCCGAGGAACGCGCCGTTACATAACAGGACCGCGAGCGAGTGTTGATCGCTCACGCAAGCCGCGGGTGTGCGCACCCCGATACGTGGCGGGTGAAACGTAAACGCGCCGTGCAGGAGACCGACGGCGTAGCGCCAGCGTCCGTGATAACGCCCGGCCATCATGCGCACGACGTGAGCATCGAAACCCGCCCCGCACGCGTTCAGGAAAAAACGGGTCTGCGTCACGCCGTCGCGTTCCAGAATAACCTCGCCGACATCGAACGGGACCGCGCGCCCGTTCGCGAGCGTTGCACACGCGCGCTCGAGGCGACGCGAAATGCCGAGCGATCGTGCCCAGTCGTTACCCGTGCCGAGCGGCAGGATGCCAACGGTCAATGCGTCCGTCGCGCTACCGCGTGCCGCGAGCAGGCCGTTCACCGCTTCGTGCGCGGTCCCGTCGCCACCGGCGATGGCAAATCGCCGCCAGCCGCGCGCGAAACCGAGCGCGGCAAGACGCCCGGCGTCGCCCGCGGCCTGCGTTTCGTGAATGTCGCCGTCGATCCCCGCGGCGCGCAGGTGCTCGCCGAGACGTTCCCGGCGCCGGCGGGACCGCGAGGTACCGCTCACAGGGTTGAGGATGACAAACCAGCGTGTGTGTTCCGTTTGCGAATACTCCGGGACGATGATTCAAGTGTGCATGCGCAACACGCGGGCCGTACTCCCGTGGTGCCGTTCCGATCCTACGCCACTCGATGGCCGTCCGGGGTATCGTCCGCTGATACGCCCGACGATCGGGTAGCCGCGGTACCGGTTCGCCCGTTTATACTTGACCTGGATCAGGGTATCCGCGCGCCGACGGTGAGAGCGTAGTCCGCAACCGGGCTGTCGCCGCCGCGATTCGCAGCGGCGCGCGTAACGGCTCAACGGAGGGTCCGAACTAACCGAGGGTGCGTATCCGGAACCACGGCTACGCGCTCATGTCTCGACCACAACGCGACACAGAAGGGGAACGATCATGGAATTCAAAGAAGTCATTGGGCGCCGCCGTACTATCCGTTTCTTCGACCCGGACAAGCCGGTGGAGCGTGAGAAGATCCAGATCATGCTCGAGGCGGCGCGGCTCGCATCGTGCGCCGTGAACGCGCACTGGGCGAAGGCGGTGGTCGTGGAACGCGACAAGATTCCGCAGGACAAGCTCGACCAGCTCAAGACTCCGGTGGCCGACATCGCGCTCGATCTGGCTCCGGTACATATCTATTTCTTTGTCGATCTCGGGGTCGTGAACCGGAACAAGGGCAGCCGGCTCAAGGAACTCGTGGACTGCGGCGCGTTGCCGCCGACTCACGGCTGGAGTCACCGCTTCGTCGACGAGCTCGTTTATCCGCAAATCCTCAAGCCGCTCACCGAGGCACCGGCGTATGCCGCCGCCGCGGCTGCCGATGCGGGCATGGCCGCGGGGCAGGCCTTGCTCGCCGGGGTCGACGAGGGACTCGGGGTCGCGTTCAATACGCCGAACCCCGAAATCATTCAGTCCGTGTTCGAAGTGCCGGAAGACTGGATGTCGTTGTGGGTGCTGCTCGTCGGTTATCCGGCGGAGTCATGGAACGCGGGTGGCCAGCGCCCGCGCCCGCCGTTCGAAGAGCAGTTCTTCGAGGGCAAGTATGGCGTGCCGTTCCGCCGCGACGAGGCAGTCGTCGAGAAACTGAAACAGGCCAACATGATCCAGCCGCCCGCGAAGCCGAACGATCCCGAGCGCAAGGCCGAGATCAAGGCGCTCGCCGAACGCCTGGGTCTGCCGTTGTAGGGGACCGGTATGGAACTGAAACCGCTGCTCGAATACCGGAGCGTGAACGACTGGCTCGACGGTCTGCGCGAGCACTGGGGCGGCGATCCGGTGACCGATGATCCGGATCGCCTGCCGTTGCTCGAGGCGTTTTGCCGCTTCGTCGAGACGGACCCCGATACGGTGATCCAGGAGTGTCTGCGCATCGACAAGGCCGGCGATCAGCGCATCAGCATGAAGGGGCGGCGCCGGTACGCGGAATTGATCGATGAATTTCAGGCGCAATCAACGGAAACCCGCCTGCGCAAGGCCAAGCGGGGCAACACGATCCGGAGTTTTCTGATCCACAACGGGATCCATCTCGCCGCCGGCGCACAGATGGTGAAGAAGACGTAGGGCGGCGCAGTCCCCGCGCGCCGGGCCGGACACACATGGCCGCGGCCGTATCGACGTCGTCGCGCTGATCGGCGCTCGCGGCTACGCGCGTGTACGTCGGTCGTCGCCCCGTTCCGGCGCGGGTATCGCGCGGCTCACCCACACGCGCGGCTCGATGTGAGTCGCCGCAGGTAAACCGTCCGCTACGCCTGCCGCGCGCTCATTGTCTGATCCGTCGTCTTGATCGAGGTCAATGCGCCCACGACCGATACCGTGAACCTTGGCACTACCCGCACGCGCGACGGGCCGGCGTCGTCTCCGCTACGCGGTGCCGGATCGGATCTGCAAGTGCGTCACGTTTGAGTTCCAGTGGTCACGATCGGAAATCGGGAGACACGCCATGAATTTCACCTTGAATCGTTTGCGCCGGATCCGGATCGTCTTGTCGATAGCGCTCGTCGGTACGGGCGTCGGCGCCGACGCGGGGATCGTCAGCGGCACGGTAACGGACACCGCGGGCGCGGTCGTCGCCGGCGCGATGATCAGCCTGCGCGCCGCCGATCGCGGCATCACGGATTCCGTGTATGCGGACGCTGACGGCCGTTACACGTTGACCACTGAACTCAGCGGCGAACTGAGTCTGCGTATTCGCAAACGGTATTTTCGTGACGACGCGCGTACGCTCGTGCTCGGCGCGTCGGCGCAGGCGACCGCGGACGCGCGGCTGAGCCCGATCACGGATCCGAAAGAACTGTCCGACGATCACCCCGCGCTGTCGCACTTCTCGATGATCGCGTTCGATCCGGACGAGAGCGCGCTGTTTTCGCGTGCGAACTTCGCGCGTGATTGCCTCACGTGTCATCAGCTCGGGAATGCGTTTACGCGCTGGCCGCGCAACGCCGCGGGCTGGATGCCGACCGTGCAGCGTATGCACGGCTATCTCGCGAACGGGGACGAAAAACCGATCCGGCAGCGCGCGGAAATTCTTGCGGCAGCGTTTGACGGCAAGCGACTCGCGAGTTCGAAGCCGATCGTGCCGGTGGACCCGCTAATCTACACGGCAAAAGTGCGGCAATGGCAACTCGACGGCACGGTCGTCCCGCATGATGCGGAGTACGCGCACGGTAACGGCAAGATGTACCTGTCCGAGATGTTTGCCGGCGAAGTCATCGAACTCGATTTGCAAACCGGGGAGGTGTTGCGCTTCAAACTACCGGACGACGGGTTACCGCCCGGTGGCGCGTTTACGCAGGTGGGATTGCCTGCACCCTACGGACTCACGGTGGCGCGTGCGCCGCACAGTCTCGTCGAGGGACACGACGGCAAGATTTACCTGACGGATTCGATCGGTGCCGCGGTGACACAGTTCGACCCGGCGACGCGCAAGTTCGAGAACTTTCAGGTCGGCAACGGGGCGTTGTATCCGCATACCGTGCGCGTGGACGCCGCCGGGGTGATCTGGTTTTCGATTTCGTTTTCGGAACAGATCGGACGTTTCGATCCGGCGACCCGCGACATGAAAGTGATCAAGCTGCCGCAAGCCCCGTTGCTGAGCATCATCGGTACGTCTGTCCCCTACGGCGTGGCCGTAAGTCCGCGCGACGGCGGGATCTGGTACGCGCGACTGGCCGCGGACAAGATCGGCCGTATCGATCCGGTTACGCTCGCGGTGAAGGAATACGATTCTCCGGTGCGCGCGCCGCGCCGCCAGCGCTTCGATGCCGTGGGAACGTTGTGGGTTGCGGGATTTTCCGACGGTGCCCTGGCGAAGATCGACGTCGACACCTGGACCTCGACGGTTTACCCGCTGCCGATCTACGCGCCGGGTGAAATACCCGCGCCCTATGCGGTCGCGGTGCATCCGCACACGCAGGAGATCTGGATCAACGACACGATGCTCGACGTGGCGTGGCGTTTCCTGCCGAACGAGGAGCGCTTCGTCGCATATCCGATGCCGTTACGCGGTACGTATACGCGCGATTTCACGTTCACGGACGCGGGCTGGGCATGTACCGCGAACAATCCAATCCCCGCGCCTGCGCTCGAAGGCGGCGTGCCGGAGTTGATCTGTATCGATCCGGGTGCACAAGACGTGAGCGTCTCGGCCAGGTGAGCGACACCGCGTGTGTCGGGCGTCGCATGCCGCGCGCCGTCGTCGCGCTCGTACTTGTCGTGCCCGCGTCGGCGGATCGGCCGTTCACGAAAATCGCCCACGACGGCAGTACGCTGACCGATGATGCCACCGTCGGTACGTCGGCACGTGCCTGGGCCTGCGTCCGCGACAACGCGACCGGGCTCGTGTGGGAGATCAAGACCACGGACGGGGAACTGCGCGATCGGCGCTGGACCTATACGCCGTACGACAGCAGCGCGCACGCTTCCGCCGCGGGCTACAAGGACGCGACGAGCGGCCAGTGCGCGCGCGAGCGCATGGCGGAACGTTCCTGCAACACCGAAGCCTACGTCAACGCGGTGTCCGCGGCGGGCCTGTGCGGGTTTCACGACTGGCGCTTACCGACGATCAGTGAACTCGTGGCGGTATCGGCGCAGACCACCGACGCACTGCCCGGGGCGACGGATCTCGCGCTGCCGAATACCGAACCGGGATGGTACTGGACCGCGGCCGGGCACGTCGGGCCGGCGAATTTCTCGCGTGTGATCCTGTTGCCCCCGCGCGGTTTGCCGACGTTTTACGACGGCAGCTACCTCGTGCTGGCCGTTCGCGGCGCGCGATCAAAATAACTAGAAGCCGACCGGCAACGCGTTATCAAAGGA
This sequence comes from uncultured Gammaproteobacteria bacterium, assembly GCA_963976285.1. GTDB lineage: Bacteria > Pseudomonadota > Gammaproteobacteria > UBA11873. The sequence goes on from CAXBJY010000031.1 coordinate 58,989, forward strand.
CGTTACTCCCGAACTTCGATGC
>CAXBJY010000032.1:0-58559 GCA_963976285.1 uncultured Gammaproteobacteria bacterium
GGGCGATCTCGGGATTGTGCAAGTCGGTGCTGCGAAACAATCCGCACGTTGATGAAATTTGGGAAATCCCGGTCGAGGACTGGTCGACGCAGGAACAGGCGTGGTATTCGTTCGAGGCGGATCTGATCCGCCGGCAGGGCGGGTGTGCGCCGGCTTACGACAAGGTGATCCTGTCGCAGATCTGGCCGAACAACTTCCGCAATTTCGACGGCAGTATCCGCCCGAGCATCCTGCGCGCCTATGGCGCGGAGATCGCCGTTCCGGTCGAGACGGTCATCGCCCTGGATGACGAGGAAGTCTCGCACGTCGAGGCGTTCCGGTATCGCCATCAGCTCGAGCGATTCAAACACGTAATCCTGTTCGAGAGCTTTTCGAAAAGCGGGCAGTCGTATGTTACGCCTGAGTTCGCGATCGAAGCAGCGAACCGAATCGTTAAAGCGCGCGACGATACGTGTGTCATCGTGTCCTCGCACCTCCCGTTTACCAGCGACCGGGCCGAGATCATCGACGGCAGTGGATTGACGATGCGGGAATCCGCGGGGCTGACCCACCACTGCACGCTGTTCATCGGCTGCGGCAGCGGACTCACGGTGATTGCAACGTCACAGAGCGCGAAAGTCCTGCCGAACATCCAGTTGCTCAAAGGCGAGACATCGATGTACGCGTCGTTCGCGCAGGATTTCGACTACTTCGGCCGGTCGTCGGATCATTTTGTCGAAATGCACGATGTCTCTGCCGAGACGCTGGTCGAGGCAGTGCTCACGCTCGTTCGCGACGGTGTACCGGCGTGTCGGACCCGCTTTCATCAGGACTCCGCGACCATTTCGTTCGATTTTTATACGACTTTGATCGACCGCTGGCTGTTGCAGAGAATGAAGTATGCCGACGCCGCGCGGTCGACGCTCGTAACCGCCGCGCGTTACGGCTGGCACCCGCAGTTGCTGCGTTTCGCGCGCTACGTCGTCGCGCCGAAGGTCCTGTCCGATCCGACGTGCCGAATGCCGGACGTCGAGCATGAAATGAAACAGTACCTCGATACCGTCTGGTCCGTGTGATGGCAGCGACAGAACAACAACGCGACAGCGGCCCCGGGCAGCTCGAAATTACGGGCATGGGCGAGTCGTGTCCGCTTCATTTCGTGCCTGAATCCGCGTTCGGGTGGCAGGCATATTCGGTTCTGATCGACACGCAGTGTGACCGGATCAAAGACGACGCGAACTCCCATGGTGTGGCCGAAGAAATCGACGCCCGCGCAGCTTCGCTGTCGGGTTTGAACGTCCGCGCATGCCGCGGGAAGTTACCCCGGGCGAACGCGGCAGCGACGCAAGCCGGTACGAACGGCGCGCGTAAGCGGTTCAGTGACGTTATCGACAGGAAAATCGACGACGCGGCACAGTTCCACTGGAAAAACAGGATTTACCGTGTCTTTAAAAAAGCGCGTTCGTTCCTCCTGCGAGGTCTGCCGGGGCTCGGGCGGTACGCGGACAAATTCGCGCAACATGCGCATCCGGCGCTGAGCGAAGCGATTGAAAACAGCTCGCTCATTATCTGCGACTCGATGACCTGGCTCGTTCGCAACGCGCCGCGGGTCAGCACGCGCGCGGTCATCGTTGCGCTCAAGTCCCGCATCGATCATCAGGGCCAGGGCATGTCATTGACGCGGCGGCGCAAAATGAGCCTTGTTCATTTCGCGCTCCACGAGTGCGAGCAGAATCAGGCGTCCGGTGGTCGGCTGTTCGTACTCAAGGGCGGCGACGATGCGGGCGACACGCTGAGCGCCTTGGACGGTAATTACTCGCGCGACGACAGCGTCCTGCTGTTGGGGCAACCCTCGGAGATCCTCGCGGGCTGGGACAGTGTTACGGAGGTGGCGCGAAACCAGTGGCTTTATCGTGGCGTACCGGAATCCGCGACAAAGTCCGGGGTCCCGCCGGAGCCGGCCGGCGGCTGGCCGAAGATTTCGGTGATCACGGTCAGCTACAACCAGGCGGACTACATCGAGGCGTGCCTTCGATCGATCCTGGATCAGGGTTACCCCGCGCTCGAGTACATCGTGGTCGACGGGAATTCCGATGACGGCACCGTTGAAATACTCGAGCGCTATCGCGATCGCATCTCGACGCTCGTGATCGAACCGGATGAGGGCCAGTCCGAGGCCCTGAACAAGGGGTTCAGGCTGGCGACGGGCGACATCATGACGTGGATCTGCAGTGACGATGTCCTCGCGGAAAATGCACTGTTCCATATCGCGAAAGCATTCTCGGACAACCCCGTGGACATCGTCGCGGGCGGATGCCGGGTGATTAACGGTGCGGGGGAGTTGTCTTTCCTGCACCATTCGGCCGTCGAGCTGAACCGGGTCCAGCGACTCAGCTTCGGTGACGTGTCGAATTTCCTCGGTAACTGGCAGGCTTCCGACTTTTTTTTCCAGCCCGAAGTGTTCTTTTCCCGCAGGATCTGGGAAGCATCCGGGGCGTTCCTGCGCGAGCATCTTTATTACGCGATGGACTACGACCTGTTCCTGCGCATGGCCATGGCCGGTGCGGAGATCGTGCACATACCCCGAACGATCGGCGTGTCCCGCCAACACGACCAGCAAAAAACCCAGCACGGCACGATGGCGTACCTGCCACAGATTCACGGCATTCTGAGCGATTACAAAGCGATTGTAGAAGCCTGCAGCACGGTCAATCCGGGCCATTGACGCATCGCTCGACCTGAGGAGTAAATCATGCACCCACGATACTTAACCCGATGCCGAGTCTGCGGGTCGGAAAACCTGGTGGAGGTCGTTGACCTCGGCGACCAGTGTTTGCAAGGCGCGTTCGTGAAACGTGATACGCCCGCGCCCCCGCGACGGAAACTGCCAACCCGCCTCGTGCGCTGCGATGTTACCGCGGGCGGAAACAGCTGCGGCCTGGTCCAGCTGGCGCACACGTTTCCGCCTGACGTGCTGTACACGAACTACTGGTATCGATCCGGGACGAACGCGACGATGCGCAATCATCTCGCGGAAATCGCATCGTCGGCAATGGACTCGCTCGTGAACAAGCCGGCGCGCCTGAAGGCGCTCGATATCGGCTGCAACGACGGGACCCTGCTGTCCAATTATCCGGCCGACTCGGTCAGGTTCGGTGTCGACCCTTCCGACATCGCGCTCGATATCGCGCCCGAGCTCAACGTCACGCTTGCGAACACCGTTTTTCCCTCGGAGCGGGCGTACCAGGTCATCGGGGATGTGAAGTTCGATATCGTCACATCGATTGCGATGTATTACGACCTCGACGATCCGGTTGAATTCGCGAAGGGGATCAAGAGCGTTCTGGCTGAGGGCGGTGTCTGGGTCGTCGAGATGTCGTACCTGCCGCTCATGCTACTGCAGAATTCATTCGATACGATTTGTCACGAACACCTCGAGTATTACAGTCTCGCGGCACTGGAGTTCATTTTTAAAGCGGCCGGGTTGCGGGTATTCAAGATCGCGATCAACGACATCAATGGCGGTTCGATACGTTGCTACGTCACGCACGGAAACAATGTGACGAACGGTACCCAGGAAGACGAAAACTACCTGAAACGCCTGCGTCTGCGCGAATTCGATATGGCGCTCGATACGGAACTGCCATACGGGCATTTTCGTTCGAACATCAATCGGCTGCGGGATGCGACGCGCGCGCTGCTCTATGACATTCGACGACGCGGGGAAACGATCCACATATACGGCGCGTCAACGAAAGGAAATGTACTGTTGCAGTGGTACGGTATCGATTGCCTTATTGCCGAAGCCGCCGCGGATCGTAACCCAGAGAAGGACGGCGCGTTTACGCTCGGAACCGACATCCCGATCCTTTCCGAGGAAAAGTCCCGCGCGATGAACCCGGACTACTACCTCGTCCTGCCCTGGCACTTCAAGCGGGAGTTCATCGACCGGGAACGGGACATCGTCGAACAGGGCACGAAACTGATCTTTCCGTTGCCGGAACTCGAAATCGTCGACCGCTCGAACATCGACGAGGTCATTGCAAAAATGGCCGACGGCGGCAGCACCGGACAGGATCTCGAGGCATTGATGTGGGAGTAGCTTCCGCCCGGCGCTCCATCGTCCTCGGCGCAAATGGCCAGGACGGCAGCATCCTCGTCGAGCAGTTGCTCGAGCGAGGCGACACGGTCATGGGCATTGGACGCCAGAGCGGTCCGCGATTCGCGCTGCCACAGGAGCGGTTTCAGTATCGCTGCGTCGACTTGTGTGATCCCGAAGCGCTTGCGGCTGCGCTCGGGGAATTCCGGCCGTCACAGGCATACCATCTCGCGGCGATACATGGGGCCGACGGATTTCCTTACGAGGCGGTGTGGGGCGACGCATTAGCCGTGAACGTCGGCGCGCTGCATACCGTCCTCGAGTACGCGCGCGTCCACGATCCCCGGCTGCGTATCGCTTACGCGAGTTCGTCGAAGGTGTTCGGAACGCCATTGCACGGCGCCATCGACGAGGCAACGCCGCGACGTTCCGAATGCCTTTACTCGATAACGAAAAACAGCGCCGAACAGCTGATCGATCATTACGCCCGGGAGCATGCGATATTCGGTGCAGTCGCGTACCTGTTCAACCACGAGTCGGAGCGACGGGGAGCGCAATACTTCATTCCGACAATAAGCGCGATACTCGCAAGAGCGCTCGAAGATCCCGACTACCGTCAGTCCGTTCGAACACTCGATTTCTACTGTGACTGGGGTTCCGCGCACGATTACATGCAGTGGTTCCGGGAACTCCTCGAACTCGATGCGCCGAACAAAGTGATCTTTGCCACCGGGGACGTTCGTTACGGCCGCGATTTCGTTACGCAGCTTTTCGCCCGCCACGGACGGGTTGCCGCCGACCACGTCATCGAGAACGCGTGCACCACGGACAGCGAAGCATTCACCGTTTCGGTGTCGAAACGGCAAAGCCTGATCGCGCAGGACCCGTGCGAGGACGTGTTCGCGGTTTGCGACCGAATATTATCCACCTTGTCAGCCCCGCGGCTGGAAGCGGCCGGCCGTGAAAATTAATCCGCTCCGGTTCCTTGCACGAATTCGCGAACTGTTCGAGAGTCGATCCGACGCGCGACTCCTGAACGAACAGTTACGCGCCGCACGGGAGGCTCTGGAGCAGCTCCAGGCAACCCGTGCGCAGGACCAGCGGCACTTCGAGCAGCTCGTTGACGTCCTCACCCAGGTAGCCATGCGCGATCCCGCGGTGACGGATGCCCAGCGTGCGCTCGTGGCAAAAGCACTTTCGAAACACGATGACTGGTCTCAGGCGCTGGCGAAAATAGCCGCGCTCGATCCCGCGGCGGCCGGACTGAAGCGTTCCTTGCTCGGCAATTTCAAGTGGATCGTCGCGAACAATTTCCACATGCACGAAGCCGTCGAGGCGCTGTTGTCGGACACGACGTTCGTCATTGCCGATATCGGTGCACAATTACTCGATTCGCAGGATCACATCTATTCGCCGCTCACACGAAAGTTTCCATGTCACATCATCGGGTTTGAACCGCTGCAGGAGGAACTGGAGCGACGGCATGTCAGCGATACGGAGACGGTCCTGCTGCCGTATTTTATCGGTGACGGAAGCGCCCGGAAGTTCTACGAGACCGCGTTCAATCCGGCGTCGTCGAACTTCGAGCCCGACTTCGAATTTCTCGGGCAGTTCCATGCGCTGAAATCAATGCTCGAAGTCGTGAACGAATCGGAAGTAACGACACGCAAGATGGACGACATCGAACATCTGCGGGACATCGATTTTTTGAAGATCGATGTCCAGGGCAGCGAACTGGCGTGCCTGCGGGGCGGCGAGAAAACGCTGGAGAACGTCGTTGCGATCGATGTCGAGATTGAATTTGCGCAGGTTTACAGGAACCAGCCGCTGCACCACGAGGTTGACTCGTTCCTGCGCGAGCGCGGGTTTGTACTGATGGACTTCCGCGACCCCGGCTACCTCACCTACAGTGAGAACCCGGCGGGTTACGGCGGTTCCCGGCTCGGTTGGGCAGACGCGGTTTACTTCAAGTCCGACGCCGAACTCGCAAAGCTGGACGCAGGCAAGACACTGAAAGCGGCGGCTATTGCGCATTACGTGTATTCATACTGGGATTTTGCGGCGCACCTGTTTCGCATCTATGACGGTTGCAGTGGCGCCGACACGTCGGTTTTATACCAGTCTCAATTACGCGACGGGATATTTTCTTTCGATGAATAGACCATCGACGAACCGGCTTAGTGCGGGACGAAACCGGGGTCTGAATTTGCTGGCAAGGGAGGCAAGGATTAATTGAACGAACTACCAAACACCACCTCGGACCGAAAGAGCGTCGTCTTCGTTACGATGCACAAGGCCGCGAGTGTTTTTGTCAATCGGGTACTGGATCTCGTACTGACGAATGAAGGCATGGTCCACGTCGACTTTGCCGGCGAGGCATTTACGAGCGGCACGAAGGAGTGGGAGTATTGCGTGTCAAAATCGCACCTGTTCTCCACCCCTGGCTACTATTTCGGTGCGTTCCGGGGTCCGTACATCGACAAATTCGAATCTCTCGCGGACAACAGGATCGTGGTGCAGGTTCGCGACCCGCGTGACTGCATCGTGTCGCTGTATTATTCCTACAAATTCAGCCACGGCGCCCCGGGAGAGGGGGTACTGAAGAAAATTTTCAACCGGATCCGCACGCACGTCGAGGAAACGGATATCGACAGCTTCGCGCTCGAGCAGGCGAAGACGTATTCGCGCCGGCTGAGCATGATCACCGATCTGTGCAACAAGTACGACGACTACACGTTGTTGACGTACGAAAACATGGTGCTGGATTTTCCGTCCTGGGAAAGCCAGTTGTACACCTACCTCGATGTGGACCCGCCGGAACCCATTCGCACCCAGGTTGCGGATCTCGCGAATTTCGACGTGCCTTCGGAAGACGTCACGCAGCACAAGCGTCAGGTCGTACCCGGCGATCACAAAAGAAAACTCAAGCCCGCAACGATCGAAGAGATGAACACGATCCTCGCGGAACACCTGACGCAGTATGGATATCTGTAGTCTGCGCGTCGGTCGAAAAACTTGAACGACGAAGCGAAAAGCACGGCGCTGAACCCGGGAAACCTGCACAGTTTCTTCGACGCCTGCCGGTTTTACGACTACTGGATGTTCATGGGCTGGGCCGACGTGGTCCGCGGCTACTCCCGGATGAAGCTCGGCGTGCTGTGGGTCCCGGCTTCGCAGGCGATTTTCATCTCCGTGCTGGGCGTGCTCTATGCAATGATCCTGAACTACAGCGCGGAGAGCTACATCCCCTATCTTTCAGGCGGCATCATTACGTGGAACCTGATTCGATCGGTCATTATGGAATCCGGACGTTGCTACATCAGCAACGGCCGGTTGCTGCTGAATTCCGCGATTTCACCCTACGTTCTCGTGCTGCGCATGGTGTGGCGCAATCACCTGATTTTCGCGCTGACCTTATCCGTGCATCTGGCGATACTGCTGATTTTTCAGATCCGCTGGTCGTGGGAGATCCTGCTGTTTCCGATCGGTGTCGCCTACATTTTCCTGAACTCGATTTGGGTCGGGTTGACGCTGGCGCACTTCGCCACGCGCTACCGGGATTTGCTGCAACTCGTGAGCAATATCATGCAGCCGATGTTTTTCATTACGCCAATCCTGTGGGGGCACGACAAGCTCGCCGCGAAAGCCGTCGTCTTCAGTGAATGGAACCCGTTTTATAACTTCATCGAACTCGTGAGAGCGCCGCTGCTGATGACCGCGCCCGAGCCGTTTTCGTATATGTATATTTCCGTTATTACGCTCGTCGGTCTCACGTTCGCGGTCTGGCTGATCCGCCATTCCGGTCGAAGCGTCGTTTTCTGGCTGTAGCAAAATCATGTCTGCATCAGTAACGCTGGAAAACCTGTCGGTCGAGTTTCCGATCGCGGGGGTCAACCGACGGCTGTTGGCCGGACTCAAGAAATCGGTTGGCGGGGTGATCAGCATGAATTCCGGCGCCGGGGGTGCGTCGACGAAGGTGACGGCGCTGAAATCCGTTAATCTGCAGCTGCGGTCCGGCGATCGGGTCGGCCTCGTCGGTCATAACGGCGCCGGTAAATCGACGCTGCTGAAGGTCGTTGCCGGGGTCTATCCGGCATCGAGCGGACGCGTGACAACGACCGGTGCGATCGCGTCGATCCTGCGGTCGGGACTGGGCCTCGAGCAGGATAAGACAGGTTACGAGAATATCTTCATCGCCGGCCTGATCCACGGCTGCCCGCGCCGGGAAATGCGCAAAAAGCTCGACGACATCATCGGGTTTTCCGAACTCGGCGACTATATGCACCTGCCTTTGCGGACGTATTCGAGTGGTATGCGAACGCGGCTGGCGTTTGCCGTTGCGACGTCGATTCGACCGCAGATTCTGATCATGGACGAGGGCATCGGAGCGGGCGATCAACGATTTGCGAGCAAGGCGATGGCGCGGATGAAAGACCTGATCGACAGCGTTGAAATACTGCTCGTCGCCAGCCACTCGCACAATGTACTGCAGCGCTACTGCAATAAGGGCATTCTCATGTGGGAAGGTGAGGTTGCCGCGTTCGGGCCGCTTGCGGAAATCGAGCAGGCCTACGAAGAGAAAGTCTCCGGACTCGCTGACAGCCTGACATCACGTTGAATTACCGGCGAAGCCTGATAACGCTATGTGTGGCATTCTTGGATATCTGAAACGCGAAGGCGTACGCGCCGCTGACGCACTCGCGCTCGCGCAGCGTATGGGCGACGTGATCGCCCACCGCGGCCCCGACGACCACGGCGAATGGTGTGATGCGGATGCCGGCATCGTGTTCGGCCAGCGGCGCCTGTCGATCAACGACTTGTCCCCGGCCGGACACCAGCCGATGATTTCGGCCAGTGGCCGCTACGTCATCGTGCTGAACGGGGAAATCTACAACTTCCTCGAACTGCGCGCCGAACTCGAACGTGCCGGCTATCCGTTCCGCGGTGACTCCGACACCGAGGTCGCGCTCGCCCTGATCGAACGTGACGGCTTCGCCGACAGTCTGCGCCAGTTCGTCGGCATGTTCGCGATCGGTCTGTGGGATCGCGAAGCGCGGACCCTGTCGCTCGCGCGCGACCGGCTCGGCGAAAAGCCGCTGTATTACGGCATCGTCGACGGCGCGTTCGCGTTTGCCTCGGATCTGCACAGCCTGCGTCAGATGCCGGGCTGGCGCGCGACGATCGATCGCGACGCCGTCGGCCTCATGATGCAGCATTTCTATGTGCCCGCGCCGCGCACGATTTATACCGGGGTGAAGAAACTGCTCCCCGGGACCTGGCTCACGATCGACGCCGGCAACATGACGGCGGCGCCGGCACCGCAATCCTACTGGCCCGCGGCCGAACTCGCCGCCGCGGCAATGGCCGCGCGCGAACCGATCGACGATCAGAGCGCGATCGATGCACTCGACGGCCTGCTGCGCCATACGATCCGCGACAAGATGATCTCCGACGTACCGCTCGGCGCGTTCCTGTCCGGCGGGGTCGATTCGTCCACGGTCGTCGCGCTGATGCAGGCCGAGAGCATGGACCAGGTGAAAACGTTCAGCATCGGGTTCGCCGAAGGGGAGTTCAACGAGGCGGACGAAGCGAAGCGGGTGGCCGAACACCTCGGTACGGAGCACACGGAATTGTATGTCTCGCCCGAAGAAGCACAGGCCGTGATTCCGCAACTGCCACACCTGTACTCCGAACCGTTTGCCGATTCCTCGCAGATCCCGACGTATCTCGTCTCGGCGCTGGCGCGTCGCCGGGTCACCGTCGCGCTGTCGGGCGATGGCGGTGACGAGTTGTTCGGCGGTTATACGCGCTACCTCTTGGCCGAGAACATGTGGCAGCGCTTCGAGCGCATGCCCGGGCCGCTGCGAGCCGGGCTTGGCAAACTCGCGGGCATGTTGCCGGCCGCAACGGTGGATCAGCTCGTCGCGCCGCTGAAACCGCTCATGCCCGAGCACTGGCGTTACAAACAGTTCGGCAACAAGCTGCACAAGCTTGCATTGATCTGCGGCTCGAATGATTCGCAGGCCGTGTACAAATCGCTCATCAGCATGTGGCTGCGACCATCGCAGGTCGTGATCGGCGCCGGCGATGTCGATATGCTCGCGGAGCTGCCGGCGATTATCGCGAGCGTGCCGAATTTCACCGAGCGCATGATGCTGATGGATTTACTGTCTTATCTGCCGGGCGACATCCTCGCGAAGGTCGATCGCGCGAGCATGGGTGAAAGCCTCGAGGTGCGCGTGCCGTTCCTCGATCACCGCGTGGTCGAACACGCGTGGACGGTGCCGTTCGACCAGAAAGTCCGCGGCACGGACGGCAAGTGGCTGCTGAAGCAGGTGCTGTACCGCTACGTTCCCCGGGCGCTGATCGAGCGCCCGAAAATGGGCTTCGGCGTGCCGGTCGGCGAATGGCTGCGCGGTCCGCTGCGTGAATGGGCCGAAGCACTGCTCGATGAACGACGGCTGCGCGAGGAGGGGTACTTTCATCCGGCTGAAGTCCGCGGCAAATGGCAGGAACACCTGAGCGGCAAGGCCGACTGGCACTACCTGCTGTGGCCGGTACTCATGTACCAGGCGTGGTTCGAGCACTATGAGCGCTCGGGTTAAGGTTCTCGTCGTCATCGGACAGCTCGAAGTCGGCGGTACGGAACTGCATCTGTTGAACGTACTGCCGGACGTCAATCACTCCCCGCTCGAAATCATCGTGTACACGATGCGCGGTGGTGGTCGCCTGCACGAACGATTCGAGCGCGCGGGCATCCGCGTCATCTCACCGACGCACCATTCGCGCCGCTGGCTCGGACTTATGCGTACGGCGCGGCATTTGCTCGCGACGTGGCGTCGCGAACGCCCGCAGGTGGTGCACTTTTTCCTGCCCGAGGCCTACCTGCTCGGCGGCCTGTGCAGTATTCTCGCGCCGCGCTGCCGGCGGATCATGAGTCGCCGATCGCTGAACGCCTACCAGCGCAAATGGCCCGGGGTGCGGGTGCTGGAACGCTGGCTGCATACCCGCATGGACGCGGTGCTCGCGAATTCGTCGGCCGTGGCGCAAGAGCTGGTCGGGGAAGGGGTGTCGGCGGCACGCCTGGCCGTGCTGCATAACGGCGTGCGGCCACACCGGGCGGATCCCGACGCGGCGGCGGCGCTGCGTGAGGCACTCGCGATTGAGCGTGATGCCGTCGTGTTCGTGATGGTGGCCAACCTGATCCCTTACAAGGGGCATGCGGATGTGATCGCCGCGCTCGAACTGGCCCGTGCCGACCTGCCCGCGAACTGGGCGATGCTGTTCGTCGGCGCGGACAGCGGCATTCGCGCAGCGCTCGAGGCCGCGGCCGTGCGCGCGCGCGTCGACCCGCACCTCCGCTGGCTCGGCCGGGTAGACGAGCCGGGTCCGGCTTACGACGCCGCCGATATCGCGATCCACGCAGCGCACGAAGAGGGCTTTTCAAATGCCGTGCTCGAGGCGATGGCGGCAGGCTTGCCGCTGATCGCGACCGCGGTCGGCGGCAATCTCGATGCCGTCATCGATGGTGACACCGGCGTACTCGTGCCGCCCCGCAGTCCGGCGGCAATCGCCGCGCAACTCGTGGCGCTGGCCGGCAACCCGCAGCGGCGCGCCGCGCTCGGACACGCCGGGCGCGAACGCGTGCGGCAACAGTTTTCGCTGGCCGGCTGCGTCACGGCCTACCGGCGCCTGTATGCCGGTATTACGGATCAGCATGCTTCGCGTGTTGATGCGCTGATCGCCGGTTCGGCGTGATGACCGGAACGCCGCGTTCCAGTCCCTCGGTGCTGTTCGCGGTCACCGAGGACTGGTATTTCTGGTCGCACCGCAAGCCGCTCGCGGCGTTTCTCCAGCGCCACGGTTGGGTCGTTACGGTCGCGACCCGCTTTAACCGCTTCGAAACGCGCCTGCGCGAACTCGGGTTCAACTGCATCGCCTTGCCGTTCGAACGATCGCTGCGTTATCCCGTGCGCGATCTGCGCGCCGTCGTGTCGCTGTGGCGCGCGATCCGTCGCACGCAACCCGATGTCGTCCACCTCGTGTCGCTGAAACCCATCCTGTTGAGCGCGCTCGCGCTCGTATGCGAACGGCGCACCCGGTTCGTCGCCGCATTCACCGGCATGGGGTATCTGTTTTCATCGCGCGACCGGCGTGCGCACTGGTACCGGCGCGGGGTGGTTGCGTTATTGCGCCTGTTGTTGCGGCGGCGAACGTGCTGGATCATCGTACAAAATGAAGACGATCGCGCATTGCTGCGCTCCGAACGCCTCGGCGATCCCGCGCGCACGATCCTGATCCGCGGGGTCGGCGTCGATATCGCGACCTTCAGCTACCGTGAAGCGGTTGCGGACGGAGCGCCCGTTGTCGTCCTGCCGGCGCGATTGATCCGCGACAAGGGGATCGAGGAATTCGTAGCCGCGGCGCGTGAACTGAAGCGGCGCTCGGTGGCCGTTCGCTGCGTGCTCGCCGGCGCCGACGATCCGGACAACCCGGCCGCGATTGCCCGCGCGACGATCGACGCCTGGGTCGCGGAGGGCATCGTCGAATGGTGGGGCCATCGGGATGACATGCCGTCCGTGTATCACGCCGCGGACATCGTGTGTCTGCCGTCGTATCGCGAAGGGCTGCCGAAAGTACTGATCGAAGCGGCGGCCTGCGGGTGCCCGCTCATCGCAACGGATGTCGCCGGCTGTCGCGAGGTCTGTCGGGATGGCGAGAACGGTACGCTCGTGCCGCCGCGCTCGGCGCCGGCGCTGGCCGATGCGATCGCGGAACTCGTCGCGGCGCCGGCACTGCGCCGCCGTTACGGCCGGGTCGGCCGCGAACTCGTCGAAGCGGAATTTTCGCTCGACCGGATCGGGGGGGAAACGCTCGCGTGTTACGCCCGGATCCTCGCGGCAGGGCCCGCATGATCGGCAAACGGACGCCTGTCGACGGCACGTCGCGCGCCGGGCCGTTGCCAGGGAGCGGGTCTTGCGCGTCCTCGTAACCGGCGCGACGGGTTTCGTCGGCCACGTCGTGAGCCGTGCGCTCGTCGCGGCCGGCTACACGGTTCGCGCGGCCGTTCGCACCGATCCCGATCGTGCGTGCGCGGATTGCGAAGCCGTCATCGTCGGCGACATCGATGGCACCACCGTGTGGACGGATGCCCTGAGCGATGTGCAGGCGGTGGTTCACCTCGCGGCGCGGACGCATACGCGCGATCGCGCCGATGCACTCGCGCACTACCGGCGGATCAATGTCGAGGGCACGCGCGCTCTCGTCGCGGCGGCACGCGATCGCGGGATCGGCGCGTTCGTGTTCATGAGTTCGATCAAGGTCAACGGCGAAACCTCGCCGCTCGCCGGCGACGGTCAGCCGCGACGCTTCAGCGGCGACGATCCGCCGCATCCGGTCACGGCGTACGGTCAGTCGAAACTCGAAGCGGAGCGCGTCGTGACCGCGGACGCGGGATGCGAGCGGATGCGCACCGTGATCCTGCGCCCGCCGCTCGTGTACGGACCCGGGCAGAAGGGCAACCTGGCGGCTCTCGCGCGGGCGATAGCCCGCGGCTGGCCGCTGCCGCTCGGATCGATGACCGCACCCCGCAGCCTCATCGGGGTCGCGAACCTGGCCGACGCCGTCGTCGCCGCCCTGCGTCCCGAGGCGCCGGTGAGCGGCACGTACACGCTGGCCGATGTGGACGTGTCGTCGGCCGAACTCGCGCGCGAACTCGGCCGGCTCGTCGGTCGGCGCGCGCGCCTGTGGCCGGTGCCGGTCGCCGCGCTCGGGGTCCTCGCAGCGGCGCTCGGGCGCGCGGACAGCGTGGCAAAGCTGAGCCAGCCGCTGCTCGTCGACAGTTCCCGTTACACCGCCGCCTCCGGCTGGGTCCCGCGGCGAAGCCTGCGCGAAGGTCTGCACGACGATGCGACCCCGGCGCCCGCGGGGGCCCCGGAATGATGTTCGAATGGCTCGTGTTCGGCGCGACGTTCGCCGCGAGCGTCGTCGCGACGTGGCTCGTGACGCGTTACGCGCTGCATCGCCGGATCCTCGATCATCCAAGCGCCCGCGGCCTGCACGAACAGGCGACGCCGCGCGGCGGTGGCGCCGCGATTGGGCTCACGGCGAGCGCGGCCCTGCTCGGTTTACATGCCTGCGGGCTCGGCGGCTGGTTCGCGACCCCGGCGCTGATCGCGATCGGCATCGCTTACGGCGCGCTCGGCTGGTTCGATGACCACACGCGTCTGCCGATCGCGCCGCGCCTGCTCGCGCAATTAGTGTTTGCCGGCGTCTTCGTCGCTGTCAGCGGTGCCGGCCTCGCGCAGCCGCTTGCCGCGATCACCGCTCTGCCCGGGTGGCTTGCGCAGCTTGTCGTCGTGGTCGCAATTGCCGGTTTCGTCAACGTGTTCAATTTCATGGATGGCGCCGATGGTTACGCCGCTGGCGCGACCGTTGCCGCGCTGGCCGGTGGCGGCGCTATTGCGGCGCTCACCGGGGAGCGCGACGTTCTGCTCGTGACGGTCACGCTGAGCGCCGCCGCCGCGGGCTTTCTCGTCTGGAACTGGCAACCGGCACGCATTTTCATGGGCGACGTCGGCAGTTACTTTCTCGGCTTCCAGTTCTGCGCGCTGACGGCCTGGGACGTACTCGCGGGACGCGGCGCGTGGTTGTGGCTGATCCTGCTCGCGCCGTTCATTACCGACGGGGTGCTGACGCTCACGCGTCGTATCCTGCGGCGGGAGCACTTTTGGCGCGCGCACCGCACGCACGCCTACCAGGTGTTGATCCTGTCGGGACTCGGTCACGCCACGGTGAGCACGGGAATAATTGTCCTCACGCTCGTCGTGCTGGCGCCGGTAGCGCTTTATGCGCGCCTGCAGCCCGCGCTCGCGCCCGTGCTGGCCGCCGCCGTGTACGGCTTAAATGGTATGCTATGGCTGGCGGTTCAACGTCGACCCGGAAACGTCACCACGAGCACGTGATCATCTCTAACCGCACCACTGTCATCCTGCACGATCTGATCGCCGTCACGGCGGCGTGGGCCGTGAGCCTGTTTGCGCGCTTCAATTTCGAAATGCCGCCGGCCGAATACGTCGATGCCGCGCTCGCCGCATTTCCGGTCGTCCTCATCGTCCAGGGCCTGATCGCGCGCTATTTCGGCCTGTACAAGGGCTTATGGCGTTTCGCGAGTCTGCCGGATCTGTGGAATATCATCCGCGCCGCCGCGCTCGGTGCCGTCTCGATCGCGCTCGTCCTGTTCGTGATGACCCGCCTCGAGGATATTCCGCGCTCGCTGCTCGTGCTGTATCCGATTTTTCTCATTTTCTTCCTCGGCGGGCCGCGGCTCGCTTATCGCGTGCTGAAAGATCACTCGCTGAGCCTGAAAACGATCAGCGGCGGCCAGCGCGTTGTCGTCGTCGGCGCCGGCACGGGCGGCGAAATGATCGTGCGCGACATGCTGCGCGATGGCGAATTCGTACCGGTCGGGCTCGTCGACGACGATCCGGCTCTGTTGAAGCGCCGTATCCATGGCGTGCCGGTGCTCGGACCGATCGACGCACTGCCGTCGATCAGCGGGCGCTACGGTATCGATTCGCTGATCATCGCCGTGCCGTCCGCGAGCAATACGGAAATGCAGCGCATCGTATCGATTTGCGAACAGTGCGCGCTGCCGTTTCGCACGCTGCCGAGGATCCAGGATATTGTTTCCGGCCGCGTCGGCCTGCAGGAAATCCGCGATGTCTCCATCGACGATCTGCTCGGGCGCGACAAGGTCGAACTCGACTGGCAGGTGATCCAGTCCGCGCTCGTCGGCAAGGCTGTACTCGTTACCGGCGGCGGCGGTTCGATCGGTTCGGAGCTGTGCCGCCAGGTGGCGCGCCTCGGGGCATCGAAGGTGATCGTGTTCGATCACAGTGAATTCAACCTCTACCGTATCGATCGCGAACTGCGTGAATCGTTCCCGCACCTGACGTTACATTGCGTTATCGGTGACGTGTGTGACCGGGCGGCGCTCGACCACCTGTTCAGTGCCTATGCCCCGCGTCTCGTGTTTCACGCCGCGGCCTATAAACACGTGCCCATGCTCGAATCCCAGGCGCGTGAAGCCGTGCGCAACAACGTGCTCGGCACGTTTGAAGTAGCCGGCGCGGCCGATCGGCACGGCTGCGAGAACGTCATCCTGATCTCGACCGACAAGGCCGTGCGCCCGAGCAGCGTCATGGGCGCAACGAAGCGTCTCGCCGAACTCGTGTGCGAATTGCGCAACCGCGAGTCGACGACGCGCTTCATCACCGTGCGCTTCGGCAACGTACTCGGCTCCGCCGGCAGCGTGGTGCCGCTGTTCCGCGAACAAATCCGCAACGGCGGACCGGTTACCGTGACGCATCCGGACGCGACCCGGTATTTCATGACGATCCCGGAAGCCTGCCAGCTCATCCTGCAGGCTTCGGCCATTGGGCGCGGCGGTGAGATTTTCGTGCTCGACATGGGCGAGTCGATCAACATCGCCTACCTCGCGGAACAGATGATCCGGCTGTCCGGCCACGAGGCGGGGGCTGATATCCCGATCGTCTACACGGGCCTGCGTCCGGGTGAGAAACTGCACGAAGAGCTGTTTCACGCATCGGAAGATCTGTCGCCGACGGGCCACGAAAAACTGCTGCTCGCGAATCACTCGTCGACGGACGCCGAGCGGATCATGCAATTATTTGAAGAGTTGCGGCGCGCCTGCGACATATTTGATGAGGACGGGATCAGGCGACGCCTGATCGAAGTCGTACCCGAGCTGCTGGACAGTGGTGGCCGCGAGGCCGATGAGTTCGGCAACGTCCTCGAATTTAACCGGAGTAAGTAATGACCACGATAGTCAGAAAAGCCGTGTTCCCCGTCGCGGGAATGGGCACGCGCTTTTTACCCGCCACGAAAGCGAATCCGAAGGAAATGCTGCCGATTGTGGATAAACCCCTGATCCAGTACGCCGCCGAAGAGGCCGTGAACGCCGGGATCAAGGAGTTGATATTCGTCACGGGGCGCGCAAAACGTTCGATTCCCGATCACTTCGACAAGGCTTATGAACTCGAAGCGGAGCTCGAGAAAAACCAGAAAACCGAGATGCTGGACATCGTCCAGAACATCCTGCCGAGCGATGTTGCGTGCATCTACATCCGGCAGGCCGAACCGCTCGGCCTCGGCCATGCCGTGCTGTGCGCGAAACCGGCGGTTGGCAACGAACCGTTCGCGGTCTTGCTCGCCGACGATCTGATCGACGGCGGCGCACGCGGATGCCTGAAACAAATGGTGGATCTGTATGCGCACTACCATTCCGCCGTCATTGCGGTCGAACCCGTACCGGAAAACGAAACGCATCGTTACGGCATCGTCGAGGTAAAACCGATCGACGAGCGGATCGGCAAGATCCAGAGCATCGTCGAGAAGCCGAAGCCCGCGGATGCGCCGTCGAATCTCGGGGTCGTCGGGCGTTACGTCTTGCCCGGTGAAATCATGTCGATCCTCGAGCAGACACCGCGCGGGGCGGGAAATGAGATCCAGTTGACGGACGCTATCGCGACCTTGCTCCAGCAGCAGCAGGTACTGGCCTATGAATTCGAAGGGACGCGTTACGACTGTGGCTCGAAATTTGGTTATCTCGAAGCGTCCGTCGACTACGCGCTGAAGCATCCCGAATTGCAGCAGGAATTCGCCGCGTTTCTGCGCGCGCGCGTCGAGCGTCTGTAACCGAAACCGGCGGCGATTAACCGGGCCTGCGCGCGGTGCGTCGGGCTCAGCCGCCGATCGGGCCGCCGTCTTGCCGCGTGATCGCGAGCACCGATGAGCGTGCCGGCAACGCGTCGTCGAAGTCCGGCCAGCGCGTTCCCGGGCGCTCGAAACGTGCGCCGGCGACCCCGTCGACCCCGGGATGCTGGACGGCGAGAAACAACGTCTCGCCATCCGGGGTGAATTCGGGTCCACACACCTCGGCGCCGAGCGGCGCACGGAAAAACCGGCGGATCCCCGCGTGTTCCTGCCCCGGCGCGAGTTCACATGCGAACAGGCTGTCCGCCGATCCCGTCACGCCCCAGGTCCGGCCCTGATCCGTGGCGACCCACAGGCGCCCGTGCGGATCGAACGCGCAATTATCGGGCGCGGCAAACCAGCCGTGTTCACTGACCGCCACGGGATAACGCGCGCCGTGCTGCGGATCGCGCGGATTGCCCGCGAGCAGGGCGATATCCCAGCGGTATTCCGGCGCCGCATGATCGCGGATCCCGGATGTCTGTACCGGCGGATACAGTCGCAGGATGTGGCCAAACACGTTGTGCGCACGGGGATTCGCGGCGTCTGTCGTATCCGCGGTCCGTCGGGTATTGTTCGTGAGCATGACGTAGACGATGCCCGTGACCGGATCGGTTTCGATTTCCTCGGGACGATCCATGCGGGTCGCACCGAGGAGATCGGCCGCGCGACGCGTATCGATCAGGACATCGGCCTGATCGTCGAAGCCGTTGTCGGCGGTGAGCGGCCCCGCGCCATGAACGAGGTCGAGCCAGTGCACGGTGCCGTCGTCGGCAAACCGCGCGA
Source organism: uncultured Gammaproteobacteria bacterium (assembly GCA_963976285.1). Lineage (GTDB taxonomy): Bacteria > Pseudomonadota > Gammaproteobacteria > UBA11873. The sequence continues at coordinate 18,641 of CAXBJY010000032.1, forward strand.
CGGACAAGGTACCGCGGTCCAGCAGCGAAAAATTTTGCGCCCGGTTGCCGGCATCGAAACGCTCCGCGCTGACGAAGCGGTAGATATATTCGAACATTTCATCATCACCGGAATACACGACGACCCGACCGTCGGGCGCGAGTACGCAGTTCGCGGATTCGTGTTTGAAGCGGCCGAGCGCCGTTCGTTTCGCGGCGCGACGGACCGGGTCATAGGGGTCGATTTCAACCACCCAGCCATAGCCGTTTGCGGCCCCGGGGTTGCGATCCGCGCGAAAGCGCGCCTCGTGTTCGGCCCAGTGCGCGAATGCGGTTCCCCGGCCAACGCCGTAACGTTCCTGGCGGCTGCGTTCGAGCGGATCGTTACTGCGTCCGGTGAAGTAGACGTTAAAATTTTCTTCGGCGACGAGCACCGTACCCCACGGCGTCTTGCCGCCGCCACACGCACCGAGGATCCCGAGCGACGTGCGTCCGGCCGGATCATCGGCCCACCGCAGGCGCGCATGGCCGGCCGCCGGACCCGTGAGAGCAACCGGTGTCGCGCCGGTCGTGCGCCGGTTGCGCGGTGTCCGCACGTACTGCCAGCCGTCCGTGGTACGCCGTACCTCGACGACGCTGTGCCCGAGTGCCGACAGTTCCGCGCGTGCGCGCGCGGCCCGGGTCGTCGTCGTGGCCGCCGGCCACATCATCGACGGCGTCACGTATTCATGGTTGACGGCGAGCAAACCGCGCCGCGAACCGGAACGTTCCGGGCCGAGCGGGAAATACGCGACGAAGTCGTTGTTGTAACCGAAACGCAAGGGATCAGCGACGGCATCGGCAAAGCCCGGCCGCCACGCCGCGACGTCGTCGAACAAGGCGTCGCCCCAGCGCAGCAGTACGTCGGCGTGATAGCCGGGTGGCAGATGGTGGGTGTGGTCGACGCCGCGGCTGACTTCGGTAAACGTGAGCGCGGCGCGCGGAAGCCGGGCGGCGGCGACCGGCAGCGTGAGTGGCACGAGCGTCGTGGCGCCGAGGTGCGCGAGGAACCTGCGGCGGGTCGTCATTCACTCACGCCGGCGGAGCGGCGCGCGTTGCGCCACGGGTTGCAGCCGGACGGGAAGTTCAGCGATCGTCGAGCAGGGCGCGCTTGCGCACGAGTTCCGTTTGCAGGAACGCGAGGGCCTGCATCGAGTGCTGATCGGTCGGTTCGCCGGCAACCGCGATCAGTTGTTCCAGCTCTCGCACGTCATCGGCCAACTCGTCATAATCAACCGTGTGCTGCGTGGCGCCCAGCAGCGGGAAAAAGTCTTCGAGCAGCTTGAGCTCGTCGACGAGATCCCGGAACCCTTCAGACATCATATTTGCAGCCATCTGCAGCAACCCCCGTATCATCCATAAGCTTGCAAGTTACAGCGAGATCCTAATTATCGATCTTATTTTGATCGTTTAATCTTATGATCTTACGGAGAATATTATAGGATCATGAGAAAAGACTTCAATACCTTTAACTAAGCTGCCGATCCCGAATCAATGAAATCAATTCCCACCGAAACGATAGCCACCGCCACGGTCCGTCCGGACTCTCATCTCGCGGTGCTGTCCACGCGTGAAGTGAACGATTTGTGCGCCGCACAAAACAGCCGGATCTACGAGCTTTTCCGCCGCTGTGCGCTCGCCGTTCTGACCAGTGGCATCGCCAGCGACAACGCGGCCGAATTGTTCGATGCGTTCACGGACTTCGAAGTCCGCTTCGAGCAGGTGGATCGCGGCATCGTCGTGCACCTGAAAAATGCGCCGGCCGCCGCGTTCGTCGATGGGGACATGATCGTCGGCGCCCGCGACCACCTGTTCGCGGTACTGCGCGACATCATATTCGTGGCCAATGATCTGACCGCGTTCGGGTTTGACGAAACCCGTGGCGAAGACGTCACGGAAATCGTGTTCCGCGTGTTGCGACACGCGGGCCTCGTCCGGCCGGGCCGTCAACGCGGCCTGATCGTTTGCTGGGGAGGGCACTCGATCGACGGCCCCGAGTACGACTATACGAAGGAACTCGGTTATGAATTGGGCCTGCGTGGTCTCGATATCTGCACCGGCTGCGGGCCGGGGGCAATGAAAGGACCGATGAAAGGCGCCACGATCGGCCACGCGAAACAGCGGATCGGCAACGGGCGCTACATCGGGGTGACTGAGCCCGGCATCATCGCCGCCGAGCCGCCGAATGCGATCGTGAACAACCTGTGCATTCTGCCGGACATCGAAAAGCGGCTCGAAGCGTTTATTCGTCTCGCCCACGGCATCGTCGTGTTTCCCGGGGGCGCCGGGACGGCCGAGGAAATCCTGTACCTGCTCGGGGTCCTGTCGCACCCGAAGAACGCGGGCCATCCCTTGCCCGTGATCCTGAGCGGCCCCGGTCACAGCGAGCCGTATTTCACCGCGCTCGACAATTTCATCCGTGCGACGCTCGGCGCGGAATTCGCGAAGCTGTACGAAATCGTGATCGATGAACCGGGCGATGTCGCCGTGCGGATGCGGCAACGCGTCGGCGAGGTGTTCGATTACCGCGACGGTGTCGATGACGCGGCGAACTTCAACTGGTCGTTAACCGTCGATCACCGGTTCCAGGAGCCGTTCCCGGCCTCGCACGACGCGATGGCAGCGCTCGAACTGCACCGTGGCTTGCCGCCCCACGAACTCGCGTGCAACCTGCGGCGCGCGTTTTCGGGCATCGTGGCCGGCAACGTGAAGGAATCCGGCATCCGCGCCGTCGCGCGCCACGGCCCGTTCGATATCCATGCCGATCCCGCGATCGCCGTGGCCCTCGATACCCTGTTGCAGTCGTTCATTCGCGATCAGCGCATGCGGCTGCCGGGCACGATCTACGAGCCGTGCTACCGCGTGTCCGACAAGCCGCCGGCGCGCGCTCGCTGAACAACCCGGCGGCATGCCTCATTACGATGTGATTGTGCTCGGCGGCGGCGCCGCCGGCCTGATGAGCGCACTCGTCGCCGGTCGTCGCGGTCGCCGGGTGCTCGTCCTCGACAGCAGCAACCGGGTGGGCAAGAAAATTCTCATGTCCGGCGGCGGCCGCTGCAATTTCACGAACCTGAACGTCGAGCCGGAGCACTATCTGTCGGCAAATCCGCATTTCTGTAAATCGGCATTGAGTCGTTACACCCAGTGGGATTTCATCGCGCTCGTCGAGAAACACGGCATCGCCTACCACGAGCGCAAGCACGGTCAGTTATTTTGCGACCACTCGGCGAAGGACATTCTGGGCATGCTGCAGAGCGAGTGCGACGACGTGGGGGTCACGATCCGCACCCACTGGCAACCGGCGGGAATCGCCGCGACAGATGTGGCTCCCGCGCGCTTCGCAATCACCGACGGGACGCAGTCGTATACGGCCGCATCGTTGATCGTCGCAACGGGCGGACTGTCGATTCCGAAAATGGGCGCGAGCGGGTACGGTTACGACCTTGCGCGCGAGTTCGGCCTGAACGTCCTGCCGACCCGCGCCGGCCTCGTACCGCTCGTTTTCGATGATCCGTTCAGCGATGCCTGTGCCTCACTGTCCGGGGTCTCGCTCGATTGTCGCGTGAGTATCGACCGCGATCCGGGCCGCGCGAAAGCCGTGCACGCCGCGTTCACCGAAGCGCTCATGTTTTCCCACCGCGGCCTCACCGGACCCGCCGTCCTGCAGATCTCGAACTACTGGACGGAAAAACAGCCGGTCATCGTCGATCTGCTCCCGGGGGAGGCGGTGCCGGAATGGCTCAGCGCGGCCAAGCGGAACCGGCCGAAAACCCTGCTGCGATCCACGCTCGCGGAAAAATTGCCCAGGCGCCTCGTCCTGTTGCTCGAGCAGTTGTTCTGGGCGCGCAGCCGTGAGCTCCCGCTAGCGGGTATCAGCGACAGTGAGCTCGACGCGATCGCGCAGCGCCTGACGCACTGGTCGCTTACGCCATCCGGTACCCAGGGCTTCGCAACCGCCGAGGTGACGCTCGGCGGGGTCGACACGGACGAGATTTCATCAAAGACGATGGAAGCGAAACGCGTACCGGGTCTGTATTTTGTCGGTGAAGTCGTCGATGTCACCGGACATCTCGGCGGCTACAACTTTCAGTGGGCATGGGCATCGGGGTTCGTCGCGGGTAGCTACGCGTGAACCGGGCGTGGCCGGGCAGCGTGCAATCGGCGAGCGAGCCCGGGTCGTGATCAGCGCTTCAGATCGGCGATGGCCTGACGCAATTCGGCGAGCTCGATTTCAAGCGCGCTCACGCGTTCCTCGAGTCTGTCGTTGCGGGTACTGCGTTGCGGTTCCCGTGCTTCGGCGAGTTCGAGCGCGGCGAGGTCGATGGGGCCGGAAAACAGGTGCGCGTAGGCGGCATCCTTGCGTCCGGCGGTGCGCGGCAGCCGCATGATCAGGGGTTCACCCTCGCGTTCCAGCAAGCGGGTCGCCGCGCTGACAACGTCGTTATTGTCCGCGAACGGGTGCAGGCGTCCGCTGCGCGCGCGCAATTCTCCGGGGGTCTGCGGGCCGCGCAACAACAGCAGGCAAACGATGGCGAACTCGTCCGGGGCGAAGCGAAAGTCGCTGTAACTCGTATTGCAAAAGCGCTGGCGATATTTCTCGACCCCGGTGCGCGAATTTTCCTCGATGTTCACGAGGTGTCGCCCGGCGAGCGTGTGCGCGGTGCGCCGCACGACCGTCGGGTCGAGCGCCATGACCGGCGTGCGGCTGGATTTCTGGTTGCACGCGTTCGTCAGCGCGTTCAGTGTTAACGGATATTGATCCGGGGTGACGACGGATTTCTCCATCAGGCAGCCGATAACACGGGCTTCATTGACGTCGAGATTGTTCAGCACCGGGATATTTTCAAGCGACTCGCGCACCAGGATCGGCGGGTTCGCGCGAATTGTATGCGCTCAGGCCGTACGGCGCACTGGGTAGCGCAGTTTATTCGTCGCGGGTCCGCGCGAGCGCGATGCCGGATCGCGCTGCAGGTCAACGCTTCGGTTCGTAGCCGACGAGTTCGACGTAGCCACTGCCCGCAACGGGGGCATCGTTGGCCGTGCCCGTCGCCGTCACCGCGCCTTCCCAGTACGTAAAATTTGCGTGCCATTCCTGCGCGGCCATGCGCGGTTGCACGCGCAAGTCGAGTCCATGGTCGGGGATCCGGATCCGCCATGCCGCGGGATAGCGCGCACCGCTGGCCGGACTGCGCCAGTAGTCGAGCACGCTCAGCGTGATTTGCGCGCGCGTGAGCGGCGTACTGCTGCCGTCCGGGTTCATGAGGATGCCGTGACTCGCCGGATCCGCGCGGCCGCGGACGTCGCGTAACTGATAGAACATGAGGTCGCGGCCGTCGTCGAGTTGCAGCGAAAACCAGTCCCAACCGATCTGATCCCCGGCCAGCGCGCTCGTACTCCATTCATGGTCGAACCAGGCCGCGCCGCGCACAGCGTGGGTTTTGCCCGCGACAGCGACCGTGCCCGCGGCCGCAAAGCGCGGAATCGAGTAGTAATACGATGCGTTACCGGCGGCGGCACTCTTTTGTGACAAACCGCGTTCGCCCTGCGCGACGATCGCGCGTTCGGCACGCAGCGTCAGCTCGATCGCGGCGGATTCCCCGGCCGCGCGCAGGTGCCAGGTTTCCGTCGCTCCGTCATCGCGTTGCATGCGCCAGTCGCGCAACCACACCGTCGTCGGGTGCGTCGAGACGCCGGCCTGATCGAGCGCCGGGCGGGCGCGCCGTTCGGCGCTGTAGAACCGGTCCGCGTCGACGTCGCTGACCGCGAAATGCGCGAGATACACCTGGTTCGATCGCCACGGTGACGGCGGGCTGGCGCCGCTGCCGCGGCCCGGCGGCCGCAAGGCAAAACGAAACACCGTGAGCTGAAATCCGAACGTGCGTTCACCCGCGTTCAGGTTGCCGGTGAAGTACCACCATTCGGAGCGGAAATCCGGGTGCTCACCGTGATCGCGGGGAAACACGAACGCGCGCGGTTCGCGGGCGTAGGCAAACCCGGCCGGCGGGTTCGTTTCCGTCAACAGCGCTGCAACCCCCGACCGCCTGGCCGCGTCGCGATCGAGCGCGCTGCCGGCGATGATGGCGCCGACGAACGCGGCCGTGGCGAGCGTGAGGGCCGTGCGGATCATTCGTAACGCATCGCGTCGGCCGGCTCGATGCGCGCGGCGCGCCAGGCCGGATAGATTCCCGCGGCCACCGCGGCGGCCAGCGCAACGGCGCACGCGTTCACGATCAACGCCGGCTCTACCAGCATCGTCATCGTCCAGCCGAACGAGCGCGGGTTGATCACCTCGATCAGAATGACGCCGATCAATACGCCGACGGGGACGGCCAGCAGTGAGGCGGTGAGGCCGAGCAGCACGGTTTGCGTCAGCACGTTGCGGTACATCTCGGGCACATTGAATCCGATCGCGCGCAATACGCCGTACTCGCGCGTGCGTTCGAGCTGTTGCGCGAGCAGGGCACCGAGGATACCGACAAACGAAACCGCGACCGCGATCCCGCGTAACAGCTCCGTGATCAGAAACGTGCGGTCGAAAACCGTCAGCGATTCCTGCTTCAACTCGGCCGGTGAACTCACGACGAGCGTGGTCTGTGATCCGAGCAGCGCGGTGACGTCGGCGCGCAGCGTTTCCGGGTCCGCGGATGGTGCGCGATAAACCCCGATCCCGTCGACGCCGGTGGATTCCCAGTAACGGTCGTAGGTGGCGCGACTGAGCGCGACGCCGCCGCGCTCCGAGGCGTAATCGAGGTAGATCCCGGCAACGCGGAATGCGCGCGGCCCGGCGTCGGTGTGCAGGGTCAGTTCATCGCCGAGCGCGATGTTGTGGTGATACGCATAGGGTTCGGTGACAAGCGCGATGTCCGCGCTTTCCCAGGCCGGCCAAATTGCTGCCGGTACCCCGTCGCGGAAGCGAAACCCGGCGCGTGCCGCATCCGTCAGACGGAACGCCGACAACCGCAGCCGTCCGTCACCGCCGCGGATCTCACGCCGCAGCACCGTACTGACATCGGCGACGGATTCGAGGCCCGCGAGGCGCTCGGCCACGGCGAGCGGGATCTTGTTCGTGCTGGCGGTGTTGTCGAAGGCGGAATCGGCGATATACAGATCGGCGCGTAACGCGCTGTCGAGCCAGTCCGACACCGAGATCCGGAAGCTCGACACCATGATGCCGATCCCGATGCTCGCGGCCGTCGCGATCATCAGCGCCGCGGTCGCGGTGCCCGTGCGCTTGAGACTTGCCGTGACAGTGCGCAGGCCGAGTCGCTCGGGCACGAAACGCAAGCCGAGAAGGCGTCTCCCGAGCAGCGCGAGCAGCATGATCACGACCGGACACAGCGCGGCGAAACCGACGACGACGAGGCAAATCGCCGCGAATCCGCCGCTCGTCGATGCGGTTATCGTGAGCGCGATCGCCGCGACGACGAGACACGTCGCGAAGACGCCGCCGACGACGAGGCATATTCGCCGGATGTCATGCGTGCGCAGACTCGTTTGCGTCATGACGAGATTCGGTTCGACCCGGGTCGCCTCGCGCACGGGCCAGTAGGCCGCGAACAGCGTCGCGCCGACCCCGAGCAGAAAACTTGCGCCGAGCGTCGTCGGGGCGAGGGACAGCGTTTCGATCGATGCTTCGAAATACAAATCATTGATCGTCGTCGCGACGACCGCGAGCAAGCCATCGGCAAGCAGTACCCCGAGCGCAACGCCGCAGACACTGCCGGCGGCGCCGATCACGGCGGCCTCGGCGAGTGCGGCCGCAAGCAGTTGTCCGCGGGTCACGCCGAGCGCGCGCAGGCGGCCAAAGATTTCGCGTCGCTGCAGCACGAGAAATGTCTCGGTGTTGTAGATCAAAAACATGCCGACGAGCAGCGCCATGAGACTGAGCGCCGTCAGGTTCGTGTAGAACGCATCGGTCATACGCCTGACGTCGCGCGCCTGTTCGTCGAGATCGAGCAACTCGAGATGCGTCGGCAGCCAGGCGGCCAACGCCGCGCGTGTGGACGCGTCGTCGATCGCGACATCAATCCAGGAAACCCGATCGGTGAACCCGAGCGTTTCCTGGGCCGTCGCGAGATCAACGACCGCGAGATCGGCGACGAGTCCGCCGGCGGCCTGGGCCCCGGGCACGATCGCGATAATCCTGAGTCGGGAGACGACACCGGTGCTGGCCATCGCGAGCATCGAACCTGCGTCGAGACCGAGTTCACGCGCGGTCGCGATGCTGATTACGGCCGCCCCGGGTTCCGCGATCAACGTCGCGGGGTCGAACAGGATGACTTCCCGTTGATGCCCGGAACGGACGAGGTTGGCGCGCGAGATGGGATCGATGCCCAGCAGCGTGATGCGCTGGTCACCGTGGTCAGGCAGGCGGAGCAGGGTGCGGATCACGGGGGTGCGACGTAAATCGGGAAAGCGCTCGTCGAGCAGCCGGATGTCGTCATGCGTGATGAAGCCGTGCTCGCTCAGGAGTCGGTGGCTCGCGGGTCCCGTCGTCGTCCGCGTGGCGGCGTCGAACGCGTCGATGGCGCTGTGCTGCGTGAGCCTGATGGCGACGATCACGGCAACCCCGACCGTGATCCCGAGCAGCGCGAGCGCAAGTTGCCACGGGTGTTGCCGCAGGTGGCGCGATAAGGCCTTGATGATTGAATCCGGCACCTTGCTTCAGCAGTCGACGAGGTGCCGATCCCGGATTGTGAGCACGCGGTCGGCATAGCCGATCACTTCGCGCGAATGCGTGGCCATGATCAGTGTCTGGCCGTTGCGTCGCACGAGATCATCGAGCAGTTCTATCGTGTGACGGGCGGTATCGACATCGAGGTTGCCGGTTGGCTCGTCCGCCAGGATCAGACCCGGTGCATGGACGAGGGCCCGGGCGATCGCCACGCGCTGCTGTTCGCCGCCCGACAGGTCTTCGGCCGCGGCCCGGGCCTTGTGGGCGATCCCGAGTTCGTCGAGCAGCGTGTGCGCCGCGCTGTAATCGCCGATCCCGTTCAGGGCGAGCGGCAAGGCCACGTTTTCGAGCACATTGAGTGACGGCACGAGGTTGTAGGCCTGGAAAATAAAACCGAGTGAGCGACGCCGGAACAGGGTGCGGTCGCGCTCCGGCATCGTCGAGATCAAGGTACCGTCGATGCGCACGTCGCCGGTCGTCGGCCGATCCATCGCGCCGATCAGATTCAACAGGGTCGACTTTCCCGACCCGCTGCGCCCGAGGATCACGACGAACTGTCCCGCGGCGATATCGAGTTCCGCCTCGTGCAGCACGGTTTGCACGCTGTCGCCGGCGACATAGCTTTTCGTCAGTCTGTGCAGGCTTACGGCCGGGACCGGAGGCGTACTCACGATGAATGCAGCGCAGAAATTATTTTATTAATCAATAGCTTGTGATGGCTGTTCCGGTAAAACGGCGGCCTCGCGCGGGGTTTTTTCAAGAAAATCGTTAAACGTTGCACGCTAAGGGTTTGGATCTGCTGGGATTTAACATTTGGGTCACATGACTGTGACAATTGTAAACAGAAATGCGGAACTTGTTCCGTTGCGACGATGACTAATCGGCGTAACTTTCATCACCGTTAACTTCCCCCTTAACTCCCCCTCTTACCCCGCTTCCCCCAGCGGGGTTTTTTTTGCCCGCGGCAGCGGCGCCGCGGTGAGCGGCGAGGGTTAAATTGACCGTCCCGGAACGATGACGTAACGTCATCGCCCATCGCACAACAATACGAACAACAACAGTCGATGACGGCACCCATGGATTTTTCGGTCATCATTCCGGCGTACAACGAAGTGACGACGATCGGGCCGTGCCTCGTTCGCGTCGCCGCGGCGCTGCCGGAGACCCGCAAGGAAATCGTCATCGTCGACGACGGCTCCACCGACGGTACACGTGAATGGCTGCGTGCGAACGTCGACGCACTCGAAGCCGGGAATTGCGCGCTGGCTCTTGATGACACGGGCGCACTCGCGGTGGTCGAGGGTGAGGCGCGCGCGATCTCGATTAAACTCGTGTTCCACGACCACAACCGCGGCAAGGGCGGGGCATTGCAGACCGGGCTCGCCACGGTGTCCGGCGCAGTGATCGTGATCCAGGATGCGGACCTCGAATACGATCCCGCGGACTGGCGCGAAATGTATGATTTGATCGTCGCGCGCGGCGTTGCCGATGTTGTCTATGGTTCACGCTTTTACGGCCGCCCGCACCGGGCGCTGTATTTTCACCACTACATGGCGAACCGCTTCATCTCGTTTCTGTTCAACCTGCTGTTCAACCAGCAACTCACGGATATCGAAGTCTGCTACAAGATGTTTACGCGGCCGGTGCTCGAGTCCCTGCGGATCACCGCGAACGACTTCGGCTTCGAGGTGCAGTTCAGTGCCCAGGTTGCACTCGCACGTCGCTGGCGAATCTACGAGCTGGGCATTCAATATTTCGGACGCACTTACGAAGAAGGCAAGAAGATCAACTGGAAAGATGGCGTCAAGGCCCTGTGGTACCTGCTGAAGTATCGCTTCGAGTGACGCCGCCGACAGCCCTTCGGGACTAGGCGTGATCGTCAGAATTTCGTCATCGATGCGTAATGCCGCCGCGGCACTGTTCGGCACCGCGCTCGGCGCCACGTTCCTGTGGCTTGCGATCGGACACATCGACGGTGATGAATTGCGTCGTTCGTTGACGGAGTTTTCGTTCGCGCCGATCGGCATCGCGCTCGCGCTGTACTGGACCGCGCTCGGCCTGCGCGTCGTGCGCTGGTCGGGTCTGTTGCGGCAAATCGGCTTTGTACGCAACCACCACGTCGCCGAGACACTGATCATTGGTTATGCGGTGAATAATGTATTGCCGGCCCGCCTCGGCGAATTGTTCCGTGCCGATTACGCAAAGCGCCGCTTTGGTTTTTCACGCACGACAATTCTCGGTTCGATCCTGATCGAGCGCATGCTCGATCTGTGCGTGATCGCGCTGTTGCTCGTCAACGGGCTCGTGTTTGCCGAGATCGGCGGCGGCGCCGGGATTCGCGAACAGTTCGAATATGTCGCGGTGTCCGCGACAACCCTGATCGGGCTCGTACTGATCGGGGTTTACTTCCTGCGCAGTGGCGAACTGAGCCGGATCCCCGTGCCCGACGCGGCGCGCCGGCTCGTCGGTGACTTCGTCGTCGGGGTCGGTTCGCTGAATCGGCGGTCGCTGATTACAACCGGCGCATTGTCGCTCGGAGTCTGGATCTTCGAGTTGCTCGCACTCGTGGCCATGTTCCACGCGGCGGCGATCGACCTGCGTGCGAGCGAAGCGCTCGTCGTCATGGGCGCGATGTCGCTGAGTACGCTTGTGCCGACGGCGCCCGGTTATATCGGCACGTATCAGCTCGTCGCCGCGCTCGCGATGGCCGCGTTCGGTCATTCCGAGACGCTCGGGATCATCGCCGCGACGGGCATTCAGGTGTTCCTGTTTGGCGGCGTGACGCTGGTCGGGGTCGGCGCGCTGATCATCCGTTCACTCGCGCGCCTGCAGGCCGGCGACACCGCGGACTGAGCCGCGAAATCACCAAACCGGTCCGGATGGAGACGGTCGCCAGCGCGCGCCGTTGTGACCCCCGGCGACGGCCGGTTCGGGTCGCGCGGACGCAGTATGCGGATCGCGACGTCGCCCGCAGCGGGCTAACGCTCGTCGAGGGAAAACGGTGTGAAATTCGTGTCGTTATCGTAGTAGTCGACGCCTTCGCGCCGTTTCAGGAAGCCGACGGCGGCGTAAGTCGCCGGCGTCATCAGTACCTCGATCCCGACTTTGAACGTGAAATTGAACGCGAGCACGGTGAGCAGGACGCCGTGGTCCCAGATGCCGAAAAACGCGACCGGATAGAACACGAGACTGTCGACGCCCTGGCCGAGGATCGTCGACCCGATCGTGCGCATCCACAAGTGGCGTCCGGCCATCCAGACCTTCATCCGTGCGAGCACATAGGCGTTGACGAAATCGCCGACCCAGAACGCTAGGATCGAGGCGACGACGATGCGCCAGGTATTGCCGAACACAACATCGAGCGCCGGCTGGAGTATGTCGTTGAACGGCTCCGATGAACTCGGCGGCAGCGACAGTATCGTTTGCGTCATGATCGTGGCGAAGATCATCGCCACGAAACCCGCCCAGATCACCTTGCGTGCACGTGCATACCCGTACACCTCGGTGAGAACGTCGCCGAAGATGTAGCTGATCGGGAAAAAGATATTGCCGGCGCCGAAAATCAGGCTCGCACCGATCACGGGCAGCGCCACCGGCAGGTCGATTTGGCAGACTTTCGCCGGGCCGATCAGGTTCGCGCACAGCAGGACGGTGACGAACCCCGCCATGATCAGATCGAAATACCGAAACGTCGACGGCGTGCGGGCGAGGGCGACGACCTCGCTGCTCACGGATCGAGTTCCAGTGATTTGAGGCTTTTACGGATCGCCGGAAACGTGTTCATCGCCCGGTTCAGGGTATCCTCGAAATTGATCGAGACGTAGCGATCCTCGTCCAGGCCGCAACTCGTCACCCCGGTCATGCCGTTCGCCTGGTCCTTGCGGGTCCAGCGCACCTGGCGCAGCCGCAGGCGTCCGGCCTCGAGCGGGTGTTCCGACGGGACGGCGAAAAAGTCGGCCTGATCGCGCGCGACTTCGGTCAGAAACAGTCCGATACAGTGATCAGCGGAAAACTCGCCGGCCGACAGGGCCGCTTTTGGCAGGCGCACCACCGTGATTTGTAATGACGTCGGTTCGTAGATGTCACGCGCGCGGTAGGCGTAGGTGGTGCCAAGCATTGAGTTCGCGACGATCGGGCCTTCCAGAAATTCCGGCGCGGTGTAATTGAGCGGCGAAACCGCGAGCACGATGCGGAATCCGAGCACCCCGATCGCGCCGCACATCAGGCGTTTGAACATGGCCCGCATGCTACCAGATAATCTTTCTGCCTCCGGCATTACGATACCCGTGCATGACGCTGATCAACATGCGAATCCGTAACACGCGTTTACTGACGGGATGACGAACATGACCGGCACGACAAACCCGCGGGCGACGTCAGCGACGCACGGGAATCGCGACGCAAGCTGGCAGTCCGGTGATTTCAGCGGCGGACTCGCGGCCGCGGCCGTGCTGTTGCCGCAGGCGATGGCGTTCGGTGTCGCCCTGTATGCCCCGGCCGGGGTCGGTGCCGCGGACGGCGCCTATGCCGGACTCGTCGGGACGGCCGTGCTGTGTCTCGCCAGCGGCCTGATCGGCGGCACCCGCGCCCTGATCAGCTCTCCGACCGGGCCAACGCTCGTGCTGCTCGGCGGCGCGCTCGCGGCGCTTTCGAATGCCGGACTCGCGGGCGGTGCGCTGCTGCTCGGGCTCGCCATCGTCACCGCCCTGACCGGCGTGTTCCAGGTCCTGATCGGCGTTGGCGGCGGCGGCCGTCTGATCAAATACATTCCGTACCCGGTTGTCAGCGGCTTCATGCTCGGGTCCGCGTTGCTCATGGTGCATTCGCAATTCGATACGCTGGCCGGTAATCACGCGATCGCCGGGTGGGCGCAATGGTGGTGGCTGCCCACGACCGCGGCCGTGCTCACGATTGCGAGTGCGGCCGGCGCCGGGCGCGTGCTCGCGTGGCTGCCGGGCCCGGTGGCCGGTCTCATCGTCGGAACCATCGCTTTTCATCTTGTCGCCGTTCTGCGCGGGGTGGCGTTGCCGGAGGCGTGGATGATCGGCGCGTTACCCGGGATGCGGGCGCCGTCGTTCGATTTTGCCGCCGTGTTGTCCACGATGCCGTGGGACATCATCGTCCCGGCCGCGCTTGCGTTGTCGGTGCTGGCCTCACTGGACACGCTGCTCACGGCGGTCGTCGCGGATGTCTCGACCGGCGCGCGCCACCACGCGGGGCGGGAACTCATGGGGCAGGGGATCGGACAGATCGCGGCGGGGTTCTGCGGCGGGATGGCCGGTGCCGGCACGACGGCCGCTACCGTTGTCGCGGCGAAATCCGGCGGGCGTCGCTGGGTAGCGTTCGCCGCCGGGATCTGTTTCGTGCTGCTGCTGTCCGTCGGCGGCGGGGTTGGTACGCTGTTACCGGTGCCGGTTCTCGCCGGGATCATTTGCTATGTCGCGATCGGCATGATCGATCGCGATATGTTTCGCTGGATTCGCGATCGTCGGACCCAGGTCGACGCCGGGATCGCTTGCGTCGTCGCCATGATCACGGTGTTCTACGACCTCATGATCGCGGTCGGGGTGGGGATCGGGATCGCGATCGTCCTGTTCATCCGCAGTGAGATCAAATCGCCGGTCGTGCACCGGCGCTCGACCGGGCGACAATCCCGTTCCACCCGGCACCGCAATGAGCGCGAAACGAACCTGCTCAATGAACACGGCGACCGCATCGTGTTCCTGGAACTGCGCGGCAACCTGTTTTTCGCGACGGCGGATCGATTGTTCGAGGAAATGCTCGACGACCTCGACGAACCGAAGTGGTTGATCGTACACCTGCGCCGGGTCGGGCAAATCGATCTGACGGCGATCCGCTTTTTCAAACAGACCGCGAGCCGGCTCGCGGCACACGGCGGACAGTTGCTGTTTTGCAACGTGCACGAGCGCTTCGGCATCGGCGCGGACATGGGCAGCGCGCTGAACCGGATCGCGGCCGGCGGCGGGAGCGGTGTGCTCACGTTCAACGGCAAGGATGAAGCGCTGGAGTATGCCGAAGACGCACTGCTCGGCGATCTCGGTCACGAACCGACCCGTATCGATGGCGCGGTAGCGCTCGAGGACAACGATCTGTGCCGCCACCTCGATGCCGAAGACGTGCGGATCCTGCGCGGCGCTGTCGTCGAACGCTCGCTCGATCCCGGTGAAATACTGTTCGCGGCTCACGCGAGCGGCGCCGAGATGTATATCGTGCTGCGCGGCCAGGTGGATATCCGCCTGCCAACGACGAGCCATCATCACAAACGCCTCGCGAGTTGCGGTCCCGGTTCATTCTTCGGTGAATTGTCGATGTTGAAACCCGGCCCCCGCACCGCCGAGGCGCTGGCCATGCGGCGTACCGAGCTGCTCGTGCTCGAGCGCAGCGGGCTCGCCCAATTGCAGAACAGCCACCCGGCGACGACCGCGCGCCTGCTGCGCGCGCTGTGTGAAATTGAAGTGGCGCGATTGCGCTGGTCTTCCAACGAGCTGCAACGCTTGTCGGAATCCTGAATCGCGTAATCGACATTCGAGTTCAAGCCATAGCGAGGAGAAGATCATGGATAAAACGCTGCAACCGAATTTGTCCGGCACATACCGCGCCGCGCTCATCGCCGGGTTAATCCTGGCCGCGAGCACGGCCACGGTCGACGCCAACGAGGTGATTGCACAGGGCCGTGACCGTTACGTGAACGATTGCGGCGGCTGCCATGGCGTGGACGCACGCGGCGGCGGCGCGGTTGCCGCGGCGCTGAAAATGCCGCCATCGGATCTGACCGTGCTCGCGCGCGACAACTCCGGCACGTTCCCCGAAGATTATGTGCGGCGCGTCGTCGATGGGCGTGAGCTCCCGCCCGCGGCGCACGGCGAGACTTCGATGCCGGTGTGGGGTGAGCATTACAAGCGTGCGTTGCCGGGCTATTCCGAAGCTGTCGTCAGCGCAAAAATTGACGCGTTGATTGCCTACCTGAAATCCGTCCAGAGCGACTAAGCGGGGGCGGAGTCCCCCAAGCCGAGACGCACCGGGCATGAACGTCGCGAACGGGCTCAGCGTACTGCGCCTGGCGCTCGCTCCGGTCCTGCTGTGGCTGGCCTGGCGCGACGAACCGCGGCTCTTTCTCAGCGGTCTCGTGGCGGCGTTTCTACTCGATCTCGTCGACGGTCCGATCGCGCGGTACCTGCGGCAGGTGTCCGTCGTCGGGGCCGAACTCGACAGCATCGCCGATTTTGCGATTTACACCGTCTTCATCATTGGCGCGTGGCTGCTGTGGCCGGATACCGTGCGCCAAATGCCGGTCTATTTCACCGCCGTTGCGGCGAGTATCGTGGTGCCGGTCTGTGCCGGAATCGTTAAGTTCCGGCGTCCGACGAGCCTGCATACCTGGATGGTGAAGGCGGCCGCCGTGAGCATGGCGCCGGCGGCCATTGCCTTGTTTGCCGGGATCGCGCTGTGGCCGTTCCGCGTCGCGACGTTCGTGTGCGTGCTCGCCGCGATCGAGGAATGCATCATCATCGCGTTGTTACGCGAACCACGCAGCGATGTGCACAGCATTTTTCATTTGTCGGGAAAATCATTCAGACGTAACGGTTCGCCATGACGCGCGGGTTCGATCGACGCCGATCCGTTCCGGCACGCACATGCCGCGGGAGCGAACCGCGCGCGGGCGAATTTTTGATCGTGGTCAGTAACGTGTCCGGCGCCCGGGCTTATGATAAACAGTGTCGTCACGAGTTCCTGAATCACCGTGCAGCGGGATTCGTCGCCGGACCTCGTACAGAGTCGACGGGTTCAGAGTCGGAGGGCTTTCCATGCAAAGTGTCAGGCAAGGGATCGCGGCAGCGGTCATTTTTTTCGCGGTGATCCCCGAGCTCCATGCCGGGCTGATCCGCTACGAATTCACCGGTACGATGTCGACGATTCGTGCCGAGGCGCCGGACCGGACTACGGACGTGTCGGCACAGTTCGCCGCGTTACTGCCGTTCGCGGCAGGCGACCCGTTTACCGGTCACCTCGTTTACGATACCGCGGTTGCGGATGTGAGCCCGGACCCCGAGACGGGTATTTACGACCAGGCCTTGCCCGACGGATCGCTCACCTGGGATATCGGCGGGGCGCGGTTTACCTCCGGCGTCGGACTCGATATTCGTGTGCTTGATCGCGACGCGACGACAGGCGATCTGTTTGTCGCGAACCATGGCGTCGTGTACGGCAACGCCGGACTGGGGGCCCCGCTGCTGCCCGCTGGTCTCATGGTGACCCGATCCAGCACCGGCGCCTTGAGTACGGCCGACTTCGGATTGCAATTGTTCGATCGTTCGGATCGAACCGCGTTGACGTCCGACGCGTTGCCGAATCCACTCGAATTCCCGGAATTCGATTTTGGTTTGGTCTCATTCAGCACCGGTGGCGGCACTACGTTTCGGCCACACGGCGTGGTGACCCCGCTTGGGAGCCTTGAAATCGGCTCGATCCAGCTGAACGGGCAAATCGACAGCCTGCGGGTTGTCCCCGTTCCGGAGCCTTCGGTCGCCGCGCTGCTGCTCGCGGTGCTTGTTGTAACCCGGGGGCGGCCTGGTCGCAGTCGTCGTCGCGTATTACGATAGGCAGTCGACACTAACGGACGGCCGAGGCCGCACGCAATGGCTGACGTTGTCCCTTTCCCGGGCGCGAAAAAGCGCCGGGAACGCAAATCC
Organism: uncultured Gammaproteobacteria bacterium; assembly: GCA_963976285.1. Taxonomy (GTDB): domain Bacteria; phylum Pseudomonadota; class Gammaproteobacteria; genus UBA11873. Next base: position 36,043 of record CAXBJY010000032.1, read on the forward strand.
CGGCAGAAAACGCTCTGCAACAGCGGCTTCCACAAATGGGCGATCGACGACGCGAAACAGTTCGACGTGAAGCAGGGACGCCTCGTAACGGTTGAGCGCTGCAGCCGCTGCGGGCACGTGAGAACGTTACTCAAGTAGCCCGTGCGTCGGGGTTGTCCGCGAACCCGGCTAGGCGAGTTCGAACTCCTGGTATCCCTGTTCTTTCACTTCGTCACACTTGACCCGGTACGCGTCAACACCGCCGATATAGGCAAGCAGTTGCGGCTTCTTGCCTTCCACGTTCGAACCCATGTACCAGGATTTCGTTTTCGGCACGAGCGTCGCGGCGGCGACTTCCTCGTGGTGCGCCACCCACGCCGCTTCGGCCGCGGCGCTCGGTTCGATCGAACGCCGTCCCGTTTCGCGCACGTAGGCGATCGTGTCGGTCATCCAGTCCACCTGCTGTTGCGAACACGTCGGCACGTTGCAGAACGCCGCGGCCGGCGACAGCGGCGCCATGCCCATGAACAGGTTCGGGAAACCGTGGACCTGCAGGCCGAGGTACGAACGAATACCCTCGCGCCATTCATCGCCGAGCACCTTGCCGTCACGACCACGGATTTGCACCGTGGTCAGCGCGCCGGTGCCGGCGTCGAAACCGGTCGCGTAGATCATGACGTCGAGTTCAATCTCGCCGGCGCTCGTGCGGACGCCGGTTGGCGTGATCGCCTCGATCGGCGTTGCGTTCACATCGACGAGTTCCACGTTCGGCTGGTTGTAGGCTTCGAAATATTTCGTTTCGAGCGGCACGCGGCGGGTGCCAAAGCCGTAGTCACGCGGCAGGAGTTTCTCCGCGACGGCGGGGTCGTCGATACGCGCGCGGATTTTCTCACGCACGAACTCCGAAACTTCCGCATTCGCGGCTTCGTCGGTAAACACTTCGGCGAAACTGCCGGTCCAGAATTTCAGCGAGCCGTCCTCCCACAGGGTTTCCAGTAACTCACGGCGCTGTTCCGGGGTGCAGTCATAGAAGCTGCGTTCATCCGCGGTGTAGTGAAAGCCGGCAAACGTCTTGTGCACGAGTTCCTTGTGTTCCGGGTAACGCGCCTTGACCGCCGCCTGCTTGTCCGCGTCGAGTTTGTAGTTGCGCATCGGGATCGCGTAGTTCGGCGTGCGCTGGAATACGGTCAGGTGACCGACGTCTTTCGCGATCGTCTGAATCACCTGGATCCCGGTGGCCCCGGTGCCGATCACGCCGACTCGCTTGCCGCTGAAGTCGACCGGGTCTTTCGGCCAGCGTGAGGTGTGATAGGACGTGCCGGCGAACGTTTCCCGCCCCGGGATGTTCGGGTAGACCGGTTCGGTGAGGCCGCCCGCGCACGTGATCAGGAACTGCACGTCGAACTGTTCGCCGTCCTTCGTCTTGACGAGCCAGCGGCCGGTATCTTCGTTGTAATCAGCGGTGACGACTTCGGTGTTGAATTGAACGTCCTTGCGCAGATCAAACTTGTCGGCGACGAAATTCAGATACCGCTCCGTTTCTTCCTGCGCCGGGAAGCGCTCGCTCCAGTCCCATTCCTCGAGCAGTTCGTCGGAAAACCAGTACTGGTAAACGTAACTCTGGGAATCCGTGCGGGCGCCGGGGTAGCGATTCCAGTACCACGTGCCGCCGATCCCGGTGCCTTTCTCGACCGCGCGGACGTTCAGACCCAAACCGCGAAGCTTGTAAATTGCGTAAAGACCGGTAAAGCCCGCGCCAACGATCAGCGCGTCAAGGGTCTGGACATTCGTTGCGGGACTGGCCTGGCTCATATAAGTCGTTCTCCGTTCGATCGATGTGTCTGTGACAGTAGCGGGGTCGGCGTCGCTGCGCCGACTTCCGGGGGGCGGAAGTTTACGGTGAAACCCGGCCGGTATCGAGTGCAGTGTCCCGCCGGGCGTCCGCAACCCTTCCGTCGGAGCGGTCGCATGGCTTGCGCTGTTAAACGCGGACTGATATTGTCCGCGTTATGGCTTTCATCACGAGCAGTGTCGAATACGGGCTCCATTGCCTGCTGTGGCTCGTCGATCCCGACTGTGGGCAACCGAGCAGTCGCGATCTCGCGGAACTGCAGGGCGTGTCGCCGTCGTTCGTCGCGAAGATATTTCCGAAGCTCGAAAAAGCCGGCATCGTGCGCGCCGCGCAGGGGGTGCGCGGTGGTTACCGGCTCGCGCGTGAGCCGGCGGAAATTTCCGTGCTCGACGTCGTCGACGCGATCGAGGGCGACAAGCCCCTGTTCGATTGCCAGGAAATTCGCGGACGTTGCGCCGTGTTCGGCGACTCCGCGCCGCAGTGGGCGACGCGCGGCGTTTGCGCGATCCATGCGGCAATGCTGCGGGCGGAGCAGGCCATGCGCGACAGCCTCGCGGCGGAATCGCTCGCGAGTATTGCCGCGACCGTCGGGCGCAAGGCGCCGGCGGAATTCACCGACGAGGTCCGCACCTGGCTGCACGGCAAGGTGGCGGGGCGTGCGGTCGGCCGCGCGACCGGTCGCCGCGAGCCGTTGAAATGATTCGAACGACCCGGTGACCGCGCCGCTGCGGCGGGGCACCACGCAACTACCGGTTGGTCCGGCACCCGAGGATACAGTGACATGACGCAAAAACTTTTGATCGCCGGTTCGGGCTTTGCCGGCATGTGGGCGGCGCTGGCCGCGGCCCGCGCCGCCGCTCTGAACGACCGCGACGGCGAACTCGATATCGTCGTGGTCTCTCCGTCCGCGGAACTCTGCATCCGCCCGCGACTGTACGAAACCGCGTTCGACGAAATGAATCCCGCCCTCGGTCCCCTGTTCGCGGCGGTCGGAATTCGGCATATCGCGGCGCTGGTCGAAGCGATCGATACGGCGAAACATGAAATTGTCGTGGTCGATGCGGCCGGCGCGCGCTCGACGCTCGCCTACGACCGCTTTGTCCTCGCCACCGGCAGCACGGTGTTCACCCCTGACATACCGGGGCTGCAGGAGCACAGTTTCAATGTTGATCAATTCGCGAATGCCGTCAGGCTCGATCAGCATTTACACGCGCTGGCCGACGAGCCGCCAGGCGACGCGCGCAATACGGTCGTGATCGCCGGTGGCGGTTTCACCGGGATCGAGACCGCCGCCGATATGCCGCTACGGCTGCGCGCGATTTTCGGTGACGACGCGAACATCCGGGTCGTGATCCTCGAGCAGGCGGACGCGATTGGCCCTGATCTCGGACCGGGACCGCGCCCGCTGATCAGCGCAGCGCTCAGCGATCTCGGGGTCGAAGTACTGACCTCGACCGCGGCGGCCGCGATCGATGCGGACAGCGTGACGACGTCGTCCGGCGAACGTATCGCGACGCGTACGGTGGTGTGGACCGCCGGCGCCCGTGCGAACCCGCTCGCGGCGCAACTCCCGGGTGAACACGATCGTTTTGGCCGCGTACAGGCCGATCGCGAACTGCGGGCGCAGGGTGTCGACGATGTCTTCGTCACCGGCGACGTCGCCGCGGCGGCGACGGATGATGCGGGTCACACGACGCTCATGTCGTGCCAGCACGCGCTGAGCCTCGGTCGGATCGCGGGGCACAACGCGGCGGCCGAATTGCTCGGCCTGCCCACGATGCCGTACAGTCAACCGAAATACGTGACTTGCCTCGATCTCGGTCCGTGGGGTGCCGTCTACACGGAAGGCTGGGAGCGCGCGGTGAAGCTCGAACGCGCCGACGCGAAAGCACTGAAGCGCAGTATCAACACGGAGTGGATCTACCCGCCGGCAGCCGATCGCGACACGGCGTTCGCGGCAGCCGATCCGGCGTTCGTCGTCGTCGCATAAGCGGCGCGAGTCGGGCGGCGAGTGAGCGGAGAGCGACAGCCAATGGATTACCACACATTCGATATCCCCGCGTTTCAGACCGCGGGCGGCGTGACGCTCGATCTGCAACTCGCTTACCGGCTGTATGGCGAACTCAGCGCAGCACGCGACAATGCAATTCTCGTGCTCACGTCGTATGCCGCACAGCATGAGGATGCCACGGCACTGTTCGCGGCGAGCCCGACGCTCGATCTCTCGCGCTACTGTGTCATCGTGATCAATATGTTCTGCAACGGCCTGTCGTCGTCGCCGAGCAATACGCCGGGTCCGCATGACGGTCCGCGCTTTCCCGCCATCACGGTGGGCGACAACGTCGCGTGCCAGCATCGACTCCTCGCAGAGCACTTCGGCATTACCAGGCTGCGCCTCGTCATGGGATTTTCGATGGGCGCGTTGCAGACGTTCGAATGGGGCAGTCGTTACCCGGACATGGTTGCAGCATTATTGCCGATCTGCGGCGCCGCCCGGGTATCGCCGCACAACTACGTGTTTCTCGACGGCGCGAAGGCGGCGTTGATGGCCGATCAAGCGTTCGCGGCCGGCGATTACGACGTCCAGCCACAAACCGGCCTGCTCGCGTTCGGCCGCGTCTATGCGGGCTGGATGTTCTCGCAGGCGTTTTTCCGTGATGCGCACTATCGCGCACTCGGCTTCGCGGACATCGAGGCCGTGGTGAAGTTTGCACAAGCCTACTTCATGCGCCGCGATGCGAACGATCTGCTGGCCATGCTCCGGACCTGGCAACACGCGGACATCAGCGCGAACGATCGCTTCGCGGGCGACTTTGTTGCGGCACTACGTGCGATCCGGGCGCGCGCCATCGTGATGCCGGGCGAGACGGATCTGTACTTCACCGTCGCCGACAGCGAATTCGAGGTGGCGCACATGCCGTACGCGGAGTTACGACCCATCCGGTCTCCGTTCGGGCACGTGGCGGGGTCCGGGATGGATCCGATCGGCAAGGCGGCGATCGATGCGGCGATTAACGCGCTGATCGGTTGACGGTCCCGCGAAGCTGCAGTTGATCGTTCGCTGTTCAAAGACCGATTCGAACTAAGCCCCGGTCCGCGGACATCATGTCGGACTATGCGCGCGTCGCCCGCACGGGGCTCGCAGACTCCCGAACGCACTGTTGCTGCCACGGCCTGTCCGCGCCGGTAATGCGTGGTAATTGATACCGTTGCCCTCGTTACGTCATCGTAATTCTTGAGCAGGATCGCGTGCCGCGCGCGATATCGGGCATCAGCGCTCGAGCACACCGCGGCGCGGCGCTCGCCATTTCGCTGTGTAAACCGCGCAATTGTCCCTGCATTCCTTGACTACGCTTAATGTGCTTGCCATGCAACCGCACGCAAGCATAACCGCGCCTGCATAACGAAAACCAATAACAGCAGCGCCCAACAAGTGGAGGATCAAGTCATGCCCGTAGGCAAGGAAATCGGTGCCTTTAAAGGCACATTTACATCCGTCAGAACCTGCGAAGTCAACGGCGATGACGGCGTTGTCGAAGGCACGTATACCGCAAAGGTGTCCGGACAGCTCGCCGGGACGGCCGTCGGCACACTGACATTTTCCGGTGCGAACAGCGGCGGAACCCTCGGCGATCTCGGCACCGGGTATCTCGATTCCGGGGACGCCGTGAACTACAAGGGACAGGGCGTCTACTGGTCGGGGAAACACGGCGCGTGGGAAACCCGCGCCGCCGTGTTGATGCGCGATCAAATGGTCGTCGCCGAAAGCCAGATAAAAATGAAGGACGGCGTGTTTTCGCTCAGTGGCAAACTGTTCGAACTGACGTAACGTCGCGCACCTGTTGATCTGTATTGGCCGCGCCGTTAGCGCTCAAGTGGAGATACAAAGCGCGCGGGTGCGGTCTGTCTGACTACGTGCTCCAAATTATGCAACAGTGACCTTGAAGGACCGGGTACCTTTCCCCTCAAATCGAGGGGAAGGGACTTAGGATGGGGTGTAGGCAGTGATTTCGGCCCCGAGGCCACAGGGTCTCGGATTTACGCACACCTGTTTAACGTGCGGGATGTACGCCGTAGCTCAAAAGCAGTGCGATCAACAGCAGGAATATTGCTGCCATCACGGTCGTGTCCAGCAGTCCGAGCGTATGGTCCTCGCGCAGCAGTTCCACGAGTACGAACAACATCGGAAACAGGAACAACAGCAGCAACATATTCGAAAACGAGAACAATAACGGCAACTCGGGATGGCCGGGATTGATCCCGAGCTGGTACACGCCGATGGCGATAAGCGTGAACGGCAGGACCATGAACATAACCTGGGTAATGCCACCGAAACTGTTCGCGAGCGCGATGCCGTATTCGCGCTTGCGGTGTGATTGCCACAGGATCACGTATTCGCTGATCCCGGCGAACCCGGCCAGGGTCAATGCGGTGACCATGTGATTCAGGCGCAGATCCTGAATCGCGAGGTGGGCGAATTCCGCGATCTGTTCGCCACCGAGCGCTGCCCCGATCACGCCGACGAGCAGATAACCCGCGATCAGCGACCAGGAGCTCACGTGCACGGGTGCATAGACGAGCGCGCGGCGCGTTTCGATTTGTTCGTCGCTCAGTTCGAGCACATCGCGCACCTGTTCTTCTTCCTTCGCGTAATCGTGTAACAGCTTGTAGATGTAGACGCCGAAGATTGCGAGCTGGAGTACGCCAACGGCGATCAGATCGGCCGCCGCGAACGCGTTTTTCGGATGCTCGCTGAACGACATTGCCATCATCACGAGCCCGAGTATGAGACCGATCGCCGCACCGGCAATCAGGACCTGCGTGCCCGCCCCGGTGATCGGCTGCGGCATGAGGAACTTGCCGTAGCGGTCTTTCGGCAGGAAGAACGAGTAGATGCTGAACACGAGTGCGTTGTTATAGATCGTGACGAGCGCAATCACGAATGCGGTCAGCGGGCTGACCGGGATCAGGAATCCGATCACGACGAGTTCAGGCAGGGTCGAGAGGATCTCCGCGCACGTGCCGGCGACGTAGTGATTCCAGTCGAGCCGGGCGGCGAGTCGCTCGCTCGCCGTCACGAGCGCGGCACACGCAACCTGCAGGATGAGCAGCCCGACGATCAGCGTCGCCGGGGTGCGAACCCACAACGGCACGCTGACCCCGTTGGCTTCGAGCAGGGTCAGGGTCGCCCATATCGCGAGCCCGATGGCGAGACGCGTGGCCCACGGCGCATGGACAGCGCGCGCGATCGACGCGGGATTACCGAGGTAGGCGATCGACAGGCGATCCGGATCGATGCCAGCGTCGCGCAGCGTCTCATCGGCGAGCTCGGGTGCATCAGGTAATCCGGCACCGGCGACGCCGGTCGGGTGTTTACGCATGCTGTGTGGCGTGTTCATGCCGGGTCCGTTGTTGAGTCTGCGGGAAACGCGCGAGGCGTTCGGTGCGCCGGACATGATACTGCACTACGTTCAGCGTGAACTCACCGCGGCTCCGGTGGCGTTTTCGGCACAACCCGGGCACGGAAATCCGCGACACCTCGGTTAATATTAATGTTGCGGATGCCGCCGCCGCTGCCACGACGGCGCCGGGCGCAACAGGAGATACCCGGATGCCGAAGGGCGAAATCGATGCGCTGCCGCAAGGGGCGGCGCTGACCGCGCGCGATGCCGGCTTTCGCGATTGCCCGGATCCGATCTACGACGCCTTGCGCAGGCACGCCCCGCACTACGATGATCTCGCCTACGGGCGCACGCTGCTCACCCGCCATGACGACGTGCGCGCGGCGTTGCGTCACAAGCGCTTCAGCGTCGACGCGCGCCTGAGCGGGCCGGATTCCTATGTGCGCCGGATTGCCGGCACCGGGGTCGACGAGCGTGACGGAGAGGCAGCCTACACCCCACCGCTCGTGCTGCTTGACGATCCGGATCATCGGCGCATTCGCCTGCTCATGAGCAAGGCCTTCAACCCGCAGTCGATCGCCGCGATGAGCGAACGGATCGGGATGATCACGCGCGAACTCCTCGACGCCTGCAACGGCCGCGACCGCATCGATCTGATCGCCGATGTCGCCGCGCCATTGCCGACCCAGACGATCCTCGAAATGATGGGGATGCCGGTGCAACGGCGCGACGACTTCAAGCGCTGGTCGGAAGCGATCCTCATGGGTTACGACCCCGCGCGTGATCGGGCGACGCAGGCGCGTCTGCGCGACGCCTACGTCGCGATGGGCAGCGAGTTTCAGCGCGTCGTGGATGCGCGCCGCGCAAGCCCGCGCGAGGATCTGATCTCCGCGATGGTGCGGGCGCAGGAACACCGCGACAGATTGACGGATCTGGAGATCATCAGCCTGTGTACCCAACTGATTGTCGCCGGTAATGTCACCACGACGGACCTGATCGGCAACGGGATTTTCGCCTTGCTCGAGAACGCGCACGAACTTGCGCGCTTGCGGGCCGAGCCCGCACTCATCGATAACGCGGTCGAGGAGATGTTGCGTTTTGACTGCCCGATCACCGAAACGGCGCGGATCCCGCGGCACGACGATCAGCTGAACGGCTGTCCGGTGCACGCGGGCACGACGTTTACTGCTTCGCTCGCCGCCGCGAATCACGACCCGGCCGTCTTCCCCGAACCGCATCGCTTCGACATTACGCGCGATGCGAGCGCCCATCTCGCGTTCGGCAGCGGCATTCATGTCTGCCTCGGTGCACCGCTGGCGCGACTCGAAGCGCGGATCGCCATCGGCGAAATCCTTGCCCGCTGGCCGCGCCTGCGGCGTGATCCGGAGCACGCACCACGGCGTCGCGCATTACCGTTTTTTCGCGGCTTTACCTGCCTGCCGGTTCGCGTTGCGTGAATCGCGGGCACGCGGCGCGGGTTGCGTCCCCGTTCGGCGGTGATTCGAGTCGCACTTCAGCTGACCCGGGAGCGGTTCCTGCGCAACGCGCACATTACGATCGCCGGGCCGGTCGCTGCCGTGCGCGGCGCGGACCGCGGCGGGTGAATCCGAGCAGCGCGAGGGCGGCGGTGAGCAGCGGCAGGGCCGCGGGCAGGGGGACGGCCTGCACGTGCCAGGCAATCGCGTAGTCCCAGGCGAAATCCATCGCATCGGAGTGCACCACCCTCAGTGCATAATCGCCGTCCGGCGCGAGCATCGTCCAGATGTTTTCCGTGTTGTCGAGCAGGCTCGTCGAACTCGCGAGCAGGGTATCGCCCGCGATATCGATTTGCCACAGTTCGAGGTCGAGGTTGTACAGCCGTGGATCAGGGCTGTATCCCGGGCCTTCGGCCACCGACAGATTCCATACGAGTGACGCCGTGACCTCGGCGGCAAGCGCGGTCGTGGTGAACGTGTACGTACCAACGGCATTGCTGTTATCGCCGCCGAACGCCGGATCGTAGTCGAAGCCCGACCACAGGAACGTGCCGCCGCCGTCTTCCACGCTGTCCTGTTCGCCGGCGCTCAGGATGCTGTGACTGCGCAGGATATTCAGTTGCCCGGCGCCGTAGCGCAGATCGAGTCCGTTGTCCGTTGCATGTTCGGCGCTGTCGCGGTAGTCCGTGATATTCGCGCCGGGATTGTCCGTCGCGCGATCGGCGCCGGCCATGAGCACGGCCTTGATCACTTCCGCACTGGCGGCGCTCTTGATCGGGGCCGCGCCCGCCGCGCGCGGGATGAGATCCGCTTCGCGTGACAGGGTCGGATCGGCTTGCGCCGTGTCGATCAACAGCGTTGCCGCCGACGTGACGACCGCGGTCGCCGCGCTCGTCGTGCCGAGGGGCGCGACGAGGTGCGGGTTTGCGCGTCCCGCGACATACGTCGTATCGAGTGCGAGGCTGCCCGTAGAATGCACGCCGTCGGTGCGCCCGACCGCGATCGCATTGAACGCATTCGCGAGTAGCGGTTTCAGGGTCGCGTTATTGCTGTTGCCGACGACCTGAATGAATTCGTCACGGTTGATGAGCCAGTCGAGTCGCTGCAGCGCGTCGACGTTCTCCGCGGTATCGTCGTAATCGCCGACCCAGCTGTGGTTCGCAATCCGGCTCACGGAAGCCAGCGGCGCCGAACCCGCGGTGTCCACGCGGAGGAAATTGCTCAGCCAGTTATCCGCTTCGTAAATCGCCACGGTCTCGACCCCGGGGGTCATCGAACTCGTGGTGCCGGCGATCCGCCGGGCGCTGCCGGTAGCGTGGTCGGAATACACTTCGGTCGGCGGTAGCGGAACGAACGTGACGTCGAGTAATTCGCTGTGTAAGCGGTTTGGCCACCAGGCGTCAACGATCGCGTCCATGTACTCGACATCGACGTTCGCCTCGACGAGCGTCGGCGCAACCGTCGCACCGTTCGCGAGACCGGCGCCATGCAGCAGCTTCAAATCCGTGAAGCCGACATCGTCGAGATAAGCGGCAGTGACCGGCGGGGTCGCGAGCACGAGGAGTAGCGGGAAATATTTCTTCATGATCGGTGTCCGAAAGTGTCAGTGCCACGTCGCGATGACGGCGCGACCGGCGTGCACCTGCGCGTGAACGGTGCAGGGTGATGCCACGAAGTTGTCTGCATCCTCGACTCCCGCGGTCGATGGTTCAGGATTGTCCGGCCTCGCGCGCCTTTTGCATCATCGCGGCAACGGCGCCCTGCGACGACATTTGCGCCCGTGTGCCCTCGGGATCGAGCGCGGAGGCGCGATCGAGATCGGCGATTTCTTCCGGCACGAACCAGTGCAGGCGTTCCGGGTCGTCATGATAGGCGGCCCACACGACCTTCGCGACTTCGATCGGCGCGATGAGTCGGAACATGCCTTCGGTCGCCGCGGTCTGTTTCATTTCGTCGGGAATGATCGCCGTATCGATGAGTCCGGGCAGCGTGTCGGCGACACGCACGCCGAAGCGACTGAACTCGACCGACAGGGCCTCGGTCAGGCCTTTCACCGCGTGCTTCGTCGCGGAATAGGTTGCAATGCCCGCGATCCCGAACGTTGCCGACGACGATGACGTCGTGAAGCACAATGAATTCGGCGTTGCCTTGAGCAAGCCGGCGGCGAGATGGATACCGTTCAATACGCCGATCAGGTTCACGTTGACGACCGCCATGATGTCGTCGAACGACTGTTCGTCGAAGAAGCCGAACTTACCGATCCCGGCATTGTTGAACAGCAGATCGAGGCGACCGCTGCTCGCTTTTGCGAATGTGTCGAGCGCGGCGGCATAGGCATTGCGGTCGCTGACGTCGAGGACGCCGGTGAGACAGTTGTCGGCGCCCAATTCATTCTGCAGGTTTTCGAGACCGGCCGCGTTGACGTCGTAAGCGCCGACGAACCAGTCGCGCCCGGCAAACAGGCGTGCGGTTGCCAGGCCCATGCCGCTCGCGGCCCCGGTAATAAAGATGCATTTGCGGTCTTGTGCCGTGCTCATCGTCTTCACCCCCGTTTACTTGCCCGCCATCCTAGCGAGTCTCGGCGCGCGCGTCGCCTGGTCGAACAGGCGCGGCGTACCGCGCCCGCTGCCAGCGGACCCGTGTTGAGTATAGAGCCGTGCGGACGCTTCGGCTCGCCGCCGTCGCGGCGGCCGTTGCGATCCGCCCGGGCGCGGGTCCGTCACGAACGCCGGCCCGTGTCGGGCGCTGCTCGCAAGCGCCGGCGAGGCGTGGCGATAATGCGGATGACATGTCGCCGTGCGCGCGGATAATGTGCGTGGACCTGAATGAAGCAGTATCACCGCGGGTGACCGGACGGTTCGCGAGGGATCCCTGGCCGCGGCCTGCTGCAACCTGCCTGACCGAGGACGACAGACATGAAGCTCTACACGTACGACGAATCCGGGAACAGTTACAAAGTCCGGTTACTGATGTCGTTTCTCGGCGTCGATTACGAAAAAGTCGACGTCGACCTGATGGCGGACGAGCAACACGAGCCGCCGTTTCTCGCGATCAACCCGCGCGGTGAAGTGCCGGTACTCGTTGACGGCGAACTCGTACTGCGCGACTCGGCCGCGATCCTCGTCTACGTCGCGGGTCGGCATGGCGACGGGCAGTGGTGGCCGGCCGATCCGGCGGGGCAGGCGGCGATCGTCGAATGGCTCGCGTTCGCCGCGAGTTGGGTGCAATACGGCGTGTTTACGGCGCGCGCGATGATCTCGTTCGGAATCCCGGGCAACGGCTTGCCGCACGATTTCACCGAGGGGCTCGCCGAGGCCCGGATCCGCGGCGAGCGCTCGCTCGAAATTCTCGATCGGCATCTGTCGGCGGCGGACTGGCTCGCCGGCGGGCGGGCGACGATCGCGGATATCGCCGTGTTTCCTTACGTTGCGCTCGCCCCGATGGGTGACATTTCACTCGCGCCTTACGCGGCCGTGCGCGCGTGGATCACGCGGTTTCGCGAACTGCCGGGCTTCCACCCGATCGCGGGTCTCGACGACCCCGACTACCGCAAATAAACGCGGGCTCGCACGGCGGCGACGGCCATGATGCTGCCGGGTCGCCCGCAGCCCGCCAGGGTTCGTCGACAGAGCCCGGCCGTCACGAGCGGCGCGGTCGCACCGGGGTCGCCGGCGCAGGTGCGGTACTGAACGCTTGCTCGCTGGCTTGCAGGCAGGGGGATTTTCGTTTATAAATTTCAATAATTACTGAAATTACAGATTATACAAACATGCCTGGTGACCAGCTTTCTCCGATGCTCGAAGCGTTCGTCCTGCACTTTGGCGAAATGGGCAGCCGTTGGGGCATCAATCGCACCGTCGGCCAGATCTATGCCTTGCTCGTGATCAATGAGCAGCCACTGAACGCCGACACGATCGCCGAGACGCTCGGGGTCTCGCGCTCGAACGTGTCGATGAGCCTGAAGGAGCTGAATTCATGGCGTCTCGTGCAAACGCACCATCAGCTCGGCGATCGCAAGGAGTATTACTCGGCGCCCGATGATGTGTGGGATATCGCGCGCACACTGATCGAAGAGCGTCGCAAACGCGAGATCGATCCGACGCTGTCGGTGTTGCGCGATCTGCTGCTCGAAAGTCCGCACGACGAGGCCGAGGTCTATGCGCAAAAGCGCATGCATGACATGCATGAACTGATTGAACTCGCCACGCAATGGAGTACCGACATGCAGCGTCTGTCCACCGGTGAACTGCGTAAATTGCTCAAACTCGGCGCGGGGGTCAGTAAGGTCCTCGACGTGCGCGAACGCCTGCGCGGGGGCGCGGCAAAGGGCGGGAGTTAAGCACATATGGATACTTTCCTGCTGTCCCGGCTCCAGTTTGCCGCGAATATCAGCTTTCATATCCTGTTCCCGACCATCACGCTTGCGCTCGCGTGGGTGCTCGTGTTCGTCCGTTTGCGCTTCAACCGCACGGGTGACGAAACCTGGATGCGGATCTACCGGTTCTGGGTCAAGGTTTTTGCGTTGACGTTCGCACTCGGCGTCGTCAGCGGCATTACGATGTCGTTTCAGTTCGGCACGAACTGGCCCGGCTTCATGGCCACCGTCGGCAATATCGCCGGACCCTTGCTCGGGTATGAAGTGTTGACAGCATTCTTCCTCGAAGCGTCGTTCCTCGGGGTCATGCTGTTCGGTATGGAGCGCGTGTCCAGGCGTGTGCATACGCTCGCGACGGTGCTCGTGGCCGTTGGCACGAGTTTGTCCGCATTCTGGATCCTCGCGTTGAATTCATGGATGCAAACGCCGGCGGGTTTCGAAATGCGTGACGGGGTGGCGCACGCGGTCGACTGGTCCGCGGTGATCTTCAATCCGTCGTTGCCGTACCGGCTCACGCACATGCTCATTGCTTCGGGCCTGACCTGCGCATTCCTGCTCGCGGGCCTGAGCGCCTACCGTCTGCTCGACGGCGATCCGAAGCCCGCGCCGCGCAAGGCGCTGCAACTCGGAGTTGTCCTCGCCGCCGTGCTCGCACCGGCGCAGTTCATCGTTGGCGACTTTCACGGCTTGAACACACTCGAACATCAGCCGGCGAAAATCGCCGCGATCGAGGGCATCTGGCACACGGAGCGCGGCGCGCCGCTCGTGCTGTTCGGCTGGCCGGACAGCGAGTCGCGAACGAACCGCTACACAGTCGAGGTACCGAAGCTCGCGAGTCTCATCCTCACGCACGACCTCGATGGTGAACTCCTCGGCCTCGACGAATTTGACGACCGCCACCCGCCGGTTGCACCGCTGTTCTTCGGCTTTCGTCTCATGGTCGGGATCGGCAGCGTGATGCTGCTCGTGGCCTGGTATTCCGTCTACTGTTTGTGGCGCCGTCGTCCGCTCGCACGCTGGCATTTGCGCGTGCTCGTGGCGATGACATTCTCCGGCTGGGTCGCGACGCTCGCCGGCTGGTATGTCACGGAAATCGGACGCCAGCCGTGGCTCGTCAACGGCGTCTTGCGCACGGCCGACGCGGTAACCACGGTCGCGCCCGGTGATGTCGGTTTGTCGCTCACCTTGTATGTGACGCTGTACGCCGTACTCGGCGTCGCCTACGTGCATACACTGTTTGTCATGGCGCGGCGTTCGTCGTTGCTCGAGCGCGAACTTTATCCCGGCAACGGCGTGATGGCCGCGCCGCTGCGGAACTGAGGTCGGGACGATGCCGGAATTTGCGAATGAAGCGTACTGGCTGCCTGTCATCTTTGCCGCGTTGATGGGGCTCGCGTTTCTGATTTACGCGGTGCTCGACGGTTACGACCTCGGGGTCGGCATTTTGCTGCCGGCACACGGCGAATCCGATCGTGACACGATGATTGCATCGATCGGGCCGTTCTGGGATGCGAACGAAACCTGGCTCGTGCTCGCGGTCGGGATCCTGTTAATCGCGTTTCCGGTTGCGCACGGCATTATCCTCGGCACCCTCTATCTGCCGGTTGCGATCATGCTTGCCGGTCTGATCCTGCGCGGGGTTGCGTTTGATTTTCGCGCGAAGGCGCCAACGATGCACAAGGCACACTGGGATCTCGCACTGAAGGGCGGATCCGTCCTCGCGACGCTGGCGCAGGGCTATATGCTCGGCCTGTACGTTGCCGGTTTCCGCGACGGCTGGGCGGCACACGCGTTCGCGAGCCTGAGCGCCGTTTGTGTGACCGCCGGGTACAGCTTCATCGGCGCGACGTGGCTCGTGATGAAAACCGACGGGGATTTGCAGCGCCGCGCGGTGCGCTGGGCGCGCATCAGTCTCTATCTCACGGCGCTCGGCATCCTCGCCGTTTCGATCGTGAACCCGCTCGTCACACCGGAGGTGTTCAGCCGCTGGTTCAGCGCGCCCGCGATTTACGTGCTCGCGCCGGTGCCGTTGCTCACTGCCGGCCTGCTGATCGTGGCGGCGCGCTACCTTGCACGCTTTCCGCACGGCGACGACACGGGCTGCTGGAAACCGTTTGCGTGTGCGGTGGCGACGTTTATTTTGTGCTTTGCCGGTCTCGCCTACAGCTTCTTCCCGCACGTTGTTCCCGGTGGCATGACGCTGTGGGAAGCGTCGAGCGCTCCGGCCTCGCTGCGGTTTGTGCTGACCGGGGTGCTGATCGTATTGCCCGTGATCATCGGCTATACGATCTACTCCTACCGCGTGTTCTGGGGGAAGTCGACGGAGCTGCGGTATTACTGATGCCGGCCGCGTACCTGTGCGCCGGCGTTGAGGATTTTACCCGTCGGCGGACAAAGGCCGCGCGGGTGACTTCAAGATGCGGCGTTGTTGCCGGCCTCGCGAATCGTTTCGCACTGCACCGCTGCAATCCGGACATGGCGAACACGTGTCTCGGGTGAGCCGCGATTTCCTGCGATGGCGCACGGTATCGCGGTTTTGACCCCGGTACTTGATCTGCCGCAGGGTCTTCGCACGCCGCGGTCATAAAATTCGGCGACGAGTTTTGGAAATTTCGGCGCAATGAGCCCGGTTACCTGTCAGTGAGAGTCAGCGAATGATCAAGATAATTATCACCATCAGCCTTTTTCTTGGAATCAACACCGCGTTCGCGGTCAACTCACCGAGGGTCGAGTTCGATGGCGAGCCGCCGACGTACCAGGTTGACTGCCCAGACGGCGCCACCGATGCCGGGCAATGCCAGGTCGATCAGTTGACGTACACGGGTTGGCGCACCTACAAGATCGAATGTCAGCAGTGTCACGGCGGTGGCGGCATGGGCAGCACGTTCGCGCCGAACCTGATGGACCGGTTCAATAAAGCCGGGGTGGATTACGGTCGTTTCCTCTACGTACTCGACCATGGCTACACGGGTCAGACCGGGGCGATGCCGAGCATGGAGAAGAACTCGCGGGTACAAAAAGCGAAGCAGGCCATCTTTGCTTACCTGCGGGCGCGCGCCGATGGCGTGATTCCGATCGGTCGTCCGCCGAAACCGCAATAAACTCAGGCGTCTTTGCGCTCGTTTGCGGCAGGAGCCGACGCTGGCCCGGCGCGCGTAACCGCAACCCGGGCGACGAGCGGCTCACGACGGTCGCCTTCGCGAGGGCTTTGACGGCCGGGCAGTGACAGACACCCATGAGCGACCCGGCTGGATGGCTCGCTCAGCGCCGGCGGCGGCTCCGGAAGTCCGGTTGTTTGCGGGCGCGCCCGCCTCAAGCGCGCTACCGCGCCCGCCATCGCGTGGCGCTGCAGCGTCAACGCTGGTCGATTGACGACTGACTTTCGTGATCTGAATTCTGCCGACCCCGGATCCGTGCTCTCAAGAGCACGCAAGGGATGGCCCCCAGCGCCGCCCGGAATCGGCTTTCGTTATGCGCGCGTGACGCTGGCGCCATGAGCTGTCAATCCCGCGGAGTCCACCGGGGATTCAATCGTCACCGGCAAACCAGGCCGGAGCGGCGTAAACCCGCGCATTCAGGCATAGAAGCCGGCGCGTAATTGAGCGCGATATGGCGGGTCCGCGCTGCCGATGATTACGCGCTGCGCTATCTGCGCTCTGCGCACGGGGTCTGGGTGCAACTCGATTCCGCTGACGGTAATTTGCGCGACCACCTCAACGGATACCCGCTTTTGCCGGGGCCGCGCGGAATGGTTTCCGTCCCAGGGCAAGCAGCCCCGCCCCGAACAGCCAGAAAGCGGGCGCCAGCGGGACGGTGCTGACGGCAGTGCCGTACAACTGCGCGCGCCCGTCGCCGGTCACGAGTGCCGTTGTTCCTTGTTGGCGCAATGCGAACCCACTCATCGATAAAGTCAGATCCTCGAGCAGGAAACCGCTCAGCGATGCACCGGCGCCGGGGGTGTCGCCACCGGCAATCCATTCGCTTTCAAGAAACCCGGTGTTCTGGGTAAACAACAGATTCTGGTCGTCGTCAAAGAATCGCGTTTGGATCCGCAAACTATCATCCGTTGCGTCCGTGATCCGGGCAAGCAGGTGCGCGAGTCCCGCCGGATCCGTCGTTTGCGTGCCGGAGGCGCCGGTAAAGAAGTCGACATGCGTGCTTGCAAGTTCGGGTCCGCTCGGGTTGCCGAGTTCATCCAGGTAGGTCAGTGCGAGTTCGATATTGATCCCGAACGCGGCCACATTACCGAACGAGCGAGTCGTCGGGAAATTGGCGGGGTAATCAGCGAGCAGGACGGCGGCGTTCGCATTGGATTGAATCGCGCACAGGAGGCCGAGGATTGCAGCGAGGACTATGGTGGATTTGCGGTTATTCATGGTTTCTACCTCTACGATGAATTCAGCCCGGTGCGCCCGGCATCGAATCGGTGTTGCATCGGGGGTCTGCCATGATAAAGGCACCCCGGGGTGCGGCATTAGTACGAAAGTCGGGGTTTTGCGGATCGGGCAGCGCGCCCACTGCCGAGGCGGTGCGTGTGATCGGCGTCCGCGACAATGATTTACCGACCGGATTCGGCGAAACCGGGCTGGCACTATGGCACTTCAACACCGGGCCAGGCGCATACGAACGGTTGCCGACGTTCGGTACCGATGGCGTCGCCGGATTCCTGGGTGCGCGTGCAACGGGCTTTGCGACGTGGCTGCCGGGTACCGCGGTACGATTGCGAGGCGGCGTGCTTGCGGTCGCACCAGCGCTTATGGGTCTCGCAGCTTGGTCGCGCCCGCGCGGACGTTGCAATCGCGCCGTTCATGATCTCGAACGGCCGGCACCGGCCACTGTTCTAGCGACCGGAAAGCCGGCCTGTCTGCGCGAGAAAGTCCCGGATCAGTGCGGTCGCCTTCGCCGGATCTTCGACGGCCGGGCAGTGATTGACGTCCTCGAACACGACGAGGCGTGAATCCCTGAGGCCGCGTGCAAGCGCGTAGGCACACGGGTCCAGCGGTGACACGATGTCGCGATCCCCGTGCAGGATCAGGCACGGCACCGTGATGTCGCCGATGCGATCGCTCATGTCGAACGCCATGAACGATTCGGCGTTACCCGCAACCGCGTACAGCGGCCACTTCGTCGATTCGAGCGCGATGTGTGACGGAAGCCCGACGGCCTCGAAAAATGCCGTCCGTCCGGCCGCCGTTTGCACCGCGTGCTTGATCGCCTCGAGCGTGTTCCCGGCTTCGTGGATTTGTTGTCCCGCGACGTAGGAACCGACATAGACGATCCCCGCCACGCGATGCGCTTGCTCGAAATAAAATGCAGACGCCGTGTTGCCGCCCATCGAATGGCCGACAATGACGACCGGCTCGCTGACACCCGCGGCGTCAAGCACGGCGCCGAGGTCGCGCGCGTGCTGCTCGACCCCGTAGGCAATCGCGGGCAGCGGTTTTTCGGAACGACCCGCACCGCGATTGTCGAAGGCAATGCAGCGATACGATTCGCTCAAGGCGTCGATCTGCGCGCGCCAGATATCGGTGATCCCCATGAAACCCGGGGCGAACACGACCGTGGGGCCGTCACCGTGGACCTCGTAGTAAATTTCGCAACGGTCATCAGCGCGCGTCCACGGCATCACTCCACCTCAAAATTTTTCGTTGTTCATTATTATGCTGCGATTGCACTGTCTATCGCACCGCGGTTGCAAGCGCTGACCTGACACAGCAGTGGCGACAACGTCACCACGCGCCCGGCAATGCGGGAGCGTTCCAGTCGAAGTCGGACCACGGCTTAAACGAAGTGGGGTCAGACGAAGCTATTGCAGGAATCAAAAAGTTTCACCTGGACGCCCCTGCTACAGCGGCCCTCCCAACCCGCCGTGTCTCATTCGGACGGCATATGTAACGTCTCATCCGCGTGTTTCAGATAAATCAGTAACCCGGTCGATTCGACCGTCGCGTACGGTGCCGACAGTGCCGCCATAAATGAGCTATGCACGTATGCCGCCGGGATGGTGTTGTCCTTGAAGACGAGATCCCGGGTTGCGCACGCGTCCTCCACGACGGTGCACCGAAACCCCAGGTCGAACGCCGCACGGGTTGTGGCATCGATACACATATGACTCATCGCTCCGACGATCACGAGTTCTTCTATATCCAGGTGACGAAGTTCGCGTTCGAGCGAAGTGTCGCGGAATGCATTGGGGAAATGCTTTTGGATGATTTTTTCGCCGCTCGCCGGCGCGACGGCTTCGTGGTGTTCAGCGCCGACGCTACCCGGGATGAAAAACGTCGCGTCGGGCTTAACCGCCAGATGTTGAATATGAAATACCGGATCCTCATTTGCGCGAAACGCGTCGAGTACGGTGCGAGCGTTCCGCGCGGCGTCGTCCATGGCGACGAGTTCCATTGCTCCACCGGGGAAATAATCGTTTTGAATGTCGACGAGAATGAGAGCTTGAGTCATGTTCTTGCTCCTTCTTCAATTCGATGCTTGAGTAAAACTTAGCACAGCGCCGAATGCCGGTTAACTCCTCGCTGCGCTGACCGGTGTTGTTTCGTGTTCGTTAGACTGAACGGGTATGTTCAGCGCTGGCGTAAGATCGAAACGTCGTTGCGGGCCCGGGTAAATTATTCATTGGCCTGCCGGGATCGGGGTCGGACCCGGTTAGCCGATGGAAATCGCTGGTCCTTATTTGAGAGCCCCGCGATTCGTCGCGTTAAACGTGAAAACCGTGGTCCTCGATTAGACCCGTAGCCTCGTTACCGTGTGCCTGAAATGCGTGCGAGTTGCGTACATTTCGCTTCCACGGGCGTTCAACACAAACGTTAAACGTGAATTGAATTGCCAATCAGCAAGCCAGCTTGCTCCGAGCCCGGCGGACCCTGAATCCGGGCTGGACCAGGCGCAGTTTAATCGCGGTCAACGAAACGCCGCTTGCAGGTGTTCAATCTCGATCAGCACCTCATCGATAAAGCCCTGCGCCGCGACCGGCACGGGCCGATCGACGAGCGTCGCGATGATCCCTGGTGAGGCGATGTGCGACAGATCCGCGATATCGAGCATCGCGAAATCCGCCGCGGACAGGTCGTCGGGAAACGTTTTGATCAGGCTCGCCGTCACGGCATCGGTCTCACGCACGATGCGCCGAATCACCGTCACGTCTTCCGCGCGCAGGAACAGGTCGTGTAATTCCTCACTCGATTGTGTCGTGCGGTATTGTTGCGCCAGCCACTTCAGGTACCAGGCGGGTAGTTTCGGTACGAGCAGCGGGAACGGCAGGACGTCTTTAATCGTCACCTCGGGAAGTCGGGTCAGCGGGTGCCCGGATCTGCAGATGATGACCGGTGACGACAATGCGAAGTTCTCGACCCGCACACCGGCATCCATCACCTCGAACGGTGAACCGACATACACGTCCACCCGGCGCGCGAGCAACTCGGGCTGGAGTTCGTCCCAACCTTGCGTACGCAGTCGGAATCGCAGTTGCGGATACTGACGCAACAGGCGGGCAAGCGCAGGGGCAACGACGCGATCGGCCATCCAGGGATCGGAACCGATCACGACCTGACCGCTCGCGAGGTTGCGCAGCAGTTCCACTTCCCGCCGCGCCTGATCGAGCGTACTCGTGGTTTCGCGCGCAACGCGCGCGAGCACGTCACCGAACTCCGTCGGGACGACGCCGCGGGGTCCGCGCACGAACAGCGGCACGCCATAGTCCTGTTCGAGGCGGCGGATGCTCACCGACAGCGCGGATTGGGTCAGATGCAGAGCCTCCGCCGCGCGCCGGTAATTGCGGTGTTCGCACAGCGCAAGCACGTGGCGTAGCTGGCGGATCGATTCGGTCATGACAAAAATTCATTGAAAACGCGAATATTATGAATTGGACACGAAAACTCGCGGCGTGTCATCTTGCCCGCCAGCACTCGGGATACTGCCCTGGAGGAACCTGACCATGACGATTCAAACACTTTGCGCTGATGGCACGACTGTTACTTATACCGACCGCCGCCGCTGGTTGTGGTCCCTGTCCCTGCTGTGGCCGCTGATGCCGGTCGCCGCCTGCTGGCTTGCCGCGGGCACCGGGCAGGTCGCGTGGTACTGGGCGACACTCGTGGTCTGGTACTGCGTCGTGCCGATACTCGACCACGTGTTTCCGCCCGACGCGAGCAACCCGCCGGATGCCGTCGTGCCGCAACTCGACGAGGATCGCTACTACCGGATCCTGACCTGGCTGACCGTACCGATTCATTACGTCACATTGATCTACGTGGCCTTCGTCGTCGGTACCCAGGGTCTGCCCTGGCACGCGATCCTCGGCCTGGCGCTGTCGGTCGGGGTCGTCAACGGACTCGCCATCAATACCGGTCACGAACTCGGTCACAAGACGACGAAATTCGAACGCTGGCTCGCGAAGTTCGCGCTCGCCGTCGTTGGCTATGGCCATTTCCTGATTGAACACAACCGCGGACATCACGTCGACGTTGCCACGCCCGAAGACCCGGCGAGTTCGAAGATGGGCGAAACGATCTACGGATTTGCCTGCAGTGAAATCCCCGGTGCGGTGCGCCGTGCGTGGGAGTCCGAGCAAGCGCGGCTTGCGCGTCGCGGGACGGGTCCGTGGAACCTGTCGAACGAAGTGTTGCAACCGCTGCTGATCACCGCCGTGCTGTATGCGGGACTTGTCTACGCGTTCGGCTGGATCATGCTGCCGTTCCTGTTTGTCCAGGCGTTCTGGGGCTGGTTCGGGATCCTCACGAGTGCCAACTACATCGAGCACTACGGCTTGCTGCGGCAAAAACTCGCGAACGGCCGCTACGAACCGTGCAAGCCGCATCACTCGTGGAATTCGAACCACATCATGTCGAACCTGATCCTGTTCAACCTGCAACGTCATTCAGACCACCACGCGAATCCAACCCGACGCTACCAGACTCTGCGTAACTTCGAGAATCTGCCGGAGTTACCGAGCGGCTACCCGCTCATGTTCCTCGTCGCGCTGATCCCGCCGCTGTGGTTCGCGCTGATGGACCGGCGCGTCGTGGCCTGGGCGAATGGTGATGTGTCGCAACTCAACGTGCTGCCGTCGATGCGCGAGCGCCTGTTGCAGCGATATGTGTCCGCGCAGGCGGCCTGAGGCCCGGGCATCGCGCTGGATACATTCGGACAACCGTCAAGTCGTGTCCCATGTCCAGCGCGAACCAGGAGGGTGGGTCACCGGGATTGGATTGCTCGACGATCTCGAGCGTGGGTGGATAGGATCTGTATAGGGGTCCTGTACAGGGGGCGGACCAAGTTACCCCATTGAAACAACTGGTCTTTACTTGAGGATTGGAGCGATTTGACGCGTTACACTTAAAAGAAGGTATTGTTACCAAATCCTAAGGTTGATTAAGCAACATTGCTTCTGTAATTTCGGTTATCCCTCAATCGCGTCTTCGAAG
>CAXBJY010000033.1:0-56471 GCA_963976285.1 uncultured Gammaproteobacteria bacterium
TAAATAAGCGATGAGTAACGCCGGAGTGCGCGACAATGGCCCCGGCCCCGCGGGTCGAGCCCTGAAATCGGCGCTGACCGCGTTGCCGTGCTTGAAAATGGAACGACCATTGCCTGCGCACGGCGCCTTGTCACCACCGATTTCAGGATTCAATGCAACGCGACTTATTGTTGAGACCGCTTCCAGCAGAATCAGCGGCTCGGCTCGCGCGTCGGCGAGCGCCCCGGGGCGACCTTGACAGGTTCCGCGGCCATGATCTGATAATTGACGTTAACGTAAGTTAACGGCCGGTGAGTAATGCACACCTACAGCATCAGGGAACTTGGCGAAGAGTTCGGAGTTACCGCGAGAACCTTGAGGTTTTACGAGGGAAAGGGATTAATTTCCCCAAAAAGACAGGGAGTTACGAGAGTATTCTCGGAACGTGACAAAGTACGGCTGGAACTGACCCTGCGTGGCAAGCGGCTCGGGTTCTCACTCGAAGAGATCCGGCAAATCATTGATATGTATGATCCGGATCAGCCGCATGATCCGGCCCAAATCATTTATCTGTGCCAGAAAATTCGAGATCATAGGCGAGAATTACTTAATAAAATTAAAGATATAAATGATACTTTGTATCTAATGGATGAGGTTGAAAACGACGCCATGAAGGCACTGGGTGCGCAGTACGACACACGTGACTAGCGCGGTACTGTTTACGTATTGGTAAGAAACAGGCCGGATCATCCGGGAACGCCGGGGACGGCGACGGGGGCGGCCGGGAAATAGCTATGACAAAAATCCACAGTCGAATCGATACCGCTTCAGCCGACTACACGGCGAATGCCGAGTCGATGTCCGCGCTTGTCGAGGCGCTCGGCGCGAATGCCGCGTCGGTCAGTCTCGGCGGCAGTGAGAAGGCGCGCGAACGGCACCTCGCGCGCGGCAAGCTGTTGCCGCGCGACCGCGTGAACGCCCTGCTCGATCCGGGCAGCCCGTTCCTTGAAATCGGGCAGTTTGCCGCGTGGGAAATGTACGACGGCGGCGTGCCCGGCGCGGGAATCATCACGGGCATCGGGCGGGTGAGCGGGGTCGAATGCGTCATCGTCGCGAACGACGCGACCGTCAAGGGCGGTACGTACTATCCGCTCACGGTGAAGAAGCATCTGCGCGCGCAGGAAGTGGCGCGGGAAAACCGGCTGCCGTGCGTCTATCTCGTCGACTCCGGTGGTGCGTTTCTGCCGAAGCAGGACGAGGTGTTCCCGGACCGTGAACATTTCGGCCGGATCTTTTTCAACCAGGCCACGATGTCGGGGCTCGGGATCCCGCAGATCGCCGTCGTCATGGGCTCGTGCACGGCCGGCGGTGCGTACGTACCGGCCATGTCCGACGAAGCGGTTATCGTGAAAAACCAGGGCACGATTTTCCTCGGCGGGCCGCCACTCGTGAAGGCCGCGACCGGCGAAGTCGTCTCGGCCGAGGACCTCGGCGGCGCGGACGTCCATTCGCGCACCTCGGGGGTGACGGATCATTACGCGAACAATGATGCCCACGCGCTCGCGCTCGCGCGCCGTATCGTCGGCAATCTGAATCATCGCAAGCAGCCGGCACTCGATGTCGCGGCGAGCCGCGAGCCCGCCTACGCGGCGCAGGAACTGTACGGCATCGTCCCGGCTACGTCGCGGAAACCGTACGACGTGAGGGAAGTCATCGCGCGGATCGTCGATGCGAGTGAATTCGACGAGTTCAAACAGCTGTACGGCACGACGCTCGTGTGCGGGTTCGCTCGCCTGTACGGCTATCCGATCGGCATTCTCGCGAACAACGGCATCCTGTTTTCCGAGTCGGCGCAGAAAGGCGCGCATTTCATCGAACTGTGCGCGCAGCGTGGCATCCCGCTGCTGTTCCTGCAGAACATCACGGGATTCATGGTCGGGTCGAAATACGAAGCCGGTGGTATCGCGAAAGATGGCGCGAAGCTCGTCACCGCGGTCGCCTCGGCGCGGGTGCCGAAATTCACGGTCATCATTGGCGGCAGTTTCGGGGCCGGCAACTACGGCATGTGCGGCCGCGCCTACAGTCCCCGCTTCCTGTGGACCTGGCCTAATGCACGGATCTCGGTCATGGGCGGCGAACAGGCGGCCCAGGTGCTGGCGCAGGTGAAGCGCGACAATATCGAGCAGTCCGGGGAGGTCTGGCCGGATGCGGATGCCGAGGCGTTCATGGACCCGATCCGCGAGCAATATGAGACCCAGGGGAATCCGTACTATGCGAGCGCACGCCTGTGGGACGACGGCATTATCGATCCCGCCGCGACGCGTCGGGTCGTCGGACTCGGGATCTCGGCCGCATTGAATGCGCCAATCGAACCGACGCCGTTTGGCGTCTTCCGCATGTAGGTGAGCGTATGTTGAAAAAAATTCTGATTGCGAATCGTGGCGAAATCGCCGTGCGGATCATTCGCACCGCGCGCGAACTCGGGATTGCGACCGTTGCCGTCTACTCGGATGCAGACGCCGCGGCGCCACACGTACAACTCGCTGACGAGGCCATCCATATCGGCGCCGCACCGGCAACCGCGAGCTACCTCGACGGCGCGAAGATCATCGAGGCCGCGCGCACGACGGGTGCCGAGGCGATTCACCCGGGCTACGGCTTCCTGTCCGAAAACGCGGATTTCGCCGCGGCCTGCGCCGCCGCCGGGGTTACGTTCATCGGCCCGTCGGCTGATGTGATCCGCACAATGGGTTCGAAACGCGAGGCCAAGGCGCTGATGGAGCGCAATGGCGTGCCGGTAGTACCCGGATTCTTCGGCGACGTCAGCGATGACGAACTCGCGCAACGCGCGCAGGAAATCGGATTTCCGGTACTGATCAAGGCGTCCGCCGGCGGTGGCGGCCGGGGCATGCGGCTCGTGAAGAGCGCCGGGGCGTTTGCCGATGCGCTGAATTCGGCCCGGCGCGAAGCGAAATCCGCGTTTGCCGACGATTCCGTGTTGCTCGAGAAATACATCGAACGGCCGCGGCACATCGAGGTGCAGATCTTCGGTGATCAGCACGGCAACGTGATCCACCTGTTCGAGCGCGACTGCTCCGTGCAACGGCGTTACCAGAAGCTGATCGAGGAGGCGCCGGCCGAACACCTGAACGAGGAGCAGCGCGAGGCGTTGTATCGTGCCGCGGTACTTGCGGGCTCGGCAGCCGGCTATGTCGGAGCCGGTACCGTCGAGTTCGTCGTCGACGAAGCGGGATCGGTCTATTTCATCGAGATGAACACGCGGCTGCAGGTCGAGCATCCGGTAACGGAAATGATCACGGGCCTCGACCTCGTGGCGTTGCAGCTGCGCATCGCGGCCGGCGAACACGCACCCGCACAGGACGAGATCACCGCGCACGGGCATGCGTTCGAACTGCGCCTGTGTGCCGAGGACGCGGATCGCGACTTCGCCCCGTCGACCGGCGTGATCACGCATTTCGCGTTACCGGGCGATGACGTGCGCGTCGATCACGGAGTGGGAGCGGGACTCGCGATTTCGCCCTATTACGATTCGATGATCGCGAAAATCATCGTCCACGCGGCAGACCGCACGGCCGCGCTCGCCAAGGCGCGTGCGGCGCTCGAAGCAACCCGGGTTGTCGGCGTGACGACGAACCGACGTTTCCTGCATGCGATTCTCGGTCATCCCGGTTTCGTCACCGGGCGCGTGGATACGCATTTCATCGACAATGAAGGCGCATCCCTGCTTCGGGGCCCGACCGCGCTCGATGGCGATGCGGTCAACATCGCTGCCGCCTACCTCGTCGGCATCCGCCAGAGCCTGGTCAACGATGCGGCCGCGGATCCGACCTCGCCGTGGGAAATCCACGACGCGTTCCGTCTGAATCTGGCGCATCGGGAAGTCCTGCTGTTCACGGCCGGCGATGCCAGTCACGCCGTGACCGTCGAACACGCGCACGACGGGTCACTCGTCGTCGAATCCGACTGGGGGCGGCACGTGATCGCGATAGTCGCGCACGACGGCAGTGAAATCGCGGTCCGGATCGGAGCGCGCCGGATCCGCGCGCAGGTGGTGACGAACGGTGCCGACGTGCATGTCTTCGTCCAGGGGCAACACTACGCGCTGAACGTCACCGATCCCCTGCACGGTGGCGAGTCCGGCGATACCGCGGCCGGTGGCCTGACGGCGCCAATGCCCGGCACTGTACTCGAAGTCTTCGTCGAGCCCGGACAGCAGGTTGCGGCGGGTGCGCCGCTGCTGTTGATCGAGGCGATGAAAATAGAGCACACGATCGCGGCCCCGTTCGACGGCACCGTGACGGAGGTGCGTTTCAAGGCCGGCGATCAGATCCCGGGCGAAGGCGTCGAACTTGCGGTCATGGAGCCGGACTAGTTCCGTCGGCGCCGCAATCCGCGGCCCGCAGGGACAGGCATAGAGTCGTCTGAACGCGCGAGAATCGCGCTTGCGGGCGCCTCTGCCCGCCGCTGGTCAATGCGCGTGTTCTGCATGCTGACCGCCGCAACCTCCCCTAGCCTCATCAACTACTTGCGAAAAGCCCCTTAACCTCTTGTGTATTATTGCTTTTTGGTATGCGTAACGCTTGCATTAATCTAAAGTTGTTTCTATATTGCGCCTATAAGCTACTGTTTTAATTAACCAGGACGGTTTCCAGGAGGGTCGCATGAACCTGAAGAAATACGCTATACCCCTGTTTTTGCTGAATATTGCGCCCACCGCCGCGGTGCAGGCCGAGGGTGACCCGCTCGTGTTTGCGGATGTCTTCGGCGGCTATTCCTGGAGCCAGAAGCAGGAACTCGATTTCACGACGGCGCGCGCGGGGGCGCCGGCGAGCCTGAGCTTTGACGATCTCGATCTGTCGAGCGGGCCCGTTTACGGCGGCCGCTTCGGGGCCTGGTTGATGACGCATCCGAGTGCCGGGATCGCGATCGATGTAACCCGCTTCGACAGCGACATCGATAATCAGACGGCGACGATCAATGAGCAAAGCGCCGTATTCACCGGAACCCGGGTTGGCGGGACCGGAGATTTACGTATCGCGAATGTCGTCGCCACGATCGATCTGATCCTGCGTCACAAAGGCGAGCGCTTCACCCCGTACATGATGGCTGGTCCGGGTCTCATGTTCACGAGTATCGACGACGACGGCGGCGTACTCGGTTTGCAGGACGACGATCACGAAATGACGTTCGCGTTCAAGGCTGGCGCGGGGATCAGCTATAAAGTGAACGATACGATGCATCTGTTCACGGAATACCGCTACCTGCACGGCAGTCCCGAATACGAAATGAAAGCGACGGACGCGTTCACCGTGCCGGCATCGACGGCGAATTCGAGTGTGAAACTCGACATCGATACGCACGTCATCGTCGGCGGGATGTCGATCCGCTTCTGATCCGAATCACCGGGGAGCGGATTGCCCGCTCCCCGTTCGCCTGTCAGGCATTCACATCGATAACCACGCGGCCCCGAACCGTACCTTCGAGGATCTTCCGTCCAATCTCGATCGCTTTCCCAAGCGGTTCCGTCGTAAATACTTCGGCCAGCTTGTCCTGGTCGATCAACTCGGCCAGCGCCGCCCAGGCGCGCTCGCGCCGTTCCATGCTCGTCTGGATCGATTCAATTCCGCGTACCGTCACGCCGCGCAGGATCAGCGGCATCACACTCGTGGGTAAACCGAATCCGCCCGCGAGCCCGCACGGCGCGACGATGCCTTCATGCTTCGTCTGCGCGATCGCGGTCGCCAGGGTCGTATCGCCCACGGCATCGACGACCCCCGCCCACAGTTCCTTTTCCAGTGGCTTGCACGCCCGCGCGAGATCCGCGCGCGCGACAATTTGCGAGGCGCCGAGGCTTTTCAGGTAGTCCCCCGTTTCCGGGCGACCGGTCGAGGCAGCGACTTCAAATCCGAGTTTCGCCAGCGCCATTACCGCGACCGAGCCGACCCCGCCGGCCGCGCCCGTCACGAGTATCGGGCCGTCTTCCGGTTTCGTGCCGTGATCGACCACGGCATGAACGCACAGCATTGCGGTATAGCCCGCGGTGCCAAGTGCCATGACCTGTTCGAGATCGAACGCTTCGGGGACAGGCACGAGAAAGTCGCCGTTCACGCGCTGTTTCTCGGCGTATCCGCCCCAGTAGTCTTCCGACAGGTGGTAACCGTTCGCAAGCACGCGATCCCCGGCCTTCCATTTCGGGTGGCGCGATTCGATCACGGTTCCCGACAGGTCGATGCCGCAAACCATGGGGAACTTGCGACAAATCGGCAAGGTTCCGGTTACAGCCAGGCCGTCCTTGTAGTTGACGGTCGAGTAAGCGATGTCGACAAGTACGTCTTCGTCCGGTAACTCGGCCAGTGACAGTTTTTTCAAACTGGCCGAAACCTTGCCGTCGGCGTCCTGTTCGGCAACCACTGCCCTGATTTCATCGCTCAATGTCGTTTCCCCTTCTATCAGTGTTTCGTGACACCGGGGACAGATTCAGGTTGAATTGTCGCTACCGGCTACAGACGGAAATTATGACATTTATCGGCGATCGTTCTCTATGCTCACACGACGGGGGGCGTGTGATTGCGCACGCGCGCGATGCTTTTCGCGGCTCGCGCCGGTTGCTGCACGGGCGAAGGTCGCCGGGATGAACGTCACCGGATCCTGCCTGTGCGGGCGCGTGCGCTACCGGATCGACGGCGAACCCGGTCCCCTCGTCTACTGTCATTGCGCACAGTGTCGCAAGGCTCAGGGCGTCGCATTCGCCGCGAACACGCCAATCCCGGTGGCCGCATTTCATTTGCTCTGCGGCGCGGACAGCCTTGCCAGCTACCGTGCCTCAGCGGAGAAAACGCGTTATTTCTGCCGTGCGTGCGGCTCGCCGATGTACAGTCACATCGAGGGCGCGGAGTCGCTGCGCCTGCGCGCGGGCACGCTCGACCCCGGTGCGAAGCTCGTCGCCGTCGCGCATATCTTCGCGACGTCGAAAGCGGGCTGGCACGACATCACCGATCCGCTGCCACAGTATCCCGGACGCGAGCCCGGCCGGGACTGATCGCGGGCGGATCCCCGCCTCGCCATCGCCTCGGCACAACGGTCGTGACGCCGCTATGCCTTGAAACTGCGTTACGAGCGACGTTCCTGCGCCGGTGGCAAGGGTGCGAAGTACCCGATCACGAGCAGCACCGCGCCGACCCCCATGAATGACACGATCCGGGCGACCGTGCCGATGTCGGCAAGATCGACGGTGAACAGTTTCACCACGACGAGGGCGAGCATGGCCGCGCCGGCAACCCACAGGCTGCGCGTACCGAATTTCAACGCGGCAATCGCCATGAGCGCACTGCCGAGCACGGTCCAGGCAATCGACAGCGTTGCCTGCAATACCGGCGTCCGCCACAGGCGAAAAAAATCGTAGGCGACGCCGTCGAGATGGTGCACGGCGCGGAAGATCGCGGCGTTGAACCAGATGAAGCCGATGCCGCTCAACACGGCGACCGCGAATCCGGCCGGCAAGGTACGTCGCAAACCCGCGGGGGGTAAACGTGCGTACCACCCGGTCGCAGCGGCGAGCACGAGCATGCCAGCGAGGTCGAGCGGGTTGAGCAGTGGCAGGTAGGCGAGCGGTGCCGGATCGCCGGGCGACCCGGCGCTCACACACAGCCACGCCAGCATCGCGACAATGATCGGCAGCACTCCGGCACCGCAATACGCCGATTCGAATGCGCCAAGCGGCCACAACAGTACATGCCTGCAGCGATGCAGCAGGATGATGATGACCGCGGGCACGGCGCCGGCCGTCGCGATCATCCAAGTGTCGTGCAGATCGCGCATTTGGCCAACGGCGCAGGCGGCGCTCCACGTGACGAGGAAGATGAACAAGCAGGCGGAACCCGCATGCGCACCGCGCAACCATCCGGGTCGCCAGCTTGCGCTGTAAGCCCGCAACAGCATGAATTGCGCCGCGAGACCGCCGGTCCAGGCTCCGCCGTACGAGCCGGACAATGGATTGCGGTCGCTGTGTAGCGCGAAGTCGAGAGCGGCGAAGGCGCCGAGCAGCGGCAGCAGCAGCAGCGGTGGCCGCGTTGCGGCGAGCCACTCGAGGCGACGTGCCGCATGCGCGAGCGCGAGCGCGCTGGCGGCCGCCGCAAGGATGAACAAGGCGAGTTCCTGCCGGGCCGGGGCGTGCAGGGTCACTTCGTGGTGGACCGCCGCGGCCCACCAGACAAGGCCCCACGTGAGCAGAATGCGTTCGAGGCGGTACTCGCGCAGGAACAACTGCGCGCGATAGCGGGCGTAGTGCCAGGCACTGAGCAGGCCGGCTGAAGCGATCATCGTGGCGCCGATAAAAGTGCTGTTCAGCACGACCGGCACTGTCGTCTGACCGTGCAGGTCGGCGACGAACACAAGCGCGGCCGCGAATTGCAGCACGACGCCGAATGAACGCGCGAGCCAACGGCCCTGGCGCAGTCCAACCCACACGATACCAGCGGCTTCGAGCGACCAGGCCGCGGCGGTCCAGTGTCCGTCGAGGGCAAGCGGCAGCGTGATGGTCATAAACACGATGCCGAGCGCGAGGAATGCCTCGGCGAGCAAGCGTAATTCGCCGCCGCGTCGCGTCCGCAGGATAGCAGCGAGACCGAGGTAGAAAATCCCCGCGGCCAGCGAGGAATACGCGAGTCCGAAGTCACTGTCGCGCAGCATCCGGCTTTGCAGCGCAAACGCGACGACCGGCACGCCAAAGACGAGCGACGCGTCGACGATGCCACGCAAGCGTGGTGGTTGCCGCGTCGCGAACAAGACCGTGATGGCGACGTAGAACAGCACGAACAGGACGAGGAACGGTTCGGTCGTAGCGAAATGCGCCGGCGTGTAGTAGCGACTGCCCCACCACAGCGCGATGACAAACGTAAAGACGAAACCGAGCCAGTTCAGCACCCGCCACGATTTGAACCAGGCAATGCCGAAAATCCCGAGGTTCAGCAGCGCGTAGTACGCAAACAGCGCGACATGGCTGCCCTGCCCTGTTGCCGTGAGCACCGGCGCAAGAAAGCCGCCGGCGGAGCCGAATGCCGCGAGCGCCGTGGCGTTCTGCACGACGGCGAGCGCCGCCGACAGGCCGACGAGTGCGAGCATGAGCGTGAACGCGAGCGTTAGCGGCAACACCTCGTACAGTCGCGCGGCCCCGAACACGGTCAGGTAGAGCACCCCGACGGCTCCGCCCTGCAGAGCCGTCGCATAGCCGCGCTTATGCTGCCGCAGTGCCCAGCCGACGGCGAGCAGCGCGAGTCCGAAGGCGGCGACGGCCACGAGGCGTACTTCGATCGGAAAGAGCGCGCGATCATGGGCGTACTTGAGCAGGAACGAAACGCCGAAGAACAGGATGACGATACCGACTTTCACGACGACGTTGCCGGTGGTGAAAAACGTCCGGATCGTCGCGCCGATCCGGTTCGTGAATGCGACCCCGGGTGCCTGTCGTACGGGGCGCTCCGCGACGGGTTCCGCCGCCGGATCGCGTTGTGCCGGGTCGCGTTGCGCCGGGTCGTGGCCGCTGGCCGGCGATTGTGGTCCGGCAGCGGTAGCAGGCACGGGTGCGGATGGGGGCGTCGCAGCGACGGCAAGCTGCGCGGGCTTCGCCGCCACGAGTTCGAGCCGACGCTCGAGTGCCTGCAGGCGTGCGCGCAGGCTCAGGTACCCTCCGGCCAGCGCACCCACGGCGCAGCCGAACAGGAAGCCGGTCACGCCCTCGGCGAGGGCGCCAATCGTGCCGAACAGCACAGCGAAAATGAAAGTCATCGGCAGCGCGTCTCGCGAATCACACGCAGCGATGATAGAACGGCCCCGGCGAACGTGTCCCGGTTAATTCCCGACGTCGCAGCGGCGACCACCGGTGGTATCGCGCCATGGCACCCGTACCGGTTGCCCGGCTGCGGCCGATCGATCAGGCGCACTCCTGTACGAGTTCGATCAGATTGCCGTCGGGATCACTGACGTAGGCGGTACGTTGGCCCCATTCACGGTCCGTCGGCGGGCTTACGCGGTCAACGCCGGCCGCCGTGAGCTTGCCATAGGCGGCATCGCAATCGTCGACGAAAAAGCCGAGTTCGAATGCTTCGCGCGGACCGCCGTCGATAACGGCACGACCGAGCGTCGCGGCCATCGCCTCGCGGGTAAACAGGCCGAGGCGGGTCGTGCCGCTGTCTATTTGGGCGTAATTCGCCGCGCGATGCCGCAACGGCAGTCCGAGGGCGCCGTGATAGAAATTCAGGGATCGGTCGAGGTCGCGGACAATCAGAACGACATAATCGAGCGATTTCAGTTGCAGAGACATTGGTGGCACTCCGGAAAATTGCCGCGGGTGTTCGGGATCGAGGGGCGCGGCTGCCGCGCACGCATGCCCCGCCCTATAATGAGGTCGCGACGAACCCAGCAAACTTCAGGATTATCCATGACCCAGACTCCGGAAAGCGGCTTCGAATCCGTCGATGCGGTGGCCGCGGCATTCGCCAGCGAACAGTACATTACCGATCGGCCGCTCGCACTGACGCTGAAGCTCGCCGCCGATCTCGAAAAACCCATCCTGCTCGAAGGTGAGGCCGGGGTCGGCAAAACCGAGGTGGCGAAAGTGCTCGCGGCGATCCTCGACACGCCGCTGATCAGGCTGCAATGCTACGAAGGACTCGACGCGAACACGACCCTGTACGAATGGAATTACGCGCGCCAGATCCTGCACATTCGTATGGCGGAACACGATCCGGCAAAGCGGGACCAGCTCGAGAGCACGATATTCAACGACGAATTCCTGCTGAATCGCCCGCTGTTGCAGGCGATCCGGCATCCGGGGCCGCGCCCGGCGGTGCTGTTGATCGACGAGGTCGACCGCGCGGACGAGGAATTCGAGGCATTTCTGCTCGAGATCCTTTCCGATTTTCAGGTCACGGTGCCGGAAATCGGTACGTTCACCGCGGCCCGGCGTCCGCGCGTCATTCTCACCTCGAATCGCACGCGCGAACTGAACGACGCGCTGAAACGCCGGTGTCTGTATCTGTGGATCGATTACCCGAGTCCCGAGAAGGAGCGCGAGATCATTCTCCGGCGGGTGCCAGGGATCGCGGATTCACTGGCAACCTCGATTGCGGACATTATGGGCCGCCTGCGTGAAGTCGATTTCTACAAGCGTCCGGGGATCGCCGAAACACTCGACTGGAGCCAGGCGCTGCTTGGCCTCGGTGCGCGCGAGATCACCCCGGAACTGCTCCAGGACACGGCCGGGGTGATCCTGAAATACCACGACGACATCGAACGCCTGCGCGGGCTCGATGACGTGCTGGTCGCTGGCGTCGGGTCGTAGCGTCCGTGACTCCGGCAGACGCCGCCGCGGAACCGGTGTTCGGCCGCGCGCTTGCGCTGTGTCGGCTCGCGCGGGACGCGGACTTGCGGGTGACGCAGGGCCGCGTGATCGACGTGTTTCGCGCGCTCGAACGCGTTGACTGGGCGAACGAGGACGATTTTCGGCTCGCAATTCGGGTGAACCTCGCGGCGAACCGCGAAGAAGAGCTGCGCTTCGATCGGCTGTTTCATGACTACTGGCATGGCGCGGATCCGGCCGACGGCGATTACAAACCGTGGCGCCCCGAACTCGTGCGCGGCGAGAAGGAGCACGGCGCGCACCGTGGTCACGAGGAGATGCTCACTGAAACGGAGCATTTCGGTGCCGAGGAAGTTGTCCGCGAGCTGAATCTCGCGGCGCGCTGGGACGAACACGCACCGCCGCTCGACGAGGTCATCCGCGAACTCGCGCGTCGCCTCGCCACGCGTCCGAGTCGCCGCCAGCGCCACGCCGCGAACGGACGCCGCATCGATCTGCGCCGATCCGTGCGTCGTAACGTGCGTCACGGCATGGATATGCTCGAACTGAGCCGGGTGAAACGGCGCACGCGCAAAACCCGGCTCGTGCTGTTGTCCGATGTCAGCGGTTCGATGGATGCGTTCAATCCGTTTCTGCTGCAGTTAATGCTGGGCCTGCAACAGGCGCTGAAAAATTCCCGTACGCTCGTATTCAGCACGCAATTGAGCGAGATCACGACGCTGCTGCGTCGCAGCTCCGTGCGTGAAACGCTCAACGAAATCGGCACGCGGGTTAAGCACTGGTCTGGCGGCACCGATATCGGGGCGGCGCTTGCGGATCTGAACCGGGGTGTGCTGCGCGAGGGTTCGTCGCGTGCGACCGTCGCGATCATCATCAGCGACGGTTACGACAACGGCAGCAGCGAGCGAATTGAACGGGAAATGCGGGCGATGCGCCGGCGCGTGCGGAAAATCGTGTGGATCAACCCGATGTTCGGGGCAACGACGTTCCAGGTGCGGGCAGCCGGCATGAAGGCCGCCCTGCCCCATGTCGATCATTTCCTCCCGGCTTTCAACGCCGGATCGCTGAAAATTCTCGTGCGCGAACTGGCGCGGATCTGAACCGCGCCAGTTTGCCGGGCCCCTAGGCGAAAGCTGCCTTCAACTTGCCGGCGAGATAGGCGAGCCCGTCGCGGCCCGCTTCGAGTGCGCCCGGGAACGAGACGAAGCCGTGGATCGTGCCGTCGAAGCACTTGTATTCCGACGCCACCCCCGCCGCGGCGAGTGCATCCGCATACGCCTTGCCTTCGTCGCGCAGCGGATCGAAACCGGCCGTGATCGTGACAGCGGGAGCCAGGCCACTCAGATCACCCGCGATCGGCGAGGCTTTCGCATCGGCCGGCGGCGGGCCGCCGAACAGGTGTCCGCCGAACCAGGCCATGTCTTCAGCCGACAGGAAGTATTCGCCGCCACCGAACGCCGAGCGTGATTCGTAGGCCGTGTCGGAAAAATCCGTTGCCGGGTAAATCAGCATCTGGAACGCGATTTTGCCTTTCAGTTGCTGCGCGACGACCGCCGCCATGTTGCCGCCGGCACTGTCCCCCGTGACCGCGATCTTCGTGTTGTCCGCGCCAATACTCGCCGCATTCTCATACACCCATTGCGTGGCCGCGACGGCATCGTCGATGCCGGCGGGGTACGGATGTTCCGGCGCCAGCCGGTAGTCGACGGCGACGACGATGACGTCGGCTTCGTTCGCGAAATAGCGGCACATGCTGTCGTGCGTGTCGAGGTCACCGATCACCCAGCCGCCACCATGAAATTGTACGAGCACGGGCAACAACTCGCCGCCCGTATCGCGCGGCGTGTAAATGCGCAGCCCGATGGGACCGTTCGGACCGGCAATTTCGCGGTCTTCACACGCATGAATCGGTAACACCTCGCCCTGCAGCGCGCGGACGAGGTCGAGAAAAACTTCACGACACTTCGCGACCGGCAGTTCATGCAGTGCCGGCCCGCCCTGAGCCGCGAGATTTTTCAGCAGGGCGTCGGTGGATTGGTCCAAAGCCATAGTCAGGTTCTCCCAGATTGTTGTTTTACGGGTTGCAGCGCTGCGCGCACCGCGGGTCAACTAGTTCTCTGCCGCGACGATGGCGCGCGACATCCTGTTATTGTCCGCTAGCCGGTGATGCCGGTCGACAGTTCGGCCGCTTCGACGGTCTGGGCGATCAGGGTATTGATCGTCATCGGACCGACACCGCCGGGTACCGGCGTGTACGCCGCGCACGTCGCCGTGATCGCCGCGAGTTCAACGTCGCCGACCCCGCCGGGGTGGTAGCCTGCGTCAACGACGACGGCGCCCGGTTTGATCCAGTCACCCCGGATCATCTCCGGTTTACCGACCGCGCCAACGACGATATCACCCTGACGTACGAGCGCCGGCAGTTCGCTCGTCCGCGAATGGCAAATCGTGACGGTCGCATTCGCGTTCAGCAGCATCGAGGCCATTGGCTTGCCGAGAATCGGGCTACGACCGACGACGACGGCGTGGCGGCCTTCGAGCGCGATGCCGTAATGCGCCAGCAGGCGCATGATCCCGGCCGGGGTCGCCGAACCGTACGCGCGTTCGCCCATGGCCATGCGACCAAAGCCCCACGTGGTTACCCCGTCGACGTCCTTCGACAGCGCGATCCGGTCGAAACACGCGCGTTCGTCGATCGCCGCGGGTACGGGATGCTGCAACAGAATCCCGTGGACCGCCGGGTCGTCGTTCAGCGTGTCGATGACGGCGAGCAGGTCCGCTGTCGTCGTGTCGTTGCCGAGTACGACCCGGCGCGATTCCATGCCGACCCGGGCGCACGCGTTCCCTTTCATCTTCACGTAGGTCGCCGAGGCCGGATCGTCGCCGACGAGGATCGTCGCGAGTACCGGGGCAACGCCCTGCATCTGTTGTTTCAGCGCGGCGACGCGCACGCTCAAAGCTGCTTCCGACTCTGTCGCCAGCGCTTTTCCGTCGAGAATGATGGCACTCATAGCTGTTGCTCGTCGTTCGCTCGTTGTCAGGAAATCGCGAGCACGATCTTGCCCATCTGTTCCGATGCCCACAGCCGTTCATGTGCGGCCACCGCTTCGGTGAACGGAACTACCTGGTCGACGACCGGCTCGATCCGGTGTGACCGCACGAAATCGAGCATGGCATGAAATTCCGCCGGCATACCCATCGTCGTGCCCTGGATGCGTGTCTGCTTGAAAAACATTTTCGCCATTTCGAGTCCCGATTCCGGATTGCCGAGCGTCGCCCCGAAGAACACAAACCGGCCACCCACGTTCAGCGTGTTCATCGCCTTGTTGACGACCGGTCCTCCGGCACTGTCGATCACGATATCGATGCCGCCGCTCATTTTCGCGATCGCCTTGTCCCAGCCCGTATCGTGGTAGCTCACGCCGTCGCGCGCGCCAAGCGATTTTGCCGCCTCGAGCTTCTCTTTGCTGCCGCTCGTGACATAGACCTCGGCGCCATGATGCGTTGCCCACAGTAACGCGAACGTCGCGACCCCGCCGCCGATGCCCGTGACGAGGACTTTTTGTCCCGCTTTGACTTCGCCGTGGGTCACGAGCGCGCGCCACGAGGTGAGGCCCGCGAGCGGCAGCGCAGCCGCCTGCCCGAACGTCAGGTGATCAGGCTTCGCTGCGATGTCCGTCACGGGAACGCAGATCGACTCGGCGAACGTGCCCTGGTCCGGCATGCCGAGGACGCGAAAATTCGCGCCACCACACCGCGGGTCGTCACCCCAGTCGCGCGCGGGGTAAATAACGACTTCCTTACCCACGAGGTTCGCATCGACACCGGCGCCCACGGCGTCGACGACCCCGGCGCCATCGGAGCCGCCGATACTCGGTAGCTCGACCCGGGGATATTTGCCCACCGTGATCCAGACGTCGCGGCGATTCAGTGCGGCATGGCTGATGGCGACGCGAACTTCGCCCGCGGCCGGTTCCGGTTGCGGTACATCCGCGATCGCCAGCTTTTCGGGGCCGCCGAGCTCATTCAGTACGAGTGCTTTCATGTCAGGTTTCCTGTGTTCGGCTGTGGTGCGTAAGCGCTAGCGTCCCTGGAATTCGTACTTTTCCTTCGCGACGAATGCCGCGACGCCGCGCTTCGCGTCTTCGGTCGAGCCGGCGAGGCCCGCGATCGCGCGGGTTTCATATTCCATTTGGGTTTCGAGCGTCGTGTTCAGCGAATCCGCGAACAGGCGCTTGATCTCGCCATGTGCTTTCGTGGGTCCCTTCGCGAGTTTCGCCGCGCACGCGCGTGCGGTGTCCATGAGTTCCGCATCCGCGATGACATCTGTCACGAGTCCGAGGTCGCGGGCGTCCTCGGCGCTGAGCACCGGGTTCAGCAACGCGAGTTCCTTTGCCTTGCGCATGCCGACGAGGCGCGGCAGGAAGAACGTGCTGCTGCCATCGGGTGAAAAGCCGATTTTCGAATACGCCATCGTGAACTTCGCCGACTGCGCGGCATACACGATATCGCCAATCAACGACAGGCTCATGCCGGCGCCGGCCGCGGTGCCGTTGACCGCGACAACGAGCGGCGCATCCATGCGGGTGAAGCGCGCGACCGCCGCGTGCAGCGTCGTGGTCATACCGCGCATATGTTCAGACATGCGTTCGCCTTCACCGTGGAAACCGACGACATCGCCGCCGGCGCAAAACATCTTGCCTTCAGCCGTGAGGATCACGGCACGAATGTCGGGATTCGAATCGCAGTGCGTCGCAACCGCATGCAGCTCCTCGGCCATTTCGAGGCTGAGCGAATTGGCGGCTTCAGGGCGCGACAGCGTGATCGTCGCGACCTGCTTGCTGACGTCAAATTTCATCGTGTTATAGGACATGGCGGACTTCCTCAGGGCTTCTTCGGTGGGCGGAAAGATGGATCGTTCTCGCGTTGCGGCAGGCGTTGCATGATAGCGCGTCGTTCATCCGCTGACATGCGCGCCCAGTTCGCGATCTCGTTCAGCGTTCGGTAGCAGCCGCGGCATACGTTTGATTGCGTATCGATCTGACACACCGCGATGCAGGGTGACTCGATCGGGGCGGTCATGCCGCGGCCCGTTTCGCGTCACGGCACAGGGTTGCGAGATAGTCGAGGCCGGCGATCGCCCGGCTGCCGTACCACGACAGCATTTCGCCGTCGACGAGCGCGACATCGACGTCCGCAGCGAAATGCGCGCGCACCTCGGCGAGATGTTTTTCGCGAAACGCATACGGCTCGCTGCTCAGCAGGACGCGATCAACGTCGCCGGAATACGCTTCAAGTTCGATTTCGGGATAGCGCGACGGCGCCGTCGCCGGCAGCGTCTGCCAGTTGATCAGTTCGAGCATTTTCGCGATATACGTTTCACGGGTCACGGTCATCCACGGATCGCGCCAGATCAGATACAGCACGCGCTGGTACGGCTTGTCTTCGATGTCGGCAAGCCGTGCGCGTGCCGCGCGAAATTTCGCCACGAGGTCCTGCGCTGCCTCGCGGCGCCGGAACAGCGCGCCAAACAGCTCGTACAGCGCGACGTTATCGTCCGGCACGAGCGGGTGCGTGACGACAATGTGCTCGACGAACTGCGCGAGTTCCTCGCTCAGTTCACGGCGGTTTTCATCGATATTGAGGATTACGTGTGTCGGTGCGAGCTCGCGCAATGCGGCGACGTCCACGTCTTTCGTGCCGCCAAGCTTGCGAATCCCGCGCACGGTTGATTTCGGATGGATACAAAACCCGGTGCGTCCGACGATCTGATCGGCCAGATCGAGTTCGCACAACAGCTCCGTCAGGCTCGGCACGAGCGAGACGATGCGCGCGTCAGCCCCGGCTTCGGGGTGACGCGTGCCGAGCGCGTCGATGACGTAGCTGGCGGATGCCATCAACGCGGTTTTGCCGGCCGGCGACAGCGGTAAACGGGTCGCACCGGTGCCACTTACATATTGCGCCGGTACTCGCCACCCACCTCATACAGGGCGCCGGAGACCTGGCCGAGCGAGGCGGCCTTGACGCTTTCGATCAGCTGTTCGAACACGTTGCCGCGGGCCCGCGCTACTTCCTGCAGTGCTTTCGCCGCGGCGTCGAACTCGTCCGCATGCAGCGACTGGAAGTTACGGACTTCCCGAATCTGATCCTGCTTTTCCTCTTCGGTGGAGCGCATCAATTCGAGTTCCGTCACCTGTTCGCCCTCGCCGTCTTTCGGCAGGAACGTATTCACGCCGATCAGCGGCAGGGAACCGTCGTGCTTCTTGCTTTCGTAGTACAGGCTTTCGTCCTGGATCTTGCCGCGCTGGTACATCGTGTCCATCGCGCCGAGGACGCCGCCGCGCTCGGAAATATTCTCGAATTCGCGGTACACGGCTTCTTCGACGAGGTCGGTCAGCTCATTGATGATGAATGAGCCCTGCCACGGATTCTCACAGAAGTTCAGCCCGAGTTCGCGGTTGATCACGAGCTGGATCGCCACCGCGCGGCGCACGGATTCTTCGGTCGGCGTCGTGATCGCTTCGTCGTAGGCATTCGTGTGCAGGCTGTTGCAGTTGTCGAACAGCGCGTACAGCGCCTGCAGCGTCGTGCGGATATCATTGAAGCTGATCTCCTGTGCGTGCAGGCTGCGACCCGAGGTCTGGATATGGTATTTCAGCATTTGGCTGCGCGGGCTCGCGCCATACCGTTCGCGCATCGCGCGCGCCCAGATCCGCCGGGCCACGCGGCCGATAACGGAATACTCGGGGTCCATGCCGTTGCTGAAAAAGAAGCTCAGGTTCGGCGCGAAATCGTCGATTTTCATGCCGCGCGCAAGGTAGTACTCGACTATCGTAAAGCCGTTTGACAACGTGAACGCGAGCTGAGAGATCGGGTTCGCGCCGGCTTCGGCGATGTGGTATCCGCTGATCGAGACGCTGTAGAAATTCCGTACTTTGTGATCGACGAAATACTGCTGCACGTCGCCCATCATTTTCATCGCGAATTCCGTCGAGAAGATGCACGTATTCTGTGCCTGGTCTTCCTTCAGGATGTCGGCCTGCACGGTGCCGCGAACGCTTGCGAGCGTGGCGGCTTTGATCTTCTCGTAGGTTTCCCGATCGACGACCTTGTCACCGGTAATCCCGAGCAGACCGAGACCGAGGCCGTCGTTGCCGGGCGGCAGCTCGCCCTTGTATTGCGGGCGTTGCTTGCCGTTGAAGTAGTCGGCGATTTTCTTCTCCGCAGCGGC
The DNA here is from genome assembly GCA_963976285.1 of uncultured Gammaproteobacteria bacterium. Classification (GTDB taxonomy): domain Bacteria; phylum Pseudomonadota; class Gammaproteobacteria; genus UBA11873. Next base: position 18,588 of record CAXBJY010000033.1, read on the forward strand.
CCACTCGCCGGTCGCCTTCAGATGCTTTTCAATCTGTTGATCGATGGCGGCGTTCATGAAGAACGACAGGATGATCGGTGCCGGACCGTTGATCGTCATTGACACCGACGTCGTCGGATCGCACAGGTCAAAACCGGAATACAGTTTCTTCGCATCATCGACGCTCGCGATCGATACCCCGGAGTTACCGACCTTGCCGTAGATGTCGGGGCGCTCGTGCGGGTCCTCGCCGTACAGCGTGACGGAATCGAATGCCGTCGACAGGCGCGCCGCGGGCTGTCCCGCGGACAGGTAATGAAACCGGCGGTTCGTGCGTTCCGGCGTGCCTTCGCCGGCGAACATGCGGGTCGGATCTTCGCCGGCGCGGCGATACGGGAATACGCCGCCGGTGTAGGGATAACCGCCCGGCAGGTTCTCCTTCATGAGGAACCGCAGCAGGTCGCCCCAGCCGTCGAATCGCGGCGGGGCAATTTTCGGAATTTTCTGGTGGCTCAGGCTCTCGATGTAGTTCGGCCCCTCGATCGCCTTGCCGCGCACTTCGTAGCTGTATTTCTCGTCCGTGATGCCCTTGAGCCGCTCCGGCCACTCCTGCAGCAGTTGCCGCGCTTCCGCGCCGAGGTCGTCGAGTGCCGCGTTGTAACGCTGACGCAGCGTCACGAGTGACTTGTCGCCCGCTTCGACGAGCGCGTCGTGCGCATAGGGTTCGAATACCGCCGGCAACGCTGAATCCGCAATCTCCTCGAGCGCCGCGTAGCAGTGTTGCGCGCGGTTCGCGGCTTCGCTCAGATCCTCGATGCGCTGGTTAACCCCGCGACCCTGATCGGCGATCTCCGAGAGATAGCGCGTGCGATTGCCCGGGATGAGCACGGTCGCGCGGGGTTCTTTCAGACTGACATCGACGGCAGGCGTCCATGTCGCCGCATCGAAGGACATTTTTTCCGCGATCTGTCGGCACAGGTTCGTAAACAACCAGGTCACCCCGGGATCGTTGAACTGACTCGCGATGGTCGGGAACACGGGGATCTTGTCTTCCTCGAGCTCGAAATTCGCGTGGTTGCGACGCCATTGCTTGCGCACGTCGCGCAGTGCATCGTCGGCGCCGCGCTTGTCGAACTTGTTCAGGATGATCAACTCGGCAAAGTCGAGCATGTCGATTTTCTCGAGCTGGCTCGGGGCGCCGAATTCGCTCGTCATGACGTAGACGGGAATATCCACGAGATCGACGATCTCGCTGTCGCTCTGGCCGATGCCGGCGGTTTCGACGATCACGAGATCGAATGCCATCGACTTCAGAAAGTCCACGGCGTCGCCGAGCATCGCGCTCGTCGACAGGTGCTGGCGACGGGTTGCCATCGAGCGCATGAACAAGCGCTCCTTGCGCAGCGAGTTCATCCGGATTCGGTCGCCGAGCAGCGCCCCGCCGGTGCGACGCCGGGTCGGGTCGACGGCGAGTACGGCGATGTTCATGTCCGGAAAATACTGCACGAAGCGCGACAGGATTTCGTCCGTGACGCTGCTCTTGCCGGCGCCGCCGGTACCCGTGATACCAATGACCGGCACCTTGCCGGCGGCCACCTGCCATTCCTTGCGCAGCGTCTCGAGCTTCGCTTCGGCGATGCTGCCGTCCTCGAGTGCGGACAGCATTTGCGCGATCGAGAGAGGATCGTCGAGCGACGGTGCCTTCGGTTCGGCGGACCTTTTCCGGTTCGTTTCCGTGCGTTCGACGAGGTCCGTGATCATGCCGAGCAGGCCCATGTTCATGCCGTCATTCGGATGGTAGATCCGTTCGACACCATAGGCTTCGAGTTCGCGAATTTCCTCGGGCGTGATGGTGCCGCCACCGCCGCCAAATACCCGGATATGTCCGGCACCCGCGTCGCGCAGCATGTCGACCATGTAGCGGAAATATTCCGTGTGCCCGCCCTGGTAGGAGCTGACGGCGATCCCGTCCGCGTCTTCCTGGATGGCCGCGCGCACGACATCGGCGACGGCGCGATTGTGCCCGAGGTGAATCACTTCGGTCCCTTCCGCCTGGATCAGGCGGCGCATCACGTTGATCGCGGCGTCGTGGCCGTCAAACAGTGATGCGGCGGTGACGAACCGCAGCGGGGTGCCGGCGGCAGCCTTATCGGTAGCTTCGGAAACTTCACGTGCTTGCGTGCTCATGGTGCTAACTCCCGGTACCCTTCAAGGGCCCTTGTCAGACCGGCGCGAGTGCGCCGATCATTTGTCGTTTTAAACCTTCGTGCAGGTCGTGTATGTGATCGCGTGCATCGGGCGCCACGAGCCACTGATAGACGATGCCGATAATCGAGGCACAAAACTGCTCCGCAATCGTGCGCGCATTCGCATCCGTGCGCACGTTGCCGGCCTCGATGCCGGAAGTGATCCAGCGTTCGACGTCGCGTCGACGGCGCTCGTGAACGTTCGCGATCACGGTTTTCAGTGCCGCATCCGGCCCGATCGAGTCGAACCATAAAATGTAGAACGCGCGGATGCGATCGGCGGCCTGCTGGACGAAATGATAATGCGCGTCCGTGGCCGCGAGTATCGCGTCGAGCCCATCCTTGTTGCGCACGGCGCGCCCGAGTTCGCGCAGCCAGTCGTCGCCGACGGCCTGGATGATCTGGGTGAACAGACCGGCCTTGTTGCCGAAGCGGTAACTCGCGAGCCCGCGGCTGTACCCGGCGAGCTCGCCGACGTCCTTCAGGTGTGTTCCCGCGGTGCCGCGCTCAACGATGAGACGGATTGCCGCATCCAGCATCAGTGCATCCGACTGGGCGGAGCGCTCGGCCTGGGTGCGTTTCGTCGTATCCGAAGGTGTGGGTGCGGCGGCAGACATCGGAAAAGTATTACCGCAAATTTACTTGTTTGCAACAAGCAAGTGGATATTTTTACATTCCCGACTGGTTGTTGCGGCGCAATAACTGACCGCGATCAACTGTGGCCGGGGATCCAGGCTCGGCAGTTCCGGGGCCGGGTACCGGGCCACCGTCTGGTATCAGACTTGCTCGATTTCGACCAGCGTCCCGCAAAAATCCTTCGGGTGCAGAAACAGCACGGGCTTGCCGTGGGCGCCATTGCGCGGTTCACCATCGCCGAGGATCCGCGCACCATCGGCGACGAGCCGGTCGCGGGCCGCGACAATGTCCTCGACCTCGTAGCACACGTGATGCATGCCGCCGTCCGGGTTGCGCTCGAGGTATTTCGCGATCGGTGAGTCATCGCCGAGCGGGTGCAGCAGTTCGATCTTCGTATTCGGCAGTTCCACGAACACCGTGGTAACGCCGTGATCCGGCAAGTCGACGGGTTCCGTCACGGTCGCCCCGAGCGTGTCGCGGTAGCGCGCGGAGGCCGCGGCCAGATCCGGCACCACGATCGCGACATGGTTCAGTTGTCCAATCATTCCGATGTCCTTTGCTGTATGTAGGTTCCGAATTGTGAATCCGCCGGGCTGCGGGTCGGAGACAGGGTCCACCCCGCCGGTGTCCCGCCCCGCGGCTCGCCTGGGCGGAGACGTCGCGTTGCGTCCCGGTGGCTCAAAATCCGGTACTTTTATTCTCGGGTAATTCTCCCTGAAACAGGTCGAGCAAACGCAGCGCGGCCGTCGTCGGTGGCAGCCGTCCGGCGGTGACTTCGCGCTCGACCCGATCGAGTTGTTCGCGTACCCGGGTACAGGCACGGAAACGCGCGGCGAGCGAATCGTTGATCTCCGCCCACATCCACGCACGCGCCTGTGCCGCCCGGCGGGCAGCAATTTCTCCCTGCTCGCGCATCGTATCGCGGTACGCACAAACCATATCCCAGCTCTCGGCCATGCCCGTCTCGCGCAGCGAGGAGACGGCCGCGACCGGCACTTTCCAGTGTTCCGAACGCGGTCGCAGTAGCTGCAGCGCGAGGCGATATTCACTAACCGCCTTGTTCGCGACGTGTTCGAGCGGGCCGTCGGCCTTGTTCACGAGGATCAGATCGGCGAGTTCCATGATGCCCCGCTTGATCCCCTGCAACTCGTCCCCGCCACCCGGTGCGAGCAGTAACACGAACATATCGGTCATCTGGGCCGCCATTGTTTCCGACTGCCCTACTCCGACCGTTTCGACGATGATGACGTCGAAACCGGCGGCTTCGCACAGCAACATCGCTTCGCGCGTTCGCGCCGCGACGCCGCCGAGGGTGCCGCCGGACGGTGACGGCCGGATAAACGCGCGCGGGTCGCGCGTGAGACGTTCCATCCGCGTCTTGTCGCCAAGGATGGAGCCGCCGCTCAGCGTCGACGACGGATCGATGGCGAGCACGGCGAGGCGATTGCCGGCGTCGACGATATGACTGCCGAACGATTCGATGAACGTCGACTTGCCGACCCCGGGTGTGCCGCTGATTGCGATCCGCAGGGCGCCACCCGCGCGCGGCGCGAGTTCCTCGAGCAGTTCGATCGCCTGCTGCCGGTGATCCGCCCGCGATGATTCGATCAACGTGATCGCGCGCGCGAGCGCACGGCGGTCACCGCCGAGCAGTGCGGCGCCGAGTTCGCTCGTCACGCCGCGACACTCCGCGAGCGCGCCGCGCCTGTGTGGTTCCGGCAACGTCGCATGATTACGCTCGCGATGCGCTATTCAAATTCGAGGATCGGCTGGTCGGCCTCGAGATTCTGCCCGACCTCGGCGAGCGCCTGGCTCACGACCCCGTCGCTTTCGGCACGCAGGCTGTTCTCCATTTTCATCGCTTCGATCACGGCGAGTTCCTGTCCGGCTTCCACCTTGTCGCCTTCCGCGACGGTCAGGCGCACGAGCAATCCGGGCATCGGCGACAGCAGGAACTTCGACATGTCGGGTGGTTGTTTTTCCGGGATCAGGCGCAGCAGTTCCGCGGCCCGGGGCGTGAGCACGCGGACGTCGGCAACCCGGCCGCCACTCGCGAGATGCCAGCTGAGCGCGCGGGTCTCGAGTTGTGCCGCGAACGGCGCGCCGTCGATGACTGCCTCGACGACGAGGTCGTGTGGCCGCCATGGTGTCGTAATCGAATAACTGCGATCGGCTGTCGTCACCGTGTACGTGTCGCCGGCGCGGCTTACGCTGAGCGACAACTCGTCGCTGCCGGTGCGGGCGATATAGGCGCGTTCACCATCGCGTGACGGCAGACTGCGTTCGTCGACATAAAACTGCAGCACGGAAGCCACTGCCGGCAACACGTAATTATCCGGCAGATCAAACGAACCGCTGGCGAAACCGTCGGGAAAATGTTCCGCGATAAATCCCGTCGACATGTCGCCGGTGGTGAACTGGGGATGATTCGCGAGCGCATTCAAAAACGAGATGTTTGCCTGAATGCCGCGGATGCAAAACCGGTCGAGCGCATCACTGAGGCGTTCACGCGCTTCGTTACGCGTCTCCCCCGCCGTGATCAGCTTCGCGATCATCGGGTCGTAGTAAATTGAAATCTCGCTGCCTTCCTCGATGCCGGTGTCGTTCCGCAGCCATTCGTTTTCCTCGGGTGGCCGGTAGACCTGCACACGACCCGTCGACGGCATGAAATTCCGGTCGGGGTTTTCCGCGTAAATACGCGCTTCCATTGCCCAGCCGTCGAGTCGCACGTCGCTCTGCTGCAACGGCAGTTTCTCGCCGGCGGCAACCCGGATCATCAGTTCGACGAGGTCGAGCCCGGTAATGAACTCCGTCACCGGGTGTTCAACCTGCAGCCGCGTATTCATTTCGAGGAAGTAAAAATTATGGTTCGGGTCGACGACGAACTCGACCGTGCCGGCCGAGACGTAACCCACCGCCTGGGCAAGCGCGACGGACTGTTCGCCCATCGCTTTCCGAACTTCCGGGGTGACGAACGGCGATGGCGCTTCCTCGATGACTTTCTGGTGTCGCCGCTGGATCGAGCACTCGCGTTCGTTCAGGTACAGCACGTTGCCGTGCTGGTCGGCGATGAGCTGGATTTCGATATGCCGCGGACGTTCGATAAATTTCTCGACGAGCATGCGGTCGTCGCCGAAACTCGAGCGCGCTTCGTTCGAGGCACTCGCAAAACCCTCGTAGACTTCCGCTTCGTTGTGCGCGATACGCATGCCTTTGCCGCCGCCACCGGCGGACGCTTTCAGCATGACCGGGAAGCCGATCGCTTTTGCCGCGGCGAGCGCGTCGTCCGCGTCCGCCATGATCCGTTCGTCGCCGGGGATCGTGTTCACTCCGGCGGCCTTCGCGATTTCTTTCGAGCGGAGTTTGTCGCCCATCTCCGCCATTGCATTGACCGGCGGCCCGATGAACGTGACCCCGGCGTCGGCGAGCGCCTCGGCGAATTTTGAATTCTCCGACACGAAACCGAACCCCGGGTGTACGGCCTCGGCGCCGGTCGCGGTTGCCGCCGCCACGAGGGCATCGATGCGCAGATAGCTTTCCGCCGCCGGCGATCCGCCGATATGTACGGCCTCGTCGGCCATTTTTACGTGTCGTGCGTCGGCGTCCGCGTCGGAATACACCGCGACCGTCGCGATGCCCATGCGTTTCGCGGTTTTGATAATCCGGCAGGCGATTTCGCCCCGGTTCGCGATCAGGATTTTCTTGAATGGAGGTGCGTTATTGGCCATGCTCTTATTGCTGCGCGTCGTTCGGTTCTAAAGCGGAATGTTGCCGTGTTTACGGCTCGGGTTCGTCAGCGATTTCGTCTTCAGCATGCGCAAATCACGGCACAGCTGTCTCCGCGTGTCGCGGGGCATGATGACGTCGTCGACAAACCCTTTCGAACCGGCGACGAACGGGTTCGCGAACTTCTCCTGATACTCGTCGGTGCGTTTGCGAATTTTCTCCTCGTCGTCGCGATCCTGGCGGAAGATGATCTCGACGGCGCCTTTCGAACCCATGACCGCGATTTCCGCCGACGGCCAGGCGTAATTCGCGTCGCCACGCAGGTGTTTCGACGACATCACGTCGTAGGCGCCGCCGTAAGCCTTGCGTGTGATCACGGTCAGTTTCGGCACCGTCGCTTCGGCATACGCGTAGAGCAGCTTCGCGCCATGGCGAATGATGCCGCCGTACTCCTGGGTCGTACCCGGCAGGAACCCGGGGACATCGACGAACGTGACAATCGGGATGTTGAATGCATCGCAGAAACGGACGAAGCGCGCCGCCTTCGTGCTCGAATCGATGTCGAGGCAGCCGGCGAGTACCATCGGCTGGTTCGCGACGATGCCGACCGGCGCGCCCTGCAGGCGGCCGAAACCGGTGACGATGTTCTTCGCGAAATCCGGCTTCAGCTCAAAGAAGTCGCCTTCATCGACGACTTTCGTAATCACTTCCTTGATGTCGTACGGCAGGTTCGGGTTGTCCGGCACGAGCGTGTCGAGCGCGATCTCGACCCGGTCCGGCGGATCCTCGGTTTGCCGGCCGGGTGGCTGCTCGCGGTTGCTCGATGGCAGAAAGCCAATGAACCGGCGCAGCAGGATGAGGGCGTCGATATCGTTGTCGAATGCGAGATCCGCGACCCCTGACCGCGACGTGTGGGTGCCGGCACCGCCGAGTTGTTCCGCGGTAACGGTCTCGTGGGTGACGGTTTTTACAACCTCCGGTCCGGTAACGAACAGGTAGGAAGTGTCGCGGATCATGAACGTGAAGTCCGTGATTGCCGGTGAATACACCGCGCCGCCCGCGCACGGCCCCATCACCATCGAGATCTGTGGAACGACGCCACTGGCGAGTACGTTCAACTGGAACACATCGGCATAACCGCCGAGCGAAGCCACGCCTTCCTGGATGCGCGCACCGCCGGAATCGTTCAATCCGACGATCGGGGCGCCGACTTTCATCGCCTGCTCCATGATTTTGCAGATCTTGCGCGCGTGCGCGGCGGAAAGGGCGCCGCCGAACACGGTGAAGTCCTGTGAAAACGCGAACACGATGCGGCCGTCGACGGTGCCGTAACCGGTGACGACGCCATCGCCCGGGATTTTGTTCTCCGCCATGCCGAAGTCGTGGCAGTCGTGTTCGACGAACACGTCCCACTCTTCGAAGCTGCCGGGGTCGAACAGCAATTGCAGCCGTTCCCGCGCCGTGAGTTTACCCTTTGAGTGTTGCGCTTCGATGCGCCTGGAACCACCGCCGGCTTGCGCCGCGCGCCGTTTTTCTTCCAATCGGCGGATAATCTCCTGCATGGTCTCCCCTTAGTCTTGAATGCGTTTTTATTCTGCGGTTTCGCAGCCCGCCGGCAGGTGCCCCGCGCGGCCGCGCCTGATTCTGGATGATGAGCGTCGCGTTTGCACCCCCAAACGCGACGTGTGGTTCGAATTAATCGACCCAAACGAACGGAAATCCGGAATCGTTATTCGGCTCCTTGCTGTTCGCACCCCGCGACGTTCACGCCGCCGTGCCGGCGCCGGCCGCGAGCTTCTCGTCGACGAGTCGTAAGACCTCGGCTGCCGCCACCGGAATATTTGTGCCCGGCCCGTACACCGCGGCCACCCCCGCCTCGCGCAGGGCCGCGTGATCCTGTGGCGGTATGACGCCGCCGCAGATCACGAGAATATCGTCGGCCCCGGCCTCGCGCAGTGCGTCGATCAACTGTGGCACGAGCGTTTTGTGTCCGGCGGCCTGGCTCGACACCCCGATCACGTGGACGTCGTTCTCGATCCCCTGGCGTACCGCTTCGGCAGGAGTCTGAAACAGCGGACCGATATCGACATCGAAGCCGATATCCGCGAACGCCGTCGCGATGATCTTCGCCCCGCGGTCGTGGCCATCCTGGCCGAGTTTGACCACGAGCATGCGTGGCCGGCGGCCATGAGCGTCAGCAAATCCGGCGACGTCGTGCTGGATTTTCTGGAAGCCTTCGTCACCGTCCCACGACGCGCCGTAGACACCGGAGATCGACAGCGTTTCCGCGCGATGACGGCCGTAGACCTGTTCCAGCGCGGTTGAGATCTCGCCGACGGTGGCACGTGCCCGCGCGGCTGTCACCGCAAGTTCGAGCAGGTTGCCGCTGCCGTCCTCGGCGGCGGCGCGCAGCGCTTCGAGCGCCCGCTCGCAGGCGCCGGTGTCGCGGGCCGCGCGCACGCGCTCGAGGCGTGCCACCTGACCGGCGCGTACCGCGCTGTTGTCGATATCGAGGATATCGACGTCGATCTCCTCGCTCGCCTGGTATTTATTGACGCCGACGATGACTTCCTCACCACGATCGATGCGCGCCTGCCGCAGCGCGGCGGCTTCCTCGATGCGCAGTTTCGGCATGCCGGACGCGACGGCCGCCGTCATGCCGCCCATCTCTTCGACTTCGTCGATCAGGGCGTTCGCGGCCGCGGCGAGGCTGTGTGTCAGATGTTCGACGTAATAAGACCCGCCGAGCGGATCGACGACGTTCGTGATCCCGGTTTCCTCCTGCAGAATCAGCTGGGTGTTGCGGGCGATCCGCGCCGAGGTGTCGGTTGGCAGCGCCAGTGCCTCGTCGAACGAGTTCGTGTGCAGCGACTGCGTCCCGCCGAACGCAGCGGCCATCGCTTCGATCGTCGTACGGATAATGTTGTTGTAGGGATCGAGTGCGGTCAGGCTCACCCCCGATGTCTGGCAGTGCGTGCGCAACATCAGCGATCGGTCGTCCTTGCAGTCGAAATGCCGACGCATGCGCGACGCCCAGATCAAGCGCGCGGCACGCAGTTTCGCCACCTCCATGAAGAAGTTCATGCCAATGGCAAAGAAAAACGACAGGCGCGGCGCGAACGCGTCGACCGCCAGCCCTTTCGACGCCGCGGCGCGAACATATTCGAGGCCGTCGGCAATCGTGAAGGCGAGTTCCTGCACGCACGTCGCCCCGGCTTCCTGCATGTGATAACCGGAAATCGAGATCGGGTTGAAGCGCGGCATTTCGGCCGCCGTATACGCGATGATGTCGGCGACGATCCGCATCGAGGGTTCGGGCGGATAGATGTAGGTGTTGCGCACCATGAATTCTTTCAGGATGTCGTTTTGCAGCGTGCCCGCGAGTTGCGCGTGCTCGACCCCCTGCTCTTCCGCCGCGCCGATGTACATTGCCATCACCGGCAGCGCCGCGCCGTTCATCGTCATCGACACCGACATCTTGTCGAGCGGGATGCCATCGAACAGCAGCTTCATGTCCTCGATGCTGTCGATGGCCACACCGGCCTTGCCGACGTCACCGACCACACGTTCGTGATCGGAGTCGTAACCCCGGTGCGTGGCGAGATCGAATGCAATCGACAGGCCGGTCTGACCCGCGGCGAGATTGCGGCGATAGAACGCGTTCGATTCCTCGGCGGTGGAAAACCCGGCGTATTGACGCACGGTCCACGGTCGCCCGGCATACATCGTCGCCTTCGGGCCGCGTACGAACGGCGCGAACCCGGGCAAGGTGTTGGCGTGCTCCAGACTGGCAAGATCCGCGGCGGTGTAAAGCGGCGCGATATCGATACCTTCGGCGGTGTGCCAGGTGAGTTCGTCAGGCGACGCACCCTTGCGCTCTTTTGCTGCCAGCGCCGACCAGTCGTCGAGCGTGGCTTGCGTGAATTTATGGCTCACAGAGAATCCTCTAGCTGTGCCGGCGGCGGTTCGACGGGAAGGTCGATGGTGATCCGGTATCGCGGCGGCATCGTGACGTTCAGGGTGTCCGGCCGTCGTGTGGAGCAGCGCGTTCCTGTTTGGCGCGGCCCGGTTCACGGAACGCCATACGGGGCGTGCGGCCGAGCAGCGTAGTTTAACCCTTGAGGCGGCGGCCGTATAGACGATGGCGCTAAATGCGCTTACCGATCAGTCGATTAGCGCAAAGGCGTCGGGACGCTCGATGCCCGGGCCCGATCGCGGCAGCGCTATGCCGCGGACGTGGGCTCAACGTTCAACGAGTCGCACGAGCCCTTCCTGCGCAACCGACACCGCGAGCGCGCCATCGCGACGATAGAAGCCGCCGCGCGCGACCCCGCGCGCGTGCGCGGACGTCAGCCCCTCACAGACGTACAACAGCCATTCGTCCATGCGAAACGCGCGATGAAACCACATCGCATGGTCGAGACTCGCCATCATGAGGCGCGGATCGTTGATCTGGATGCCGTGTGGCATCAGCAGTGTCGTGATCAGCCCGTAGTCCGACAGATACGCGAGGATCGCGCGATGCAGGTTGAAATCATCCGGCAGCCGCTCGACCGTGCGCACCCAAATGCGCCGCAACGGTGCGTGACCGGGCTCCGGGGGCTGTGCGTACGGATCGATCGGGCGGATTTCGAACGGCGCGGAAATGTTCACGAAACGCTGCACGTTAGGCGGCGCGCGGGTCAGGTCGAGATTGCTGAAGCTCAGGGGTTCGACGTCTTCCGGGGGCGGGACCTCGGGCATCGGATGCTGGAACTCGATCCCGGCTTCCTCGGCGTGAAACGAGGCTTCCATCGTGAAAATCGGGCGGCCGTACTGAATCGCGGTGACCCGCCGGGCCGAGAAGCTGTTGCCGTCGCGGCTGCGGTCGACTTCGTAGATGACGGGATTGTTCGAGTCGGCCTCGCGCAGGAAGTAGCAGTGAATCGAGTGCACGGCCCGGTCGTTGTCCACCGTCGACTGCGCGGCCTTGATCGCCTCGCCGAGCACTTTGCCGCCGTACACGCGTTTAACGTGCGTATCGGTAACGGCGCCGCGAAACAGGTTTTTTTCAAGTCGTTCGAGCGCGAGCGCGTCGACGAGCGACTGCAGGGCCGAATCCATCATTACACGAACGAAAATTCTTCGGTCGGAAACGTCGTTGCTTTCACTTCCTGGACGTAAGTCTCCACCGCGCCCTGGATCGAGCCGGCGAGTTCCATGTAGTTTTTCGAGAAGCGGGTGCGCTTGCCGGGCCAGATATCGAGGATGTCGTAGAGCACGAGGATCTGGCCGTCGACGTCAGGGCCCGCGCCGATCCCGATCACGGGGACTTTCGCGTTTGCCGTGATTTCGGCCGCGAGCTGCATCGGTACGCATTCGAGCAGCAGGATGTCGGCGCCGGCGGCTTCGAGTGCGAGCGCGTCATCAACCATCTTGCGCGCGGTTTTGTCTTCCCGGCCCTGGACCCGGTAGGCGCCAAATTTGTGGATCGCCTGCGGGGTGAGGCCGAGATGTGCGCACACCGGGATCCCGCATTCCGTCAGACGCGACACCATCGGAATTTCCAGCGCGCCCCATTCGAGCTTGACGATTTCCGCGCCGCCTTCCTTCATCAGACGCGCGGCGTTCGTGAGGCAATGTTCGGCCGAGGAGTAACTCATAAACGGCATGTCGGCCATGATCATCGCGCGACGGGCTCCGCGAGCGACCATTTGGGTGTGGTAAATCATCTCGTCGATTGTGACCGGGATTGTCGTGCTGAATCCCTGCACGACCATGCCGACGGAATCGCCGACGAGGATGAAATCGACCCCGGCGTTGTCCAGCACCGTCGCGAACCCCGCGTCGTAGGCGGTCAGCGACGCGATTTTTTCGCCGCTTTCCTTCAGTCGCTTCAGTTCGAGCGTTGTGACTTTCCTGGCTTCGGTTTGTGCACTCATGACGGCGCCTTCATTTTCTGTATTACTGCCGGAGATAACGGGGCCCGCGAACGCAGCGTGCGGTCGCGGGACATGATTCAATTATAGCCCGTGGTCTGCTCAGCGCGTCGCCGCGAGTTTGCGCTCCATGCCGGCGAGGAAACGTTCCATTGCAACGAGACCGCGGCAGTGGCGGCCGCGGCCGATCGTGTCGACGCCGTCGCTCGCGCTGACATCGAACGTGACGATACGATCGCCGACCTCGACCACGGTTGCCGTCGTGGCGACCCGCATGCCGACCGGCGTCGCCGCGAGATGCTCAACCTCGACACGCGTACCGACGGAGACCCAGTCCGGGGGCAAGGCGTCCGCGATCAGTTCGGCGCAGACGACTTCCATGTGATTGATCATTTGCGGCGTCGCGAACACGAATGGCATGCCCGCGACGGCGTATCCGACCGTCAGTTCCGTGACCACTTCGAGTTCGCGGGTCAGTGTTGCGCCAATTTCAATACCCGCCGCCGGCGTTACGTTTTCCGTGCTCATCCGAACGGGCGACTCAGCATGGCCGGCGAGGCGCCGAACAGCGCACCATGGGCGAAAAATACAACAATGAACATGATGCCTCCGACGGCGACGGTCAGCGATTCCCTGAGCCAGGCCTGGTAGTTATGGCTGCGCCTGATGCCGCGGCGCGACAGCGAGCCGAGTTCCGCGAGTGCCAGCAGACCGAAGCCGGCAAAGAAAACGATCGCGGCGAGGTTCTCTTTCGCCAGCAGGTGTGCGATCGACCAGAGCACGACGCCCCACAACGCCGGTCGTCGGGTGAAGCAGCGCAGATTCGACGGCACGAGCGCAGCCGCGACGAAGATAAACGCGATGAACATGAGCGGCAGTATGAGCGTACGCAACTGCGCAGGCGGCAGCCACACGTAAGTGTAAGCAGCACGCGCATGCCCGATCAGGATCATCGCCGTGGCCGCGAGCACGACGGCAGCGAGCCCGAGCCGGGCGCCGCCGCGGCCATAGCGCGCGGCTACGGTGGCGAGCAGGCGCGGTGTCGCGTTCACCTGCTGCAACGTAAACAGTATTACGAAGCCGCACAGCATCCATGTCATTCGCGCCGCACCCGGTTCAGATCGCCGACAGCCAGTTTCTTACCGCCGCGGCGATTTCGTCCGGCGAATCTTCCTGCAAAAAGTGCAGCCCTTTCACGCTTGCTTCCCGGGTGTTTTTCCAGCTGCGCGCGAACGCTCCCGGGGAGCCGTTCATAATCATGCCGGGTGAGCCGGCGATGAACAGCTTCGGCATATCCGCGTCGCGCATGTACGCACCGTATGCATCGACGGTCTCGCAAACATCGACCGGTTCGTCACCCAGCGGGATCTGGCGCGGCCAGGTCAGGGTCGGCCGACGATCCTCGCCCGCGTTCACGAACGGGGCGCGGTACGCATCCATTTCCTCGTCGCTCAGTTTGCGAATGATCGAGTTCGGCAGTACGCCCTCGACGAAAACATTCTTTTGCAGCACGACATCTTCGCCCGCCGGTGAGCGAAACGTGCGAAAGATCTCCGTCGCGGCTTCAGGCCATTCGTCCCAGCTGAGACGCTTGACGACACCTTCCATGTGCGCGACGCCCTTGACGGCACCCGGGTGTTGCCGGCACCAGTCGAAGCCGAGCGCGCTGCCCCAGTCGTGGATGACGAACGTTACGTCGGTCGCGATCCCGAGCGCCTCACAGGCGCCATACAGATACTGTTGATGTTCCCTGAACGTGTATCGATCCGGACCGGAGTCCGGCAACTTGTCGGAATCGCCCATGCCGATCAGATCGACCGCGATGCAGCGACCGAGGTCGGCGAGTTGCGGCATGATGTTACGCCACAGGTAGGACGACGTCGGGTTGCCGTGCTGAAACACGATCGGATCACCCGAGCCCATTTCCACGTAAGCCATTTTGCGGCCATTCACGTCGACGAACTGCTTTTTTTCGCGCCACTTATCCTGATGCATGGTGTACCCCTCAGGCGACGATGCCGCCGTCGCGTAGTTGCTGAATGTCGTCCGCGCCGAACCCGGCCGCGGACAGGATGGTGTCGGTATTGCCGCCGATATCCGGCGCCGGCGACGGCTGCGCTGCCGGCGTTCGGCTGAACCTCGGCGCCGGCGCGGGTTGCGTGACCCCGTCGACTTCGATGAACGTTTGCCGTGCCACGTTGTGCGGGTGTTGCGGGGCTTCGTCGAGATCGAGCACCGGCGCGAAACAGATATCCGTGCCTTCCATCAGCTGGACCCATTCCGCGCGCGTTTTCGTGCGGAAGTGATCGGCGAGCTTCGCTTTGAGCCCTTGCCAGCCGGCCTTGTCGTGCTGGGCATCGAATGCCGGATCGGTGAGGCCGAGCGTTTCGCGCAGCAAGGCGTAAAACTGGGGTTCGATCGAGCCGATCGAAATCCACTTGCCGTCGCGGCATTCATAACAGCCGTAGAAATGCGCGCCGCCATCGAGCATGTTGTCGCCGCGCGTGTTCGTCCACGCGCCGGCGTCCTTCATGCCGTACAACATCGCCATCAGCATCGATGCGCCGTCGATCATGGCGGCGTCGACGACCTGCCCGCGCCCGGAGCGCGCCGCCTCGAGCAGGCCGCAGACCATACCGAACGCCAGCAGCATCGTGCCGCCGCCGAAGTCACCGACAAGATTCAGCGGTGGCACGGGACCGCCGTCACGTTCCCCGATCGCGTGCAGTGCGCCGGTCAGCGAGATGTAGTTGATGTCGTGGCCGGCGGCGCTCGCGAGCGGGCCGTCCTGGCCCCAGCCGGTCATGCGTCCGTAGACGAGCTTCGGGTTGCGCGCGAGGCATACCTCCGGTCCGAGTCCGAGGCGTTCCATGACCCCGGGCCGGAACGGTTCAAACGTGCCGTCGGCATCGTCGAGCAGCTTCAGCGCAACGTCGATCCCGCGCGGGTCTTTCAGATTCAGTGCGATCGACCGCCGGCTGCGGCTGCCGGCGCCCGGTGCGGCGCGGCCGCCGGCGCGATCGACCCGGATGACGTCCGCCCCCATGTCGCCAAGAAACGTACCGCACAGCGGCCCGGGCCCGATACCGGCGAACTCGATGATCCGGATTCCATTGAGTGGGCCGCTCATCGGGCTGCCTGCGTGGCCATGGCGATGACGCGTTCGGCCTGTGTCAGGTGGGGCTTGTCGAGCATCTTGCCGTCGAGACTGAGGGTGCCGGCATCGGGATTCGCGGCGAACAGTTCAATGATCGCCTGCGCATGCGCGACTTCCTCCGGACTCGGGGTGAACGCTTCGTTGATAATCGCAACCTGGTTCGGGTGGATTGCGATTTTGCCGCTGAACCCGTCGCGTCGTGCATAGCCGCTGTGGAGGCGCAGACCCTCGTCGTCGCGAAAGTCCGGATGCACGGTATCAACCGCCTGTGCCTGCGCTGCATGGGCTGCCATCAGGCATAAAGAGCGCGCGAGGCGGTACGGCTCGGCGAGATTGCCCGTTTCGTCGCGGTTCGTCGTTGCACCGATGGCCGCGCTCAGGTCCTCCGCGCCCCACGACAAGGCGGTCATACGCGGGTTCGGATTGCGGTAGCCTTCGAGTGTCAGCATCGCACCCGGGGTTTCCGTTGCAAGCGCGAAGATCTTCGTCGCACCGGGTTCGATGTCGTGCGCGACTTCGAGCGCGCTGAGATAATGATCGAGGCGGTGCGAGTCGTGTACCGTTTCCGCTTTCGGCAGCAACACGCCGTCGGGTCTTCCGGCGATGATGCCGGCGAGATCTTTCAGCGCGTCATCCGTGTCGAGCGGATTGATACGGACGTACAGTTTCGCGATGGAGCGATCCGCGCCACGCAGATACTCGCACGTCATCTCGCGGCCAAGCGGCCGCCGCGCGGCGGCTACGGAATCCTCGAGATCGATGATCAGGGCATCGGCGCCCGTGCCCGCCCCTTTCGCGAGTTTCTTCTCGCTGTCGCCGGGGACGAACAGCCACGAACGCGGCATCATGCCTGCGGCCTTTTCAGCATGAGTCCCTTGCGCGTACACGTGGCAACGACTTCGTCGCGCTGGTTGTACGCCGTGTGCAGGAACGTGACGATGCCGTTCGTCGGTCGCGATTTGCTTTCGCGCATCGCCGTGATCTCGGTGCGGAAATGCAGCGTGTCACCGTGGAATACCGGGCGCGGGAATCGCACGTCGTCCCACCCGAGGTTGCCGACGGTCGTGCCCAGCGTTGTGTCGTAAACGGTCACGCCAACCATGAGCGCGAGCGTGAAGCAGCTGTTCACGAGGCGCTGACCGAATTCCGTTTCGTTCTTGCAGTATTCCTCGTCGAGATGCAGGTACGCCGGGTTATGCGTCATTGTCGTAAACAGCACGTTGTCCGTTTCCGTGACCGTGCGCCGGATCGGGTGATCGAATGTTTGTCCGATCTCAAACTCTTCGTAGTACAAACCAGGCATGCCTTTCCCCTTCTTTTTCTGGATTTCGTCGCCGCATTATACGGAGTCGCCGCGATCCCGCTGCGGGCACAGGACCGGGCGATAGTCGGTCTAGCGCTCAGGCGTCGGCGAACAGGCCAGCGAACCGTTCGCGCAGCAGGTTCTTCTGTACCTTGCCCATCGCATTGCGGGGCAAATCGTCTACGGCAATCACGCGTTTCGGTAGCTTGAACGCGGCAAGTCGCTCACGTGCGAACTGCCTCACGTTTGCCTCCTCGAGCGTGTCCGCATCGCCGATACACACGGCCACGACCGCTTCGCCAAAATCCGCATGCGGTACGCCGATCACGGCAGCTTCGCTTACGCCCTCGCATTCGTTCAGTACCTGTTCTACTTCGATCGGATAGACATTGAGCCCGCCGCTGATGATCAAATCTTTCGCCCGGCCGACGATCGAGACGTATCCGTCGTCGATGCGTCCCTGGTCGCCGGTGTTGAAGAATCCGTCGGCCGTGAAATCTTCCGCGGTCTTGTCCGGTTTGCGCCAGTATTCGTGGAACACATTCGGCCCGCGCACCTGGATGCGCCCGACTTCACCGTCCGGCAGTGGCGCGTCGCCGGGATCGGCGATGCGCAGTTCGACGCTCGGCAGCGGCAGTCCGACCGTGCCGGCGCGGCGTTCGCCGTCGAGCGGGTTCGTCGTCAGGATCACGGTCTCCGTCATGCCGTAGCGTTCGACGATCGCGTGACCGGTGCGCGCGGTGAACTCGTGGAACGTATCTTCACGCAGGGGCGCCGAGCCGGATGTGAACAGGCGAATGCCGCGACAAACCGCGGCGTCGAAGCGCGGATTCGCGAGCAGACGCGTGTAATACGTGGGGACCCCCATCATGACCGTCGCATCGCTGAGTTCATCAATGACCTGGTCGGCGTCAAAGCGCGCGAGGTAGCGCACCAGCGAACCGCTCATCAGCGTGCACGTGAGCGCAATGAACAGCCCGTGGGTGTGAAACATCGGCAGCGCGTGCAGGAGTACGTCGTCACGACGGAATCCCCACGCCGCGCTGAGTTCGGCCGCGTTGATGCCGATGTTCGCATGCGTCAGCGGGATCCCTTTCGGTTGTCCGGTCGTGCCGGAGGAATACAGCAGCGCCGCGAGATCGTCGCCATCGCGGTCCAATACGGGATGCCGGCCGGGGGCCTGTCGATAGGCGTCGCGGAACGTGCCGCTGCCGTCGCCGCGCAGCGTCAGGATATTCCGTACGCCGAGTGTCGCGCCGACGTCCGCGGCGTGCGAGGGATTGTCCGGATCACACACGATCAGTGCCGGTTCGGCGTCCGCGAAGAAATACTCGAGTTCGCTGCGCGTGTACGCGGGGTTCAGCGGGTGGAACACAAAACCACCGCGCAGGCACCCGAGGTACAGCAGAACATAGTCGACGGACTTGCCGGTCTGTACCGATACCCGGTCACCGACCCCGACCCCGAACGAGACGAGGCAATCGGCGACCTGTGCGCTCAGCGTATCGAGCGCTGCGTAGGTGAGCCGATCGCCTTCGGGGGTGGTCAGAAATACATCGTCGCCGCGCCAGTTCGCGGCGAACCGGGCGTACAGGTTGTCGTTGCTCATCGGAAACGTTCGGTTTGGTCCTGGGTTCGCGGCGCGCGCGCCGCAGCGGTCACAAGGAGCGGGAAATCAGTTCCTTCATGATTTCGTTGCTGCCGGCGTAAATCATTTGTACCCGCGAGTCGGTAAAGTAGTGCGCGATCGGATACTCCATCATGTAACCGTAGCCGCCGTGCAGCTGCAGGCACTCGTTGACGAGATTGAACTGCCGCTCAGAGCACCACCATTTCGCCATCGATGCCGTTTCCGCATCGAGCGTGCCGGCGATCAGGGCCTCGATACAGTGGTCGATGAACACGCGCGCGATTTTCGTTTCCGTCGCCGCTTCGGCGAGCTTGAATTTCGTATTCTGGAAATCACTGATCGCCTGATTGAACGCGCGTCGCTCTTTCGTGTAGGCAATTGTTCGTTCGAGCGCTGTCTCCATGATCGCGACGCTGCCCAGGCCCACGATCAGGCGTTCGCGCGGCAACTGCGCCATCAACTGGTAAAACCCCTGCCCTTCTTCCGTGCCGAGCAGGTTACCCACCGGCACCCGCATCTCGTCGAAGAACAGTTCCGAGGTGTCCTGGCCTTTCATGCCGATTTTCTTCAGCGGCGGGTTGCGGCTGAAGCCGTCGAGCCCGTCGACTTCGGCCATGATCAGCGAGATGCCTTTCGCGCGCGCTTCGGGATCGGTTTTCGCGACGATACAGATGAGGTTCGCGTTGTAACCGTTTGTGATGAACGTTTTCGATCCGTTGATGACGTAATCGTCACCGTCGCGGATCGCGGTCGTTTTCACCGCCTGCAGATCCGAACCCGTGCCCGGCTCCGTCATCGCGATCGCGCTGATGATGTCGCCGGACGCCATGCCGGGAAGCCAGCGCTGCTTTTGCTCTTCGGTACCGTAGACGAGCAGATAATGCGCGACGATGCTCTGGATGCCGTTACCGAAACTCGACACACAGGCGCGCTGCAGCTCTTCGTAGGTGATCGCGTCAAAGCCGAAGTCGCCGCCACCACCGCCGTACTCCGTGGGGACATCGGGACACAGAATGCCGACCTCACCCGCTTTCTGCCAGTACTCCGGTTCCATGTGCCGGCGTTCGATCCAGTGCTCGCGTTGCGGCACGAATTCCGCTTCCAAAAAGCGCCGTACCGAGTCGCGAAACATCACATGGTCTTCGGTCATCCACGGTGAGTTGTATGGCTGCATGTTCAGTTCCTTATGGGTTGTTGCGCTGCTGATCAGCCGGCATGGAGACCAAACACGGACACGCTCGCGACGTTCCGGTTCGGCGCCCCGCCGAGGTTGTGCGTCAGCCCGATCGACGGGCTGCCGATCTGGCGTTCACCCGCTCGACCGAGCAACTGCAGATACATCTCGTACGCCATGCGCAGGCCACTCGCGCCGATCGGATGGCCAAAGCATTTGAGTCCACCGTCCACCTGGCATGGCACTTCGCCGTCGCGGTCGAACACCCCGTTCAGCACGTCGTCGACGGCCTGACCTTCCGCGGCAATGCCGAGGTCTTCCATGACGACGAGTTCCGTGATCGAAAAACAGTCGTGCACTTCCATCATGTCGACTTCCTGTCGCGGGTTCGTGATGCCGGCTTCGGTATAAGCGCGTTGCGCCGCGATCCGGGTCGTATGGAAATAACTGCCATCCCAGCCGGAATTCGACATTTCAAAGCCGTTGCTCGGCGCAAGCTGGATCGCCTTCACGGTAACCATGTCCTTGATGCCCATCGCTTTCGCCTTCTCGACGGTCGTCACGATGGCGCACGCGGAGCCATCGCTCACGCCGCAGCAATCGTAGAGTCCGAGCGGGTAGGCGATCATCGCGGCACCGAGCGCCTGCTCTTCGGTGATTTCCTTCTGCAGATGGGCTTTCGGATTCAGCTTGCCGTTCGCGTGGCTCTTCACGGAAATGTGCGCCATCGCCTTTTTGATATCTTCCATCGGGCGTTTGTGTTTCGCCGCGTACGCGCTCGCGAGTTGGGCGAAGTTGCCGGGTGCGGTGGAGCTCGGCAGCCACAGATCGTCGAACGTGCCCTTGCTGCGCTCGGGCAGGCCGCCATAGCCTGTGTCCTTCAGTTTTTCGACCCCGATCGCGAGCGCCGTATCGCAGGCGCCGGCGGCGACGGCATACACGGCGCCGCGCAGCGCTTCCGTGCCGGTCGCGCACATGTTTTCGACCCGGGTGACGGGAATATTCGGCAGCCGCAAGGCGAGGCTCAGCGGCAGCGCGGACTTGCCGGCGCTTTGCTCCTGGAAAAACAGTCCGAACCAGGCGGCTTCGATTTCGTTCTGGTCGATGCCCGCGTCGGCGAGCGCTTCGGTATACGATTCGAGCATCAGTTCGTCCGGTCCGCAGTCCCAGCGCTCGCCGAAGCGGCTGCAGCCCATGCCGATGATCGCGACTTTGTCCCGAATGCCTTTAGCCATTGCCAGTCTCCTCAGTTGTCGCCGTGAGCGGCGCGGGTTTCCAGAAGTAACGCCGGAAATTGCGTTTGTGGTCGTAGTCTTTTACGCGGAATACCATGCGGACTTCGCGCCCGACCTCGACCTGTCCGGCCTCGAAATCCGTGAATTCGAGCATGATGTTCGCGCCGTCCACAAACTCGACATTGCCGTAGATATACGGTGGGTGCGGGGTATACGCCATCCAGTCCTCAGTATAGGACTTCACCCGACCGGTCAGGCCCGACAGGCTTTCCGGCGTTTGCGCATCGCGCGCCCCGCAGGCGACGCAGATCGCGGCGTGCGGGAACTGCAGCGTATTACACTCGCGGCAGCGTCCGCCCATCATGGCGCTGATGTCGTCGCGTTTGCGGTACATCGCCGACATCGCGGTGCGATTGTCGCGCTCGGCGCGCATACCGAAATCGATCGCGATCTGGTTACGCAGCGACAGGAACATCGTGTAGTTGTCGATTACGCGTTTGTCCGCGAGCGTTCGCGCGACCCCGCGCCCGTCCTGCAGTTTTGCCAGTGCCGGGGTCGTTTCGAGCACGATCGCGTCGGCCCCCTGGCCAAAGCCGAGGACGAGGATCTGCTCACCCGGCACGGCCGACTCGAGCGCGCTCGCGAGCATGAGCAACGGATGGGCGACTCCGCAGTCGCCGCAGCCGGCGGCCAGCGGGTCGGTGAACAATTCGGTCCCGACTTTCAGCACTCTTGCCAGTCCCCGCGCCACCGCGGCCGATGCCGGCAGAACGATGCGGTGGATCTCGCCGAGGTTCGTGCCCGCGTTTTCCATGGCCGCCGAGATAGCGGCGGGAATCAGCTTGAAGTAACCCTCCTCCCGGACCCAGCGCTCCTCGAGCGCGTAATCGAATTCGCCTTCGGCACTGCGGTACTGATCGACGAGATCGGCGTGAACGGAGCCGATGCCGCGGAACTTCGCAATCGGTTCGCCGGCCCCGACGAGGACCGCGGCAGCGGCGTGGCCGTAGGCCATTTCCGCCGGACTGCCGGGACGCGTCTCGCGGCATTCACTCGCGATCAATAACGTGGATTCGGCGGCCGCCGGTGTCAGCGCGAGCCGTGCGAGCGCCGAGGTGGCGGCGCGGCGGCTGCCGGCGAGGTCTTCGGTGCGCAGCGTTTTGCCGCACTGCAGCGCGTCCGCCACGACCCCGCTGTTGCTGCGATCGAGAAACGGGAACGTGGTCGAGGCGAGCTGCACGGCGTTGACGGTGGCGGCGCTACCGCGCAGGCATTCGCGCCCTGCTTCGGCCGCCATCGTGATGACGTCTTCGTCCCAGTTCGCGAACGCGCGTTCGCCCTTGCCCATGCTCCGGGCGCCGGGCATTGCCCATGCAAGTCCGTCGGCGATGGCGCTACGCGCGATGCGCAAGCGCGGGATGTAGGCGCCAAAAGACAGGATGCCGGTGGTCGCTTCGTTGGTGGCCTCGCTCACGTCGTTTCTTCGCCTCTCGTTGTTGTTATCGGCGAACCAGTATAAACGCTCGTCCGGGCCCGTCGCGACGCTCAGATCACGCCGTCGCGCCGGAACGCCGCGATTTCTTCATCGCTGTAGCCGTGCTCGGCCAGCACGGCCGCGGAATGCTCGCCGGTAGCGGGTATACCGCTGTGCAGGCCGACATCCGCCCCGCTCATCGCCACCGGGAAATCGACGACCGTGGCATCGTCCGCCAGTCCCGGCAGTGGAATCCGGGAGAAAAAATCCATCGCCGCCGCCTGCGGGTGGACGAGCGCTTCCGCCGGTTTCAGCACGGGGCCGCACGGTACGCCGAGCGCGGCCATTTCGTCGAGTATCTCCGCGGTGCTGCGCGTCGCGCACCACTGCGCCACGGCGGCGCAGATCCGGTCGCGCGCCTCGCCCCGCGCTTCGTCGGATTGCAGCGTGTCGTCCGCGAGCCAGTCTTCGCGGTCGAGCACCCGCGCGAGACGCCGGAAGATGCCGTTGCCGACGACGTGCAACAGGACATGGCCGTCGGCCGTCGCGAAGACATCGGACGGTGCCGAGGTTTGCGAGCGATTGCCGCTGCCGACCCGGTTCCGCGCGACCGCGGCCTGCTCGATCAGAATCGGGCTGAAAAACGCCATCGCGGTACCAAGCAGCGACGCCTGCACATGCTGTCCGGCGCCCGTTTCGCGCTTTTGATACAGCGCCGCGAGCGTCGCGAACGCACTGTACAGCGCGGTGCCGAAATCAACGTAAGGCACCGCCGTTTTCATCGGCGATCCTTCCGTGCCGGAAAAATACGTGGCGCCGGACATGACCTGACCGATGCCGTCGAAGCCGCCGCGTTCGGCCCACGGGCCGGTATGTCCGTAGGCGGTCTGGGTGGTGAGGATGATGTCGGGTTTGATCGCTGTGAGGCTCGCGTAGTCGAGACCGAGTTCGCGCAAGCCGGCCGGTGGATGGTTTACGACGACGACATCGGCGGCGCTGACGAGTCGCCGGATTACGTCTTTCGAGCGCGGATCCTTCAGGTTCAGACAGACGCTGCGCTTGTTGCCGGCGCTTTGCGCGAACACCGCGCCACCGTCGCCGCCGAGCGGCACGACGAAGCGATCTTCGCTGCCGCCGGCTTTTTCGATCCGGATGACGTCGGCGCCAAGGTATCCGAGCAACGCGGCGCAGTAGGGTCCGGCGATGTAGCGGGAGAAATCGAGCACACGAATGCCACTGAGAATGTTGGTTTCACGCATAATCAAAATGACCCATTTAGGTAGTGGACGGATGGCCGGTTCGTATCGCAAAGTACCAACTCCGCTGTGATCGTGCACGCTCACTCAGTTCACGGCGTCGCGGCTGGAATACGGCCCGCCGCCATTGCCTCAGGACCGACGTATGACTGCCAGACAACTTCTCCGGACAAACTGCCCGCGCGACTGCTACGACGGTTGCGGAATTCTCGTTGAACAGCGCAGCGACGCGCCGTCGCGGATCCTCGGCGATCCCGATCATCCCGTGTCCCGCGGTCGTCTGTGCAGCAAATGCGCCATCGCCTACAACGGCGTCTGGCAGGATGCCTCCGCCCGCCTGACGACCCCGCTGCGTCGCACGGGGGCGAAAGGCGCGGCGCAGTTCGAAGCGGTTTCGTGGGACGACGCGCTGGGCGACATCGCGACGAACCTGCGTCGGATCATCGCTTCCGATGGCGGGGATGCGATCCTGCACACGCACTACTCCGGTACGCTGTCGTTGATTGCCTACCTGTTCCCGAACCGCCTGTTCAACTTCCTCGGCGCCTCGGAGGTCGACCCGGATTCAATCTGCAACGCCGCCGGCCATGTCGCCTGGCATCTGCTGTTCGGTAATTCCGTCACCGGCTTCGATCCGCGCACGGCAAAAGACGCCGCGTGCATTGTCGTATGGGGCGCGAATCCGTCGTTCTCGGCTCCGCACGCGCACGAACACTGGTTGCCGGAATCACCGGCAAAGATTGTGGTCGTCGACCCGGTGCGCACGGAGACCGCGGCCGCGGCGGATTTGCACCTGCAGCCGCGACCGGGCACGGACGCCGCACTCGCCTTCGGATTACTTCACGCGCTGCGTGCGAACGGACGGTTCGATGAGGCGTTCATCGCGGCCCACACGCTCGGCGCGGATGAGATCGCCGCGACGATCGATCACTGCACCCCGCAATGGGCGGCGGAACAAACCGGCGTTCCGGTCGCCGATATCGAGCGCGCGGCGGAAATTTACGGCGCCGGGCCGGCGCTGTTGTGGTGTGGCCAGGGCCTGCAGCGACAACCTGAAGGCGGCAATATCATGCGCGCGATCGGGTTGCTGCCGGCACTCACGGGCAATGTCGGCAAGCCCGGCACGGGGTTTTACTATCTGAACCTGACCCCGGGTTTCGCGGGGCTGGACCTCGGTTGGCTCGGCGGCGCCGAACTCGGCACGCAGGCGGGTAAAACCGTCAGTCACATGGATCTCGCGCCGCGTCTTGCCGACCCGGACGAATTCAAGGCGTTGTTCGCCTGGAATACAAATCCGCTGGCCTCGGCGCCGCGTCAGCATGAGCTGCGCGCAGCGTTCGCGCGCGAGGATCTGTTCACCGTCGCGGTCGACTGTTTCCCGACGGATACGACGGCCTATGCCGACATCGTCCTGCCGGCGGCGAGTTTTCTCGAATTCGACGACATCACGTTCAGCTATTTTCATTTGCACATGGGGGCGCAGACAAAAGTGAACGACCCTGTCGGGCAGAGCCTGCCGAACCAGGAAATCTTCCGTCGTCTTGCCCGCGCGATGGACCTCGATGAACCGGCGCTGTTCGAAGACGATGCGAGTCTGCTCGCCGGCATGATGACGCAGATGAATCCGGGATTCGATTACGCCGAACTGCAGCGTCGCGGGCATTTCGCGCTCGGCGACGAGCCGATGATCATGCACGAGTCGCTGCGGTTCGAAACGCCGAGCGGCCGCATTGAAATCGCGTCCGCCGCGGCCGAGGACATGGGCTTGCCGCGCACGCCGCTGGCAAACGTCGACCCGAAACCCGCGGCCGGGCATGTGCGCCTGCTGACCCCGGCGTCGAAATGGCGCCTGAACGACTCCTACGCGAACGATCCGCACATTGCCGAACAATCCGGTCCGCCCAGCGTGCGGCTCAACGGCGCCGACGCCGCGGCCGCCGGGATCCACGATGGCGCGCGGGTGCGTCTGCGCAACGCGACCGGCGCGCTCGAGCTCGTCGCGAAAATCGACGACCAGGTGCTGCCCGGCACGGCTGTGTCATACAAGGGTCGCTGGCCGAACCGCGAGGACGGGGGCGCGAACGTGAATTTCGTGCACACCGCGCGCAAGGCCGATATGGGCGAAAGCACGAGTGTGCACGGGACCGAAGTCATCGTGGAGCCGGTGTGAATCGCGCGCTCAGCGCGGGTGCAGCAATCCCTTCTTGCGCTCGAGCCACGCGATCCGGTCGGCATAAT
This sequence comes from uncultured Gammaproteobacteria bacterium, assembly GCA_963976285.1. Classification (GTDB taxonomy): domain Bacteria; phylum Pseudomonadota; class Gammaproteobacteria; genus UBA11873. Next base: position 44,560 of record CAXBJY010000033.1, read on the forward strand.
CCTGGGCGACATACTCTTCCATGATCGTGACGGCTTCGTCCGTCATCATCGTGTGGATAAACGCATCGCCTTCGATCTCGAGGCCGCCCTGCAGATGTACTTCGCTGCCTTCGTACACGGCGCGCTTCGTCTCCGCGATCGCGACGGCGGAAAGTCCGAGCATTTCCGTCGCGATTTCCAGCGCACGCGCTTTCGCATCGACGGCAACTTCATGAATGATGTCGAGTTCGAGCGCTTCTTCGGGGCGGCAGATGCGGCCGCGCAGAATGAAGTCGATCGCGCGACCGGCGCCGATCAGGCGTGACAGCCGCTGCGTACCGCAGCCGCCCGGCAGGATACCGAGCGTGACCTCGGGTAATCCGTAACGGTAGTCACCGTGCTGCCCGATCCGGATGTCGCAGCACAGCGAGGTTTCGAAACCGCCGCCCATCGTGCTGCCGGTCATCGCCGCAATGACGGGTTTCGGCAGGTGTTCGAGGTTCGTCAGCGTGCCGTTGTGGTGATGCAGCCACGCACGGCCGATATTCATCATCCGCGCCTTGTCGCGCGCGCTCGCGACGAGTTCCTCGACGCTGTAGTGCGTGATGAATCGGTCCGGCGCCCCGCCGGTGAGGATGACGACGCGCACGGCCGGATCGCGCCACTCCTCGATCAATGCCTTCAATTCGTTCATGCCTTCGGCGGTCATGTAGTTCATCGGCGGATTCAGGTAGCTCGCCACCGCGATACCGTTTTGCAATTCCACATTCCAAAGTGCCATAGCTCGTTCTCTCCGGTTGCTGAACGGGCGTTATTTGACCACGCCCCGGGGGATCGCAGTGTGACATAAACGTCCCCGCAGCTGTCTTGACACGGTCCGGGGCGAACCCTAGCCTCGAACCGTCGGGCAAATTTCGCAAAGCATCTCACGGGAGCACGGTATGAGCGGGCAGGGTTTGAAATTCGGGCTGTGGTATTCATTGCGCAACCCGGCTGCATGGCAACGGCCCGACTCCGATATCTACGCGGAAACACTCGACCAGATCGCCTGGGCCGAGACGATTGGTTACGACGACGTGTGGCTCACGGAGCATCATTTCTGCGAGGACGGGCACGCACCGTCGATCCTCGCGCTGGCCGCGGCGATCGCCGTGCGTACGCGCACGATTCGGATCGGTACATCGGTTCTGCTGTTGCCGCTGCATGATGCCGTGCGCGTCGCCGAAGACGGCGCCACGATCGACATTCTGTCGAACGGCCGTTTCGAACTCGGGGTCGGGATCGGTTACCGGCCGCAGGAGTTTGCCGGACTCGGACTGCGGCGCGAGGATCGGGCCGGGCGTACGAATGAAGGTCTCGAAATTATTCGCCGCTTATGGGAAGGCGAAACCGTTGACTACGATGGTGAGCATTATCAGATTAGCGGCGCGAAACTGAGTCCGCTGCCGGTGCAGCAACCACGACCGCCGATCTGGGTCGGTGGTTTCGCGCCGGCGTCGGCGAAACGCGCGGCGCGCCTCGGCGACGGTTACATCGGCACCGGGGACATGACGCCGTTCGTGCCGATCTACCACGCCGAGCGCGCGCGTCTCGGGCGCAGTGGTCCCGGGCATCTTGCCGGCGGACATTTCTGGCTGATCGTATCGAATACGCCGGATGCTACGTTCCGCGAGGTCGCGCCCTACGTCATCTATCAGCTGCAGATGTACAACGCGTGGTTTGCCGATGCCGGGCAACCCGGATTTCCCGACGTGACGAACGAGGACGACTTGCGCGAGTCCGGCATGATCGACGTCGTCACGCCGCAGCATGCCGTCGATCTGATCGGCGCTTATGTCGAAGCGACGGGTATCGAACGTTATTACACGTGGACGGTACCGCCGGGCATGCCCGCCGCGGCAATGAATGATTACCTCGCGCTGTTCGCCAGCGACGTAATGCCGCATTTTCGCTAGTCGCGCGTCATGCGGGGACGTCCGTGGATTAATGCATGAGTGCGCGCCACGCATCGTAGACGAATCCGGAGACGATCCAGATCTCGGCGCGGCTATGCAATCGCAGGTAACGCGCCCTGCCGTCGTTCACGGCATCGCCGAACACGGCGCGAAATGTGTCGCCGGCTGCCTTCGTCGACAGCCGGATTTCGAGCGCAGGTGGTGACAGGCCATAGGCCTCGGGTGGTACGCCCGCGGTTTGTTCCGGCCGCAATACCCGGATCGGTGCGGCGCGATGCATGAGCCCGAGCGCGGTTTCGATCAACGGGTCGACGGGCTCTTCCTCGTCACCGTCATGCGCGTGCCAGCCGTCGGGCCCGCGCTCGAACGTGTGCGTATGATCGCCCGCCACAACGTCAATGCGTTCGATCCGGGCCGGCTCGAGCGTGAGCAGGCCGGCAACTTCACTGACAACCCGATTGCCGTGGGTTGGCGGTGCGCCGGTAACGTACATGATGATCACATAGGCGATCGCCACGAGGCTGGCCGCGCCCCAGACGTAATTGCGCCGGCGACTGTTCATCGCCGCCGCCACCCTATCGCGCCGCCGAGCACGGCGATCAATCCCGGCAAAACGAGCACGAGCAGGACAAAGACCCAACGTTGCTGCGTGCGGCTCAGTTCGATGGATTCGACGACGTCGACCCGCGCATCGATCGCGGCGCTCGATTCCTCGCCGCTCAGCCAGCGCACGATCGACAGCGCGAGCCGGCTGTTCGACATGTACGGGTAGAACGAATTACTCGCGAAATCGCTGTCACCGATGAGCACGAGCCGAAACGGGGTCGCGTCCGGCGCGAGCCGCCCTGTGACGGCGGCGGCGAGGACCGCGTTGCCGCGCGGCGAGTCGAGCGGTGCTGAACGATCATGATCGTGGTCCTGGTTGTGATCATGATCATGATCATGATCATGGTCGTGATCCTGCGCGGGGTCGGCGGCGAGCGGCACGATGCGCGCGTTCGTGCTGCTCGTCACGATTGCCGTGCGCTCGATCCCCTGCTCCGGCGCGCCAAGTTCGAGCGGCCGTACGCCGGGAAAAAACGCGAACGACACGTTCCTCGTCACCGGGTGCGGGGGATAACTCAGGGCCGCGACCATTTCCTCATCGCCCGCGTAATGCTGCACGTCATCGACAACGATCGCCGCCGCCGGTTTTATCCCGAACCGTTGCAGCAGGCGCGCGTGGCCCGGCGCAAGCGGAAAACCAAGATCGTACATGAGCAGCGCCGCACCGCCCCGGGCCAGGTAATCGCGCAATGCCGTGACTTCGATGTCGCTGTAGGCAGTGCGTGGACCGGCATCGATCAGCACGCGGCACGCCGCGTCGATTTCGCCGTCGATTGCCGGGGAGATATCACGCACGCCGTGACCCAGCGCTTCGAGCGAGCGTCGCAGGCGGCCGATCCCGTGCGCCGTTGTTTCGACAACGGCATGCGCGCCGTGATCGTGATCATGGGCGCCGCCGCCGAGCGCTTCGACGTGGGTATGGAACGTTTCGTTATCGCTCGGGTATTCGTCGTGCCCCGTCATGAAGCACACTCGCAGTGTATTCAGGCCGATGATGCGCTGAACCCCGAGTGCGATCTCGCGCTCGTCAGTGCCCTGGACGACGATCCGGCGGCCGTCGGCTTCGAGCAACGCGGCGTTGTATAGCTTGACCCCGGACGTACGCGCGAGCGTCGGATCGGTGTCGGGATCCGAAGTCGTCACCGCGAGCAAGGGGTTGCGGCGGCCGAACCCTTCGACGATCCGTTGCGCGCGCACGCCGGCAGGGTCATCGCCGCGATAGAAATACGTCAGCGCGACCGGCCGATCGAGCGAATCGATGACGGCAAGCGCCTGCGCATTCGGCGTGTAACGATGCACGGACGTCAGATCGATCTGTCGATCGTGGCGGACGAGTGCAACGTTCGCGAACGCCGTCATCGCGAGGATGAACGTGCCGACGAGCGTCAGCCTGAGGGCGCGTTGCCACCGTCCGGGTGCCGCCCAGCACCAGCCGAGCAGACGCAGCGCGCTCGCGTAGACGATGACTATCGCGATCACCCAGCCGCCGAACCACGCAATCTCGCTCACGGGCCGGGACCGTTAGCGGCGAGCGAGGCGCAGGGTCGCAACCCAGCAGCCGAGCGCCGTCAGGCTGAGGAAAAAGCCGACGTCCGAGAGATACACGACCCCGGTCGCGAACGGGGTCAGCCGGGTGTCGAGCGACATCGCGATGGCGTAATCGGCGAGCACGCCGGGCAGGTAAATCCCGAGCACTTCGGCCATCCATAACAGCAGGAATACGCCCATCGTCACGGCGGCCGCGATCACCTGGTTCGACGTCAGCGCGGAGACCGCAATGCCGATCGCGATCAGCGCCGCGCCGAACAGCAACAATCCGATCGTACCGCTGCAAACGGTGCCCCAGTCCGGCGCCGCAAGCCACGCGAGCGTCAGTGGATAGCACATCGTTACCGCGAGCAGCACGATGACCAGGGTCAGGCTGGCGCAGAACTTGCCGGCGACGAGCGTAAATTCGCCGGTCGGGGAACTGAGCAGGAGTTCCAGCGTGCCACTGCTGCGCTCTTCGGCGAGCTGACGCATCGTGATCAGCGGCACGGTCAACAACAGCAGCGTCGCGGCCTGGTATACGAGCGCGATCAGCGAGACGCTGCGGGTATGGAACAACTGCGCGCAGAACGTGTAACCCATGAGCAAGGCGAATACGGCGATCACGATATAGGCGATCGGGGCGTAGAAAATCGCCGCCATTTCCTTCGCATACACGGCCCGGAAACGATTCATGAATTCGGCTCGGTCAATTCGAGAAAGCGCCGTTCCAGATCGAGCCGGGAACCGTCGGCCAGGGTCATGTCCTCGATCGCGAGCAGGCGGCCGTCGAGCAGGATGGCGACACGGTCGGCGACCTTTTCGATCTCGCTGAGGATGTGCGAGGTGATCAAAACGGCATGGGTGCCGGCGAGGCTGGCCACGAGTTCGCGACATTCGATGATCTGGCGCGGGTCGAGGCCGTTCGTCGGTTCGTCGAGCACGAGTACCGGAGGTGTCCCGAGCATGGCCTGGGCGATCGCTACACGCTGGCGAAAGCCGCGCGAGAGCTGGCGGATAACACTGCGGCGGACATCACCGAGCGCGAGACGTTCGACGACGGCATCGATGGCGCGCCGCCGTTGCTGCACGTCGAGACCTTTCAGGGCCGCCATCATGGCGAGGAACTCGTCGACCCGACTGTGACCGTACAGCGGGATGTCCTCGGGCACGTAGCCGATCCGGGCGCGGGCCGCCGGCCCGTCGGCAATGACATCGAGACCGCTAATCGAGGCGTGTCCCGCATCCGGTCGCATGACGCCGACGAGCATCCGCAGGATCGTGCTCTTGCCGGAGCCGTTGGGCCCGAGCAGACCGAAGACCTGTCCGGGCGCGACGCTGAACGACACGTCTCTTACCGCTTCACGCCGGCCGTAGCGTTTGCACAGGCCGGCCGCGACGACGACCGCCTGTGCGGCCGTTTCAGTCGTAATATTCAGGCGCCTTTTTATAAGCCTTGAACGCGTCCGGGTCATGCGAGGTAAAGAAGTCCGCGCCTTCGCTCGCCATCATATAGCGGATCCATTCGTAGCCGCGCATGATGCCCGGCGGATCGTAGGCGAGCGCCAGGTTCGGCGGCAGGCTCTTCAGCACATTGTCGCGAAAATACGCGGCGTCGCCGGTGAGAATGACCGTGCCGGTGTTTGGCAGGCGGACGATGAGCATTTGCCCGCCTTTCGTATGGCCCCGCGCGCGCTTCACGACGACACTGCCGTCGCCGAAGATGTCGAGGTCGGTTTTTTCGAGGATCAGCATCGGCATCGCGTTCGGCTTTTTAACCCCGACCGCCGAGCGCAATGCGGCGACATCGCCCGGGATAAATGCACCGGCGAAAGGTTCGTCGGGGAACATCGCATATTCGATTTCATCGCGCTGGATCACGATCGTCGAGTTCGGAAATTTACCGACATTGCCGCCGTGGTCGAGATGCATGTGGCTGACGACGACGTAATTGAAATCATCGGGTTTCATGTCGATTCGCGCGAGCTGCGATTCGATCGATATTTCCGGCGTGTTCGTCGGTTTCATCGCGCCAAAGTTCGGGCCCCAGTAGCTCGGATCGTCGATGATCTTGTCGTTGTTGCCGGTATCGAACAGGACATTGCCGCGCGGATGTTTGATGACGAAGAACGCGACCGGGATCCGGATCAGTGGTTCCATCGGCGCGAAATTCTGCAGCGCGCCCTTGCCGAGTGACAGTGAGCCGGAGTTCAGTACGTACAGTCGCATGCCCGCCGGAGATTCCGCGGCAGCAGGCAACGACCAGCCTGATAGACACAACAAGATAAAGACAATAAGTTTTCTGGTACTAACGTGCATCTGAGGTTCCCCAAAACCTGAATGTTCAAAAAGCATTGTGCACGGATGCCGACCGAGCGCAATAGATCGCTGGCATGTTTTAACCACGTACGTTCAACGACCTGCTTTGTTCCACACGAGCAGACGATTGTTTGCGGGCATTGCGTGATCGTCGACAAGCGTTAACCCGGTCGCGGACGCGAGTGCGTCGAGCGCCGAAAAATCGCGGATTCCCCACGCCGCATCGTGCGCTCGCAGGAACTGATCGAAGCGCGCGTTACCCGCGCTCGTGTAGGCGCCGCCATAGTTGAATGGACCGTACAGAACGAAGCGGCCCCCCGCTTCGAGCGCGCCGGCAGCGCCATGAATCATCGCCACGACGGCAGACCACGGCATGATGTGGGCCGTGTTCGCGGAATAAACCGCATCGACGCGTGGCACTGCCCATGGCCGGTTCGTGACGTCGAGCGTCAGCGGTGCGCGCACATTGTCCAGCGCCGCTTCGTCGAGCCATTGCCGGATCCCGTCGTGGTGCCCGGGCAGATCCGAGGTGTACCACGTCAGGTGCGGCAGGTGGGCGCCGAAATACACGGCATGTTGACCGGTCCCGCTGCCGATTTCGAGCACCGCGGAGGCGTTAGCGAGCACGCCCCGCAACACCTCGAGGATTGGGGCGCGGTTGTTTTCGCAGGCAGCGACGAACGGTTTCATACCGTACCCGGTGACCGGCGCGGCGACACGATGTGCGGGTGCGGATCGCGGAACCGGTGCGGCGGGACAATTCCCGGGAGCATCCGTGCGATGTTTGAATCCTGACCAGCCATCGCACGCAGTATAACGTCCGCGATCATTGTCGCCGGCGAAAAAAAGCCCCGGTACCCGGGGCTTGTTAACTGTGGTTTGCTGTGCGTTCGTTCAGGTCAGCGGTGTCGGGGTGGCCGGCAGTTTTTCGCGCCGCGTGAGTACGAGCAGGCCGCTGATCGCGGCGCCGAGCAGCCACACCGCCGGCGGCAGCGGTACGACGGCCGCGGACGGGCCGGCCGCCGTGAAGTTGCCGACGACGGTCGTCGCAGCGCCCGCGAGTCCGTCTACGGTGTTCGCGCGAAACCCGAAAACCTGACCCGTGAGTACATCGAAGCTGACGCTGCCGCTTTGAACGTCAGGACCGCTGTTGTCGGTGAGGCGAACGAAGGAACCGGCATGGAGGTACCCGAATGGGTCCCATTGCGCGCCCGCCGTGGTCGCCGTCGCGGTATCGGTCGTCGTGAATTGCCAGTCGAACGTGATCGTCGCGTTCTCGAATGCCGTGAACGTCAGATCCTGGTTCGCGTTCGGGGTGCCCGTATTGTTCGACACGAGCGTGACGGAGGCCGGTGCACCACTCGTATCGATCACGCCGCCATTCGTGACGGCGTTCCACAGATCGATGGCGTAGCTGCCCGAAAAATCCGCGTGTGCCGAAGGCGCTGTCAATACACCCGTAATGAGTGCTGCTTTCATCAACTGTTTCATGGTCACTAATCTCCTGAATCCGACGGCGCCGCTGCCACCCGTGAAGTCGGGTGTGGCGACGCCTGAGTGCAGTTTTACGGCGTCGTGCAAGCCCGCGCCATGCGGGTCAGGGAAATTTGTGACGTGCGTCGGGGGGATCGGACAGGGTGTCGATCCGGTCACAGAAAAAGAGGGGTAACTAATTGAAATTTAACAATAAATAAACAAATTTTAACAATCCGCGAAAGCTGCGCCCGAGGCCGTCCCTGGCACCCGGACGTAGCACGACTAGTGTGTGATCACCGGATCCATGTCCCTGGCCTTGTCGATCCAGGCCTGCACCGCGGGCGCGCCCGGGCAGGCGTTCGCGAGGTTCTTCTCGTCGTTGACCTGTTTCATCGCGGCGGCCAGGTTCTCGGCGTTGCGCGTACGCAGTTCCTTGATCGTGTCGACCCCGGCGGCGTGCAGCAATTCCGCGTACTGGCGCCCCACCCCGTTAACCCGCATCAGATCCGCCATGTTCGCCCACGACAGGATGAGCTTTCCCGATATGCCGCTGCTGTTCGCGATCGTGTCGCGACCCTTCGCGTCGCAGCACAGCTGCAGAAAATCGTCGGTCGTATCAATGCCTGCGTCCTTCAATTTGGCCGCGTACGTCGGGCCGATGCCCTCGATTTCGTCGATCTTGTACGACATGCTTCCCTCCTTTAAGGGGTTGTCAATAATCCGCCCGGCGACGCTTCGTGCCGCAGCTCCGCTGCGGGCGCCGGGCGCCAGACGTTGAAGTATGCGGGTCGGACCGGTGCCGAGCCATCGGGTAACGGTGCAAGCAAACCGCGCCATTGGCGACATCGGGGATCCGGTGCTTTCGGATCAATCGGTTCGTGCGGTAGAGTTTGGCCCCCCCCTGTCTTACCCGAACGCGGACACCCAGACGATGAATACGGATGCAGGCACCCCCCTCCTGGTCGGCGGCGCGGACGAGCGCCAAATCAATCAACTCGGGCGCATGTCGAACCGTCACGGTCTCGTCACCGGCGCTACCGGGACCGGGAAAACGGTTACCCTGCAGATACTCGCCGAGGGATTTTCACGGCTGGGGGTGCCGGTGTTCGCCGCCGACATCAAGGGCGATCTGTCCGGGCTTGCCCATGCCGGCAAGGCCCACCCGAAAGTCAGCGAGCGGATCACGAAAATCGGCATCGAGGGGTTCGAGTTCGCCGCGAACACGGTCGTGTTCTGGGACCTGTTCGGGAAATCGGGCATTCCGGTACGCATGACGATATCGGAAATGGGGCCGTTGCTGCTGTCGCGGCTGCTCAATCTGAACGAAACGCAAACCGGGGTCATGTACGCGGCGTTTCGCATCGCTGACGACAATGGCCTGTTACTGCTTGATCTGAAAGACCTGCGCGCGATGCTCGCGCATGTCGGTGAACAGGCCAAGGCGTACAGGCTCGAGTACGGCAATATCTCCGGCGCGAGTATCGGCGCTATCCAGCGCCGCCTGCTGACGCTCGAAGAACAGGGTGCGGCAGAGGTTTTTGGTGAGCCCGCACTGCAATTGTCCGATTTGATTCAGACCGACGAGAACGGTTACGGCGTGATCAATATTCTCGATGCGACGCAACTCGTCGCGCGTTCGCCGGATCTGTATGCCTGTTTCCTGTTCTGGCTGCTCGCGGAATTGTTCGAGGAGTTGCCGGAACAGGGTGACGCCGAGGTGCCGAAGTTCGTGCTGTTTTTCGATGAGGCCCATCTGCTGTTCGACCAGGCACCGGAATCACTGCTCGACAAAGTTGAACAGGTCGTGCGCCTGATCCGCTCGAAAGGCGTCGGGGTTTACTTCGTGACGCAGAGTCCGCTCGATATCCCTGAGTCCGTGCTCGGACAGCTCGGCATGAAAATCCAGCATGCCTTGCGTGCATTCACGCCGAAGGATCGCCGCGCGGTAAAACTGATCGCGGAATCATTTCGTCCGAATCCGGCGCTCGATACGGAACGCGTGATCACGGAGCTTGGTACCGGCGAAGCGCTCGTCTCCGTGCTCGATCCGAAGGGGGCACCGACCCCGGTGGAGCGCACGCTGATCCGCCCGCCGTGTTCGCAGATTGGTCCAGTCACGCGGGCCCTGCGCAACCAGATCATCGGTTCGAGCGCGCTCGCCGAAACGTATCGCAAGGCGATCGACCGCGCGTCGGCCTACGAGGAACTGAAATCACGCGCGCAAGCAAAACAGGCCGACCGCGAGGCAGGCGAAAGCGCCGGTGCAACGGCGAAGCCGCGGTCACGCGGCAACCGGCAATCGATCGGGGAAGCGATGGCGAAAAGCGTAGTCCGCGCGATCGGCAGCAACCTCGGACGCCAACTCGTGCGCGGCATCATGGGGTCGTTGTTCGGCAAAAAGCGCTGACCGGGGGCGTTTGCGCAGACAGCGCGGTCCAGATGCACGCCGCGGATTCATCACGACGGGACGCATACGAAGGAGAACAGGATGCAAGACGACCTTTCCGGCTACGACGGTCTCGCGCTTGGTGAATTCGTCCGCAAGGGCGAACTCGACCCGGTCGAACTGCTCGACCACACGATCGGCAACATTGAAAAAATCAATCCGCTGCTGAACGCCGTAATCCACACGATGTACGATGAAGCGCGCCGCGTGGCGGAACACTGGCGCGGCGAAGTGGCGGCGGGACGGACCGCCGACGTGCCGTTTTGCGGCGTTCCATTCCTGCTCAAGGATCTGCTCGCGGAATATGCCGGCGCACCGCTCAACGAGGGTTGTCGCGCGCTCGCGAATTATGTCTCGCGCATCGACAGCGAACTCGTACGGCGTCAGCGCCAGGCCGGGCTCGTGATCTGCGGCAAAACGAACACGCCGGAGTTTGGCGGCGCGCCCGTAACCGAGCCCGAGCTCCACGGGGCGACGCTGAACCCGTGGAATATCGAACATACACCCGGCGGTTCCAGTGGCGGTTCGGCGGCGATGGTCGCGGCCGGCGTCGTACCACTTGCACACGCGAATGACGGCGGCGGGTCGATCCGGATACCGGCGGCGTGTTGCGGCCTGTTTGGTATGAAGCCGACCCGCGGGCGCAACCCGCTCGGCCCACTGTTCGGCGACCTCGGCAGCGGCATTATCTACGAACACGTCGTTACCCGAACCGTGCGCGATTCGGCAGCGATGCTCGATGCCACCGGTGGGCCCGATATTGGCGACCCCTACTCGCTCGCACCGCCCGAGCGTTCGTATCTCGAGGAAGCCGGGCGTGACCCGGGACGCCTGAAGATCGGTTTCATCACCCGGCTTCCGTCCGGCTGGCATGAAACGACGACGCCGGATCGGCAATGCATCGATGCCGTTGAGCACGCCGCGCATCTGTGCGGGAACCTTGGGCACGAGGTCGAACTGATCGATGCCGATGTGTTCGCGCACCCGGACATGCCGGGGACTTTCGGGCCGCGGTTTTCCGCGTTCACCGCACATGTGATCGCGTACTGGGAGGCGGAAATTGGTCGCGAGATGACCCGTGACGACATGGAAGATTCCACCTGGGACTGGTATCAAAGTGCCCGTGCGATACATGCAGGGCAGTATCTGCGGGCGGTCGAGGATGCGCAGCGCTACTCCCGCCGCATGGCGTACTGGTATGCCGATGGCGGTTACGATGCATTGCTGATGCCGACCCTGTCGGTACCCCCGGTCAGAGTCGGCGCGTTCGTGCCGGATCCGGACAAGCCGGGTCAATGGTTGCTCGATATCCTGAATTTCGTCGCGTTCACCTACGTCTACAACCTGACGGGACAGCCCGCGATGTCGATGCCCCTGCACATGAGCACGGACGGATTGCCGATCGGGGTGCAGTTCGCGGGCCGCTTCGGTGACGAAGCGACCCTGTTCCGGCTTGCGGGGCAAATCGAAACGGCACAACCGTGGGCGCACAAACGGCCACCGGTACACTGCGCGAACTAGAAGCGGTCGCAAAAATAGAGGGTGTCGTGTTGCACCCAGAAATCGGTGATGACAAGGCGCCGTGCGCAGGGAATGGTGGTTCC